>NZ_JAFGZB010000003.1:0-644850 GCF_017947305.1 Pseudomonas sp. MWU347
ATCGCTGGGGACAGGACGCTTGCTGGTGATGGGCGCGCGCTCGCGGGGTAATTACCAGATGTATGGCGGCGGGACTGCGTGGTTGACCGCGCTGGATGCAACCACCCGGCAGCCGGTCAAGGCCTGGTGGCGTTATAACGGCGAGGAGGGCGAGGTTAGTGGTGCGACGTTCCGTGACACCCGTCCGGACCGGCTGCTGCATGTGCGGATCAGCGATGATCAGGTGACGATCAATCCGCAGAACCTGTGCGGGAACGGGAATTTTATATCCGGCGAGGGAGCAAACAACGCGGCCTTTGCGGCACGGACTGAGCGTGGAGCCCTGGTGGCATGGGGTAAGCCTGCCCGTGGTGGGGATCTGGGGGATTCGTTACCGGACATATCCGATGCCATATCGTTGAGTGCCTGCGGCTATGCCTTTGCGGCACGACAGGCCACTGGTGGGGTAGTGGCTTGGGGGCTGAGTGGAAACGGAGGAGAGGTGTCGGAACCTATCAGTCTTTTACGGGATATCGTAGCGGTAAGCGGCAACGGTTATGCGTTTGTCGCGCTACGTCGTGATGGGAGTCTGGTGGCGTGGGGAAGCCCTACTTGGGGTGCAGCTCTTCCAGAGCCGGTAGCTGCCCTGAGGGATGTCGTCAGAGTGATTGGCAACCTCTACGCCTTTGCTGCGCTTCGGGCTAATGGTTCGGTGGTGGCTTGGGGGCACCAAACCTATGGAGGTAATGTGCCTGCGGCCATCGCGGCATTGATTGACGTTGTTGATGTAGTCGCTACCGGCTACGCCTTTGCAGCCCTGCGTGCCAATGGTGCTGTAGTTGCATGGGGAGACTACGGTTACGGGGGATCCGTGCCTGGCAAGATCAAACTGCTTACGGACATTGTGGAACTGAGCGGGGCCGAAGCAGCCTTTGCCGCACGACGCAGCAATGGCAGTGTTGTTGCTTGGGGGTACCCTTCAGCTGGCGCAAGCGTTCCTGCGCCGATCGCCTTATTGACAGATATCCGCACGGTAACGGGTAACAAAGGATCATTCGTCGCACTGCTCAGCAGCGGGCGTGTAGTGGGATGGGGAAACCTGGCTATTCCGGCGCCGGTTGCAGCATTGACTGACATCGTCCAGGTGGTATGCGCAGGAGTTGCTTTTGCCGCGCTGCGGGCCAACGGCACCGTTGTAGCCTGGGGGACTGCTGATCGAGGTGGTGAAATCCCGGAGGCCATTGCGGCCCGACTGATCAACGTCCGCGCCATTTATGGCAACACCCATGCCTTCGCTGCGCTGACCTCCAGCGGTGAAGTCGTGACCTGGGGGCGTGGCCCGGCCGGCGGTAACAGCGATGGTGTCGCCGACCAGCTCAACGGCAAAATCTTCTACGAAGCCACAGCGCTGTCCCGTGGTCTGGGAATGCGTGAGACGCGACTGCTTGAAGCGGCAGAAAGTGAACAAACGTCATAACACCTTCAACGCATGAAAGATCGCAGCCTGCGGCAGCTCCTACACGTGATCCCTGTAGGAGCTACTGCAGGCTGCGATCTTTTGCCTTTCACTTCGGATAAAGCGGCGGCAACCCGCTGTCACCCACCGGATCCTGCACCCGCTCCGCCGCCGGAATGGTACGGATCGCCCTCCACAAATCCTCGCCCTGCCAATGCTGCCCGGTCTCGCTGTACAGCGCGCCATTGAGCCCGTCGAGGGCATCCGACAATGGCACAAACCGCGCCGCCATGTCCGCCAGTGTCTCCGGCTGCTGCCGCGCCCATGCATCCAGCGCTTGGCGCGTCGCTTGCGGATCATTCGCCTGGCACGCCCGCTTGATGTCGTCCATCAAGGTGCGCGGGCTTGGGCCGGTTTGGGCGGCGCGATGCACCGCCGGTTGCCAGCGCGCACGCCACCACAGGCCGAAGCCGAGCAGGGTGGTGCAGGCGAGGACAAGGGTGCTGAGTTTCCACCACCACAGCACATCGTTATCGACGGTGCCCGGTTGCAGGTTGCCGGCCGGGGTGTCGACCTGCAGGCTCGGGTTGTTGGCCACTTGCAGGGTGCGCGCCGGCAGGCTGGTGTGTTCCAGATGATCTTCGAAGGTGTTCCACCAGATTACGTCGACGGTCGGCAGTTCGATGCTGCCGCTACGGCTGGGCACCAGCGCTTCGCGTTCTTCACGGCTGCCGATCAGGCCGCGCTCGCCGCTCTGGTTGCTCAGCACCGGTTGATCCGGGTAACGGCGCAGGCCGTTGGCCTCTGTGGCGGGCAGGGCCGGTAGCTGCGAACTGGCCAGGCCTTCGGCCTTCAACGTCAGGCTGCGGGTCAGGGAGTCGCCCACCTGAAGATGATCCGGCTCAGGGTTCCAGCTTTCGCTCAGGCTCAGGCTGCGTGCCGGCAGCCACGGCGCATCGGCCGGGTAAGTCAGCGGTTTTGGTTTGACCGTCAGCGGAATCTCTGAGGAGCTGACGTGCAGCAGCTTGCCCGGTTTCGGGCCTTGCGCGGTCGCGTCCTGAGCCGGCTGAGTGTCGACCAGTGTGGCGCTGAAAGTCTGCGGGGCGATGGTCAGCAAGCCGCTGTGCTGCGGGTAGATCGCATAGCGCATCTCGATCACGCCATGGCGCACGCCGTTGATGTCTTTCTCGTAAGTGCGCGTGTCGCCCAACTGCTCGATACGCGCGTCGGCAATCTGCAACGGGGTCAGGCTGCTGTCGTCGTACAGCGACACCGAGTGATAGATGCGCAGGGTCAGGATCGCTTGCGCCTGCACATACACGCTGGACTGGTCGAGGCTGGCCTCGATGAACACCGGATCCGGATTGTTTTTCTCTTCGCGGCTGTCGCTCTCGATTACTTGCACGGTGATCGGCTGGCTCTGCACCTCACCCAGTTGCAACGGCGGAATGACCACACTGCCGTTCTCTTTCGGCAGCAGGGTGATGATCCAGCGCGTGGTGGCGCGATTGTCGCCATTGAGGGTGTTCAACTGGTTGACCTGACGTGTGCCGCGCACCTCGAACAGCGGTTCCAGCGGCGTCAGGTCGGGTTTGCCGAACTGCGTGACATCATCCGTTTCGAGGGTGAGTTCGACCGTCTCGCCGGAGTTCAGGCGACTGCGATCCACGCTGGCCGTCAGCTCGGCCGCCTGTGCGTTGGCCATGCAGAGCAGCAGGGGCAGCAAGAGAGCGGTGAAACGGGTCATCGAGTTTTTTCCTGATCCTGATGTTGTTGCTGTTCGTACCAGAATTTGCGTCGCAGCAGTTCGCCCGGGTCGTCCGGAATCTTGCCCAGCCATTGTTCCAGTGCCTGACGCTGCTCGCCTTCGAGGTTGTCCTCGCTCGGGCGCAGCGTCGGTACGGTGTCGGTTTCTTCCGCTTCATCGCTGCCCGGCACTTCGTTGGGGCCCGGCTGCGGCGGGGTGGTCGGTGGCGGTTCGCTGGCCGACTCGCCGGGCTGGGCCTCGCTCGGGGTGTCACTTTTCACCGCGGGTGGCGGCGCGGTCGCTGGCGGTGGTTCATCGCCGGGCACATTTGGCTGCGCCGGTTGTGGCTGTGGTTCGACCGGTGGCGGGGTGTTCTTCTGCTTGAGCAGGTTTTCCACCAAGGCCTTGTTGGTCAGTGCCGGGCGCAAATCCGGTTGCAGTTCCAGCGCTTGCTCATAGGCATCGATGGCCGCTTCCAGCTCACCACTTTTCGCCAGCGCATTACCGCGATTGTAGTGGGCGCGGGCATCGCTGCCCTCGGCAAAACGCTGAGCGGCGCCACTGTAATCGCCGGCCTCGTACAGCGCCACCCCTTGCCACTGATGATCTTCGAAGTGTTCGGCAGCCTCGGCCGGGCGTTTCTGCTTGAGCAAGTGCAGGCCCTGTTGGTCGGGGCGCAGCCACAGGTCTTCGAAGTCAAAAGCGTAGCTCGGCTGCGGCAGGCACAGCAGCAAGGGCAGGCAAAACAACCAGCCACGTCGTCCGGCGCAGGCAGCCAGCAGCAATAGCGGCAACAACAGCCAGTAACCCTGATCGGCCCAGGTGTCGAGGCGCACGGTCTGGCCATCGTCGCGCAGGCTGCGCGGGCCATCGAGCAGGCCGAGGGCGCGCAAATCGGACTCGTCCAGTCGCGCGTTGTGGTACTCGCCGCCGACACTGGCGAGGAATGCGCCAAGGCCCGGGCTGTCGAGTTGCGGCACGCGGATCGCGCCTTGTTCGTCCTTGAGGAAACTGCCGTCCTCCTGAGCGATTGGCGCGCCTTCAGCGGTGCCGATGCCGAGCATCAGCAGTTGCGCCGATTGCTGGCCGAGGGCGTGGCGAATGCCTTGGCGTTCTTCTTCGGTCAGCGAGGAGCCGATCAGCAGAATCCGTCCCTGACCGAGGGCGCCTTGCTTGAGCAAGGCCAATGCTTTGCTCACGCCGAGATCAGCGCGATGGCCGCTTTCCGGCATCAGCGAGGGCTTGAGGGCGTCGAGCAGATTGTGGCTGGTCGCCAGGTCATCCGACAGCGGCACCAGCGTGTGCGCGCTGCCGGCGTAGACGACGATCGCGGTCTGCGCATCGCTGCGTGCCTGCAACAGGTCGAACAGCTTGCGCCGGGCCTGTTCCAGTCGCGTTGGCGGCGAGTCGGTGGCGAGCATTTCCGGGGTCAGCTCCAGAACGACGACCAGCGGGTCGGCAGGTTTCTGGCTGGTCTGTTCGACGCGCTCCCAACTGGGCCCGAGCAGGGCGACGATGGTCAGCAGCCACGCCACGCCAAGGGCGACCCACGGCAGCTTGCTGGCGCGGCCATTGCCACCGCTGAGCAGCGTCGCGTGGAACGCCGGCGGCAGAATCATTTGCCAGCGTCCGGCGCGTTTCTGCCGGTGCCAGAGTTGCCAGATCAGCCAGCCCAGCAGCGGCAGGAGCAGCAGCCACCAGGGGCGGAACCAGTGCGGCCAGAGCGCGATCATCGGCGCCTCCGCAGACGCAGGCGCTTGAGACGCTCGCGCCAGTCAGGCAACGGACTTTGCAGATAAAGCTCCTTGGTAAACAGGCGTTGCAGCGGGTTGTCCGGCCACAATTCGCGGGCGACCAGCAACAGGCTCAGCAGCAGGGCCAACGCCAGTGGCCACTGATACAAGGCTTGCGCCGGGCGCGCCTGGGTCGGTTGCTGGGTCACCGGTTCGAGCTGATCGAGGGTGTCGCGGATCGCTTGCAGCTCTTTGCCGTCGCGGGCGCGGAAGTACTGGCCGCCGGTAGCGTTGGCGATGGCCTTGAGGGCCGGCTCGTCGAGGTCCAGGCTCGGATTGACCCCGAGCAGGCCGGTGCTGCCACTGTCTTGCGGGTCGGCACCGATGCCGATCGGGTAGATTTTCACCCCTTCGCTGGCGGCCAGTTTCGCCGCCGTCAACGGATCGATTTCGCCGCCGTTGTTGGCGCCGTCGGTGACCAGAATCAATACCCGGCTTTGTGCCGGACGCATGCGCAGGCGCTTCAGCGCCAGACCGATCGCATCGCCGATGGCGGTGTTCTTGCCGGCGATGCCGATGCGCGCTTCATCGAGCCAGACGCGCACGGTGTGCCGGTCAAACGTCAGCGGTGCCTGCAGATAGGCCTGACTGCCGAACAGGATCAGACCGACGCGGTCGCCATCACGGCTTTCAAGGAAATCGCCGAGCAGATGCTGAACCAGCGACAAGCGACTGACGTCTTCGTCCTGCCACTGCATGTCGGGGAAATCCATCGAGCCGGACACGTCCACCGCCACCAGCAGATCGCGGCCGCTGGCGGCAATCGGCAACGGTTCGCCGAGCCATTGCGGACGCGCCGCGGCGCTCAGCAGCAACAGCCACAGCAGCAGGAACGGTGCTTGCTGGCGCCACGCCGGCAGGTTGGCGCGGGCCCGGCGCCGTGCCAGACCTTCGAGGTCGGAGAGGAAACTCACGCGCAGCGCCGGCTCGCCGCTGTCGGCCACCGGCAGCACCAGACGCATCAGCCACGGCAGCGGCAGCAGCACGAAGATCCACGGCCAGGCGAATTCAAACATGCTTGCGAATCCAGGTGTCGACGGCTTGGGTCAGGCCGGCGATGGCTTTGTCGTCGAGTTTGCATTCGGGTTTATAGGCGCCTTCGACCAGCACCATCCAGCGCGTCAGGCCGGCGGCCGGGCAACGGTTGTCGAGAAACGCCAGCCATTTGCGGCCGTTGAGCGTGTGACTCTGGCTGTAGGGGTAGTGGTTGCGGCACAGGCGTTTGAGCAGACCGTTGAGCTGCTGCAGCCAGGCACCGGCGGGTGCGCCGTCGTAGGGTTTGGGCATCTGCGCCAGTTCGGCCAGTGCGGCGATGCGCACGGGGTCGAGCGGTTGTTCGGCGCGCACGATCGGGCGTTTCTTGATCGGAATGAACCGGCGCAAACGCCACACGGCGAAGCCCAGCAGCGGCAGCAATAACAGCAGCAGCCACCAGCCCGGCGCTGGCGGCCAGAAGTCGATCGGCGGCGGCGAAATCAGCGGTTGCAGTTGTTCGAGGCCGTTCATCGACTGCTCCCCGGGCGCTGCGGATTGAGGAACTCGCGCATCTGCTCGACCATTTCGCTTTGCGTGCTCAATGGCATCAGCAGCACCCGCAGTTTTTGCGCGAGCAATTCCCAACGGGCGATGCGTGCTTCGGCCTGAGCGCGATAGGTCTGGCGCAGCTCGAAGTTGAGGGTGTCGAGTTCCAGTTGTGCGCCTCTTTCCGCGAATCTCAGCAGCCCGGCGGCAGGCAGGGCGTGATCCAGTGGATCGGACAGCGGCAACAGCAACAGATCGCAATGACGCGATAGCAGGCTCAGTTGCTGCTCGGCGCTGTCGGACAGCGCGCGCTCGTCGCAGATCACGATCACCAGGCTGCCCGGACGCAACACCTCACGCGCCCGGCGCAGCGCCACGCCGAGGGCGTCGCGGTCCGGCTCGCGTTCGCTGTGCAGCGACTGATTGACTTTCACCAGGCGGTTGAGCAATTGCAGCAGGCTCTGCTTGCTGCGGCGCGGTTTGATTTCGTAATGCTCGTTGTCGCCGAACACCAGTCCGCCAACCCGATCATTGTGCCCCAGCGCCGCCCAGCCGATCAGCGCCGCCGCTTGCGCTGCAAGCACCGACTTGAACATCAGCCCGGAGCCGAAAAACAGCCGGGTGCTTTGCTCGACCATGATGAAAATCGGTCGCTCGCGTTCTTCATGAAACAGCTTGGTGTGTGGCTCCTGGGTACGCGCGGTCACGCGCCAGTCGATGGTGCGCACGTCGTCGCCGGCCTGATAGACCCGCACCTGATCGAAGTCGACCCCGCGACCACGGAATTTCGAGTGATGCAGACCGATCAGCGGACTGCGCTGACTGGGTGTGGAAAACAGCTGCACTTCGCGCACACGGTGGCGCATCTCGATCAGATCGGTGAGGCTGATGCGGATGCCCGGTTCGGACGGCAGGGGGGCGTTCATGGGGGTCAAGCGACGGCTACGACGTCGAGAATCCGCTGCACCACCCGATCCTGATCGATGCCGGCGGCTTCGGCTTCAAACGACAGAATGATGCGATGCCGCAACACGTCGAACAGCACCGCCTGAATGTCTTCCGGGCTGACGAAGTCGCGACCGGCCAGCCAGGCGTGGGCCCGGGCGCAGCGGTCGAGGGCGATCGAGCCACGTGGACTGGCGCCATAGGCGATCCACTCGGCCATTTCCGGGTCGAACTTGGCCGGGGTGCGCGTGGCCATGACCAGTTGCACCAGGTATTCCTCCACGGCGTCGGCCATGTACAGACCGAGGATTTCCTTGCGCGCAGCAAAGATCGCCTGCTGGCTGACCCGGCGTTCCGGTTTGGTTTCGCCATTCAGCGCTTCGCCACGGGCCTGCTGCAGGATCCGGCGTTCGACGGCGGCGTCCGGGAAACCGATTTTCACGTGCATCAGGAAGCGGTCGAGTTGGGCTTCGGGCAACGGGTAGGTGCCTTCCTGCTCGATCGGGTTCTGCGTGGCCATCACCAGAAACAGCGGCGACAGCTCGTAAGTGCTGCGCCCGACACTGACCTGACGCTCGGCCATGGCTTCGAGCAGCGCCGATTGCACCTTGGCCGGGGCCCGGTTGATTTCGTCCGCCAGCACCAGGTTGTGGAAGATCGGCCCTTGCTGGAACACAAAACTGCCGGTTTCCGGGCGATAGATCTCGGTGCCGGTGATGTCGGCCGGCAGCAGGTCAGGGGTGAACTGAATGCGATGGAACTGGGCTTCGATGCCCTCGGCGAGTTCTTTGATCGCTTTGGTCTTGGCCAGACCCGGAGCGCCCTCGACCAGCATGTGGCCGTCGGCGAGCAGGGCGATGAGCAAACGCTCGATGAGTTTTTCCTGGCCGAGAATCTGCGTTGAAAGAAAGGTTCGCAGCGCCAGCAGCGCTTCACGATGTTCCATCGGTGACTGTTCCTGGAAAGGGTGGCCGCAGGCGTTCGGATAACGCCGGGGCTGGGGGCGTTACTTTAATCCATCGAGGGGGGTGGCGACTAACGGCATTTTGCGCAAAGTGCGGGAAATGACTGGGGGATTTGTTGGAATTTTGTAGCCGGGAAGTGATTGGTTGACTGTTCCGGCCCTATCGCGAGCAGGCTCACTCCTACATAGGGGCGTCGTACACCGTACTGTAGGAGTGAGCCTGCTCGCGATGAGGCCCTTCAAGACGCCATCAAATCTGGCTAATGAAAGTGCCAGTCCCATCCAGAATATTCTTCAGGGTTTCTTCAACTTCAGCCAGATCAACCATGTCCGGATTGAAGGTAATTTCCAGCACATCATCGCCATTCAGCGCATCGGCATCCGCCGCCGCGATTTCAATCTTCAGCAGAGTCTTGGACAGGGTGACTTTCACGCCGTCCAGCGTCGAAGGCTCGCCATCCAGGGTGATCTCCAGCTCGTCCTCGTCCGGATAGCGGCTCATCAGAAACATGTCGCCCTTGTCGCTATGGCAGCAGAGCATGGCCATGTTGTCTTCTTCGTCGTCGCACGGGTTGACGATCAGTAGGGCGGTGGTCATTTGCATGGGGGAATTCCTGCCTCGGCGGGCGTGTTGGTCGCAATTGGGCGCGATTCTGCCAGCCCTCGGGAATTTCTGCATGTGAGAGTGTCAGAGGATGTGTCGTGAACGCGACACAGGTCAATGGTCACTTCCGGCACAGATGTACCGTAAATACGGGCATTCAAGCCGCCGTTTTCCGCCATGAATGCTAGTGTTTACCGTTGCCAAAGCCTTGGTTTACGTGCCAATGACCGAATATGTCGCAGCACCGCAAGCAGACACATTGTCGCACCCATTAAGCTGCGCAACGGATGAGCACCCGTAAAGGCATTGTCGGCGGCCTCGACAGTCGTTTTTGCAGATGCCCATTCAATGGAAGGTGAATGTGACCTGAGTGTCTCGTCCAGCTTCACCCACCTGTCCCCCTGTTTCCTCTGCCCGAGAATCAGGAACAGGGCGACACAAGCCCCGAAAGGGGTGTTGCACGCGACGCTTTCCATCAATAACAAGCTTAAGCGGAGTACCACAGATGGCGTTCTTCACCGCAGCCAGCAAAGCCGACTTCCAGCACCAACTGCAAGCGGCACTGGCGCAGCACATCAGTGAACAGGCACTGCCACAAGTGGCGCTGTTCGCTGAACAATTCTTCGGCATCATTTCCCTGGACGAGCTGACTCAACGTCGCCTCTCCGACCTCGCTGGCTGTACTCTTTCCGCGTGGCGCCTGCTTGAGCGCTTCGATCACGCGCAACCGCAAGTGCGCGTCTACAACCCTGATTACGAGCGTCATGGCTGGCAGTCGACCCACACCGCGGTCGAAGTCCTGCACCACGACCTGCCATTTCTGGTCGACTCGGTCCGCACCGAGCTGAACCGTCGCGGCTACAGCATCCACACCCTGCAGACCACCGTGCTCAGCGTACGTCGTGGCAGCAAGGGCGAGCTGCTGGAAATCCTGCCCAAGGGCAGCACCGGCGAAGGCGTGCTGCACGAGTCGCTGATGTACCTGGAAATCGACCGCTGCGCCAACGCGGCTGAACTGAATGTGCTGAGCAAAGAACTGGAGCAGGTGCTCGGTGAAGTGCGCGTCGCGGTCGCTGATTTCGAGCCGATGAAGGCCAAGGTGCAGGAGATCCTCACCAAGCTCGATCACAGCGCATTCGCCGTCGATGCCGACGAAAAGACCGAAATCAAGAGCTTCCTGGAATGGCTGGTGGGCAACCACTTCACCTTCCTCGGCTACGAAGAGTTCACCGTTGTCGATCAGGCCGATGGCGGCCACATCGAATACGACCAGAATTCCTTCCTCGGTCTGACCAAACTGCTGCGTACCGGCCTGACCAACGAAGACCGGCACATCGAAGACTACGCGGTGAACTACCTGCGCGAACCGACCCTGTTGTCGTTCGCCAAGGCTGCGCACCCGAGCCGCGTGCACCGTCCGGCCTACCCGGATTACGTGTCGATCCGTGAAATCGACGCCGACGGCAACGTCATCAAGGAACACCGCTTCATGGGCCTGTACACCTCCTCGGTGTATGGCGAGAGCGTGCGGGTCATTCCGTTCATCCGTCGCAAGGTCGAAGAAATCGAACGCCGCTCCGGCTTCCAGTCCAAGGCTCACCTGGGCAAGGAACTGGCGCAGGTACTCGAAGTGCTGCCGCGTGATGACCTGTTCCAGACCCCGGTCGACGAGCTGTTCAGCACCGTGATGTCGATCGTGCAGATCCAGGAACGCAACAAGATCCGCGTGTTCCTGCGCAAAGACCCATACGGTCGCTTCTGCTACTGCCTGGCCTACGTGCCGCGCGACATCTATTCCACCGAAGTTCGCCAGAAAATCCAGCAGGTGCTGATGGAGCGTCTGAAGGCCACCGACTGCGAGTTCTGGACCTTCTTCTCCGAGTCCGTGCTGGCTCGCGTGCAGTTGATCCTGCGCGTCGATCCGAAGAACCGCATCGACATCGACCCGCTGCTGCTGGAAAAAGAAGTGGTACAGGCCTGCCGCAGCTGGCAGGACGACTACGCCGCACTGACCGTCGAAAGCTTCGGCGAAGCCCACGGCACCAACGTGCTGGCGGATTTCCCGAAAGGCTTCCCGGCCGGTTACCGCGAGCGTTTCGCGGCGCATTCGGCCGTGGTCGACATGCAGCACCTGCTGAGCCTGAACGAAAAAAATCCGCTGGTGATGAGCTTCTATCAGCCGCTGGGCCAGGTGTCCGGTCAGCGCGAGCTGCATTGCAAGCTGTACCACGCCGACACCCCGCTGGCGCTGTCCGACGTCTTGCCGATTCTGGAAAACCTCGGCCTGCGCGTGCTGGGTGAGTTCCCGTACCGTCTGCGTCACACCAATGGCCGCGAGTTCTGGATCCACGACTTCGCGTTCACCGCGGCGGAAGGTCTGGAGCTGGACATCCAGCAACTCAACGACACCCTGCAGGACGCGTTCGTCCACATCGTCCGTGGCGATGCCGAGAACGATGCGTTCAACCGTCTGGTGCTGACCGCCGGTCTGCCATGGCGCGACGTGGCGCTGCTGCGTGCCTACGCCCGTTACCTGAAGCAGATTCGTCTGGGCTTCGACCTGGGTTACATCGCCAGCACCCTGAACAACCACACCGACATCGCTCGCGAGCTGACCCGGTTGTTCAAGACCCGTTTCTACCTGGCGCGCAAGCTGGGCAGCGACGATCTGGAAGACAAGCAACAGCGTCTGGAACAAGCGATTCTGACCGCACTGGACGACGTTCAGGTGCTCAACGAAGACCGCATCCTGCGTCGTTACCTGGACCTGATCAAAGCCACCCTGCGCACCAACTTCTATCAGACCGATGCCAACGGCCAGAACAAGTCGTACTTCAGCTTCAAGTTCAACCCGCACGCGATCCCTGAGCTGCCGAAGCCGGTACCGAAGTTCGAAATCTTCGTTTACTCGCCACGCGTCGAAGGCGTGCACCTGCGCTTCGGCAACGTTGCGCGCGGTGGTCTGCGCTGGTCCGACCGTGAAGAAGACTTCCGTACCGAAGTCCTCGGCCTGGTAAAAGCCCAGCAAGTGAAGAACTCGGTCATCGTGCCGGTGGGGGCGAAGGGCGGCTTCCTGCCGCGTCGCCTGCCACTGGGCGGCAGCCGTGACGAGATCGCGGCCGAAGGCATCGCCTGCTACCGCATCTTCATCTCCGGTCTGCTGGACATCACCGACAACCTGAAAGACGGCGCGCTGGTACCGCCCGCCAACGTCGTGCGGCATGACGACGATGACCCGTACCTGGTGGTGGCCGCGGACAAGGGCACTGCGACCTTCTCCGACATCGCCAACGGCATCGCCATCGACTACGGCTTCTGGCTGGGTGACGCGTTCGCTTCCGGTGGTTCCGCCGGTTACGACCACAAGAAAATGGGCATCACCGCCAAGGGCGCGTGGGTCGGCGTACAGCGCCACTTCCGCGAGCGCGGCATCAATGTCCAGGAAGACAGCATCACTGTGGTCGGCGTGGGTGACATGGCCGGTGACGTATTCGGTAACGGCCTGTTGATGTCCGACAAGCTGCAACTGGTCGCGGCCTTCAACCACATGCACATCTTCATCGACCCGAACCCGAACCCGGCCACCAGCTTCGTCGAGCGTCAGCGCATGTTCGACCTGCCGCGTTCGGCCTGGACCGACTACGACACCAGCATCATGTCCGAAGGCGGCGGCATCTTCTCGCGCAGCGCGAAGAGCATCGCCATCTCGCCGCAGATGAAAGAACGCTTCGACATCAAGGCCGACAAGCTGACCCCGACCGAACTGCTGAACGCCTTGCTCAAGGCGCCGGTGGATCTGCTGTGGAACGGCGGTATCGGTACATACGTCAAGGCCAGCACCGAAAGCCATGCCGACGTTGGCGACAAGGCCAACGACGCACTGCGCGTGAACGGCAACGAGCTGCGCTGCAAAGTGGTGGGCGAGGGCGGTAACCTCGGCATGACCCAACTGGGTCGCGTGGAATTCGGTCTGAATGGCGGCGGCTCCAACACCGACTTCATCGACAACGCCGGTGGCGTGGACTGCTCCGACCACGAAGTGAACATCAAGATCCTGCTGAACGAAGTGGTTCAGGCCGGCGACATGACCGACAAGCAACGCAACCAGTTGCTGGCGAGCATGACCGACGAAGTCGGTGGTCTGGTGCTGGGTAACAACTACAAGCAGACCCAGGCTCTGTCCCTGGCGGCGCGTCGTGCCTACGAGCGCATTGCCGAGTACAAGCGTCTGATGAGCGATCTGGAAGGCCGTGGCAAGCTGGACCGTGCCATCGAGTTCCTGCCGACCGAAGAGCAGATCAACGAGCGCGTTGCGGCAGGCCATGGTCTGACCCGTCCCGAGCTGTCGGTGCTGATCTCGTACAGCAAGATCGACCTCAAGGAACAGCTGCTGAACTCGCTGGTGCCGGACGACGACTACCTGACCCGCGACATGGAAACGGCGTTCCCGCCGACCCTGGTCAGCAAGTTCTCCGAAGCCATGCGTCGTCACCGTCTGAAGCGCGAGATCGTCAGCACCCAGATCGCCAACGATCTGGTCAACCACATGGGCATCACCTTCGTTCAGCGACTCAAAGAGTCGACCGGCATGAGTCCGGCGAACGTGGCTGGCGCTTACGTGATCGTGCGTGACATCTTCCACCTCCCGCACTGGTTCCGTCAGATCGAAGCGCTGGACTATCAGGTCAGCGCTGACGTGCAACTGGAGCTGATGGACGAGCTGATGCGTCTGGGCCGCCGTGCTACCCGCTGGTTCCTGCGCGCCCGTCGCAACGAGCAGAACGCTGCCCGTGACGTCGCGCACTTCGGTCCGCACCTCAAGGAACTGGGTCTGAAGCTCGACGAACTGCTGAGCGGCGAAATCCGTGAAAACTGGCAGGCGCGTTATCAGGCTTACGTCGCGGCCGGTGTTCCGGAGTTGCTGGCGCGTATGGTGGCGGGTACCTCGCACCTGTACACCCTGCTGCCGATCATCGAAGCGTCCGACGTCACTGGCCAGGATCCGGCCGAAGTGGCCAAGGCCTACTTCGCCGTGGGCAGTGCGCTGGACATCACCTGGTACCTGCAACAGATCAGCGCGCTGCCGGTTGAAAACAACTGGCAGGCCCTGGCCCGTGAAGCGTTCCGTGACGATGTGGACTGGCAGCAACGTGCGATCACCATCTCTGTCCTGCAACAGGGCGACGGCACTCAGGACGTGGAAGCACGCCTGGCGCTGTGGATGGCACAGCACGAAAGCATGATCGAGCGCTGGCGCGCCATGCTGGTGGAAATCCGTGCGGCGAGCGGCACTGACTACGCCATGTATGCAGTAGCCAACCGTGAACTGCTTGACCTCGCGTTGAGCGGTCAGGCGGTGGTGCCTGCGGCTGCTGCGAATGCCGAGCTTGAACTGGCCTGAGTAGTGGTTGAATGAAGAAGCCCCGGTGTCGTGAGATGCCGGGGCTTTTTTGTGTCTGTGGGTTTTGTTTTGCCTGGTCTGGCCCCTTCGCGAGCAGGCTCACTCCTACAAGGGAAACGCATTCCAACTGTAGGAGTGAGCCTGCTCGCGATGGCGCCCTTTATATCAATACAACTTATGTGCTTGTTTACTATCGAGCATCGACACTTTATCTGTCGGTCTGGTCAATAAATTACTCAGCGACTGATCAAACTTCTGCAGCGCCCGAACTTGCACATCCTGCTGTTGATTAATATCAGCGACGATCTCTTCCGAACGTTTGAAGTCCGCCCAAACCGGTGTCAGTTCTTTGGCCTCCGAACCTTTCGCCGTGCCGATGTAATTCAACTTCGCATCATAAAAATCCGCACTGACATCAGCCTTGATGTCGGAGCTGCGCGAAGTGATCAACTGGCTGTGGGCGTCGACGATCGCCACCACATCGGGATGCGCCGCGCGCAGGCTCTGCATGTCCGGGTACACCGTGACCGAGCCGAACTGACGTTGCAGCGAGGCCTTGACCCAGTCCACCGCCATGTCCGGTTTCGAGGTGTTGACGTAGGCGTCGTGGATCGGCTGCACCAGCAGGCTCTGGCCGAAACCGGTGCCGGCGTTGGCCTGATAGTCACGCAGGTATTCGCGGTTGGTCTGGGTGCTCGGGCTGTAGACCACGCCCAGTGACACGCCGGGACCGCTTTGCACCTGGGCGGCGCTGCTGCGGCCGACCGGTTGGGTGAACAGGGTATCGAGGGACGACACCGCTTTCGGCGCGGTGGGTACTGAACAGGCGGACAAGGCTAAAACCGATATCGCCAAGGTACTGGCAAAAGCAAGTTTCATGATGAGTCTCCCGTGAAGCAACTTCAGTCGGAAAGTCAGCGTTGTCGCGGCTGTGGGTGACGGGCGCACGACAGTTGATTCAGACTAAACCCGCCAACCTGTAAATAAGCTGACAATTTTTCGAGTTGTGGCGATGCATTAGTTTTATTGGCTTTAAAGCAAAGCGGTTAATTGCCTGGGGAAATAAAAAGGCGCAAAACAGTGTTTTGCGCCTTTTTATTTATGGCTGTGCCAACAACCATCAGTTTTTCAAGGGGATCAGTACTTGCTCGTCCGGGGCCAATACCATGAACACCAGCAACTTCGCCGGTTTGCTGTTGCTGGCGTTTTTCGACACCAGGTGTTCGGAGCCGGCCGGTTCGTACCAGAACTGGCCTTTCTTGTAGGTGATCGCCTGTTCGCCCTTGACCTGGGAAATCACTTCGCCTTCGAGCACGTAGGCCATGGCGGTGCCGTCGTGTTTGTGGGCGATCGAGGACTGGCCGGGTTTGTAGTCGACTTCGATCATCATGGCTTTCTTGCCGGGGGCGTTTTTCAGCATCTGGTCTTGCAGGACGGTGACTTTCTCGGATGGGTCGTGAGCCAGGGCGGCGGCAGACACGGACAGGGCGAGAGCGGCGGTGAAGAGGTGCAGGGCTTTCATGTTCGATCACCAGTTGGGGAGGGGTGGTGACCACAGTAGTCTGCGGGGTGGGGTATTCAAACGGCCAATATTCGGGAAGATCGGGTGACCAATCAGTCGTTCGGCGGTGCAGCTGAATACGTCTTCGCGAGCAAGCTCGCTCCCACAGTTGAACGCATTCCAAATGTGGGAGCGAGCTTGCTCGCGAAGGCGTCCGGTCAGACGATGGGGAAGCTGTTGAAATCCACACTATTGGCCAGACGGCTATCAATCAGGTCAATAAACCCCTGCGCCTCGGGCCGGTTGAAGTGCGCCTGCATCGCCGCTTCCGACTGCCAGCGCGCACTCACGGTCCAGCGTTGGCTGTCCTCGGGGCAGCGGTCGACCATGTAGGCGTCGCAGCCCGGTGTCTGGCGCAAAGTGTCGACGATCTTCTGCAACTGCCGGCCGAGCTCTTCAGAACGGCCGGCGGCGGCGCGCACCTGGACGGTGTTGATCACTTCGTTGGACATTGCTCACACTCCTGAATCAGGCCGGACGAATCCTGCTCATTGAGGGATAACGCCTGTGCAGAATAGGCCTGCACCCCGTGATCACCAATAACCAATCGGCGGTTAATCGCCCAGACCAATCATTCACGCCACTTGTTGCAGAATGTCGCGCAGGCGATCCAGAGCGGTGTCGATGTCGAGGGTTTCAATGGCACCGAAGCCGAAGTACAGGCCGCTTTTCACCGGTTGCCGGTAATGGAATCCGTCGATGGAATACAGCCCGACCTCGACTTTTTTCGCCAGTTCGATCACCAGCGCCAGGTCGATCGGCACCTTGCACAGCACCGCCATGTGGAAGCCGGCACTGGGCGGTATCGCTTCCAGCCACGGCGCCAGATCCGTGGCCATGCGCGCCAGAATTCGCTCGCGGCGCTGGGCGTAAATCCCGTGGCAACGGCGGATGTGCTTGAGCAGGCAACCTTCGGCGATAAACTTGGCCAACGCCCATTGCGGCAGGGTCGAGGCGTGCAGGTCGGTGAGCTGTTTGGCGCGGATCACCGCTTCGAGAATCGCCGGCGGCAGGATCGCGTAACCCAGACGCAGCTCCGGCAGCAAGGTCTTGGAGAAGGTGCCGACGTAGGCCACGATGCCGCGCTGATCAAGGCTGAACAGTGAGTCCGTCGGCCGCCCTTCGTAGCGGAATTCGCTGTCGTAGTCGTCCTCGATGATGATCGCGCCTAGCTCATAAGCGCGGGCGAGCAAGGCCTCGCGGCGCGCCTGGCTCATCGGCATACCCAGCGGAAACTGGTGCGACGGCGTGACATAAATCATCCGCGTGCCCTCGGGAATCTGTTCGACCACAATCCCTTCGGCATCCACCGGGATTCCGACCACTTCGGCGCCGTGGGTGCCGAACAGCAACCGCGCGGGCGGATACCCCGGATCTTCCATCGCCACCCGACTGCCGGGGCTGATCAGCACGCGAGTGATCAGGTCCAGCGCCTGCTGCGCGCCGTTGCACACCACGATGTCTTCGTCCTGGCAGTTGATCCCGCGCGAAAACGCGATGTGCCGGGCAATCGCATTACGCAGCGCCGGCAGGCCTTCGGGCACGCTGTAGAAGCCTTTGGAGCCGGCCATCTGGCGCATCGCGTGCGACACGCATCGGCGCCAGTCGTCATGCGGGAATTGGCCCTTGCTGGTGGCGCCGCCGATGAAGTCATAGCGCAACGAACCTTCCAGCGACGGGTGGCGCAAGAACACCGGCAGATTGCGCCAACGCTCGATCACCTCGGCGCTGGCCAGTTCGGTGTGGCTCTGCTTGCGCTGAATCTGCGCCGGGCGGGCGTTGACGTAGGTGCCTTTGCCGATCACCCCGGTGAGGAAATTTTCGTAAGTCAGCTGCGCGTAGGTGTCGGAAATGGTCTTGCGCGAGATCCCCAGTTGCTCGGCCAGCAGACGGCTGGGCGGCAACTGCGTGCCGGCGGCCAGGCGCCCGGACTCGATGGCGCCGCGCAGCTGGTTGTATAGCTGGCCGGCGAGGTCCTTGCGGCCATTGATCACGACGTGAAGTTCCATACCGACGCGGCTCCGGGAGGCGATTGAAGTGTCGGCCAGATTAACTCTGTTGGGGGATTGGCAGTAGTTGCGCAGCACAAAAACCCGAAATTGGTCACCGTCCCCACTTGTAGGAGTGAGCCTGCTCGCGATGAGGTCGGCACCTCCAACATGGCGGTGACTGAATGACCGCTATCGCGAGCAGGCTCACTCCTACAAGGTTGTGTGTTTGGCCGGGGGACAGTGGTGTAGCGATATTCCGTGGAATTGGGGCTGTAACGCCGACAGCGCTGCGATTACCGTGAACTCATCACTCCGCTTCCCGAGAGCTGCCATGTCCCCGCGTCTGGACTACTACAACGCATCGCCCAAGGCGATGAAAGCGATGATCGCCATGGAGGCGCTGACCAGCGACCTGAGCATCGAGGCGCCGCTGTTGCAACTGATCAGGATCCGCGCTTCGCAGCTCAACGGCTGCGCGTTCTGCACCGACATGCACTCGGTGGACGCGCGGCGGGCCGGGGAGAGTGATCGGCGTTTGTATGCGATCGCGGTGTGGCGCGACAGCGGCTTTTTCAATCCGCGTGAACGCGCCGCCCTGGGCTGGGCTGAGGCCGTGACGTTGTTGGCCGAGAGTCATGTGCCGGATGATGTTTACCAGATGGCCAAAGCGCAATTCAGTGAGGCTGAACTGGTGGATTTGACCATGGCCGTCACTACCATCAACAGCTGGAATCGCCTGGCCGTAAGCTTCCGCCAAACCCCAAGCGACTGACGTGCATACCCTGTGATTGAGGTGTTCCTTGTGGTGAGGGGATTCATCCCCGATGGCCTGCGTAGCAGGCCTATAACAATCCGCCGCGGGTCCTTCAGATAAACCGAGTCAGCGGGATTGACGACTGCTGCGCAGCCGATCGGGGATAAATCCCCTCGCCACAGGTGTGTTTCCCCTTCCTTTAGGTGTGTGAGTTTCTTAGCCTCAGGTGTTTTGACTCATTTATTGGTTAATGGGGAGGTTCCGTTATTGGCGGGTGGGCGTTGTGGTTTGACTGAGGTGCCGAAGGTGTTGCCCATGCGTGTTCCAGTTGCGGCCGGGGTTGCGAGGCCAACCTGATTTGGTGGCCGTTTGTTCACGGGAACGTTCATTGCTTCCTGATTCTTCTGCGCAGCGGCAGCGCCCTCGGGATTGTTGCCCATCTGCTGGCTCAGGCAGTCGTAATTCGGCGCCTTGTAACCGCCTACCGTCACCTCCACGCAGCCCAGCGGCTGCTCGGCCTGGGCGCTGGCGATGGCGCTCAGCAGCAGCCCGCCGAGGGCGAATTTCCACAGTGATTTCATGCAAGCCTCCTGGCCGGCCCGAAGCGGCCGTTCTCTGAATGCAGTCTAGTGCAAGCCTTGTGCGAATCCCGTGATGGTTTTTTTGCACCGCCCGTCACACCAGATTCATAAACAGCCATCAGGATGACGGTTTTCAGGGGTACGTCAGCCGTGCAGCGAGGCAGTTCCAGGGACGGTCTTCAGCGTTCAGCGACTCTTGTGCACCGGGTGAGTCTGGGGCTGCTGCTTGGCTGGTTGAGCAGTGCTGCGACAGCCGAACCCGCGCCCGCCGACTTGCGCATGACACTGCACATCCCGGCGCAAGACCTGGCCCGGGCGCTGGATCAGTACAGCCATGCCACCGGTGTGGCGGTGCTGGTCGACAGTCAGTTGAGTCGTGGCCGGCGCTCGTTGGCGGTCGATGGCGAATACACCGCTGCCGATGCGCTGCGCCGTTTGCTCGGCGGCAGTGGCCTGATGGCGCGCTATGCCCGCGACGATGCGTTCACTCTACAAGTGGCGCAGGTCGAGGACGTGCCGTCGGCCCTGGACAAAACCACCCCGGCCAGTGCCGCCGTCAGTCGCAGCTACGCCACCGCCGTGCAAGCGGCGATCGAGCGCAACCTGTGCCGTTCGCCGCTGACCCGTCCGGGCAGTTATCGCGCGGTGTTGCAGGTCTGGGTCGGGCGCGACGGCGTGGTGCAGCACAACCGGTTGGTCACTTCGACCGGCGATGTACGGCGCGATACCGCGCTGGTGGAGAGCTTTCGCAATCTCAGGATCGACCGGCCGACGCCCAGCGCGTTGCGTCAGCCGGTCACGTTGCTGTTGTTACCGGAGTCGTCAGGGAAACGCATGGAATGCACCAAATGGGAAGGAGTTTCCGGGGGATGAAAGACACCGGACAAGGTTCGATGGTCCAGCTGTTCCTGACGTCCTACGAGGACTTTCGGGTGCGCTTGCGCAGGCGTCTCGGCTCGGAGGATCTGGCCAACGACGTGCTGCACGAAACCTACCTGCGGGTCGACCGCATGGAAACACCGCCGAACCTGCTACGGCCCAACGCCTACCTCTATCGCATGGCCCTGAACATCGCTGCCGACCGCCGTCAGGCCGATGCGCGCCTGCTCACCGGCGAGGAAGTCGAAGAGCTGCTGCAGATCGGCGACGAGGCGCTGGACCCGGCGCGGGTGGTGGGTGGGCAGAAGGAAATCCAGTCGCTGCTCAGCGCCCTCTACGAACTGCCAGCGCGGCGTCGCCGAATCTTCATCGCGGCGCGTCTGGAAGAGGCGCCGCACCTGGAAATTTCCCAGCGCTTCGGCATCTCCACACGCATGGTCGAGAAGGAAATCAAAGCTGCATTGGGCTTCTGCGCGGCGAAACTGGAAAGAAAAGTGTTTCAGCGGTTCGGTCGCGGGGCCGGAAAACCGTCTTCTGAATAGTGCCCGATCAATTCGTTGAGAATCTGCGCGTTTGAACATCTTTCGACTGACACCTGCCAAGCCATCGGCGGCCGACAATCTGCACAGTGAAGCCCACGACTGGTTGGTCCTGCTGACCTCCGGCCGCGCCACCGTGGCCGACGCCCGGGCGTTGCGCCAGTGGTGCGAGCAGAGCGCCGAACATGCCCGCGCTTTCGAAGAGGCCAAGGTGTTGTGGCACAACCTGCAGCCTGCCGCTGAAATGCTGCAATCGCCTCGGCGTTTTGGCCGGCGCGCGTTTCTCGGTGGTGCTATCGCGGCATCGGCGGCGTTTTTGCTGGTGCGCGGGACGATCCCCGGTGGCTTTGAAGGGCTCGGCGCCGATTACATCACTGAAGTCGGCCAGCAGAAGCGCTTCGAACCGGCCGACGGCGTGCGCCTGGAACTCAACACCCAGACCCGTATCAACCAGCGCTCCGGCGATGATGGTGTGCAGGGTTTCGAACTGGTCAGCGGCGAAGTCGAAGTGCAAACCGCGCGGCTGCCATTGGCGATGCAGGCCGGAGGAGGGTGGTTGCGGGCGAGTCAGGCGCGGTTCAACTTGCGTAACACCGATCAGCAAGTGTGCGTGACTTGCCTTGATGGTTCGGTGGACGTCAATGTCGATGGCCGCAGCCTGCGCTTGCAGCCGGGTGAACAACTGACCTACGACGCGCAGCAAGTGGGCGCAGTGCAAAGCGTCGACACCGCCGCAGTGATGAACTGGCGCCAACAAGTGCTGGTATTCAACGGCGCGACCCTCAGCCAGATGATCGACGAGATCAACCGCTACCGCCCAGGCATGTTGCTGCTGCTCAACCGCGAACTCGGCCAGCGCCGCGTCCAGGCCCGCTTCAGCCTCGACCAACTCGCCGGCGTCGCCCTGCTGATCCGCGACGCCTACGGCGTCAAATGCACCGAACTCCCCGGCGGAGTAGTCGTCCTCAGCTAACCCAACCCCACCACCACCTGTGGGAGCGAGCTTGCTCGCGAAGGCGGCCTTCCAGCCAACTCATCTCTCTCAGACTGCATACCATCCACTTGTAGGAGTGAGCCCGCTCGCGATGACGGCCCGACAGCCGACCAATATCTACCGGCTTGTGGCAGCTGACCTACCAGCGATGACAGCTCACAAGCCAACCATTCCCCAATTGACCAAACCCAATCCAATTGTGGGTGCTGGCCTCTACCAGCGATGACAGCTCGCAAACCAACCATTCCCCAACTGACCAAACCCAATCCAATTGTGGGAGCGGGCTTGCTCGCGAAGGCGCCCGTTCAACCACATCATCATCAACTGACCCACCGCCTTCGCGAGCAAGCCCGCTCCCACAGAGTTTTTCAGTGATGCTAGCTACTGCAGCGGCCCCATCACCTGCCGATACCGCTCCACCCCCTGCGCCGTCTCCCGCGTCAACCGAACCTCCAACCCCAACGGATCCTCCCGCCGATTACCACTCAACTGCCGCCACCCCTTATCCACCTCCCAAACCCGCACCTGCACATCACTCACACCATGCAACACCGCCACCCCAGCCCCTGGCGCCGGCAACGGATACCGACTGCGCGCCTCAGCCACCGCCCGATACAACGTATCCCCCTTGACCCACCAGCGCACCCGCTGCAAAGCCCCAGGCTGATCCGCCGCACTGCGAATGATATCCAGCCGAAACCCCTTGCTATCACTGCTGCGCACCGTCAACGCAGGCGGCGCACTCGGCGGCTCATCATCCACGCCAACCTTCTTCGGCTCACTCAACTCCACACCCGCGCGCATCTCCACATCACGCTGCAACTGATTCAACGCCCGCAACAAACTGTCACTCTGCTCACTGCTCGCCTGCAAATGACTGTCCGCCCGCGTCACACTGTCCAGCCCGCGCCACGCAATCAAACTGACCACCGCCATCAGCAAAATAGCGACCATCACCTCGATCAGGGTAAAGCCCCGTTGAGCGTTCATTGCACACTGATCCTGCCACTGGCATCACGCAGCACACTCAGTCGATTCAGCCCATCAGACAAGGTCAATTGCAGCGGCGGATTGATCCACTCGGCGTTAAGCACCACCTTCTGCTTCGGCTCTACCCGCACCTCCAGCTTCGGACTCTGCCAGGTGCGCGGCCGCAACTGCGGGTCATCCTTGAAATGCTCAAAACCCCGACCACTGTCACTGCGCCGACTGAACCGAAAGCCCTTGCCATCACTCACCCACACAATCGGCCGACCATCCGCCCGCGCCTCCGCCTGCGCCACCTGCAGCAACTGCGCCACACGCTCGGCGTCCTTGCGCAGCAACTGCAGCGGATCCGGCTTGATACTCAGACTGATCGCCGCACTGGCGATCCCGATGATCACCAGCACCACCATCAACTCGATCAGCGTAAAGCCCTGCTGCTTACCCACATTCATCGGTTGCGCGCTCCGTTGCGTCCAGCCCCGTCCCAAAAAAACATCCTGCACGGCCAACATGTAAGCCGTGTGAAATAAAACCGTGAGAATTGCCGCGTAGCCTGTCAGCAGGGACTAAAAGGAGATTCAGCCCATGATGCTCACCACCCGCATATCCCCCCCGCAAACCGTCCAGGGCCTCGCACTGCTCGCCGCCCTGATCGGCGTGGCGACCTGGTCGTCGCTGCTCCTGACCTCCGCCGAATCCCACACCCCACCAGCGCCTCCACAAATGCTCGCGGAACGCAGTGACAGCCCGGCGTTGCAGTGGTTTTCCAACCAGACGGCACCGATGGACATCAAGGTGAGCGGGGTGATGGCAGGGAGTCGCGGGGCGGTGGCGATTTTGAGTTTGAACGATGGGCCGCCGCGGAGTTTTTTGCAGGGGGAGAGGGTGGGTCCTGGGGTGAAGTTGGTGGAGGTGGAGGGGGATGGGGTGGTGATTGAGCAGGGGGGGGAGAGGGTGCGGTTGGGGGTGGAGAGGTTGGGGGAGGGGGTGATTTTGCCGAGCCTCGTGAGGCCCTGATTTGTTGGATCGGAGTCGTTATTTTTGCCGTTCAGTTGAACGGCGGTTCAAGGGCCTCTAAAAACAGGGAGTATAGACGCAAGCGAGTGCTTCTTGTCGCTCCCGGGCTGATGCGGGTAGTCGAAAATGTCCGCTACCTGCCAGAAGCGGACACTTCTTGGTAAGTGGTCGGCAAACGCATCTTCTGTGCTCCAGCGTCAGGAACGATGCTTCTGCGTACTTTTAAACGCACGGAATTATGCTCATTGCGTAGCCGCAGTATCTGGAAAATAGGCAGCGGAAATTGAATCACGGCATAATGGCCTTTCGAGATCATTGATGATTGATTCACCATCCAAGGATTCAGAATGTCGAAGCTAAGCAAATATGAGCAACACGCACTCAAGGAAATTCACAGCTGGAAGGAGCCTGACATTGGCTGGTTCGGCCAAGCACTGAAGGTGATAAACCAGCCGCTGGACAAAGCAGGTGACCTTTTGTTCAAGGCTCCCGGTGTAGGCCCTGCGATCCAAGGCGCAATTGAGGGCTTGACGAGCGTTTGCCACGACGCAGCCCAGTGGAGCGTAAGACCAGAAGCAATTTTTGAAGAGTTTCGTGGCGACGGGCACAGCACGATTAAAGCTCATAAAGATATTCACGATCTGGATCTGGAGCAAATCGATAAGGTCGTCGGATTCCTTGGCGCTAAATATAAGGGTATCGCTCTGGTAGAAGGGGCAGGGGCAGGGGCCGTGGGCTTACCTGGTCTGGCAGTCGATATCCCGGCGTTGATCACACTCAACCTTCGGGCGATTGGCGAGTACGCTGCCTATTACGGTTTTGATACCTCACGTCAGGAGGAGCGACTGTTCGCCTTCAACGTGCTTGGCCTTGCTTCCTCTCCCACCGACAGTTCGAAGGCACTTGCCATGGCCCAACTGATCAAGATTTCTCAGGATGTAGCAAAGAAAGCGACTTGGAAGGAGCTGGAAAAAAGCGTTTTCGTGAAAATCATCCAAGAAATCGCCAAGGCTCTGGGCATACGTCTTACGAAAGCAAAGCTTGCACAAACAATTCCCGCTATGGGCGCAGCTGTTGGCGGAGGTTTCAACGCGTACTTCACTATGAAAGTCTGTGATGCAGCCTTCTACCTTTACCGGGAACGCTTCCTGGCGAACAAGTATGGCCCAGAGGTGATTGAGGTGACCGTAAAACCTGCCAAGGATTATGACCCGCACTACACTGAAGCCTCACAAGCCGTGTGAGAACTCTAGCAATGTCTGACCGAAAGCTTTCGCGCATAAGCGGCTGCTTTCGGCCAAAAGCGATCGGTCGTAGCCGTCAGTTTTCGGTCATGATCAGTCATTCGCGAATGCCCGTTTCCTATCCTTAGCTGCCTGTCAGCAGCTTGGTCAAAGAGCTTGTCGCATACTGCCCTCCTCGACTAGTCTTGTATGATGGCATTGGGCCTGTTCCAGTTAGTGAAATTATGAGTTATAGAGAATGGATTCTTTCAATCGCCAAAATATTTTCTGTCAAATAGAAATTTCTAGCCTCTCTTTTGAGGTCTGCCATTTTACAGGCCTATATAGTCGGCATGACGGGTAATTTATGGAAATTAGTCCTAATAAAGTCTGGGAAAGAAAAGAATGGGAAGAGCATGTAAATGATCTGCTCAGAATAAAGCATGGTCAAGAAAACTATGTTCCTATACCAGACCGGCATAATGGTGATGCTGGGATTGAGGGTTTTTCCTTCTGTGGCAATGCTTATCAAGCTTTTTGCCCGGAAGAACTCTGCACCATGGAGCAGCTTTATGATAAGCAGCGCGACAAAATGACAACCGATATAAGCAAATTTATAGAAAATAAAAAAAGTATTTTGTCGAGCATACTGGGCGGGACGAAAATAAAACGCTGGATTTTGGTCGTGCCTAATCATCTCTCGAAACATTTGAATTCTCATGCATCCACTAAAACTGCCGAAGTTGTCAAGGCCAAATTGGCTTACGTTGATAATAACGATTTTCATGTATTGGTTTGGGATAGAAATACGTTCAAGAGTGAAGAGGCAGAGCTGCTTGAGCAGGGGATTAGGGTTCTCAGGTTGGAGCGAGAGGCGGTATCTGATGTTCAGGTCAATGCGTTTCAGACGGACAAGTCAGATTTTGTAAATAACGTAGAGGTAAAGCTGACCAAGTTAAAGCCAGCATCTCCTGCTCAAATTGAGAAAGCGAGAGATGTTATGCTTAAACAGGCGATCTACGCTCAAAACATGCTTGGTAGCTTAAAACAAGAATACCCAGAGTACCACTCTCAAATTGTCTCTGGAGTTATAGAGAGAGAGGAAAGGTTACATATCGAATATTTTGAAAGCCAACAGAAAAGTCCAGCTCAGCAAATAGTAGCTCTCAAAGAAGTTTTGGCAAAAAAGAGCAAGCTGCACGAAGATAATTTAGACTGTATTGCTGCTGGAACGGTAGCTGACTGGCTTATGCGCTGTAATTTGGACTTTGAATGATGGACATTCTTGATGTCGTACCAAGCAAAGTTGTCTTTCGCCAGAGCGGAACTCCAGTAGAGCCAGAGTTCAGGCCGTTGTGGAGGCTTTCTTTAATTGCGCTAATATTGCTTAGGCTGAGTTCCGGAAACAAGGCTGGCGCCAAAAAAATACAAGCTCTTAGCTCCGTTATCTCATCCAATGAAAAGCGGAAGAACTACTCCTCTGAGGTCCAAGATCTATTCACAAGTGTTAATGTTAGGTTTGATCCGCTTGTAGACCGAGCTATTGATATGGGGCTGGGTGAGGGGGTTTTTGAGCTGGAGCCGTCGAAAAGTATAAAATTGTCGGATAAGGGCATGGCTTTTGCGAAGGCAATTGATACAGATAAGGAAGTTTTTGTAAAGGAAAAGGAGTTTATGAAAAATTTCAGCAAGTCTTTCTTTACCGACGCTGTCGTAGATAAACTCATATCTGGTGATTTCCGTGAGCAAGCTTAAGATAAATAGGCTAAAGATAATATCCAGAACAAATGAAGGGGATTTTGGTACGGACATCCCTTTTTCATATGGGCTGAATATTATTAGAGCTGACAACACTCTCGGTAAATCAACCTGCGTTCAGAGTATTGTATATGCGCTGGGGCTAGAGGGTACCTTAGGCCCGAGTAGAAAGAGCCCTTTAAAGTCAGCATTGACTACGAGACTAAAAAAAGCGGATGGAGGCTATGCGTTAGTAACAGAATCAAAAATCTATCTAGAGATTGCCAATATTAACGGCAAGGCAATCACAGTCGTCAGAAGTAGTGTAGAAGAAAAAAACAGGGTCATATCGGTATATGATAAGCCGATTGATGAAATCAATTTCCTGTCTGATTCTTCCTTTTCTGATTTCTTTGTTAGAGATCCAGGCTCGGCTGCTAGAGAGCGAGGGTTTCATAATTTTCTTGAGAAATTTCTTGGTATAGAGGATCCCCAAGTTGTCAAGTATGATGGAAATACTTGTCCACTTTATCTGGAATCTATATTTTCGGTCAATTATGTCGAGCAAACTAGGGGGTGGGGAGGGATTCTCAACGTGCTTCCTACTTATCTTGGCATCAAGGATTTGGCAAGTCGGGTTCTGGAATATAACCTTGCCTTAGATATTCAAGAGAATAATCGAAAGAGACAGCAGTTAGCTGTCAAGAAAAATAATCTTGAGACTACTTGGGTCTTATCTGTCGAGAGGCTAGTGTCCGCGGCGAAGCAGGTATATGCATTCGTTGGCTCGTCTATAAGTGATGAAATAGGTAAGCAAGATTCAGTAAATAGCGCGACTGATCTCTATGTATTAGACCCTCACTTGCACAAGGTTAATCTTCTCGATCATCTTGATTCTCTGAAGTCGGAACTATTGGTCCTTAAAAAAGAGTCTGCTTCAAGTGTAGGGCATGGTTTGAGAGTTCAAGCGCAAGAAAAAGAACTTGGCCTTTTAATGAATAGGCTCTCGGAAGAGGAGTCCGCTATCTCAATATTGCTATCAGATATTGATGTCAGCGAGGACTATGTACGCTCGATAGAAAAACGCATCTCGTCAGTTAAAGAAGGGCTGCGAAAGTATCGAGATATAAAGAAGATACAAGAGTACGGTTCTGCCGAGAGCTTCAAATTCCTGGAAGGCCGGTGTCCCACTTGCAATCAACCTATTCAGGACTCGTTGCTTCCTCATATGCACAATCAGTCGGCGTTAGGAATAGACGACAATATTAAATATTTGGAAAAGCAAGTATCTGTCTTTGAGTCTCTTAGAGCGGGCGAAGAGAGCAAGGCCTTAGCTAAGAGAACTTTAATACTCAGAGCGCAAGACAGGGTCAATCTCACTCGATCTGAAATCCGCTCCTTAAAGGAAAGCCTTATTGATGTTAAAGGTGCTCCATCTAGGGCGCAGCTCAGAAAGGAAATTCTACTGGAGGAGAAATTAGAGGCGATCGAGCGAACCCTGACTATTGAGTCCGAAATCAAAGAAAAAATGATATCCACAAAACTAGAGTGGTCGAATGTAGCGGGCGCAATTTCTAAGCTACCCTGGGATGGCTTTAGTCGAAATGACTATATAAAATTTAGTGTGCTAACTGAGCAGTTCAAGAAGAATCTAGGCGATTTTGAATACAAAAGTACACCTATAGAAGACTTTGAGATCTCAAAGCGGACCTATAAACCCGCTATTGACGACGTTGATCTTGGGTCAGAGGCATCTGCGAGTGATAACATTCGGGTGATTTGGGCATATTTATATTCCTTGCTGACTTTGGATGTTCATCTGAATGGGCTTGCCACAAATCATTTAGGGGTGCTAATGCTGGACGAACCGCGCCAGCAAGAGACAAAAGAAGTAAATTTCAAAACGTTTATTGAGAGAGCATCTGAAACGCGCAGTATGGAGCGGCAGGTCATAATTGCAACTAGTGAAAAATATGATGACTTGAAGGAAATGATTGAAGGATTGCCTGTTAATGTAATTGATTTCCAAGGGCCTCTAATTTCTAAAATCTAACTTGGATATGATTATGGAGGCCAATGTGCGTCGCGCGGGCAGCAAAGCTCTGCTGCTTCGCGCCAAAGCACAAAAACCGAGTGAGCATCAAACTAACTTAAGGAAAAAAGGCCGCTTTGGGTCAAACGATTCGCGAATAACTGATAATGGCCGAAGGTGGTCGCTTGCTAATGTCCTCTTCTGGCCGGAAGGTGTCGCTTTCAACGTCCGCTTCTGGCCGATAGCTGCCCTTCACAAAGGGCGGCTTCGGATCGTTTTCTGCCCAGCACGATAGGCTGCCTGCGTCCGCAGGCTACCTCTCATAAGGGGAAAACCCGACTAGAAGCGCGTAACTGATGTACATCATGTTCGCAACGTTAAAGGAAGATTCGCTTGTGCCTTTTGCCCCATGATAGCGTAGCGCTCTATTGTCTAATGCAGAGTTTTTTATGAAATTTCACTCCGTAGTCATTGATACAAATTTTCTCATGCGCGACTATCCGTTACGCGGCAACGCACTGCAAAAAATTATAAAAACCAAGAGCTTTTACGCGTTGGAGATTTGTATTCCAGAAGTTGTTCGCGATGAATGTATCGGAAACTATGCCGAGGACATGGAAGCTGCAAGCAAAGAACTAATTGGACTATCTGATAAATTTGATAGGCTAGGCTTACAGGGGGTATTAAGCAAAAATACTGCTATTAAAAAAATCGACTCATCGCGTCAAAAATACGCACGCCGGCTGGACGATTTTATTGCTGTTAACGGTGTGAAGTTACTTCCTTATCCTGCTGTAAGGCATAAGGATGTCGTGGAGAGGATGTATCAGCAAAAAAAGCCGTTTACGGATGGTGGGGTGCGGGAGAAAGGCTATAAGGATTTTTTGATCATTGCATCTATTGAGGATTACCTGAAGCAGGGAGTGCAAGATAACGTGCTTCTCCTTACTGAAAATGTTGCCGATTTTGCCTGCGCTAAGGCATTGTCTAAGAAAGAAAACCCGTTGCTACCGTTGGACGACCAGTATGGCTTGTCTAATGTGTATGTGGCTCGCTCGGCGACGGTGCTTTTTAGTGCGCTGAGTTCGAATATTGGGCAATCATGCAGCAGTGAGGTCATAAACACATTCAATGAGAAATTGGTAAGAGCTGTTAGCAAGCGGCTTTCCGATTTGGACGCGGAACTATTGCTGGACTTGTTTGGAGCTTTTTTGGATGTGAGCATTGAACAAGATACTATCAGCTGCGAAGTTATTGAAAGTCAGATCCAAGTTGATGATGAGGCGGAAATCATGGAGGCTAAGGGCATCATCAAAATCTCCTTTCGATGTAAGTTTTCTGTGGATAACTTTGATGTGCAGGTTAAAATAGTAGACGATCAGTTCGTTTTTATGAAGCAGGTAAAAGATAGAGTTTTTCAAGAGCGCCTGCCTTGGCGCGGAGAATGGTCTGAAAACTTTTCTAATGTTGAGTTTAGCAAGGAGTTCTTGTTCGAATACATTGATATTAACTATGTTGAGAGCAATGAAGGTGTGACTGATGAATTAGACACATTGTATCTTTCTGTCTCCAGGTTGTAATATCGCGCATTTGGCGTCGTGGGATATTTAAGTGTCGAATTATATTAATTTGCATGACGCTCAAGTTTTTTAAAGATATATATTCTTGCCGATGATTTCTCTGCTGCAGTTAGGGGCGAATACTAGCAATATGCGTAAAAAATTTTCCCTCCGACCCTTTTATAACGGCAACGGTAAGATCGCTTTTTTACTCTAAAGTGAAAATGCTCGGTGACAGATTGCTCATATCACATCCACGGAGAAAAGGCTTAGTCGGTAGTTACTGAGGCCTTATTGGCTAAAAGAATGCTGATGTCCGTTTTTGGCCGACTGCGGACCTTCCCAAAGACAGCAGTCGGCCAATTGCGGCCCATCAATCAAAAGCGCTTTTGTCCGGAAAGCACCATTCAAAAATATCTGTAGCGCGACACGCAGGCACCGACCTCAAGGACGATGTAGCCCAGTCGCATCCCGCCAGTACATGGTTTGTTCGAACTGAAAGCTAACTAGAAAGAAGGCGGAACACGACTGAGATATTGATTGGGCGACTTTTTCCAAATCCTCCATAGCCGACTCTCCCTCTGGTTCGGGGCCTTTAATTCTGATGGTACAACGCACAGCGACAGGAAAGTCGATACCCATTGTATTCTCAGCATAAATCGTGGGGTCACCGAAAGCGTCATCGGTACTTAATTTAAGTCCTGAGCTAAATTCATCGTATAGCCCATTTTCTGTTACCTCGACTTTTCGAGCACCAGCATTCTCAAGGGCATTGCTCAATGTCAAAATTGTGAGCGTACTATCAGCTTCCAAGCACAGATCAAGACTCATCAATCCTCCCTTTTCCCGATGAACACTTGCACCAAATTTGAATGCGATCGTCGCGACAGTGTATTTGACTAGCGGTATGAATGTCCGCTTCTGGCCGAAAGCAGCCATCGGGTGTGAAATGTAGTCCAAAAACGCAAGTCAGCTGGCCTGATGAGTGGATGGATCTATTTAGGGGATATTTTCCGCAGTAAGATCAAGGTAAACATCGACGTTTAAAAAGACATCTCTAGATACTCACTCAGGCTACACGTCCTTGCGCCATTGCCTACAGCTACGCCAGAATCCGCCGGCTTGTGCGCCTTGGGGGTGGGTTCTATTGTGGTTCGGTCGCTGACGAATCAGCGATCGGGTTTGGTAGCCCGGCTTAGACTTGGCGCATTGCGTCACCCGATACAGGCCCTTTTGGGGCTGTGTATTTATGGTGGCCATGCGCAGGGCGTCTTCGGGCGCGCCGGTTTTCCAAGTCACCGGTCTACCAACCTTCGTATGGCCACCACCCCTTCGTTTGGTAGCGAAAGATGATGGCTCCTTTTCTATGATTTGGAGATTCACTCATGATCAAACCAACACCCAACCCACCCGAAACCGCGTCGGTTTCCCCCTACGAATCCATCGATTCCAAAAAACTCCACGAAGCCGCCGACCGCGCGCTCGACCATTACCTCTGTCCGCCCGGTTCCACGCCGCCGCCACGTAAACACCGTGGGATGTATGCCGTGACGGCGGACAACAAAACCGAAGAGCTACTGGTGGATGCCAGTGAAACACTCGCTTCGGCCAAAACCCTCGCGCAGAACATTGCCAGTTTGTTGCCGGTGTCGCAGCGTCACGCGCTGGCGGGGATTGCGCAGTTGATCATGCTTGGGGAGTTGGCGGTGAATCGGGCTTTGGATAATTTGCAGTTGCCGGGGTGATGTAGGTGTCGGGGACACTTGGTTATTGATCGGGTGTTCATTCTGGCGCCTTCGCGAGCAAGCTCGCTCCCACAGGGTTTCAGGCTGATTGCGGATATCGTGTGGGGCATGCGTTGTTTTTGTTGCCTGAGTTGTTTGTGGAGGAGCTGCCGGAGGATCGGGCCGCGATTGGACGATCTTTTGATTTTGATGTTTAAAAACAAGATCAAAAGATCGCAGCCTTCGGCAGCTCCTAAAGGGGGCGATTTAGTAGGGTTTCCAGGCGGGCCAGGGGCGGGGCGTCTTGGTTGCGGTCGAAGACCTGGATGCCGACCTTGAGCAATCGGCCGTTTTCGGCTGTGGCGATGGCTTGTTCGCAGCGCAATAGCAGGCGTCCCTGATCACAATCAACGGCTTTCACACCGGTCGGCAATCGGCCTTCCAGTTGCAGCTCCGCCATGCGGGTTTGCGCTGCGATCATTGCAATCGAGCGATCCCGCAGAACTCCGCTGCTTTGGGTCATCAGCCCTGCTACGCGCACGGCCGCCGACATCGCCACAGCAATGATCGCCAGCGCCACCAGCACTTCAATCAGGGTGAATCCGCTTTCTCGGGAGCGCGTAGGCATATAAGGCCCAAAACCAAAACACAGCCCTCGACCCTAACCCCCGTCCTTGACGGCTTGACGACGAAAACTCCCGAGGATTTTCAACATCCCTGACATATCTTCTTGCAACACTGCGCGTCGAATCGAATCAAGCCAAGGGAATGTCGAGATGGATATCGCGCAGTTCAAACAGCCCGGACGACCGAGCCGGATGCCCCGTGGGCAGCAGGGTTTTACCTTGATCGAGATCATGGTGGTTGTGGTGATTCTCGGGATTCTGGCGGCGATGGTGGTGCCCAAGGTGCTCGACCGGCCGGATCAGGCGCGGGCCACGGCGGCCAAGCAGGATATTGGTGGTTTGATGCAGGCGCTGAAGTTGTATCGCCTCGATCACGGTAATTATCCGAGCCAGAGTCAGGGTTTGAAAGTGCTGGTGGAGCGGCCGGCGGATGCGAAGAACAGTAACTGGCGTTCGTACCTGGAGCGCCTGCCGAATGACCCGTGGGGTCGTCCTTATCAGTACCTCAATCCCGGCGCGAATGGCGAGATCGATATCTTTTCCCTCGGTGCCGACGGTCAGCCTGACGGCGACGGCGTGAATGCCGATATCGGTTCCTGGCAGCTGTAAGGCCGGTGATGAATAGCCAATCGAACCAGCAGGGGATGGCGATCATCAGTGCGCTGTTGATTGCGGCGGTGGTCGCGGTGATTGCGGCGGGGATGTTGACCCGGCAGAGCGTTTCGACTCGTGCGCTGGAGGCGGACCAACAGCGGGTGCAGGGGCGCTGGGTGTTGCACGGTGGGCTGGAGATCAGCCGGCAATTGCTCTGGGATGCGCGGCAGCGTGATCCGTTGACCCGGCTCGATCAGCCGTGGGCGCAGCGCTTGAATGCGCACGGTTTCGAGGGGCGGCTGGAGGATGAACAGGGCAAGTTCAATCTGCGCAATCTGGTGGCCAACGAGCGTGTCGATGAGGCGCAGGTGCAGGCGTTTCAGCGGCTGTGCGAGTTGATCGGTATCAGCGCCGGGTTGAGTCAGCGCATCAGTCAGCGGGTGATCGGCTCTTATCCGTACCTGTTGAATCCGCAGATTGCCGAAAACACCGCGAGCAAAAACGCCTTTGACAGTGGCCGCGCCACGTCGCCGAATGCGTCGCGCAAACCGCAGAATCCGAAGTTGCCGATGCTGCGCAGTGTCGAGGATCTGCGCAGCATCGAGGGCGTGAATGAGGCGGTCATTGGCAAACTGGCGCCGTACCTGACGGTGATCCCGGCGACCACTTGGCTCAATGGCAATACCGCCACTGCGCCGGTGTTGGCCGCGTATGTGCCGGGGTTGTCGCTGGAGCGGGCGCAGGCGCTGATCAATGAGCGCGACGCCGGGCGCTGGTTCATCAACCGTGGCGATTTCGTCAACCGCTTGCGCATGCCCAATCTGGAGCTGACCAGCGTCAAGGTCGGCATCACCAGTGACTGGTTTCGTCTGCGTGGCGAGGCGCGGCGGGATCAGCGTCGGGTCAGCCTCGATGCGTTGCTGCACCGCAGCGAGGATCGTCTGCCGCAAGTGATCTGGTCGCGGGTGGGCGTATGAGTCAGTTGCGTGTGAGTTTGCCGCCACTGGCGGGGTTGAGTCTCGACAGTGAGATGGATTGTGCGTGGCTGGATCGGCAGGGGCAGGTCATTCGTGAGCAGCGCCTGACCTTCACCCAACTGGGGCAGTTACCGAAGCAGCCAGCGCTGAGCGCTTTTCTGCACCCAGCGGACAGTCTGCTGGCGAGCATCGACTTGCCGCCGTTGCCGGCGAACAAGACCGCCGCAGCCGTGCAATGCGCGGCGCAGGCCCTGATGCTCGGCGACAGCAACGACATGTACATCGCTCATAGTCCACGGGACGACGCGGGGCAGGTGCAGATTGCCTGGGCGCCGCGTCAGCGTTTGCAGCATCTGGGGCAAATGCTGAAACAGGCCGGTCTGAATCTGCGCGGTCTGTACCCGGCGGCGTACAGCTTGCCGGTGCTGCCGGGCACGGTGGCCTGTCGGCAGGACGGCCATTTGTTGCTGCGCGAAAGCGTGCAGGTGGCGCGGGTGCAGCCGCTGTTCGACGAGGAGATTGGCGATTGGCTGCTGACCTGCGGCACGCCGCTGCACTGGATCGGTTCTGCACCGCCGCCGCAAGCGCAATTGCCGATGGCTGAGGCGCAGCGCTGGACAGGGCCGTTGCCCGGTTGGGGCCTGCAGGGTGCGGTGCAACAGCAGCGCAGCGAGCATCGCGGTTGGGGCCGGGCGCTGGGACTTTGCGCATTGGCGGTGGCGGTATGGGTCATCGGCTTGAACCTGTATGCCGCCCGCGAAGCCAGTCAGGGTCAGCAGTACAAGGCGCAGATGGCGCTGCGGGTGAAGCAGGCCTTTCCCGAGTTGCCGGTGATCCTCAATCCGTTGCAACAGGCGCGTCAGCAATTGACGGCGCGGCAGAAGGGCGCGGCGGAGGACCCGGCGCAGCCGTTCAATCGGCTGGTGTTGCAGGCCGGCAGTGGCATGCCGTTCATGGCCGGCACGGTCGAGCGCCTGACCTTTGTCGACGGCACCTTGCAGTTGAGTCTGCTGGCGGATGCCCGGCGCAGCGCCAATGACAAGGACAAGGATTGGCAAGCCGCATTGGCCCAGGTCGGGATCAGTGCGACGGCCGATGATGAGGGCTGGCTGCTGCGACCGAGCGAAGAAGTCACCACCCCCGACGAAAGCGCTGACGACAGCGGAGCAGAAGATGAATAAGGCATCGCTCGCGGTGTATCGCGCCCGTTGGCAGCGTTTCAGCGCGCAACTTCAGGCGCGCTGGCAAGCGCTGGCCCTGCGCGAAAAACGCATGGTCGGCGGCATGGCGGCGCTGCTGCTGGCGCTGTTGGTGTGGGTCGCATTGATTCAGCCGCCGCTGAAAAAAATCACTTATTGGCAAGCCGAAACCCCGAAGTTACGCGCCCAGACCGAAGCCCTTGAAGTGCTGTTGCGCGAGGTCAGCGTGCGTCCGCAGGGGCAAAGCATCGAGCAGTCGCTTGAGCAAACGCTGCAGGCCAGCGGCCTGGCCGGGCACTACCAATTGCAAGTCGCGGAGGCTGGCGCCTGGCAGCTGACGTTCGACGCGGCGCCGGCCGATGCGCTGCTCGACTGGCTGTTGAGCAACCCGGCACAACTTTCTCTGCAAGTGGTCGAGGCCCGTCTGCAACGCGCCGACAACGCTTCGACCGAAGTCACTGCCGGCACATTGTCAGGCACCGTTCGCATGGATCAGGCGCTGGGCGCTAAGGAAGCTTCATGAAGGGGTCAGGATCCAAACAGGCGCGCATGGCGTTGCCGATGCTGCTGATGGCGTTGAGCGCGTGCAGCAACACCACCACGCCGCCGAACCAGCCGCCGTTGCTGGTGGACAGCGAACTCGGCCGGCCACTGGCCAACACCCAGCGCAGCGGCGATGCGCTGCTCGATCGTCAACGCGCCCAGGCGCAAGCAGCGCCGCAACCACGGCAGATGCACAACATCACTGAGCGTGCGCGCAGTGGCGCGGCTCCGCGCAGCAACACGCTGGCGAGCAACCCGTTGGGTGATCAACCGGTGACGCTGAATTTTGTCGATGCCGATATTCAAGCGGTGGTGCGCGCGTTGTCGCGTTCCACCGGCCAGCAGTTTCTGGTCGACCCTCGGGTCAAGGGCAGCCTGACGCTGGTCTCGGAAGGTCAGGTGCCGGCGCGGCAGGCTTACGACATGCTGCTCGCGGCGTTGCGCATGCAGGGTTTCAGCGTGGTCGATGTCGGTGGCGTCGCCCAGGTGGTGCCGGAGGCCGATGCGAAACTGCTCGGCGGGCCGATCTACAGCCCGGACAAACCCGCCGGCAACGGCATGCTCACCCGCACCTTTCGCCTGCAATACGAAAACGCGGTGAACCTGATTCCGGTGCTGCGCCCGATCGTGTCACCGAACAACCCGATCAATGCCTATCCCGGCAACAACACCATCGTGGTTACCGATTACGCGGAGAACCTGACCCGCGTCGCCCAGTTGATCCAGACCATCGACACGCCGAGCGCGATCGACACCGACGTGGTGCAGATCCAGAACGGCATCGCCGCCGACATCGCGCCGATGGTCGCGGATCTGCTCGACGCGCCGGGCAACGATCCGACGCAGAAAATCGCGGTGATCGGCGACCCGCGCTCCAATACCATCATCATCCGTGCCGGCAGCCCCGAGCGCACCGAACTGGCGCGCAACCTGATCTACAAACTCGACAACGCGCAGAGCAATCCGAGCAATCTGCACGTGGTTTATTTGCGTAACGCGCAAGCGGCGAAACTGGCGCAGGCCTTGCGCGGACTGCTGACTGGCGAGAGCGACAGCGGCAGCAGCGACAGTGCGCGCTCGGTGCTCAGTGCCATGGGCAGCAACGGCAACAACAATGGCGGTTCGAGCGCGCAGAGCGGCACGCAAACCAGTGGCAACACCTCGACCACGTCGAGCACTGGCAGCACCGGCGGTAGTTATGCCCAGGGCAGCAGTTCGACCAGCAGCGGCGGCAGTCAGGCCAGTGAGCAGAACGTTGCGTTCAGCGCCGGCGGAGTGACGATTCAGGCTGACGCGACCACCAACACCTTGCTGATTTCTGCGCCGGAGCCGTTGTATCGCAACCTGCGCGAGGTCATCGATCTGCTCGACCAGCGCCGTGCGCAAGTGGTGATCGAGAGCCTGATCGTCGAGGTCGGGGAGGACGATGCCAGCGAGTTCGGTGTGCAGTGGCAGACCGGCAATCTCGGCGGTAAAGGCGTGATCGGTGGGGCGAACCTCGGTGGGTCAGGGATCAATCTCAACGGCAAGACCAGTCTCGATGTGCTGCCGCAGGGTTTGAACCTCGGTTACGTCAATGGCACTGTCGACATCCCCGGCATCGGCAAGATCCTCGACCTCAAAGTACTGGCCCGAGCGCTGAAGAGCAAGGGCGGCACCAACGTGCTGTCGACGCCGAACCTGCTGACGCTGGATAACGAAGCGGCGAGTATTTTTGTCGGCCAGACCATTCCGTTTGTCAGCGGTAGCTACGTGACTGGCGGCGGTGGGACCAGCAACAACCCGTTCCAGACCGTGACCCGGGAAGAGGTGGGTTTGAAGCTGAATGTGCGGCCGCAGATTTCCGAGGGCGGCACGGTCAAGCTTGATATCTATCAGGAGGTCAGCAGCATCGACGAACGCGCGTCGGCCAGCGCGACGTCGGCGGGGATCGTCACCAACAAGCGCGCGATCGACACCAGCATCCTGCTCGACGACGGCCAGATCATGGTCCTCGGCGGCCTGCTGCAGGACGGCTACAGCCAGAGCAATGAAGCGGTGCCATGGCTGGGGACGTTGCCGGGGATCGGCGCGCTGTTTCGCAACGAACGCCGGGCGATCACCAAAACCAACCTGATGGTGTTCCTGCGCCCGTACATCATCCGCGACAGCGAAGCGGGGCGCAGCATCACCCTCAACCGCTACGACTTCATGCGCCGCGCCCAGGGCGGGCTGCAACCGGAACGCAGCTGGGCAATGCCGGACATGCAGGCGCCGCAGTTGCCGACGGCGGCGCAGGGGGTGCCGAGCCCAGTTCCGGCTTCGGGGCCGAGAGCGACGATCAAAGCGGTGCCGATTGAAGGGAGCACACGCTTTTGAACAGAATCCTCAATCTGAGAAGTAACCCTGTAGTGAGGGGATTTATCCCCGATGGGCTGCGCAACAGCCCTAAAGCCTATGCACGCGGTCAGTCAGATGTATTCGGATATCAGGTTTCGGGGCTGCTGCGCAGCCCATCGGGGATAAATCCCCTCACCACAAGAAATCCGCTCTCCATAAGAAATCCCCTCACCACAGGAACACCTCCAGGCAGAGAGATTGGGGAGGTTTTGAGATGAGTTCACTGCCCTACGCCTGGGCCAAGGCCCAGCGCATTCTGTTGTGCGACGGCGTGCTGACCGTGTGTCCATCGACGCCGGGCTGGTCGATCAGCGAGGTGCGGCGGCAGTTCGGTGGGACGTCGCTCAAGCGCGTGCGCGACGACGAACTCGATGGCCTGCTCGCCACGGCCTACGCCGACACCGGCAGCGCCGCCGCTGTAGTCGGCGCAGCAGAAAACGAAGTCGACCTCGACCGGCTGATGCAGGACATGCCGGAAATTACCGACCTGCTCGACACTCAGGACGGCGCACCGGTGATCCGCATGATCAACGCCTTGCTCACCCAGGCCGCACGCGATGAGGCCAGCGACATTCACATCGAACCGTTCGAAACCCATTCGGTGGTGCGCTACCGGGTCGACGGCACCCTGCGCGACGTGGTTTCGCCGCGCAAGGCGTTGCACGGTGCGCTGGTGTCGCGTATCAAGATCATGGCCCAACTCGACATCGCCGAAAAACGCCTGCCGCAGGACGGTCGTATCGCGCTGCGCGTGGCCGGGCGACCGATCGATATTCGCGTGTCGACCGTGCCCACCGGGCATGGCGAGCGGGTGGTGATGCGTTTGCTCGACAAACAGGCCGGGCGTCTGCACCTGGAAACCCTCGGCATGGACGCGCAGGTGCTGGCCAGACTCGATCACCTGATCCGCCAGCCCCACGGTATCGTGCTGGTCACCGGCCCCACCGGCAGCGGCAAGACCACCAGCCTCTACGCCGCGCTGGCACGCCTCGATGCCAGCACCAGCAACATCCTCACCGTCGAAGACCCGGTGGAATACGACTTGCCGGGGATCAGCCAGATTCAGGTCAACGCCAAGATCGACATGACGTTTGCCTTGGCCTTGCGGGCGATTCTGCGCCAGGACCCGGACATCATCATGATCGGCGAAATCCGCGACCTGGAAACCGCCCAAATCGCCGTGCAGGCGTCGCTCACCGGTCACCTGGTGCTGGCGACGCTGCACACCAACGACGCGGTGTCCGCGGTCAACCGCTTGATCGACATGGGCGTCGAGCCGTTTCTGCTCGCTTCGTCGATGCTCGGCGTTCTGGCCCAGCGGCTGGTGCGGCGCCTTTGCAAAGAGTGCAAACAGGAAGATTCAGCAGCGCCGGGCACCTGGCGCCCGGTGGGCTGCACCGCCTGCAATCACACCGGTTACAGCGGTCGCACCGGCATCCACGAATTGTTCTGCATCGACGACGACATCCGCACCCTGATTCACCAGGGGGCAGGGGAGCAGGCCTTGCGTGCGGCGGCGTCCAAGGCCGGGATGTTCAGCCTGCGCGAGGACGGCGAGCGCTGGATTCGCAGCGGCGCCACCGCCCCTGAAGAAATCCTCCGTGTGACCCGAGACGCCTGATGAATCGCTATCGTTTTGAAGCCGCCGACGCTACCGGCAAGATCGAGTCCGGGCACCTGGAGGCGGACAGCCAGGGCGCGGCGTTCGGCGTGTTGCGCAGCCGTGGCTTGACCGCGTTGTCGGTGCACAAGGAAAGCAACGTCGCCCAGCATGGCGGCGGTGGCTTGTTCAGTGCGCGTATGTCGGACAACGATCTGGCCTGGGCCACCCGCCAACTGGCGAGCCTGCTCGGTGCCAGCCTGCCGTTGGAAGCGGCACTCAGCGCAACGGTGGAGCAGGCCGAGAAAAAACACATCGCCCACACCCTCAGCGCGGTGCGCGCCGACGTGCGCAGCGGCATGCGTCTGGCCGAGTCGCTGGCCGCGCGACCACGTGACTTTCCGGAGATCTACCGCGCGTTGATCGCTGCGGGGGAGGAGTCCGGCGATCTGGCGCAGGTGATGGAGCGGCTGGCGGATTACATCGAGGAGCGCAACAACCTGCGCGGCAAGATCCTCACCGCGTTTATCTATCCGGGTGTGGTCGGGCTGGTGTCGATCGGCATTGTGATTTTTCTGCTGAGTTACGTGGTGCCGCAGGTGGTCAGTGCGTTTTCCCAGGCGCGGCAGGACTTGCCGGGGCTGACGTTGGCGATGCTCACCGCCAGTGATTTCATTCGGGCGTGGGGCTGGTTGTGTGCGGCGCTGATCGCCGGGGCGTTCTGGAGCTGGCGCCTGTATCTGCGCAATCCGGCGGCACGTTTGAGTTGGCATCATCGGGTGTTGAAACTGCCGCTGATCGGACGGTTCGTGTTGGGCCTGAACACTGCGCGATTCGCCTCGACCCTGGCGATTCTCGGCGGTGCCGGGGTGCCGTTGTTGCGCGCGTTGGAGGCGGCGCGGCAGACGCTATCGAATGATCGCCTGAGTCTGAGTGTCAGCGATGCGACAGCCAAGGTTCGCGAAGGGGTGAATCTTGCGGCGGCTCTGCGAGTGGAGAACGTGTTTCCGCCGGTGCTGATTCACCTGATCGCCAGTGGTGAGAAAACCGGCGCACTGCCACCGATGCTCGAACGTGCGGCGCAAACGCTGTCCCGCGATATCGAACGGCGGGCGATGGGCATGACCGCGTTGCTCGAACCGCTGATGATCGTGGTGATGGGCGGGGTGGTGCTGGTGATTGTGATGGCGGTGTTGTTGCCGATCATTGAGATCAACCAGTTGGTGCAGTAGCTGATTCCGAGGTCGCCTGGTCTGGCCTCTTCGCGAGCAAGCCCGCTCCCACAGGGGACAGAGTTGTTAATGCAATATATGTCACACCGCAAGAACCTGTGGGAGCGGGCTTGCTCGCGAAGGCGCCCGTCAGAACAACAAATAATTCAGACTTTTTTCCAATACTTCAGCATCACCCGACCCTCAAAAGAACCATCCTCGGGTTCTCCTTTCTGTCATCTGCAACCACCCCGCAACGGCTGCAGCCAGTTTCAGCCAAACCCACGATCCAGACCCCTCGCAATCCGCCGCAAACACCCGAGAAAACGCCCTGAAAAACCCCTCGCAGCTCCCGAGGTTTTTTCCTTTATCTGTCACCGCAAGATGCGAATTTCTCAGTGCGACTTAACCACGGACCCCGCTTGCGAAGGTCAGCGGTGAGTCTTCCCAGTGTCATGCAAGACCCCTGAAAACCTGTGTTCACAACCATCGTTGAAAAGGAGATTCTTCATGTTCAAGCGCACTCTGATCGCCGCTTCCCTGACCGTCGCCGCTCTGGCTTCCGCTCAAGCCATGGCCGTTACCGGTGGTGGCGCCACTCTGCCAGCCGCTCTGTACAAAGGTTCGGCCGACAGCATCCTGCCTGCCAACTTCAGCTACGCGGCCATCGGCAGCGGCGGTGGCAAGACCGCTTTCCTGACCAACAACCCGGCCGGCTTCAGCACCACCGGCACCGTGCACTTCGCCGGTAGCGACTCGATCCTCAGCGCTGCGGAAATCAGCACCTACAAGAACACTTACAACGCTTCGTACGGCCCGTTGATTCAACTGCCGTCGGTGGCCACTTCGGTTGCCATCCCGTACAAAAAAGCCGGCCAGACCGCGCTGAACCTGACCAGCGCTCAGCTGTGCGAAGTGTTCTCGGGCCAGAAAACCACCTGGGGTGCTCTGCTGGGTACTTCCGACGCGACCACGATCCGCGTTGTTTATCGCAACGTTTCCAGCGGCACTTCGGAAATCCTGACTCGTCACCTGAACTCGGTCTGCCCGACTCAGTTTGCGACCAACTCCACCTTCACCAGCGCTCGTATCGGCGGCATCGCTCTGCCTTCGAACTGGGTCGGCGTCGCCAACACTTCCGAAGTTGCCACTGCCGTGAACGCGGTTGACGGTTCCATCGGTTATGTAGGTCCGGACGGCGTCGATGCCACCAGCAACGCTGTTGTTGCTCGCGTCAACGGTGTTCAGCCGACTGCGCTCAACGTGACGCTGGCGCTGTCGTCGGTCAATCCTCCGGCGAATGCTATCGATGCTGCCGATCCGTCCAAGTGGTCGCCAGTGGTTGCTAACCCGACTTCGGGTTACAAACTGGCTGCCTACACCAACTTCATCTTCGGTCAGTGCTACAAGGATGCAACCGTGGCTGCGGCCGTCAAAGCCTTCCTGACTCAGCACTACAGCAACCCGGGCAACAACACTGCGACTCAGGCCCACAAGTTCGTCGCCGTGCCTAACGCCTGGAAAACCGCTGTAACCGCCAACTTCATCACCAACACCTCGGGCAACAACCTGGACATCAACAACGCCAGCGTCTGCAACGCTATCGGTCGTCCTTTGTAAGCTCGCGCGGTCGTAACGCCGATGACGGCAACCTTCGGGTTGCCGTCATTTTTTTTGGCTCGGATACACGCCGAACATGAAGTTTGTGTGACATCCGTTCGGTCGCGCCCTCCGCCAACGGCCTATGTCGTAACAGCAGGTTTTTGCGCGCCTGCGGCCATATGTGGCAATCAAAAAAGGATCTCGTAGTGATGCTCGCTCGCCCATCCCGTCGTCGTACCCACGTTCAGTCCTTTCAGCGTGATGCCGTGGAGCCGACGCTGTGGCTGCTCAAGCCATTGGCGCACGCGGTGGCGTTGTGTCTGGTGGCGGGCAGTGCGCAGGCGCAGACGGCGTTCAGTTCGAACTGGTTTGCCGCCAAGGGAGCGGCGCAGCAGGCCGCGGCTGCGCGTCCGAGCGTTGGCGGGTTGCCGGGGATGACACCGCCATTGGCCCAGCAGCAAAAAGCCAATGCGCAGTTGCAGCGCTCGATTCAGACCCTGAACAACACGGTTGCCGCGATTGCTGCGCAACAGGCGGCGCAGGCGGCCGGACGCACGGCGGCGTTGGGCACGGTACAGTTTGTACCGGACGGTCTGGGCGAGGGCGGTTTGAAAGTCGATAACAGCCTGACTCAAGGCTGGCAGAACGCGAAGGGCCCGCAGCAGACCCAGGTCGATGGCAAAACCACAGTGACAATCGAGCAGACCGCCGACAAGGCGATCCTCAACTGGGAAACCTTCAACGTCGGTCGCAATACCACGGTCGATTTCGCCCAGCAGTCGAACTGGGCGCTGCTCAACCGGGTCAACGATCCGAATGCCCGGGCCAGCCAGATCCAGGGCCAGATCAAGGGCGACGGCACGGTGATGTTGATCAACCGCAACGGCATCGTGTTCAGCGGCAGCAGTCAGGTCAACGTGCGCAACCTGGTGGCCGCTGCCGCCAACATCACCGATATCCAGTTCCGTGATCGTGGGCTGTATTTCGACAGCACCGGCACCCAGCCGACGTTCACCGATGCCGCCGGCAAGGTGCTGGTGGAACGTGGCGCCTCCATCGACACCCACAAGCCGGCATCGTCTACCGCTGCCGGTGGTTATGCCTTGCTGCTCGGCAGTGACGTACAGAACGACGGCAGCATCAGTACCGTCAAGGGCCAGACCGTGCTCGCCGCCGGTGACCGTTTCTATATCCGCAAGGGCTCGGGCACCGAGGGCAATGCGCTGTCCACCACCTTCGGCAACGAAGTCATCCCCGGTTTCAAGGCCGGTGCCGTGGCGGGCAATGTCACCAACAACGGCTTGATCCAGTCCGCCACCGGCGACATCACTCTGAGCGGTCATGAGGTGGTGCAGAACGGTGTATTGCTCGCCAGCACGTCAGTGGCGACGCGTGGCACGATTCACCTGACCAACCCGAACACCGACAGCAGCGGCAGCGTCACGCTGGGGCAAGGTAGTGCGACGGCGATCATGCTCGACAGCAGTGACCTGACCGCCCTCGACAGCCAGCATCAGGCCGCGCTGACGGGCGTCACGGCCAACAACCGGATCCGTGGCGATCAGTCACGCGTCGAGATTCAGAGCGGCGGCAGTGTCGAGTTCCAGAACGGCTCGATCACCCTGGCCACCGGCGGCCAGGTCGCGGTCAGCGCACAGCGCCGCAGCCTGGTGCGCGACGGCGCGATGATCGATGTGTCCGGTGCCCTCGGCGTCAAAGTGGCAATGGAAAACAACAGCATCAAGATCAACGTGCAAGGCAACGAGCAGCGCGATGCCTCGGTCAACCGCGAGAAAGGCGCGCTCAACAGCAATGACATCTGGGTCGATGTGCGCGATCTGGTGTACGTGCCGGCCGGCACCAACGGCTACGCCACGGATCGCTGGTACACCGCCGGTGGCCTGTTGGAAGTCGGTGGTTATCTCGGCACTCAGGGCCACAGCGTCGGCGAATGGATGGCTCAGGGCGGCACGGTGAGTTTTGCCGGCAACGACGTGGTCACGGAAAAAGGTTCGTTGATCAACCTGTCCGGCGGCACCCTGGATGTGCAAAGCGGCGAGATTCGCCAGAGCTGGCTGCGTGGCGCCGACGGCAAGTTGTATGAAGTGTCGCGCGCGCCGGGGGACCTGCTCTACACCGGCCTCTACAAAGGTTATGAAGACAGCAGCGAACGCTGGGGCCAGACCAGTTATTACTACAGCCCGCTGATTGCCCCGCGCTCGCGTTTCGAGTCGGGTTACACCGTGGGCCGCGATGCCGGGCAACTGGTGATCGCCACGGCCAACGCCTTACTCGACGGGCAAATGATCGGCGAGGTGTATCAGGGCGAACGGCAGAACCAGGCGCCGAAACCGGTGCTCGACGGCTATCAGCAGAGCCAGAGCGCGTTGGCCCGGCGTGCGCAGTTGATCGTCGGCAGTTACGACCCGACCTTCGTCGCGGCGTCGAATGGCCTGCTCTACACCCTCAATCCGACGCTGGGTCAGGTGCAGATTGGTGGCGAGCGCCCGGTTGCCGGAAATGATCCGGACCTCACCGGCGCGGTGTCCGATACCCGTAAGGGCAAGCTGTATCTTGATAACGATCAGCTCAGCGGGTTGCGCCTCGGTGCGCTCAAGGTTTCGGCCAAGGATCAGATCGCCGTTGACGGTGCGCTTACGGTCGATAGCGGTGGCGACATTACCCTGTATTCCCCGGATGTGCAGATCGGCGCCGACCTGACCGCGCGTGGCGGTAGCCTGCGTCTGGGCAACGTGCTCAATCAGTTTCTCAGTAGCGACACCGCTGACACTCGGCTCACGGCGAAGGTCGGCAAGGCGACGCAGGTCAACGTGGCCGACGGTGTGCAACTCGATACCCGTGGCGTGTGGAGCAACCTGCGCACCAACCCGGACGATGGTGCGAGTCTGGCGTACCTCAATGGCGGTTTGCTGTCGATCCGCAGCAGTGGCGACATCGATATGGGCGCAGGCAGTCTGCTCGATGTGTCCTCCGGTGGCGCTGTGCTGGCCAACGGCAAGACCCGGGGTGGCAAGGGCGGGGACCTGACGCTGGAATCCAGTGCGATTTCGGCGCCCGGTGAAACCCACCTGAACCTTGCGGGCGATCTGCGTGGCTACGGTGTCACGGGCGGCGGCACGCTGACGGTACAGGCCAACAGGATTCTCATCGGTCAGACCGACAAGGCGCTGGCCGACGATACACTGCAGCTGTCTGCCGATCTGTTGCGCAAGGGCTTTTCCGCCTACAACCTGATTGGCCTGAATGAGCTGGGCGTTGCTGAAGGTACGGCGATCGATGTGCACATGCCGGTGTACCGTTTCGCTGATGCCGCGCCGAATCAGGTCAGTGGTGTCGATCCGCAAACGGCGCTGGAGCTGTGGACGCCGACGCTGTTCCAGGAAAACCCGACCAAGGGCCTGCTGACTCAACGTGCCGGCGCCAGCCTGACCTTGCAGGGCGGGGCCAGCCTGATCGGTCTGATCGATGCCGCCAACAGCACGTTGACGCTGGGCCGCGGTTCGCGGATCAGCGTCGATCCGGGGCAGAGCATCAAGCTGCGCGGTGCCGGGCAGATCACCGTGGACGGTGAACTGAATGCCTGGGGTGGTGCGATTGATATCCGGCAGCAGCAGTTCGGTTCGAACACACCGGCGAGCTCCATTGTCGTGGCCGATCCGAACGCGCATGACCGTTCCATCTGGATCGGTGAACAGGCTGTGCTGGATGTCGCCGGGCGTGCCAATACGGCGACCGACACCCTGGGCCGCACTTACGGGCAGGTCGGCAAGGGCGGCAGCCTCATCATCGGCGGCGAGATCGATTCGAAACTGGCAACCGCCACGGCTGCCGATGCCTACGTGATTGTGCGTCCGGGCGCGCGGCTGGATGCCTCGGGCACCGAGGCTGTTCTGGATATCGCCGGTCAAGGCCCGACGCGTATCGCAACGGACGGCGGGCGCATCAGTTTGAGTTCTTATAACGGTCTTTTCGTTGAAGGCAACTTGCGTGCGGCGGCGGGTGGCGTCGGGGCGGCCGGTGGTCGTCTGGAACTGGCGCTGGAGACGCCGTTGTATTCCGATTCGGCGAGCAACGCGGTGCGCTCGCCGAGGGAAATGATCATTGGTCAAGCGGCAGAAAACGAGCTGCTGCCCGCGAACCTGCAACCCGGCGAAGGCGCCGATGGCTTGCGTTACGGTCAGGCCCGCTTGAGTGCCGATGGCTTGATGACGGGCGGTTTCGACAATCTCAGCCTGCTGAGCAACGGTCTGTTGTCGTTTGACGGTGACGTCAATCTGCGCATGAATCAGAGCCTCAGTCTGTTCGCCGCAGCGCTGTCTCTCGCCGAGAATTCCAAAGGCTCGGCACGGGTTGATTTGAGTGCTCCATACCTGCGTCTGTCAGGGGTGGGCACCTACTTCGCCGGCTTCAACATGATGCGTCCACGGTTGCTCCCAGGCCCGACGGCCCGATCGTCCGATGCAACGTTCAATGCCTCCGCGAATTTGTTGGACGTGGGCAATGGCCTGTCCTTCGGGACTCAGGGTTCGATCCTGCAACGGCAGGCGCCGGCCGTTGAATACAGCCGTCGGGCTTTCGGTCTGGTGAGCCTCGACAGCAGCGGCGACCTGCGCTTCCTCGCGCCGAATGATGGTGCGGAGAAAACCAGGCTGTGGACGCCGGGCGACTTGAACCTCGGTGCGGCGCAGATCTATCCCGCCACCGGCATTCAGGCTGAGGTGCGTGCCGGTTATCAGGGCGCCGTCCCGGTTTCCGAACACACCTTGCGGATCAGCGGCCACGGCGCGGCACCGACTGCGGTGCCGTATTCGGCATTCGGAAAGCTGATTTTTTCCGCCGCGTACATCGAACAGGGCGGTGTCTTGCGTGCACCGCTGGGCAAGATCGTATTGGGTGACGATTTGCTCAGCACCACTCACGAGGTTCGTCTTCTGCCGGGCAGTCTGACTTCGGTCAGCGGTGCCGGTCTGGTCATGCCGTACGGTGGCACCACGGACGGTATCGACTATCGCTATAACGGCAAATCCGTGGTGCTCAACGGCATCTCCGGCGAAACATCAGGCGTGTCGATTGGCACGCAGTTCGCCGATGTGCAAAGCGGTGCGGTCATCGACCTGTCCGGCGGTGGCGATCTGCGTGGCGCCGGTTTCGTGTCCGGTCGCGGGGGTTCCACCGATGCACGTTTCAACCCGCTGGTGCGCACTGCGACTGACGGCACCTTCAGCCTGCCGGGGCTGGCGAGCAACCCGGTCTACGCCATCGTGCCCGGCAACCAGAGCAGCTATGCGCCGATGCTGGCCGAGGCCGGTGCAGTCGATCCGCGCATCGGCCAGCAGGTCACTATTGGTGCTGGCGTGCCGGGGTTGGCGGCGGGTACTTACACACTGTTGCCGTCAACGTTTGCCCTGATGCCTGGTGCGTTCCGGGTTGAGGTAAACGGTCAGGCAGCACCCGGCGTGACAACGGGGGCGTTGCCACTGCGCAATGGTTCATGGACCAGCAGCGGGCAGATGTCGATTGCCAATACCGGCCTGCGTGACAGCCTGGCCAGTCAGTTGATTCTCACGTCAGCCGATGTGTTGCGTCGTTACTCGCAGTACAACGAAACCGGTTTCTCTCAATTCATCCAGAGCGACGCCGCCCGGCGCGGTGTGCCGCGTGCGCTGGCACCCATGGACGGCAAGACACTGGATCTGCGCCTGGCCTCCGGCGGCAAGCAAGACATCGCTTTGCAGTTCAACGGGCGCACGCTGTTCGAGGCTGCCGAGGGCGGCATGGCCGGCACAGCGGTGGTACGTGGCGGCAACGCCGGGAGCAGCTTCGAGATACTGGGTGCGGGCCGTGCATCGACACCGGGTTTCAACGGTGTGTCGCTGTACGCCGACACGCTCAACAGCCTCAACGCGGGGCGGCTGACCATCGGTGCGATGCCGAATGTCTTGTACAACACGACCGCTAACATCATCGGCTTCCTGGGCGCGAGTGAAAGTATTGTCTTGCGTGAAGGGGCGATTCTATCCGCGCCGCAAGTCTTGCTGCGCACCACGTCAACGCTTGGCGGGATCACCGTCGAGGCGGGGGGCGGGATCAATACGCTGGGCCGTGGCAACGTGGCATACGACTCGCTGGCCGGTTACGTTTATGAGCCGAAAGGCTCCAGCCTGCTGCTGGTTTCCAACGGTTGGGCGCAGGTACTGGCACCGGAACGGGCCAGTGGAATCAGCGGCGCGGGCAGCATCCGGATCGGCACTTGCGCAGCGAGTGCGTGCAACAATCCGGCCCTGCTGTATTCGAACGGCAGTATCACGGCCGCTACGGATAACCAGTTCGAACTCGGTGAAGCGGTGCGTTTCGGCACCCGTCATCTGGCATTGTCGGTCGGCTCGGTCAATACCGGCAGCGCCGAAGCACTTGCAGCGGCGGGCAGCCGCGTGCCCGCCGGCCTCACGCTCAACCAGAACGTACTCGACCGCTTGCTGCGCGGTGATACGCAGTTTGCCGCGCCGGCCTTGGAAACCCTGAGCCTGACCACTCGCGACGCCTTCAATTTCTACGGCAGCGTGAGCCTCGACACGATCGATCCACAGACCGGTCAGAGCAAACTGCAGAACCTGGTGCTGGTCACCCCGGCGATCTACGGTCTGGGCGATGCCAACGATGTGGCGAGTATCCGCACGGCCAACCTGATCTGGAACGGCGCGATGCAAAGCGCCGGCAGCGTCATTACCGGTGGCGCCGGTACGGGCAGCGGCACGCTAGACATTCAGGCCCAGCGGATCGAGCTGGGTTACGGACCGATGCCTCAGGCCAGCGGTCTGGATCAGAACAATCGATTGGCGTTGGGGTTCACCAACGTCAACCTCAGCGCCAGCGAGCGCATCACCGCCAATCACAAGGGCAGCCTGGCGGTGTATCAGGAGCAGGGCGCCTACGATCCGCTCACGGGTTACCGCTACAGCGGCGGCAATCTGAACCTGCGCACGCCGTTGCTCACCGGTGAGGCGGCATCGGTCAGCCTGCTCAAGGCCGGCAACAGCCTGACGCTCAGCGGCGCCGGGGCTGCCGGGGTGGCCAATGCCTTGGGGGCGGAGTTGAACCTTGAAGCCCGCAATATCGTGCTGGACAGCCGTATCGCCTTGGGCAGCGGCAAGCTGACCGTCAAGTCCGAGGGCGATTTGACGCTGGGCACTAGTGCCGTGCTGGACATGGCCGGACGGACCTTGCCGTTCAACGATGTCAGCAAATACAGCTGGGGCGGCGATGTCTCGCTGTACAGCGCCAACGGCAATATCCGTCAGGCTGCGGGCTCGCGGATCGACCTGTCGGCGAAGAACAATCAGGTCGGTAACCTCAGCGTCGTCGCTCTGGCCGATGCGGCCGGGATGGTCGATCTGCAAGGCGAGATTGTCGGCGGCAGCAGCGGTTACTACGACGCCGGGGGCACGTTGGTGCCGTACAAGGCCGGTGGCGTGGACATTCGCGCGCAACGCCTGGGCGGTGACGCCACTGAGCAGTTTGCCGCGCTCAACCAGCGCTTGAATGCCGGGCAGGTGTACGGCAGCCGCAGCCTGCAACTCAAACAAGGCAATCTGGTGATCGGCGACGGTCTCAAGGCCGGCGAAATCAATGTCTCGGTGGACAATGGCAGCCTGACGGTGGCTGGTCTGATCGACGCCAGTGGCGAACGTGTCGGCAGCATTCGTCTGTCGGCGAAAAATGGCCTGACGCTGACTGGCAGCAGCGTGCTCGATGCCCATGGTCGCGTGCTGCGGGTCGACAGCTACGGCGAGATCATCGATGCGCCGAACCGTGCCACGGTTGAACTGAGTTCCGGCGATGGTTTGCTCATGCTGGGCAACGGCGTGCGGATCGATTTGCGCCACGGCACTGATGCCGTGCCCGGTTTCCTTGCCGGGCAACACGATGGAATGCTGCGCGGTACGCTGGAGCTGAACGCGCCGCGTCTGGGCAGCAATGACATCGCCATCGACGCCAGTGGTGTGTTGACCATTCAGGGCGCTCGCTCCATCGGCCTCAACGGTTTGCGCCGCTATACCGATGCCCGCGATGGCGTCGATCCGGCGGTCAGTGGCCGACCGTATCAGGTGATTGATCAGGCCATGCTCGAACGTATTCACGGCGACAGCAATGACTTTATCAACGCCGCACTGGGCAATAACGATCTGCTGCAACGCAAACTCGCCGGGTTGAACAACGCCACGTATGCCGATGCGTTCCATTTGCGGCCCGGTGTGGAGATCGCCAGCAAGACTGCCGACGGTGATCTGGTGGTGGAGGGCGATCTGGATTTGTCCGGTTACCGCTACGCCAGTCTCAATCCGCACACGCAGCTGAACCCCTCCGTATATGGTTCCGGAGAAGCTGGCAGCCTGGTGATTCGCGCCGGTGGCAACCTCGATATTTACGGCAGCATCAACGACGGGTTCGCGCCGCCGCCGGAAACCCAGGACGATGCCGGCTGGAAACTGATTGCCGGTGTGCAGCCATTCGGTGGCGACCTGATTGTGCCGGGCAGCGGTGTTTCGCTGGCCGAAGGCACGCAGTTCCCGATAGGCGCCACGCTCAATTACGACGTGACCCTTCAGGGCGCGGTGTTGGCCAGCGGCACGTTGCTGCCGACTCAGGCAGTGTTGGCTGAGGCGTATACCTTCAGCGCCGGCACCGTGCTGGCGGGGGCGATTCACGACAGCAACGGTCATCTGCTGTACGCCGCCGGTACGCTGCTCAGCGACAGCGTGACGTTTCCTGCCGACACTCGCCTGGGTGCCGGGATCCGTTTGAACAAGGCCACCGCCCTGCAAGCGATGAACTGGCCCAAGGGTGTGCCGTTGCCCAGCGTTTACGATGCAGATCTGACTACGTTCGCCGGGGTGAAATTAAAGGGCGAACTGGCCTTGCTGCGCGGTTCGCTGATTCCGTCGATGACCGATGTGAAGCTCGCCGAAGGCACTTCGCTGATCGAGTTGCGGCCGCTCAACGGCACACAACAAGGCAAGAACTGGGCGCTGGCCAGCATGCTGCCGTCGGGCAGTGCGTCGTGGTCGATGCGCGTGGTCGCCGGTGCAGATCTGGCTGCGGCCGATAGTCGTGCCGTGAAGCCTGTCACCACCGATGGCAATCTGCGGCTGGCGGACAGTCATTACGGCGTCAACATCACCACGGCGGCGGGCAAGCTGGTCTGGGCTCCGGATAATCCCTTCTTTACGCCCTACGAGCCGGTCCCTGATGACATGCTCGAGTACTGCCAGCAGATTGCCGACTTGTGCGTACCCATGGCCCGTTGGGTCTGGGCGCCAGGCAGTGGAATGGGGCCGGACTACGAACCGGTTCCCGAGGAGGCCCAATTCATTTGTGATCTGCAGCCGGAACTGTGCATCGGCAACAATCCCGGGAAAACGGCCAAGGCCCATATGCAGATGTTCAGTGTTCTGCGCACCGGCACGGGTGATCTCGACCTGATCGCCGCCGGCAATCTGAGCATGGATTCACCGTTCGGCGTATACACCGCCGGCACCCAATCAACGAATATCGATCCGCTCTATAACCTGCCGCGCGGGCATCTTTCGGATAACGATTCGGTGTTGGGTACGGCCGGTGCCGCTTATGAAAAATGGGTCGACGGCGGCAGCGACAGCCTCTATCAGGCCTGGTATCCGCAGATGGGCGGCAACCTGACAATCAATGCCGGTGGCTCGGTTTCCGGTGATTCGGTCGGGACGAAAGCCCAATCGACAGCGAGCGGGTTCCGCGAGCAGATGGCCAGTGTGGCAGTGGGCAACTGGCTGTGGCGTCAAGGCACGGGAAACCCGGATGTGCCCACGGCCTGGTGGATCAACTTCGGCAGTTATTCCACCCAAATGAACTCAGATCGGGTGATCAACACTGAACCCTACCTGGTGGGTTTCACCGGTTTCGGTACCTTGGGCGGTGGCAATATCAGCCTGCGGGCTGGTGGTGATGCCGGCATGCTCAAACCGCTAGGCGATGCCGTTAACTACCCGCGCGGTCAGGGGCTGATCGTCGCGGTAGGCAGCACCGGTCGAGTCGCCAGCGATGGCAGCGTGCAGATGACCGGTGGTGGTGACATGGACATTCGTATCGGCGGCACGCTCAACCCTTCGCTGCAAGCGCGGGCCGGAGAAACCGGCTTCGGCCAACCGAATCATGATCTGCAGGGCGCGCTGATCAACCTGCGCGGCGCGGCACACATGACGGGTGGAGCACTCGGCGGCATCAACCTGCAGTACGGCGCCGGCGCTGTGTTCAATGATCTTCGGGAAACCCGCGCACTTGATCCGTTTACCTCGACCACCGGTAGTGCTTCCGGAGGCGTGGTGCTGATTCCGGGTGACTCGGGCATGAGCCTGAGCAGCCGCGGTGATCTGGTGTTGGGCGGTGCCGCGGATCCTGGGCGAGTGAGTCTGATGAACGCCAGCCCGATCATGGCGGCCGACGCAAGCGTTGAGCAGGGCGGTATCCTCAGTGGCTTTTCATTGTGGACTGACCACACGGCAATCGATCTGTTCTCGGCTGGCGGGAACCTGACGCCGGGCACACAGATAGCAGAATTCAGTACATCCAACGGCCTGATCACGGGCCGCAATACCTCGCCTACCGACGGCCGATTTGTCTACCCATCGATTCTGCGCGCGGTGGCGGGCCAAGGGTCCGTTTATGCAGGGCCATCCGCGACATTCATTGGCGTAAACAACTACCCGCTGCAAGGTTACTCACTGCTTCTGGCGCCGTCGAAGTCGGGGCAGCTTGAACTGCTGGCAGGTGACTCTATCTACGCCGGTGGCTATGCGATCAACCAGTCGGGGGCCAGCCCGATGGCCGTGGCTACCCCGTTCAACCCGGCATTCAATGCTTACACCAACAGCAACGCCGGAAAACCGCTGCGCACCAACTACAGCGACGATGGCGTGGCGGCAGAGGGCAACGTGCGATATCCGCTGTTTGCCTATGGTCCCAACACCTACTCGGGATCGAACGACGTACAGGGGCCGGCGCGATTCTATGCGCTGACGGGGGACCTGGTGGGCATTCGCAGTGGCGAAACGTTGAGCTTTTCTACTTCCAGACGCACCTGGTACGAAGCGGCGGGGCCTGTGTGGATGATCGCCGGACGCGACATCGTTGCCTCTGGCACTGCCCTGGGGCAGCCTGCGACCGTGCCGACAGTGGAAATGAGTAGCGGCAAGGAGGACATTTTTTCCACCGGCAACCTGTTCGTCCACAATGACCTGCGAGATGTATCGCGCGTCTCGGCGGGCCGCGACATTCTCTACAGCAGCTTCGATATCGCCGGACCTGGAACGCTGGACATTAATGCCGGGCGCAACATCCTGATGGAAAACCGCGCCAGCATTACCAGCCTCGGCGCGATAGTGGCCGGGGATTCGCGGCCTGGCGCCAGCGTGGTATTGCAGGCGGGCGTGGGCGCGCAGGGGCCGGATTACACAAGGTTCATCGCGCGTTACCTGACCCCGCAGAACCTTGCTGACCCGAATGCCTCTCTCAACGGCCAGCCGGGCAAAGTGGTCAAGACCTACCTCGACGAGTTGCAGAGCTGGCTGACGCTCGGCTACGGCTTCAGCGGCAACGCAGAGCAGGCACAGGCGTTCTATACCGCGCTGCCAAGTGCCGAGCAGGCGATCTTTGCGCGCCAGGTGTACTTCGCCGAACTGCGCGCCGGCGGCCTGGAATACAACGACGCTGACGGTCCGCGCAAAGGCAGTTATGTGCGCGGTCGCAACGCCATTGCCGCACTGTTCCCGAGCACCGATGTGGCGGGCAATCCACTCCGTTACGACGGCGACATCACGCTGTATGGCGGAGCAGGGGTCAAGACGCTGTTCGGCGGCGATATCCAGATGCTCACGCCGGGCGGCGGTCAGGTGTTCGGCATCGAAGGCGCAGCACCACCGTCCACCGCCGGGATTATCACCCAGGGTTCGGGCAACATTCAGCTCTACTCGCAGGGCAGCATTCTGCTCGGCCAGAGCCGGATCATGACCACCTTCGGCGGCTCGATCCTCGGCTGGTCGGCCGAGGGCGACATCAACGCCGGTCGCGGCTCGAAAACCACCGTGGTCTACACCCCGCCGAAACGGGTTTACGACACTTGGGGCAATGTAACCCTGTCGCCTTCGGTGCCGAGCACCGGTGCGGGTATCGCCACCCTTAACCCGATTGCCGAAGTGGCGCCGGGAGACATCGACCTGATCGCGCCGCTGGGCACCATTGATGCGGGCGAGGCGGGCATTCGCGTCTCGGGCAACGTCAACATCGCCGCGCTGACCGTGGTCAATGCCGCCAACATCGCCGTGCAAGGCAAGACCAGTGGCGTACCGGTGGTGGCTGCGGTGAACACCGGGGCGATCACCTCGGCCAGTTCGGCGGCATCTTCGGCAACCCAGGCCGCTGAGGACGTGGCGCGTCAGCAGCAAGCAGCGGCGCGGCAGAACCAGGCGTCGGTGTTCACCGTGCAGGTGCTGAGCTTCGGCAACGAACAACTGGCGCCGAGCCGTGATGGTGCCAGTCGTGCGCCGGCGCCGGGTTACAACCCGAATAGCCCGGTGCAGGTACTGGGTGCCGGCGCGCTGGATGAACAGGCCAAGCAGCAGTTGACCGAGGAGGAGCGGGGGCAACTGACGCTGTAAAAGACTCTCGTGTAGTACGCTTCGGGCGGCCTTTTGGCCGCCCTTTTTTTATGTTGATGAGGTTCGTGGGTATTGTCGTCGGGTGTGGACTAACGTCAGTATTTTGATGCGCCTGTTCACTCGATAGACCAGCAGATAGTTCGGATTGACCACCATTTCCCGAGTGCCTGGCACTCGACCGGCCCGGTAACCATAGGGGATTGATGAAAGCCTTTGCGTTGCTGCACCAACCTTGTGCTGTAGAGCCACGGAAGCGTTGGAATTGTATTGTTCAACGTAATCGATAATGTCAGCCAGATCGTTCAGAGCTTGAGCGCTCCATTCAAGCAGCAGCGCGGCGCTTCCTGCGCATCTCTTCCAGCATCTGGTCAAGCATTGCCATAGCTTCATCATGGGGAATGCCAGGGCTGGGGTCATCGAGTGCCTCCTGTACCTTGGCACGAAACCAGCGATCGTAGCTCTCTGCCTCTTCTTCGGATTCGAAGTCAGAGTAAAACGGGGAAAGTAATAAGCTCATAGTGATCTCCGTGATCAATCTCAGCAGTTTAAGGGGGAATGGCCCATTGTCATCACTGGCAGACGATGTACCCCATGAGCTCTCGAAGAACCATGGGATAACGAAGCCCAGTATCTGCAATCGACCCTTTGGAGTCTGCCGGACGTTTCCCTCCGTTGTCCGGCAATCTCGACCGCCGTTGTAGGCCTATTCCTCCACTCTGTTTTTCAGGTTTCCAGCCTACAAATCCGCGCGCACCTTCCTACAAATGCACTCAGAACGCATACGGAATACTCACCTTCGCCCACAACATTTCCCCCTCTGGCCGGTTCTCCACGTCAAACTCCTTGGCCCAGCGAATCTCCGCGCTGGCGTATTTGAGAAAGGTGAAATGCAACGCCGGGCCAATCGCGAAGACTTTGCCGCGCACGCCGTCGTCCACATCCTGCCCGGCGAACTGCACAGTGTGGCCGTACTGTTTGTCGTCGGTGGTCTGCTTGAGGTAGTAGCCGTTGAGGCCGAGCATCACATCGTCGGTGATCTTGTAGCTGGCCGAGTAATCGAAGTGGAAGATCTGCCCGGACTTGTAGTCGGTGTCCTTGTTCTTCTCGTTGAAGCTGTAGGTGGTCTTCATCGACACTTCGGTCTTGTCGGTCGGCAACCAGGTGAAGGAGAACAGCGGCTTGTAGGTGTAGAAATTGTTGCTGGTGTTGGCCAGCCGATCGACGCTGTATTCCCCCGTGGGCACCGTGACTTCAATGGCTGCGCCGAGGGTCAGGTTCTTGCCCATGTCCCACAGGATGATCGGCGCAATCGTGGTATCGCCCATGCCTTCGCGGGTATCGCTGACGCCGTAGACCGAGACTTCCTGCTTCAGCCAGGGCTGGGCGATGTAGCCGGCCAGACGTCCGCCGAACACGCGCACCGGGCTCAGGTAATCAATACGCGGGATCACCGCCGTGGATTCGATTTCGACATTCGGCACCTTGCCGCCCAACGAGCTGATGTTGAGCTTGGTCGACTTGTAATGGTTGTAGTAGAGGTTGAACGCGACCATGTTCTGCGGAAGGCTGTCGACTTCCAGCGGCAGCATGAAAAATCCGTCGGTGCCGGGGCCGATGTTGTCGACGCCGGCTTCGGTGGCCAGGGCCGGCAGGCACGCGGTGCATCCGAGCAAAGTCAGTGCCAGACGCAAGGGGAAAGTGGCGCGGTTCGGGCTCATGGCTGTCCTCATTATTATTGTGGTGGGACGTGGCGCCGGTACGCAGAACGTCCGGCACCATAGAAATAAGCGCTTGGCGCCCGCTGGGGCAGGGTATTGGCGGACAGTTAGGGGGACTTCTGCGGACAGTCGGCCAACCCTGTGCTAACTTCCTTCGACATAACCGGTTACAAAAATAACAATCAAGCGTGATCCGGAATGTCAGCCCCCATGAACGTAAAAGTCCAAGACCCCACTTTTGAATTGGCGCTGGTTTCGCCGTTTCTCCTGCAAACCCTCGCTGAAGTCGTGCACAACAAAGGCATCGACCCCGAAAGCCTGTGTCGTGGCCTGGGTTTCACCCTCGAAGATCTGCAGGATCCGGCGCAGCGGATTTCCTACCGCCAGGCCGTGGCGATGATTCAACGGGCGCTCAAAGTGCTGCCCAATCAGGGCCTGGGGCTGTGGGTCGGCGCGCAGAATGTGTTGGGTACGCTGGGGCTGCTCGGGCATGTGCTGTCGCTGTGCAAGACCTTGCGCGATGCCTTTGCCCTCGGCATTCGCCATCAGCACACCTCCGGCGGAATCGTGGTATCCAGCGTCGATGTGGTGGGTGATCAGGTGCACCTCGATGCCGAATGTCGCTTGCCGTTTGCCGACGTGCAGGTGTTCGCCGTTGAAGAGTTTTTCGCCAGCCTGCTGGTGTATGGCCGGGCCTTGGCGGGCCATGATTTCAAGGCGATCGCCGTGGAGTTCGTGCATGCCGCGCCGGATTACCTGAGCGAATATCACCGCCTGCTCGGGCCGGACGTACGCTTCGGCTGTCTGCACAATCGCATGCTGATCGATGCCCGGTGGCTGGACGTCAACCTGCCCAATCATCATTCGCTGGCGCTGCGTCAGGCGGTTGCGTTGCTGGAGCTGGAAGCGGCGCAGGTGCATCAGAAACTCGATCTGATTCAAGCAGTGGAGCGGGCGATTGCCCGGGACCTGAGCCGGGGCAGCCATATCGAAAAAATCGCCGGCGATCTGAACATGAGCAGTCGCACCTTGCGCCGCCGTTTGACCGAGCATGCGCTGACCTTTGAAGCGCTGCTGGAACAGGTACGTCAGGCGCGGACCATGAGTCTGCTGGCCAATCCGGACATGCCCATCGAGCGGATTACCGAAGAAGTCGGCTACAGCGACGTGCGCAGTTTTCGCCGGGCGTTCAAGCGCTGGACCGGGATGAGCCCGAGTGCGTGGCGGCATGACACAAACCCTCACCCCAGCCATCTCCCGGAGGGAGAGGGGGCCGACCGAGGTGTGTCGCGTCATACATCGACCTGAAAGATTTTTGTCGATTATGGATTCGGTACATCATTTTCAAGTCGGCATATCTCTACAGCTTCCCCCGTTCAGTTCCCTCTCCCTCTGGGAGAGGGTTAGGGTGAGGGGTTTTTAGCATTCTCCAAACCCACACAAACCCTCCGGCCACAGGTAAACTCCCGCGCACTTTCCCAAGGAGTTCACATGAGTTACTACCAGCCGGGCATTCTCGCCACCCCTGTTCCTGCGCAAGCACGTCACCTGTTTTTTGCCCTTGCGTCGGTTGAAGCACTGCCGCAGGCGATCGACAACCTGATGAATCTGGTGGACGGCAAGTCGGCTGTGATGGGTTTCGGTGAATCCCTGACCAAAGCCCTGAACGTGCAGATCGACGGTCTGCGCAGCTTTCCGGCCATGAGCGGCGTCGGCGTGGAAAACCCGTCGACCCAGCACGCGCTGTGGGTCTGGCTGCACGGTGTTGACCGGGGTGAATTGCTCAATCGCTGCCACGCCTTCGAAGCCGCGCTGGCCCCGGCGCTGCGCCTGGTAGACATGCAGGAAGCCTTCCGCCACAAGGACGGCCATGACCTGACCGGCTACGAAGACGGCACCGAAAACCCGCACGATGACGCCGCGATCGCCGCCGCGTTGCTGGGCGAGGGCGCTGATGGTCTGGTCGGAGGCAGCTTCGCCGCGATCCAGCAGTGGCAGCACGACCTCAAGGGGTTCCATAAGCTGTCCGCCGAAGACAAGGACAACATCATGGGCCGTCGCCTCAGCGACAACGAAGAGATCGATGACGCGCCAGTCTCCGCCCACGTCAAACGCACCGCCCAGGAAAGCTTCGCCCCCGAAGCGTTCGTCGTGCGCCGTTCGATGCCATGGATCGACGGTGATCGCGCCGGCCTGATGTTCCTCGCCTTCGGTTTTTCGCTGGACGCCTTCGAGGCCCAACTGCGGCGTATGAGCGGTCTGGAAGACGGCATCACTGACGGTCTGTATCGCATCAGCCGGCCGATCACCGGCGGCTACTACTGGTGCCCGCCCATCAAGGACGGCCACCTCGATCTGCGCGCGTTGCGCATCGGCTGAGTGTTTCAAACACAGGGAGTTGAGCATGGATGTGGTGCGGTGGGGCATGATCGGTTGCGGCAGCGTCACTGAACGCAAGAGCGGGCCGGCCTTTTACAAGGCGCCCGGTTCGGCGCTGGTGGCGGTGATGGGCCGCCGCCTCGAAGCGGTGAGCGATTACGCCGCGCGCCACGGCATCGCCCGGGCCTACACCGATGTCGATGCGCTGATCAACGACCCCGAGGTGGACGCGGTGTACATCGCCACGCCCCCCGACAGCCACTACGCCTACAGCCTGAAAGTCGCCGCCGCCGGCAAGCACTGCTGTGTCGAGAAACCGATGGCGCTCAACGCCGGACAAAGCCGCGAAATGCAGCAGGCGTTTGCCGACGCCGGTCTGCACTTGTTCGTGTCGTACTACCGCCGTTCGTTGCCGCGCTTTGCCCAGGTTCGGCAATGGCTGGCGCAGGGCCGCATCGGCGAGGTGCGGCACCTGAGCTGGACGCTGACCAAGGCCCCATCGGCGGCGGATCTGGACGGCAGCGCCAACTGGCGAACTGACCCGAGTGTGGCCGGCGGCGGCTACTTTGCCGATCTGGCCAGCCACGGTTTTGACCTGTTCCAGTACCTGCTCGGCGATATCGTCGAAGTCGCCGGTTTCACTGCGCGTCAGGCCGGTTTGTATGCGGCGGAAGACGCGGTCAGCGCCAGTTGGCGGTTCGCCTCGGGCGCGCTGGGCATGGGTTGCTGGAGCTTTGTGGCGGATCGGCGCGAGGATCGGGTGCAGATTATCGGCAGTCAGGGCCGGATCGCGTTCTCCGTGTTTGACGAGCATCCTGTGCAGCTGTTCGCCGATGAGCAGATCAGCCTGGAGATCCCCCATCACGAGCACATTCAGTGGCATCACGTGCTGGGCATGAATGCGCATATTCGTGGTGGTTCGCAGCATCCGGCAGTCGCCGCGCAAGCCCTGAAGACCGATTGGGTGATGGACCAGATCCTCAAACGGCACTGATCCTCCAGACCACAACACCATTTCCTTGTGGGAGGGGGCTTGCTCCCGAAGAGGCCGGCATTGCTGGTATTTCCATCGCCTGACACACCGCCTTCGGGAGCAAGCCCCCTCCCACAAGGGTCTGTGTGTTGTCGTGTCTAAGGTTATGCCCAAACAATATTTCTCAAGCTTGTCATAACGTCTCTAAGATCACGTCATAACTCGTTATAACAAGTGATCCCTGATGACCGATAATGTCCTGTCCCTCAGTAGCGTCCCGCTGCACACCCAGCTGCGCGATGTCCTGCGCGCACGCATTCTTGATGGCGAATACCCGCAAGACAGCCAGATGCCGTCCGAAAGTGAGCTCGGCACGCTGTTCAAAGTCAGCCGCATCACCGTGCGCCAGGCGCTGGGTGATCTGCAGAAAGAAGGGCTGATCTTCAAGATCCACGGCAAGGGCACCTTCGTCGCCAAGCCGAAAACCTTTCAGAACGTCAGCAGCCTGCAAGGCCTCGCCGAGTCCATGACCGGGCGCGGCTACGAGGTGATCAACCGCCTGCGCAGTTTCAAATTCATCCCCGCCGACAAACGTGTCGCCGAGCGCTTGCAGGTGGCCGAAGGCGAGACCGTGGCGCAGATCAAACGCGTACGCCTGATCAACCGCGAGCCGATCTCGCTGGAAATCACCTACCTGCCCAAAGCCGTCGGCGAACGGCTGGAGAAGGCCGATCTGGTGACTCGCGACATCTTCCTGATTCTGGAAAACGACTGCGGCATCGCCCTCGGCCACGCCGATCTGGCGATTGACGCGGTGCTGGCCGACAGCGATTTGACCCAGGCGCTGAACGTCGAGGCCGGCTCGCCGATCATGCGCATCGAACGTCTGACCCACGACGCCAACGGCCAGCCGCTGGACTTCGAACACCTTTACTACCGTGGCGATGCGTTCCAGTACCGCCTGCGGATCGACCGGCAAAAAGGGGCGTGACATGACCCGCAAGATCTTGGAACAGGAATACGACATCGTCGTGATCGGCGGCGGCACTGCCGGCCCGATGGCGGCGATCAAGGCCAAAGAGAAGAACCGCGACTTGCGCGTGCTGCTGGTGGACAAGGCCAACGTCAAGCGCAGCGGCGCGATCAGCATGGGCATGGACGGCCTGAACAACGCGATCATCCCTGGGCACTCGACGCCGGAGCAGTACACCAAGGAAATCACCATCGCCAACGACGGCATCGTCAATCAGGCGGCGGTGTACGCCTACGCCACTCACAGCTTCGAAACCATCGAGCAACTGGATCGCTGGGGCGTGAAGTTCGAGAAGGACGAGACCGGTGATTACGCGGTGAAAAAAGTCCACCACATGGGCGCCTACGTGCTGCCGATGCCAGAAGGGCACGACATCAAAAAGGTCCTTTACCGCCAGTTGAAACGCGCGCGGGTGAGTATCACCAATCGTCTGGTCTGCACCCGTTTGCTCACCGACGAGGAGGGCGCGGTCAACGGCGTGATGGGCTTCGATTGCCGCACCGCCGATTTCCATGTGATCAAGGCCAAAGCGGTGATCCTCGCGTGCGGCGCGGCCGGTCGCCTCGGTCTGCCGTCCTCGGGTTACCTGATGGGCACCTATGAAAATCCGACCAACGCCGGCGACGGCTACGCCATGGCCTATCACGCCGGGGCCGAGCTGGCCAACCTCGAATGCTTCCAGATCAACCCGTTGATCAAGGACTACAACGGCCCGGCCTGCGCCTATGTGACCGGCCCGCTGGGCGGCTACACCGCCAACAACAAGGGTGAACGCTTCATCGAGTGCGACTACTGGAGCGGGCAGATGATGTGGGAGTTCCACCAGGAACTGGAAAGCGGCAATGGCCCGGTGTTTCTCAAACTCGATCACCTGGCCGAGGAAACCATCCAGAACATCGAAGAGATCTTGCACAGTAACGAGCGCCCGAGTCGTGGTCAGTTCCACGCCAATCGCGGCACTGATTACCGCACGCAAATGGTCGAGATGCACATCTCGGAGATCGGCTTTTGCAGCGGCCATTCGGCGTCCGGGGTGTGGGTCAACGAGCGGGCCGAGACCTCGGTGAAAGGCTTGTACTCGGCGGGTGACATGGCCGCCGTGCCGCACAACTACATGCTCGGCGCGTTCACCTACGGCTGGTTTGCCGGGCACAACGCCGCGGATTTTGTCGCCGGGCGCGAGTTCTCGACGCTGGATGCCGCGCAGATCGAGAAAGAACAAGCGCGGGTCTATGCGCCGCTGGATCGCGAACAGGGTCTGCCGCCGGCACAGGTCGAGTACAAGCTGCGGCGCTTCGTCAACGACTACCTGCAACCGCCGAAAGTGACCAAAAAAATGCAGATCGGCTTGCAGCGCTTCAGCGACATCGAGCGCGACCTCGATCAGATGAAGGCCAACAACGCCCACGAACTGATGCGCGCGATGGAAACCAGTGTGATCCGCGACTGCGCCGAAATGGCCGCGCGCGCCTCGCTGTTCCGCGCGGAGAGCCGCTGGGGCCTGTACCACTACCGCGTCGATCACCCGCAGCGCAACGACAGCGAGTGGTTCTGCCATTGCCATCTGAAGAAGGGTGAAGACGGCCGCATGACCAGTTTCAAGAAACCCGTCGAGCCGTACATCATCCCGCTCGATGCCGAAGAAATGCAGGCTTACGATCGCTTGCGGGTGGGCGCGTTCGCCGCTTGATGCATCACCAGAGAGAGTCCGAACCATGGCCTATCAAGCCCAGGAAATCTTCTTCCGCTCCAACGCCCCGGTCACCGTGGACGAGGACAAATGCATCGCCGAGAAGGGCTGCACCGTGTGCGTCGACGTCTGCCCGATGGACCTGCTGGCGATCAACCCGGCCACACAGAAGGCCTACATGGCGTTCGATGAATGCTGGTACTGCATGCCGTGTGAAAAGGACTGCCCGACTGGCGCCGTCAAAGTCGACATCCCTTATCTCCTGCGTTAAACGCTTTCCCCTGTAGGAGTGAGCCTGCTCGCGATAGCGGTGTGGCAGACAACACATCGACATCCAATACACCGCTATCGCGAGCAGGCTCACTCCTACAGAGATCTACGACACCCTAAAGCTACCCGGAAACCCCGGACGCTAATTTACAGACCCCCTCGTTTCCCACCGCGCCCTGATCGCGGCGGAGACGAACATCCAATAAATGATTCGAGGGGAAACACTCATGTTGCGTGCAGCAATTGCCGGTCTGGTACTGGCTTCATTCACCCTGTCGGCCTCGGCCGAAACCATCCGCATCGCCATCGGCACCCAGGACACCACCATCAATTGCGCCGCCGGCGGCCTGTTGATTCGTGAACTCGGTCTGCTCGACAAATACCTGCCGCACGACGGCGCCTACAAAGACGCGAAATACGATGTGCAGTGGAAGAACTTCACCAGCGGTGCGCCGCTGACCAACGAGATGGTCGCCGGCAAACTCGACTTCGGCGCCATGGCCGACTTCCCCGGTGCATTCAACGGGGTGGCGTTCGAAACCGCCGGCAAGCACAGCCTGTTCATCAGCGTGCTGTCGGGCAGCATCAAGGGCAGCGGCAACGGCATCGTGGTGCCGAGTGCGTCCGGGGTGCAGGCGCTGAGCGAACTCAAGGGCAAGACCATCTCGGTGCCATTCGCTTCGACCGCCCACGGCATGTTGCTGCGCGCGGTGGCGGAGCAGGGTTGGGACCCACTCAAAGACGTCAACATCATCGCTCAGCCACCGGAAGTCGCAGGCTCTGCATTGCAGGCCGGCAAGATCGACGCTCACGCCGATTTCGTGCCGTTCGCCGAACTGTTCCCCAGCCGTGGTTTCGCCCGCAAGATTTACGACGGCGCCCAGGCCAACGCGCCGACTTTCCACGGTGCACTGGTGGATCAGGCCTACGCGAAACAGTACCCGGAAATCGTCGTCGCCTACCTGCGGGCGAGCATCGAGGCCAATCAGTTGCTGGCTGCTGAGCCTGAGAAGTACAGCGAGCTGATCGCCAAAGTCACCGGCGTCGATGCCGAGGTCAACTACCTGTTCCACGGCCCGCTTGGCGTGCAGACCCGTGACCTGAGCTGGAAGCCGGAATACCGTCAGGCGGTGGGCACGGCGATCGACACCCTGAAGCTGCTGAAGAAGGCCGATCGCGGCCTCGACCTCAACACCTTCGTCGACGATCAGTACATCCGCACCGCCTTCAAGGCTTCGAATCTGGACTACACCGCGCAACTCGCCAACTACGCGCAAACGCCGTTGAAAGCGCTGGATGCAGCGACCGGCAAAGCCATCACCGACTTCAGCCACGTCGCCGAAATCTGGGTGCGCGGTGAAGACAAGGTGCGCCAGTACGCCTCCGCCGAATCGGCCTTCACCGCGTTGGCCGCTCTGAAACACGACGGCAAAAACATCCGCGCGGTGTATGCCCAGGCCAGTGACAGCGGGATCAAATTGCTCGCCGATCAGGCGTGGTTCGCCAGCGATGCCAAGGGCCGCTTGAGCGCGTTTCTGCTCAAGGGCCAGGCCCAGCAATATGCGGCGGCGCAGGGTGGCAAGGTCTTCGACTTTACCGACGCCACGACCCAGGCCGTGGCTGCCCGCTAATTGAAGATCAAAAACTCACCCTCACCCTAGCCGTCTCCCGGAGGGAGAGGGGACTGAACGAGGTGTTTGCGGGAGCTAAGCCGACCTGAAATATCGAGCCGAACTCAGTTTTTGAAAATCATGAATATCTGCTCGCTATCGAGCCGAACCGAGATTTTGAAAGGCTTGAAGATCTGCTCCCTTTCCCCCTCGCCCCCCTGGGGGAGAGGGCTGGGGTGAGGGGGGCGATCTCAGCCATCACACCGCTCCAAACATGGAAACCCGATTCATGAAAATCCCAAAACCCCGCTGGATCACCAGAGCAACCTCCATAGCGCTCTGCCTGCTGTTCTGGCAACTCGCCGCGAGCCACCACTGGAACCTCGGCCTGGTCACCTTCGCCAACATGCCAACCCCGTTGGCGGTGATCGAAGCGGCGTTGGGCCTGGGCGACTCCGGCAAGCTGCTGCAGCACCTGAGCGCGAGCCTCGGCCGCGTGTTCGCTGGCTATCTCGCGGCATTGATCATCGGCATTGCCCTGGGCCTGGCCATCGGCCGCTCGAAATGGGCCGAAGACCTGCTGCTGCCACCGCTGGAAGTACTGCGGCCGATTCCGGCGGTGGCGTGGATTCCGTTGGCGATCCTGATGTTCCCGTCGTCTGAGCTGTCGATGGTGTTCATCACCTTCACCGGTGCGTTGTTCCCGATTTTGCTCAACACCGTGCACGGGGTGGAGGGTGTCGACCCACGGCTGATCGCCTCGGCAAAAAGCCTCGGTGCAGGGCGCCGGGCGATCCTGCTGGAAGTGATTTTGCCGGGTGCCGCCCCGAGCATCATCACTGGCCTCGCCATCGGCATGGGCACCTCGTGGTTCTGTCTGGTCACGGCGGAAATGATCTCCGGCCAGTTCGGCATCGGTTACTACACCTGGGAGTCCTACACCATTCAGAACTACGCCGACATCGTCGTCGGCATGCTGCTGATCGGTGTGCTGGGCATGGGCAGCAGTCTGCTGATCAAGCGCCTGGGCGGGCTGTTCACGCCCTGGCATCGACCACGAGGAAAAGCCTGATGAGCGCAATGCAAACCCCGGAAGGGCGAATCGATATTCGCCAGTTGTCGATCGTTCTCGGTGAGGGGCAGCAAGCCTTCGAAGCCGTGCAGGGGCTGGATTGCCAGATCGAACCGGGCCAGTTCGTGTGCATTCTCGGCCCGTCCGGTTGCGGCAAGTCGACCTTGCTCGGCGCACTCGCCGGACACTTGAGCGCCCATACCGGCAGCCTCAAAGTCGATGGCGGCGAGGTGTCCGGGCCGTCGCCACAACGCGGCATGGTGTTCCAGCATCACACGCTGTTTCCGTGGCGCACGGTGCGCGATAACGTGGCTTTCGGCTTGAAGATGCGCGGCATCGGCAAGGCTGAACGTCATCGCGCGGCGGATGAAATGCTCAAACTGGTGGGCCTCGACGGTTTTGCCGAGCGCTGGCCCGATCAGCTCTCCGGCGGCATGCAGCAACGGGTGGAGATTGCTCGGGTGCTGGTCAACCGTCCGCGTCTGCTGCTGATGGACGAACCGTTCGGCGCGCTGGATGCCTTGACCCGCCTGAACATGCAGGAGCTGCTGCTGGACATCTGGACGCGGATTCGCACCACCGTGGTGTTCGTCACCCACGACATCGACGAGGCGCTGTTTCTCGCCGACCGCTTGCTGGTGATGAGCGCACGTCCGGGGCGAATCATCGAAGACCTGCGCCTGGATTTCCCACGCCCGCGCACTTCTGAACTGGTCACCAGCACCGAATTCTCCCGCCTCAAGCGCCATTGTCTCGACCTGCTGCGCCACGACAACTCCCGCCCGCTGCCGCGCCTCAACCCGCTCGGCCTGCCTCCCGAAAACCCCTTGCCGCGATTTGCCCTATGACCTCATTTTTTGCTGTGACCGATAACGACGACATCCTCGCCCTGCAACCGCGTCTGACCGCTGACGATGCCGGTGTGCGACACATTGCCCTGATTGATTTGGCGGATCTGGAAGAACCGGACGGCCTGCTGTGGCTGGTCGAAAGACTGAGCGAAGATCCGGCCGAAGAAGTCCGCGCCGAAGCTGCGCGGCTGCTGGAAGCGTGGGAAGACGAACCGGTAGTGGCTGCGCTGTGCCAGGCACTGACCGATCCATCTGCGGCAGTGCAGGCAGCCGCCGCGCAAAGTCTGAGCCTGCTCAAAACTGAAGCGGCCGGCCGGGTGATTCTGCCGTGGACCGATCATGCTGAAGTCAGCGTGCGAATCGCCGCGTTCCGTGCCTTGCGCGAATTGCGTTTCGCCGAGGCCGCACCGGCTGCTATCACTGCGTTGAGCGATGCCGACGCCAACGTGCGCCGCGAAGCCGTCGGTGTGCTCGGCTGGCTCAAGCAGCTCGACGCACTGCCGGCTCTGGCGCGCCTGGCCAGCGCCGACCCGGACACCGAAGTGCGCCGCGCCGCCACCGGCGCCCTCGGTCTGGCGTCCGGCGCCGACGTGCTGCCAGCCCTGCGTCAAGCGCTGCAGGACGATGCCTGGCAAGTGCGCGAAGAAGCGGCCACGACGCTGGGCAAGGTCGGACACAGCGACGCCGGGCCGGCGTTGATCGCAGCCCTCGGCGATGACTATTGGCAAGTGCGCCTGCGTGCTACCCGCAGCCTCGGTCGCTTGCGTTTTGCGCCGGCGCTGGACGCCCTGATCGAGACCCTTGGCCATCGCATCAGCAACCTGCGCAAGGAAGCCGCGCTGGCCCTCGGTGAGTTGCATGATCGCGGCGCGGTGGCGGCGTTGCAGGCGGCGCAGGATGACGGCGACCCGGAAGTGCGCAAAGCGGTGCGGATTGCCTTGAGTCAGTTGCAATGAACCCGCTGTCAGTCGGCAATTCGCAGAGCCAGCGGACGCTGCGGCTGAGCTGGCCGGACGGCCGCGAATCGCTGTTCAATCACGCCGAACTGCGCCGCCAGTGCCCGTGCTCGCAGTGCCGCGCGTTTCGCCTGAAAGGTCTGACGCCGCTGGTGGATGAGCGTGTTCGCCTGATTGAGATCAACCCGCAGGGCTACGGCGTGCAACTGGTGTTCAGCGACGGCCATCAACGCGGGATCTACCCGTGGGACTATTTGGCACAGCTCGATTCTTGATGTGCCACAGCCCCTTGTAGGAGTGAGCCTGCTCGCGATAGCGGTGTATCAGCCGACATCATTGTTGAATGACACACCGCTATCGCGAGCAGGCTCACTCCTACAAGGGTATAGGTGCAACTCCGGGTTACTGCCCAGCCGTCATGGCTGGCCGGCACCCGCGAAACACATCCAGCCCAGGCTGATACAGCGCGGTCTTCACCTCAAACAAGCCCAGCACCGAATGGAACAGGTTGTCATGGCTCAGGTCCGGCTGCCCGGTCTTGCCTTGCAGGCAATCGCGATCAATCCCCAGTTGCGCCAGGGTATTGTTGCCAAACCACATCACCATCGGCACATGGGTCTGCGCTTCTGGCGCCAATGCATACGGCGCCGCATGCAGGTACAAACCGTTTTCACCCAGCGATTCGCCGTGGTCGGAGACATACAGCATCGAGGTATCCAGGGTGTCCTGATTACGCTTGAGCAACTCGATGACCTTGGCGAGGAAGTGGTCGGTGTAGAGGATCGTGTTGTCGTACACGTTCACCAGTTCATCACGGCTGCAACTGCCCAACTGGTTGGTGTGGCAGATCGGCTTGAAGCGTTCGAGCGCTTGCGGATAACGCTCGTAGTATTCCGGGCCATGGCTGCCGTCGGCGTGCAACACGATGATCGCGTGGCCCTTGAGGCTGTCGATGTAGCTTTGCAGGTCGGCCAGCAGCGCCTCATCGAGGCAGTTGTTGCCGTCGCAGAACGGCCCCGGCTGGTTCTTCGCGATGTCGCGGTGCGGCACGCGCAGGCAGGTGCCTTTGCAGTCGCTGTTGTTGTCCAGCCACAGCACCTGCACACCGGCGCGTTGCAGGATATCCAGCAGGCCTTCGTAGGTTTTGCCTTTCTTGTCGCTGTAGTCCTCACGCGGGAACATCGAGAACATGCACGGCACCGAAACTGCCGTGGACGTGCCACAGGAGTGCACCTGGGTGAAGTTGAGGATGTCCAGTTTGCTCAGCTCGGGATTGGTCTCGCGCGCATAGCCGTTCAGCGAAAAGTGATCGGCGCGGGCGGTTTCGCCGACCACAAATACCATCAGCGATTTCTTCTCGCGGCTGGCGGCTTTGGCGCTCATCACCGCGTCTTCACCGATTGCCTGCACCACAAAGTGCTTTTTGATGCCCAGGCGCTGCTTGGTGTATTTGCTGATGGCGTAAATGTAGTTGGTCGGGTTGATGAAGTGGGTGAGCTTGTCTTCTTCGCGGAAGATCGGCGCATAGGTCGAATAGAACGCGCCCACCGAGGCGCCGATCACCAGCACGCAAGCGACAATCACCAGCAGCTTGTTGAGCAGGCCGCGAAAGAACGGCCGATAACGCACCGGCCAGCGCCAGATCAACACCGCCGGCAGCACGCCGAGCAGCAACACGTAAGCCAGCAGCTTGCCGTTGAACAGCGCAGCGGCTTCGCCCGGGTTGGTTTCGAAGACGTTCTGGATCATCACCGTGTCGATGGTGATCCCGTATTCGTTCATGAAATACGCAGCGCAGGCCGAGAGCAGGGCCACCACAGTCAGCGCCGGTTTCAGCGTCCAGCGAAACGACACCAGGGTCAGCAGCAGGGTGATCGCCGCCCACAGGAACAGCCCGAACGAAGCGAAAAACGCCAGTTTGTGTGCACCTTGCAGGGTGATCAGCGTACCCAGCGCCTTCCAGGTCGCCAGGTTGTACAGCGTCACCAGTGCCAGGGAAAACAGCAGCACCAGACGGGTTGAAGTGATGGACGGTAAACGCAGTCCTTTGCCCAAAGCCATTACAGACATTCCTCTAGCAGAATAGAAAACACGCGCGGTAACGCGCGTAACTGTAGAAGAACATTGGTAAAAATTTTGTAAACATCTCGTAACAAACAATCAGGTCAACGCAAAACCCTGTAGGAGTGAGCCTGCTCGCGATAGCGGTGGGTCGGCCGACATCGTTGTTGAATGCCACACCGCCATCGCGAGCAGGCTCACTCCTACAATGGGTACTTTGGTGGGTCAGAAGGATTTGCTCAGGCTCGCCACCACCGTTGCGGTGCACACATCCTTGAATCCCCAGTTGCTCTGGCACTGGCTCTGCGACAGGTCGGTGTCGATGTAGCTCAAGCCCAACACCACTCCCGCCAGGTTGTGGGTCAGCTTGACCTCCCACTCCCGATAACTCTCCTCGCCACGCCCGGACGCCGAGTACAGGTGCGGGTCCTTGAAGTCCATGTTGCCGTAACGCAGTTTCAGCCCCGAATCGAATGGCAACTCGGTTTCATAACCGACATAGGTGTAGAGCGAGCTCTGCTTGCTGTCGATCCCCGGCGCATCGCTGGAGTAATACGCCGCCAGCTTCAACCCGTAGACACCGAGAATCCCGTAGACCTCGCTCTGGTTGAACTGGCTTTCCTTGGGATAGGCGTACTTGAGGTAACCCAGATCGAGGCTGACATCCTCGGTGGCCTGCCACAGCCAGCCGGCGTAGTAATCGACTTCCTGCCGGGTTTTCAGGCTACCGCCGAAATCGACGTTGGAGCTCCAGGCACCCACGTACAGGCCGCTGCTGTGGGCCAGGGTCAGACCGGCTTGCAAGGCCGGGTCATTTTGGGTTTGCGAGATGCCGCGGGTGCGGTAGTCGCTGGCGAGGGTTAGGTCGAGCAGCACGGCGAAATCGTCGTTCAGGGGGATCGCGTGGCTGCTCAAGGGCAGCAAACTGGAAAAACCGAGGGCGAACAGGGGCAAGGCTTTCATGTGAAGTCCCGGTGTTGTGATTGTTATGGGGGCTGGAAAAAGCAGTGGAAATGCTTGGGTAGGGTGAAAGTCCCTGTGGGAGCGGGCTTGATCGCGAAGACGGTGGGTCAGGTATCGAAATGTTTGCTGACCGGACGCCTTCGGGAGCAAGCCCCCTCCCACAAAAGCGAGGGGGGCCTGTTGTTATGGGGTGGCGGTGTAGACCTGGCGGCCAGCGAACCAGGTTTGCAGCACCTGGGTGTCATGCAGCGCCTTGTTGTCGACGCTGAACACGTCGCGGTCGACCACGATGAAATCAGCCTGCTTGCCCGGCGTCAGCGAGCCAATCTGCTTCTCCAGGCCAATCGTGCGCGCCGCGTTGAGGGTGTAGGCGTAAAACATGCTTTCGCGATCCAGACGCTCGTCGGCATTCAGCACCCCCAACGGACCGACGCGGGTGATGGCCTGGGCCATGGCGTTGAACGGGTTGGGCGACGACACCGGCCAGTCGCTGGCACCGGCAATCGTCGCGCCCTGTTTGAGCAGCGAGTGCGCCGGGTATTGATAACGGAAGGCGAGGGCGCTGACGTAGGGCTTGATCATGTCGGTGGTGTAGTCATCGGCACTGGCCCACAGCAATTGCATCGAGGCGATCACGTTCAGCGGCTTGAAGCGGGCGAACTCTTTCGGGTTGACCATCTGCAGGTGGGTGATCGAATGGGTGATGCCGCTCTGCCGATCCTTGCGCGCACGTTCGATGCCGTTGAGTGATTCACGCACCGCACGGTCGCCGATGGCGTGGATGTGCACCAGCCAGCCGCGCTGGTCGATGGCGCTGACCAGCTCGCCGAAATGTTTTGGATCGATCAGCAGTTCGCCCTGTTTGTGCGAGTTGCGGTACGGGTCGATCATCGCCGCGCTCTGCGCCGGGTACTCGATCACGCCGTCGGCGAAGATCTTGACCCCGGGCAGGGTCAGGTTGGGGATGCCCTGAAATTGCTGGCGCACCTTATCCAGCGTATCGAGGTCGGCGGGCAGGCTTTTCGGGTTGGCGACCAGCAACGCTGCAACGTGCACGCTCATGTCGCCGCTTTCCGACAGGGCTTTGTAGGCTGGCAGCACGCCGACGGTTTTCTCGGTGGGTTTGAGCGCGAACACGGCCTCGCCCGGTGCGGCGTTGGCGGCGGGGTCCATCCACGCGGTGATGCCGAGGCTGTTGTTGAAGCGCACCGCGGATTTGGCCGCGGTGAGCATATCGGCCGGGCTCGGCACCGGCATTTTCGCGGCGACCCGGTCCCAACCGGCATCGACCAGAAAGCCGTTGGGCTCGCCGCTGGCCAGTTTGCCGATCGTGTCTTGTTCCGCAGCGGGCAGGGTCTTGAGCAACGCCGCGTCGATGCCGGCGCGCTTGAGCATCACGTTGTTGGCCCACGCGGTGTGGTGATCGCTGCCGGTGAACACCACCGGCACGTCAGTCCACTCGCCGTGGTTGAAGGTCTTGCCCAGCGCTTCGGCCTGCGCCCAGTACGCCGAGCTCATGCCGGCAATGCTCAGCACATCGCCATGTCTGGCCTTGCCGTCGTCACGCCAGGCGCGCAGGCGTTTTTCCAGTTCGGCGAGGGCGACGACTTCGTCTTCCATGTTGGCCGAGACCATTTCCAAGCCACCGAAAATCGCGTGGGAATGGCTGTCGATCAAGCCTGGCATCAGCGTCTTGCCGCCGAGGTCGATCACCTGCGTGCCGGGTTCGATCAGCGCCTTGATCTGCGCATCGCTGCCGACTTTCAGCACCTTGCCGTTTTCCACGGCCAACGCCTGCACCTTCGGTTGCGAGCGATCGGCGGTGAAAATCTTGCCGTTCACCAGTACCAGATCGGTGGCGGCCATGGCTTCCATCGAGGCAAAACTTACAGCGCTCACCAACAGACTCGGGATGAATCTTTTCATTGAAGATTTCCTTGTTATTGCGTCTGATGGCCAGATTAGTGGCTGACACTGGCCGACAGAACGCCTCCCTCACGAAAAACGTTTTTGCCTGAATGGAAAAAGCATGGACAAGCTGGGTGCACTGAAAATGTTCGTGGTCACCGCGCAACTCGGCAGTTTCAGCCGCGCGGCGGAGCCGTTGGGCAAGACCCCGTCGGCCCTGACCAAAGCGGTCAATCATCTGGAGTCGGAACTCGGCGCGCGGCTGTTTGAACGCAGCACGCGGCGGATTCTGCTCACCGAAATCGGCCGGGTTTATCTGGAAACCGCGCGGCTGGTGTTGCAGCGACTGGAGGAGGCCAGCGAGGAAATCGAGCAGTTGCAGCACGGTCTGCGCGGCAGCCTGAAAATCACCGCACCGCTGGCGTACGGGCGGGCGTTTCTCGATCAGGTGTGCGACGGCTTTTTGCAGCAATACCCGCAGATCAGCCTGCAAGTGGACCTGTGCGACGCGTTCGTCAATCTGCTGGAAAGCGGCTACGACCTGGCCTTGCGCGAGGGCCATGACGACCTGCCGGGGCTGATCGCCCGGGTGGTCGGCAGCAATCGGCTGGCGTTGTGCGGCAGCCCGGAGTATCTGGCGCGCAAGGGTTTGCCGGTGAATCCGCAAACCCTTGAGCAGCATGAATGGCTGCTGTATCAGCACCCGTTGCTCAGTCGCGAGTTCTGGTGGGCCGAGCGCGATGGCCAGCGGCTGAGCCTGCCACAGCCGACGGCGCCGCGCTTGCGCAGCGACAATTACGACCTGTTGCTGGCCAGTGCTTTGGCCGGACGCGGCTTGCTGCACACACCGCTGTGGAGCGCCGCACCGTACATTGCCGACGGGCGTCTGGTGCGGGTCATGGCTGACTATGAAATCGACCCGGACAGCTTCGGCCCGCACATTCTCGCGGTGTACCCGAGCCATCGACGGGCCACGGCCAAGGTCGTCGCCTTCATAGATTACATCTCGGCATTTCTGGCCGAGCGCGGATTGAACTGACACCCGTTCCCTGTAGGAGCTGCCGAAGGCTGCGATCTTGTGATTTTTGTGGATCGCCAGCGCAGGCCGACTGGCGGTGCTTGTCAGTAAAATCCCACAGGAGTACAAATGTACTCCATGACAAACCTGACTCCCCGCCGTACCGCCATCCTGACCTTTATCCGCGAACGCATCGCCGAACACGGTCAGCCCCCAAGCCTCGCTGAAATCAGCGAGGCTTTTGGTTTTGCCTCGCGCAGCGTGGCGCGCAAGCATGTGCTGGCGCTCACCGAAGCCGGGTATATCGAGGTCAACCCGCACCAGGCCCGGGGCATTCGCCTGCTCGGGCAACCCGCGCGGCCGGAGCTGCTGGACATTCCGGTGCTCGGCCGGGTGGCTGCCGGTGCACCGATCGGCGCCGATGCCGACATCCATAACCGCTTGATGCTTGATCCCGCGCTGTTCTCCCGTGCGCCCGACTACATGTTGCGGGTGCAGGGCGACTCGATGATCGAGGACGGCATTCTCGACGGTGATCTGGTGGGAGTGAAGCGTAATCCCGAGGCGCTCAACGGCCAGATCGTGGTGGCGCGACTCGATGGTGAGGTGACGATCAAACGCTTCGAGCGTGTCGGCGCTACGGTGCGCCTGCTGCCGCGCAACCCGGCGTACCAGCCGATTGTCGTGCGCGATGATCAGGACCTGGCCATCGAAGGGGTGTTCTGCGGTCTGGTGAGGCAAGGCTGATGGGCGCCGTCGTTGCACTCGATACGCTGTTCAATGGCGGCCAGGTCTGGAAGGGCCGGCCTGCGCCACCGGCGGCCAGCCCGCAACCCACCGGGCATGCCGCGCTGGATGCAGCACTGCCCAGCGGTGGCTGGCCGGAAGCGGCGCTGAGCGAAATCCTCCTGGCCGGCCCCGGGGTTGGCGAGTTGCAACTGGTGTGGCCGACGCTGGCGCGGATGTCGGCGGCGGGCGAGCGCATCGTGCTGGTGGCGCCACCGTTCGTGCCGTACCCGCAGGCGTGGGCGAACGCCGGGGTCGATCTGCGCCAGTTGTCGGTGATTCAGGCCAGCGAACGCGATGCCTTGTGGGCGGCGGAACAATGCCTGCGTTCCGGCAGTTGCGGCGCGGTGCTGTGCTGGCCGCACAAGGCCGATGACCGCGCGTTGCGGCGCTTGCAGGTGGCAGCGGAAACCGGCCAGACCCTGGCGTTTGCCTGGCGCCCGCTGAGCGAGGCGATCAACCCGTCGCCGGCCGCGTTGCGTATTGCCATCGACGCAAGACCGGCCCAGTTGCGCGTGCTCAAGTGCCGTGGCGGACTGGCGCGCACGGCGCCGATTGCGTTTGCCGTGGGGCACTGAGGTCGTCATGCGCTGGGTGTGTATTCTGTTCCCGCAATTGGCCCTCGACGCCGTGCTGCGTCAGCGTGCCGATCCTGCTGAGCCGTTGGTGCTGCTCAGTGGCCCGGCCCAGCGCCGGGTGCTGCAAGCGGTGAATGCAGCGGCGCGCCAGCTCGGCTTGCGCGCCGGCCAGTCGATGACCGCCGCGCAGGCCCTAAGCAAAGGCTTTGCCACCGCCGATTACGACCTCGCCGAGGTCGAGCACTGGCAGCAGTTTCTCGCCGCGTGGGCCTATCGTTTCAGCGCGCAGGTCAGCGTGCATTATCCGCGTACCGTGGTGTTCGAGATCGAGTCGAGCCTGGGCCTGTTCGGCTCCTGGGCGCAGTTCGAAGCGCGGCTGCGCAAGGAACTGACTGAGCTGGGTTTCCGCCATCGCATCGTCGCCGCACCGAATCCGGTGGCGGCGCGGGTGCTGGCCAACGCCTACGACGGTCTGGTGGTACCTGACGGTGAGGCCCTGCAGCATCACCTCGGAAAGTTGCCCGTCGACCGTGTCGGGCTGGAGCCGCAGGTCGCCACCGCGCTGACGCGCATGGGCCTGCGCAACCTGAACCAGCTGCAGAGCCTGCCGCGTCAGGCCCTGGCCCGGCGCTTCGAAGCGTCGATGCTCAAGCATCTCGACACGTTGTTCGGCGCACGGCCGCTGGCCTTGGCGTTCTATCTGCCGCCGGATCGTTTCGATGTGCGCATCGAACTCAATTTCGACGTGCAATCCCATCAGGCGCTGCTATTCCCGTTACGGCGTTTGACCGCGGACCTGTCGGCGTTCCTCTGCGGACGTGACAGCGGCGTGCAGCGTTTCGACCTGCATCTGGAGCACGCCGGTCTGCCGGACACGCTGATCAAGGTCGGCCTGCTCAGCGCCGAGCGCGACCCGGCGATGCTCTTCGAACTGGCCCGTGGGCGACTGGAACAAGTCCAGGTCGAAGCGCCGGTGCGCGGCTTTCGCCTGCGCGCCGAAGACCTTCCGAGTTTCGTGCCGCAGTTTCAGGAACTGTTCGATGACCGTCCGCAACAGACCTTGCCTTGGGAGCAATTGCGCGAACGTCTGCGTGCACGGCTCGGCGATGACGCGGTGCAGGGCCTGCGCTTTCAGGCCGACCACCGACCGGAATGTGCGTGGCAGAACGGCGTCGACAAGCAGCTTTGCAGCGGTTTGCCGAGCGTGCAGCGCCCGGGCTGGCTGCTCGGCAAACCGCAGAGTGTGCCGGAAGGTTCGGCGCGGATTCTCATGGGCCCGGAGCGCATCGAGTCCGGCTGGTGGGACGGTGACGACGTGCGCCGCGATTACTACCTGATCCAGAACCGCGCCGGTCAGCAGGGCTGGGCCTATCGAGCCGTGGGCGAGGGCGGGCCGTTGTGGCTGCAAGGCTGGTTTGCATGAACCACGGTTATGCCGAACTGCATTGCCTGTCGAACTTCAGTTTCCAGCGCGGTGCCTCCAGTGCCCTTGAGCTGTTTCAGCGGGCGAAAAAACATGGTTATCAGGCGCTGGCGATCACCGACGAGTGCACCCTGGCCGGGATCGTCCGGGCCTGGCAAGCGGCGAAATCGGTGGAGCTGCCGCTGATCATCGGCAGCGAAATCCGCATCGATAACGGCCCGAAACTGCTGCTGTTGGTGGAGAACCTGGCGGGCTATCAGGCCTTGTGCGGCTTGATTACTCAGGCCCGGCGGCGTACACAGAAGGGCCAGTACCAGGTGCTGCGCGAGGACTTCAACGAGCCGTTGCCGGGATTGTTCACCGTGTGGGTGCCGGACAGCGTTAATGATGTCGAGGAGGGCCGCTGGCTGAAACAGACTTTCGGCGAGCGCCTGTATCTGGCGGTACAGCTACATCGCGGGCAGGACGATCAGCGGCGGCTGGCGGCACTGCTGAGTCTGGCCGAGCAACTGCAGATCGCCGCCGTGGCCAGCGGCGACGTGCACATGCACGCCCGTGGGCGGCGCGCCCTGCAGGACACCATGACCGCGATCCGCCATCACGTCCCGGTGGCCGAGGCCGGATTGCGCCTGCACCCCAACGGCGAGCGGCATCTACGCAGCCTCGAGGTGTTGCGCGAGCTGTACCCGCCGGCGTTGCTCGACGCCTCGGTGCAACTGGCCCGGCGTTGCACTTTTGAGCTGAGCGAGTTGCGCTATGAGTATCCGAAAGAGCTGGTGCCAGAGGGGCACACCGGCAGTTCCTGGTTGCGGCAGTTGACCGAAAAAGGGATTGCCTGGCGCTGGCCAAAAGGGCCGCAGGCCAAAGTGCTCAAGCAAATCGACGATGAGCTGAAACTGATCGCCGAGCTCGGCTACGAAAGCTACTTCCTCACCGTGCACGACGTGGTGCGTTTCGCTCGCGATCAGCAGATTCTCTGTCAGGGCCGCGGTTCGGCGGCTAACTCGGCGGTGTGTTTTGCCTTGGGTATCACCGAGATCGACCCGGACCGCACCACGCTGCTGTTCGAGCGTTTCATGTCGAAAGAGCGCAACGAGCCGCCGGACATCGACGTCGATTTCGAGCACGAACGTCGCGAAGAAGTCCTGCAATACGTGTTTCGCCGTTATGGCCGGCGGCGTGCGGCGTTGACGGCGGTGGTCAGCACTTACCACGCTGCCGGTGCGGTGCGCGACGTAGCCAAGGCCCTTGGGCTACCGCCGGATCAGATCAATGCACTGGCCGATTGCTGCGGCCACTGGAGCGACGAAACACCGCCGCTGGCGCGCTTGCTCGAAGGCGGCTTCGACCCCGACAGCCCGGTACTGCGTCGGGTGCTGAGCCTGACCGGGCAACTGATCGGCTTCCCCCGACACCTGTCGCAGCACCCCGGCGGTTTCGTGATTTCCGAACAGCCGTTGGACACGCTGGTGCCGGTGGAAAATGCCGCCATGGCCGAGCGCACGATCATTCAATGGGACAAGGACGACCTCGATGCGGTCGGGCTGCTCAAGGTCGACATCCTCGCCCTCGGCATGCTCAGTGCCATCCGCCGTTGCTTCGATCTGCTGCGTCGTCATCGCCATCTCGATCTGAGCCTGGCGACGATTCCAGACAAAGACAAACCGACCTACGAGATGATCAGCCGCGCCGACACCATCGGTGTATTTCAGATCGAATCGCGGGCGCAGATGTCGATGTTGCCGCGCCTGAAACCGGCGAAGTTCTACGATCTGGTGATCGAAGTGGCGATCGTCCGCCCGGGGCCGATTCAGGGCGGGATGGTTCATCCGTACCTGCGCCGACGCAACAAGGAAGAGCCGACAACCTATCCCTCGCCGGAACTGGAAGTGGTGCTCAAACGCACCCTCGGCGTGCCGCTGTTTCAGGAACAGGTGATGCAGATCGCCATCGTCGCCGCCGACTACAGCCCCGGCGAGGCCGATCAGTTGCGTCGCTCGATGGCCGCGTGGAAACGCCATGGAGGCTTGGAGCCGCACAAGGAACGCCTCGCCGCCGGCATGAAGAAAAACGGCTACACCGAGGAATTCGCCGCGCAGATCTTCGAGCAGATCAAGGGTTTCGGCAGCTATGGTTTTCCCGAGTCCCACGCCGCCAGTTTTGCCTTGCTGACTTACGCCAGTTGCTGGCTCAAGTGTCACGAACCGGCGGCGTTCGCTTGCGCGTTGATCAACAGTTGGCCGATGGGCTTCTACAGCCCGGATCAGATCCTTCAGGACGCCCGTCGCCATCAGTTGCAGATCCGTCCGGTGGACGTGCGTGCCAGCGACTGGGATTGCAGTCTGGAACCGATCAGCGGCGCGCAACCGGCGATTCGCATGGGCCTGCGGATGATCAAGGGTTTTCGCGAGGACGACGCCCGGCGCATCGAAGCGGCGCGGGCGCGGGGGGCGTTTGCCGATGTCGCCGATCTGGGCGAACGGGCCGCGCTCGACAGTCGCGCCCAGGCATTATTGGCAGACTCCGGCGCGTTGCGTGGCATGGCCGGGCATCGGCACCGCGCGCGCTGGGAAGTGGCCGGGGTGCAGAAACAGCTGGGCCTGTTTGCCGGCTTGCCGAGCCAGGAAGAAGCCGATGTGCTGCTGCCCAAACCGAGTGTCGGTGAGGACCTGCAGGCCGATTACGCGACCATCGGCACCACGCTGGGGCCGCATCCGCTGGCGCTGCTGCGTGGTGAACTGAAGGCGCGGCGTTGTCGCAGCTCTCAGGAGTTGCTGGACGTCGAGCACGGCCGGCCGGTGAGCATCGCCGGGCTGGTCACCGGGCGGCAGCGACCGGGCACTGCCAGCGGCGTGACTTTCGTCACCCTCGAAGACGAGTTCGGCAACGTCAACGTGGTGGTCTGGCGCGATCTGGCCGAGCGCCAGCGTCAGGTGCTGGTCGGTTCGCAATTGCTCAAGGTCGATGGCCGCTGGGAGCGGGAGGGCGAAGTTCGACACCTGATCGCCGGGCGGCTGAGCGATCTGACTCCGCTGCTCGACGGCATCCGCGTGCAGAGCCGCGACTTCCACTAAACCCCAGAACACCACAAATCCCCCCTGTGGGAGCGGGCTTGCTCGCGAAGACGGTGTGTCAGTTGGCAAATAAGTGGCTGACACACCGTCTTCGCGAGCAAGCCCGCTCCCACAGGGGATTTGTGTGCGTCCAAACAAGCCAATCCATTGGCGTCAAAAATCTCTGTCACCAATGGTGGCACTTTGTCATAATGCCGGCCCTTTTCCGCTCCCCACTGCCTTGCCGTGCCGGGACACACCGTTTTTTTTCAGAAGGAATGCACAGTGAGAATGATCTCCCGGATGTTGGTCTCAGGCGTTGCGATTGCCGTGCTCGGCACCCTCGCCGGCTCCCTTGCCGGGTGCGCCACCGAAAGCTCCCGCGCACTGCCGGTGGCCAAGGTCGAGAGCGCCACGCAAGTCTGGACCGGTGCTCGCGTGCCGATGGCGGTGGGCAAGTTCGATAACCGCTCCAGCTACATGCGCGGGATCTTCTCCGATGGTGTTGATCGTCTCGGCGGCCAGGCCAAGACCATCCTGATCACTCACTTGCAGCAGACCAACCGCTTCTCGGTACTGGATCGCGACAACATGGGCGAGATCCAGCAGGAAGCGGCGATCAAGGGCCAGGCCCAGCGCCTCAAGGGTGCCGATTACGTGGTCACCGGTGACGTCACCGAGTTCGGCCGCAAGGAAACCGGCGACCACCAGCTGTTCGGCATTCTCGGCCGTGGCAAGACCCAGGTTGCCTACGCCAAGGTCAACCTGAACATCGTCAACATCAGCACCTCCGAAGTGGTGTATTCGACTCAGGGCGCCGGTGAATACGCCTTGTCCAACCGCGAAATCATCGGCTTTGGCGGCACTGCTGCGTACGACTCCACCCTCAACGGGAAAGTCCTCGATCTGGCCATGCGCGAGGCGATCAATCGTCTGGTCGATGGCATGAACGCCGGTGCCTGGAAACCGGGCAACTGATCGACACCCATTGCAAGGAGCAACACCCATGAATCTGACTTTGTCGCGGTCGCTGCTGGCCCTGACGCTGGCCGCCAGCGCCTTGCTGGCCGGTTGCAGCAGCCCGAAAACCCTGTACCAGTGGGAAGACTACCAACCGCAGGTCTACGAATACTTCAAAGGCGAAGAGCCGAAAGAAGCCCAGGCCGAAGTGCTGGAGCGCGACCTGCAAAAGATCCGCTCCACCGGCAAGGCGGTGCCGCCGGGCTACCACGCGCACCTGGGCCTGCTGTACCTGAGCATGGGCAAGGACGATCAGATGGTGCAGCAGTTCCGCACCGAGAAAGCGCTGTTCCCCGAGTCCGGCCCATACATGGATTTTCTGCTTAAAAACGCCAAGACCGGAGACGCCAAATGATCTCGCGCACCCTGAAACTGCTGGCCGCCGGTTTGGCCCTGACCGTGCTCGGTGGCTGCGTCGCGCCGAAAACCGTGGATTACTCGGCGTACAAACAGGCACGGCCGAAGACCATTCTGGTGCTGCCGCCGCTGAACACCTCGCCGGACGTCAAGGCTTCCTACAGCTTGCTGTCGCAGGTGACGTTCCCATTGGCCGAGGCCGGTTACTACGTGCTGCCGATCACCCTGGTGGACGAAACCTTCCGCCAGAACGGCCTGACCACCCCGGATGACATTCATCAGGCACCGGCCAACAAGCTCAAGGAAATCTTCGGTGCCGACGCTGCGCTGTACATCACTGTGACCGAGTACGGTACGCGCTACATGGTGATCAGCAGCGAAACCGCGGTAACCGCCACCGCCAAGCTGGTCGATCTGAAATCCGGCACCACGCTGTGGACCGGTTCGGCACGGGCGTCGAGCGAAGAGGGCGGCAATAACAGTGGTGGCGGCCTGGTCGGCATGCTGATCACTGCCGCGGTGAAGCAGGTGATCAACAGTTCGACCGATGCCGGGTATCCGATTGCCGGCGTGGCGAGCAATCGCCTGTTGTCGGCCGGTCAGCGCGCAGGCCTGTTGTACGGCCCGCGTTCGCCGAAATACGGTACGGACTAAAAATTACCGGCACGCCTGAAATCCTCTGTGGGAGCGGGCTTGCTCGCGAAGACGGTGTGTCAGTTGGCAAATAAGTGGCTGACACACCGCTTTCGCGAGCAAGCCCGCTCACACAAGGGAAAGGCGTTTCGCAGCCGATTTATTTGGCGTCCGCCAAAACCGCTCGCCACCGCCCGCTGCTTCCGTCCACGTTTGCAATGAGCGGGTCGGCAAATCGAAGTCATCCCGCCCTAATCGTATCCAGACCCTGCATCAGGAGGCCGAAGGCGATATCCTGCGCCACACTTATCTGCGCAAACGGCGAATAACGCTGCAACACCGTGTTTGCCCGAGGCTAAAGGAGTGTTCGAATGACCGAGAAGAAACTGGAAACCACGGTCGACCGCGTCTACCAAGGGGTTTACCAGGCGATCAGCAAGCGTTCGCTGCGTCCGGGGATGAAGCTGGGCGAAGCGTCCCTGGCCGAACTGTTCAATGTCAGCCGCACGTCGGTACGCGCCGCGCTCAAGCAACTGGAAGCCGAGGGGCTGGTCACCACCGAGCCGAATAAAGGTGCATCGGTGTCGCTGCCGAGCAACGAAGAGATCCGCTCGCTGTTCGAAACCCGGCGGCTGATCGAAATCGGCATGGTCACCGAACTCTGTCGGCGCAAGGACACCGCCGCCATGCAGGTCTTGCGCGAGCACCTGCTACTGGAGGACGCAGCCCACGCGGCAGGTGATCACGAGCAACTGATTTACCTGCTCGGCGAATTCCACCTCAAACTGGCGCGCAGCCTCAACAACCCGGTGCTGCTCGACTGGTTCCAGAAGCTGATTTCCCGCGCCTCGCTGTATGTCGCTGCACTGGATGACGACAGCCATGAAGCCTGCCGTGACAACGAACATCTGCGCCTGATCGAATACATCGAGGCGGGCGACCAGAGCGCCGCCATCGAACTGACCTGCACGCATTTGAACGGCATCGAGAAGGCGATTCTCGACGTCGCGGCGAAGATGAAAACTGGCTACCATCCGCTCAAGCACCTGATCGGGGTCTGATCCGGGCCTGGTCTGAAATCGGCTATACCTCTAATGAAACCATTACGGCCGATGAGGCTCGAAACAGACGGGCGTCGCGGCGTTCTGCCGTCGCGATGTATCGGGCAAACACCACAGGACACCGAGTCAATCGATGCAGTTTTTATCCGATAGCCACGGTTGTGACGGCTGGAAAGGCGAGATGGCCGAACGCATTTGCGCGTTCGACTGGCGCCTCACCGAACTCGGCCCGCTCGACACGTGGCCTGCCAGCTTGTGCAGCACCGTGCAATTGATGCTGGCCTCGCCCTTGCCGATGGTCATGCTCTGGGGCCACGCCGGCTACATGATCTACAACGACGCTTACTCGCAGTTTGCCGGTGGCCGCCACCCCTATCTGTTGGGGGTGCCGGTGGAGCTGGGCTGGCCGGAAGTCGCCGAGTTCAACCGGCATGTGGTCGACACCTGTCTGGCGGGCGGCACCTTGTCCTACCGCAACAAGGAGCTGGTGCTGTTGCGCGATGGCGTGCCCGAAGATGTCTGGATGGATCTGTATTACAGCCCGGTGGCCAACGATGACGGCGTGCCTTCAGGAGTGATGGCGATGGTGGTCGAGACCACCGAGTTGGTGCGCTCCGAGCGCCTGCGTCAGGCGGCAGAAGACGCTTATCGGGCCGACAACGAACGGGTGCGTCTGGCGCTGAATGCCGGGGCCTTGCTCGGCTCGTTCGTCTGGGACGTGAAGAACAATGTGCTGTCGGCCGACGAGCGTTTCGCCCGAACCTTTTGCTATCCGCCGGAGCAGGATCTGAGCAACCTGCCGCAATCCGTCAATGAGTCGCGGATCCACCCGGACGACCTGGCGTGGGTGCATGATCGGGTCAGTCATTCGCTGCAGACCGGCGAGCCGTACAACGCCGAGTACCGCGTGTTGCGGGCCGACGGCAGCTATATGTGGGTGCTTGCCAGTGGCGCATGCGAGTTTGACGAGCAAGGCGCGCCGCTCCGTTTTCCCGGGGTGTTGATCGACATCCATGAACGCAAGATTGCCGAAGAATCCCTGCTCAAATTCACGCGCAACCTGGAGCAGCGGGTGGCCAACGAAGTGGATGCCCGGCTGGCGGCGGAAGAGCAATTGCGTCAGTCGCAGAAGCTTGAAGCCATCGGCGGACTGACCGGCGGCGTGGCCCACGATTTCAACAACCTGCTGCAGGTAATTGCCGGCAACCTGCATTTGCTGGCGCGGCATGAGCCGGACAATGCCAACGTGCAACGCCGGGTCAGCGCCTCGCTGGCAGCGGTCGAGCGCGGCGCCAAGCTGTCGTCGCAACTGCTCGCCTTTGCCCGGCGCCAACCGTTGTCACCGGCGGTGTGCGATCCGCGGCAGATCTTCGACGGCGTCGGAGAATTGCTGCAGCGTGCGTTGGGCGAAACCATTCAGATCGACGTGCAATTGCCGCAGGACCCGTGGCACATCAACGTCGACCGCAATCAACTGGAAAACGCCATTCTCAATCTGGCGATCAACGCCCGCGATGCGATGAAAGGCGAGGGCACGATTGTTCTCAGTGCCATTAATACTCGGCTGGACAGCACTTTTTGCGCGGGCAAAGGCATCGTCGCCGGCGATTTCGTGCGGGTGGTGGTCAGCGATACCGGCGTCGGCATTGCGCCGCAAATGCTCGAGCAGGTGTTCGAGCCATTCTTCACCACCAAGGCCGACGGCCAGGGCACCGGGCTTGGTCTGAGTATGGTGTTCGGCTTCGTCAAACAGAGTGGCGGCCACGTCGAGATCGACAGCACCGTGGGCGAAGGCACGCGGGTGCAACTGTACTTTCCGCGCAGCCTGCGTCCGGTCCTCGATGAGACGCCGAGCGTCGACCTGCAACAGGGCGGAGGCCACGAAACCATTCTGGTGGTTGAAGACAACGACGCGGTGCGCGCCTCGGCAGTGGAATTGCTGCGCGAGGAAGGCTACCGCGTACTGACTGCGAGCAATGGCGACGTGGCAATGCAGTTGCTGCTGGACGGCGCGCAAGTGGATCTGATTTTCACCGATGTGGTGATGCCGGGGCTGATCAAAAGCTCTGATCTGGCGGCGTGGGCCAAGGTGCAGACACCACCGGTGGCGGTGCTGTTCACCTCCGGCCACACCCGCGACATCATTTCACGCAACCACCAGTTGAGCCCGGACACGCACTTGCTCGGCAAACCGTATGGCCCGGAGGCGTTGTTGCAGATGATTCGCTCGGTGCTCAGTGCCTAACTGGCGAATTCCCGATTCCCTGTGGCGAGGGGATTCATCCCCGATGGAGTGCGCAGCACTCCCCAGCATTTTTCCAGCTATATGGAATTTGCAGTGACTGCGCCGGCTGCGCCGCCGATCGGGGATAAATCCCCTCACCACAGGGTCCAACTTCGCCCCCAATTTTTCTGCAGGGACCGCCCATGACTTCCAAGCGTAATTCCAAGGCACCCGCCGGCATGGTTCGGGTGCGTGGCGCCCGCGAACACAATCTGAAGAATGTCGACGTCGATATCCCTCGCGACGCGCTGGTGGTGTTCACCGGGGTTTCGGGTTCGGGCAAGTCGTCGCTGGCGTTTTCAACGTTGTACGCCGAAGCCCAGCGGCGTTATTTCGAATCTGTGGCGCCGTATGCGCGGCGGCTGATCGATCAGGTCGGGGTGCCGGATGTCGATTCCATCGAAGGCCTGCCACCCGCCGTGGCCCTGCAACAGCAGCGCGGTACGCCAAGCACGCGGTCGTCGGTGGGCAGCGTGACCACCTTGTCGAGCCTGATCCGCATGCTCTATTCCCGCGCCGGCAGTTACCCGCCGGGGCAACCGATGCTCTACGCCGAGGATTTCTCGCCGAACACCCCGCAAGGCGCGTGCCCGGAGTGCCACGGTCTGGGCCGGGTCTACGAGGTGACCGAGGCGCTGATGGTGCCCGATCCGAACCTGACCATCCGCCAACGCGCCGTGGCCTCCTGGCCGCTGGCGTGGCAGGGGCAGAACCTGCGCGACATCCTCGTGACCATGGGCATCGACGTCGATATCCCCTGGAAGAAACTGCCGAAAAAGCAGCGTGACTGGATTCTGTTCACCGAAGAAACCCCGACCGTGCCGGTGTACGCCGGGCTGACCCCGGAGGAAACCCGGGTCGCCCTCAAGCGCAAGATGGAACCGAGTTATCAGGGCACCTTCACCGGCGCCCGCCGTTACATCCTGCACACCTTTACCCACTCGCAAAGTGCGCTGATGAAGAAGCGCGTTTCGCAGTTCATGCTTGGCAGCCCGTGTCCGTTATGCGACGGCAAGCGCCTCAAGCGTGAAGCGTTGTCGGTGACCTTTGCCGGTTACGACATCGGTGAGCTGTCGCAGATGCCGTTGCTGCAAGTGGCCGAAGTATTGAAACCCGTGGCTGCGGCGACCTATCTGCAGCAGGCCGAAGAAAGCGGCGAAACCCTCAGCCATGCGCAAACCCGCGAGGCGCGCCAGCAGCGCGTGGCCCACGGTGCCAGCGGCCACGCCAGTGCGCCGGACGTGCGCCACACGCCGAACCTGTCGCTGGAAAAACGTCTGGCGGCGCAGCGGATTGCCGAGGACTTGCTGGAGCGGGTCAGCACCCTGACCGATCTGGGCCTCGGTTATCTGGCGCTGGAGCGCAGCACGCCGACGTTGTCGTCCGGCGAGCTGCAACGCCTGCGCCTGGCGACGCAATTGGGCTCGCAACTGTTCGGCGTGATCTACGTGCTCGACGAGCCGTCCGCCGGTCTGCATCCGGCCGATGGCGAGGCGTTGTTCGAAGCCTTGCAGCGCTTGAAGGCCGATGGCAATACGCTGTTTGTGGTCGAGCACGATCTGGAAACCATGCGCCGCGCCGACTGGCTGATCGACGTCGGTCCGGCGGCGGGCGAGAAGGGTGGGCGGGTGTTGTACAGCGGTCCTCCGGCCGGGCTGGCCGAGATCGACGAATCGCAGACCCGCGCCTATCTGTTTGCCGAGAGCCAGCGGCAGACCCGCACCGCGCGCAAGCCGAGCGGTTGGCTGAAACTCGATGGCATCAGCCGCAATAACCTGCACAACCTCAGCGCTGAATTTCCCTTGGGCTGCTTCACCTCGGTCACCGGGGTTTCCGGTTCGGGCAAGTCGAGTCTGGTCAGTCAGGCGTTGCTCGAACTGGTCGGCGCGCAACTCGGGCGGCCGCTGGTTGAGGACGAGCCGGAAGAGCTCAGCCTCGAAGACGATGCGCCGCAGGCCAGCACTGGTCAGGTGACGGCGGGGTTGGAGTCGATCAAGCGCCTGGTGCAGGTCGATCAGAAACCCATCGGCCGCACGCCACGTTCGAATCTGGCGACCTACACCGGGCTGTTTGACAATGTGCGCAAACTGTTCGCCGCCACGCCCGAGGCACGGGCGGCGGGGTATGACGCCGGGCAGTTTTCCTTCAACGTCGCCAAGGGTCGTTGCCCGACCTGCGAGGGGGAAGGTTTTGTCAGCGTCGAGTTGCTGTTCATGCCGAGCGTGTATGCGCCGTGCCCGACCTGTCATGGCGCGCGCTACAACCCGCAGACCCTGGCGATTCAGTGGCAAGGCTTGAGCATTGCGCAGGTGCTGCAACTGACCGTGGAAGAGGCGGTAGAAGTGTTCAGCGAGCAGCCGGGGATTCGTCGTTCACTGGAGGTGCTGCGTGACATCGGCCTCGGTTATCTGCGGCTCGGCCAACCGGCCACCGAGTTGTCCGGTGGTGAAGCACAACGGATCAAACTGGCCACTGAGCTGCAGCGCAATCAGCGCGGCGCGACCCTGTATGTGCTGGATGAACCGACCACCGGGCTGCATCCGCGGGATGTCGATCGGCTGCTGGAGCAGCTGGACAACCTGGTCACGGCAGGGCACACAGTGATCGTCGTCGAGCATGAAATGCGCGTAGTCGCACAGAGTGACTGGGTGATCGACATCGGCCCGGGGGCTGGTGATCAGGGCGGCAAAATCGTCGCCGCCGGCACGCCGCAGAAAGTTGCCGCGAGCAAGAAGAGCCGAACCGCACCGTTTCTGGCGCGGGCCTTGAACCAATAACCGCGGCGATCCCACTGGCCCCATCGCCAGCAAGCTAACTCCCACAGGTTTGCGGTGTGCACAAGGCTGGTGATCACCACAGCCCCAATGTGGGAGCGGGCTTGCTCGCGAAAGCGGTGTGTCAGGCAATAGAGATGCTGGCTATACCGACGCCTTCGCGGGCAAGCCCGGCTCCCACAGGTTTTACGGTGTGCACAAGGCTGGTGATCAACACGCCCCAGTGTGGGAGCGGGCTTGCTCGCGAAAGCGGTGTGTCAGGCAATAGAGATGCTGGCTATACCGACGCCTTCGCGGGCAAGCCCGGCTCCCACAGGTTTTGCGGTGTGCACAAGGCTAGTGATCACCACCAATCCAGTGTGGGAGCGGGCTTGCTCGCGAAAACGGTGTATTAGGCAATCAGATGCTGAATGTTCCGACGCCTTCGCGGGCAAGCCCGGCTCCCACAGGTTTTGCGGTGTGCACAAGGCTAGCGGTCAACACAGCCCCAAAGTGGGAGCGGGCTTGCTCGCGAAAGCGGTGTGTCAGGCAATAGAGATGCTGGCTATACCGACGCCTTCGCGGGCAAGCCCGGCTCCCACAGGTTTTGCGGTGTGCACAAGGCTGGTGATCAACACAGCTCCAGTGTGGGAGCGAGCTTGCTCGCGAAAGCGGTGTGTCAGGCAACGAGATGCTGGCTATACCGACGCCTTCGCGGGCAAGCCCGGCTCCCACAGGTTTTGCGGTGTGCACAAGGCTAGTGATCACCACAGCTCCAGTGTGGGAGCGAGCTTGCTCGCGAAAGCGGTGTGTCAGGCAATAGAGATGCTGGCTATACCGACGCCTTCGCGGGCAAGCCCGGCTCCCACAGGTTTTGCGGTGTGCACAAGGCTAGTGATCAACACGCCCCAAAGTGGGAGCGGGCTTGCTCGCGAAAGCGGTGTGTCAGGCAACGAGATGCTGGCTATACCGACGCTTTCGCGGGCAAGCCCGGCTCCCACAGGTTTTGCGGTGTGCACAAGGCTGGTGATCAACACAGCTCCAGTGTGGGAGCGAGCTTGCTCGCGAAAGCGGTGTGTCAGGCAACGAGATGCTGGCTATACCGACGCCTTCGCGGGCAAGCCCGGCTCCCACAGGTTTTGCGGTGTGCAAAAGGCTTGTGATCACCACCAATCCAGTGTGGGAGCGGGCTTGCTCGCGAAAGCGACGGGTCAGGCGCCATCAAGCGTGCGGCGGACCTTGTCCAGCAGTTCGCTGATCTGGAACGGCTTGACCAGCATTTCCATGCCGCTGCCGAGGAACACCTGGCGATTGATCGCGGTCTCGGCATAACCGGTCATGAACAGAATCGGCAGGCTTTCACGCCAGCCCCGCGCCACGTCCGCCAGTTCCCGGCCGCTCATGCGCGGCAGGCCGACGTCGCTCAGCAGCAGGTCGATCGTCGGATCATTCTGCAAGCGCTCCAGCGCGGTTTCGATATCCGCCGCCTGCGTGCAGCGGTAACCTGCGTCTTCCAGCACTTCGGTGACGAACATGCGCACTGCCGGCATGTCCTCGACAATCAGGACATGCTCGCCGGCACCCTGCGGATCCACCTTCGGCGCCGGGATGTCGGCGCCGGTCGGGTCGTTCGTCGCCGGCAGCATGATGGTCACTTCGGTGCCACGCCGTGCCACGCTGCGGATGTGCGCATCGCCACCGGACTGGCGGGCGAAACCGTAGATGGTCGACAACCCCAGACCAGTACCCTGGCCCAGCGGTTTGGTGGTGAAGAACGGGTCGAACACCTTGTCGATCACACTGTGCTCGATACCGGTGCCGTCATCGCGCACCGACAGCGCGACATACGCACCATCGGCCATGTTCGGGTCGCCGTGGGAATACGCGGCATAGGTGTTGACCCAGATATTGCCGCCTCGGGGCAGCGCATCCCGGGCGTTGATGACCAGATTCAGCACCGCGCTTTCCAGCTGTACCGGGTCGACCAGGGCAATCGCCGGTTTGTTGGTCAGTTCAAGCTTGAGGGTGATGCGTTCGCCGATGGTGCGCACCAGCAATTCTTCCAGCGAGCGCACCTGCTCGTTGATGTCCACCGGCCGGGTATCCAGTGGCTGTTGGCGGGCGAAGGCCAGCAGACGATGAGTGAGGGACGCTGCACTCATCGCTGAATTCAGCGCTGCTTCAGCATAGAGCTGCACTTTGTCGGGCCTGGCATCGGCGATGCGTTTCTGGATCAGTTCGAGGCTGGTGATGATCCCGGTCAGCAGATTGTTGAAGTCGTGGGCGATGCCCCCGGTGAGCTTGCCCAGTGCGTCCATTTTCTGCACTTGCAGCAACTGCGATTCGGCGCGCACCCGCTCGGCGACTTCCTTGGCCAGTTGTGTGGTGGTGTCGTCCAGCTGTGCCAGGTGCGAGCGCTCGCGGTGGCGATGCTCGGTGACATCTTCGACGAATACCAGGCTCAGTTGCGGTGTGCGGTACGGGGAAATCTGCCACTCGGTTTCGCGGACCTCGCCCTGTACGCGCATGTTCAACGTGCCTTTCCAGCGCTCGCCATCGACCAGCCGCAGGCGCAACTCGTTGAGGATCGCGCCCTGGTCTTGGTCAAAGCACTCGCTGAGAGTTTCCGGGTTGCGGTTGTCCTGAATCATCTGCGTGAAGGCGTGGTTGCACTCATGCACTTTCAGGTTGGCATCGAGCACGGCAATCGGCGCCGAGACGTTGACGAAAATCTCGCGAAACCGGGCCTCGCTCTCGCGCAGCGCGTTTTCGGTATCACGTACCCGCAGCAGAGTGCGCAGGGTCGCCAATAGCACGTCCGGGTCTACCGGGTGAATCAGGTAGGCGTCGGCCCCGGCGTTCAGGCCGGTGATGATGTCGCCGGTCTGGATCGACGCCGCAGACACGTGGATCACCGGCAGCAGCGCGGTGCGTGCATCAGCACGCAAGATGCGCACGATGTCGAAGCCGCTCATGTCCGGCAGGTTGACGTCGAGGATCAGCGCATCGAGTGGCTCGCTCGCGATCAGCGCCAGGCCCTCGCTGCCGGTGCCGGCCTCCAGCACCTCGTAGTCATGGCGCTCCAGGCGCCGGCGCAAGGCGTAGCGGGTGGCGGCGTTGTCGTCGACGATCAATAGACGGATGTCACGTTTCATCGACGTTCTCCAAGGCGAGCGCCAGCGGAATGATCACGAAAAAGGTCGAGCCGACCCCCGGCGTGCTGTCCATCCCGACCTCGCCGCCGAGCAGGGCAGCGAAGCGCTTGCACAGGGACAAGCCGAGGCCGGTCCCGCGCAGACGTTTCTGCAGCGGCGAGTCGACCTGCGAGAAGTCCTCGAACAATGCACCGTGCAGCTCCGGCGCGATACCGATACCGGTGTCGCTGACGGCAAAACGTACTTTGTCCGAGCCTTCCAGGCGCGCCGAAACCCGCACTTCACCGCGGGTGGTGAATTTCAGAGAGTTGGAAATGAAATTGCGCAGAATCTGCCCGAGTTTTTTGTCGTCGGTGTACAGGCGTGGCAGGCCGACCGGCTCTTCGAAGATCAGGTCCACCGCCGAGGCATCGACGATCGGCCGGAACATCCCGCGCAGGGCGGAGAACAGGTCGAACATGTCGAACCATGCCGGGGAAATAGTGATCCGCCCGGCTTCGATCTTCGCCAGATCGAGCAAGTCATCGACCATGTCGCTGAGTTCACGCGCGGCGCTGCTGACGAACGCCACCTGCTTGTGCTGCTCGGGGCTGAGCGGGCCGTCGAGCTCATCGGCCAGCAGGCTGTTGATGCTGAGGATCGAGCCGAGCGGGGTGCGGAACTCATGGCTCATGTACGACAGAAAGCGGCTTTTCAGGTCCGAGGCCTGCCTCAGTTCTTCCGCCTGGGTGTCGAGTTCGGCGTAGAGCGCCAGCACGCCCTGGTTGGTCTCGTCGAGTTCCTCGCGCAGGGCCGCGGTCTCGCTCTGCAATCGGGCGATCAGCGCAGCCTGTTCGGCGGCATTCAGGCTTGGCGACTCAGCCATGGGCGGCCTCCAGGGCAACGACCAGCACGGTTACATCGTCGCGCCCGCGACAGAAGTCGCGGTGCAGGACGCTGGCTATCACGGCGGGATGGCGGTGCACCAGACCGGGGTAGTCTTGAAGATTCCAACGGGACTGCAAGCCGTCGCTGTACATGATCAATAGATGTCCGTTCACGTGAGCATAGTCAAAGGGCTGGGCTTTCCGGTATTGGCCGCCGACGATGCCCGGGTGCGAGGCCAGGCCCCGCGACTTGTCGGCGGTAATCAGGCTGGCGCCGATGTTGCCCACGCCAGTAAACGTCAGGCCGTCGCGGGCGGCATTGTACTGGGCGAACGCTGCGGCGCCGCCACGGCTGCCGATCATGTCTCGGTGCATATCCTCCATCAGCAGCACCGGACTGGCGAACGGAGTCTCGGCGAACACCCGCTCGCCGGCCTTGGCCGCGCGTTCGGCATCCTCACCGTGGCCGAGGCCGTCGATGATCAGCGCACTGACATTCGCGCCGTTGTACGCCAGGTGCCAGGTGTCGCCACACGCCGGATCGTTGTGCAGCGAATGCTGGCTGACGCCGTAGCGCAAGTCCGGTTGGCGGTCGCCGCGCGGATATAGACGCGCCAGCAGCACCGCGCCACGGGCATCGGCGTGCACGTCGAAGACCTCGGTCTGCCGCGCCACGGCACCCAGACCGATGCCCTGTGTGCCGCCGGTGGAAAAACCGTCGGTCAGGCAGGCGTCCAGGTCAAAGCCCTGGGCGCGATCGATCGCGAGCATTTCGATGCCGAATCCACCGGGACGCGGCAACAGACGCAGGTGAAACTCGCCGCGACTGGCATGCTTGAGTATGTTGCTCGCCAGTTCAGTGGCGACCAGCGCCACACGTCCGGCATCCGTTGCATCAAAGCCGTGTTGCTCGGCGAGCCGCTGCGCGGTGCGCCGGGCATGGCCGATCTGGCTGCTGTCTTCGATCAGCAGCACCTGGGTCAGTGACCCCGCGATATTCATGTCCATCGGGTGATCGTTATTCGGGTGCCCTTGCCAGGCTCGGTGTCCAGTTCGAACTCGTCCACCAGCCGCTTCGCGCCGGTCAGGCCCAGGCCCATGCCGCTGCCGGAGGTCCAGCCGTCGGTCATCGCCAGTTTGATATCGGCAATACCGGGGCCTTCGTCACGGAACGTCAGGCGCAGACCGACCTTGTGATCTTCATCGAGAATCTGCCAGTCCATGTCGCCGCCACCACCGTAAACCATGGTGTTGCGAGCCAGCTCGCTGACCGCCGTGACCATTTTTGTCAGGTCGATAAGGCGCATTCCGCATTCGGTGGCCAGTTTGCGCGCCGTCTGCCGGGCGAGTACCACGTCCTGCTCGATGTTGATCGGTTGAGTACCGCTGCTGCGTACGGTCATTGCCGGTCTACTCGTTCCTGCAGCAGTTTCATCCCGCGCTCGACGTTCAGTGCGGTGCTGACGCCGGGCAGGGTCAGGCCGAGTTCGACCAGGGTGATCGCCACGGCCGGCTGCATGCCGACCAGCATGGTTTCGGCGTCCATGATTTTCGACAGCCCGGAGATGGTGCTGATCATCCGGCCAATGAACGAGTCGACCATGTCCAGCGCCGAGATGTCGATCAGCACACCGCGAGCCGAAGTGTTGCTGATGCGCTCGGACAAGTCGTCCTGCAACGTGAGGGCGAGTTGGTCGTGCATGTCGACCTGAATGGTCACCAGCAGGAACTTGCCCATTTGAAGAATCGGGATACGTTCCATCGGCTCAGACCGCTTTGCCGAGGCTGATGCCCAGGCGGGTGAGGGCAAGCTTCAGTGCGTCGGCAAGATTGGCCTTGGTCACCACGCCTTGCAGGTCGAGGCCCAGGTGGACGATGGTCTGGGCGATTTGCGGACGCACGCCGCTGATGATGCAATCGGCACCCATCAGACGAATCGCGGTCACGGTTTTCAGCAGGTGCTGCGCAACCAGAGTGTCGACGGTCGGTACGCCGGTAATGTCGATGATGGCGATTTCCGAACCGGTGTCGACGATGCGTTGTAGCAAGGACTCCATCACCACTTGGGTGCGTTGCGAATCGAGGGTGCCGATCATCGGCAGCGCCAGGACGCCGTCCCACAGTTTGACCACCGGCGTGGAGAGCTCCAGCAGTTCTTCCTGTTGGCGTTTGATCACCGCTTCACGGGACTTCTGGAAGGTACGGATGGTGTGCATGCCGAAGGCGTCGAACAGTTCGGAAATTTCCCAGAGTTGTTCGGCGAGCAGCGCTGGCTGTTCTTTATAGTGCGCTTGCAGCAGGGCAAACAGCGGGCCCTTCAGGGCGAAGATGAAACTGGCAGTCTGCTGCGAATCCTGACCGAGCTGGGCACGGCTGTGGGAGAGCTTTTCGAGGAACTGGCGGGTGGCTTCCCAACCCGGCGCATTGATGTTGGTGCCGTTGTCATCCTGCAAGCCATTGATCACCAGTTGCAGGAATTCGCTGGTCTGTTGTTGCAGGTCATGGTCCTTGAGATTGCGGGTGGCGCCGCTGGCTTCCAGGCCGTTGATCCATTCGCTCAGCAGTTGGGGTTGTTTGTTTTTCATCGCATCGAATGTGCTGTTCTGCAGTGCTGCCATGTGCCTGTTGCTCCGTAGCGTATTGGGGCCGGTTCTGTAAAAAGTGACCGGTGCGAAGTCAGTGACCTTTGCCGTTCAAAATAGTTGTTCAGGTGCGCAAGGATATTTTTGATCCGGCGCAAGGAATGCCCCGGTAACTCTAGTCGGCGCCCTTCAAACCAGCGATGTTTTGAACGTTGGCACCGTAGCGGCTTCGAATATACGAGGCCGACGGGTTTGAGTCGCGCCGGTAGTGAAAAACGAGGTAGCCATGAACGAGCAAACCAAGCAACAACAGAACCACGGTACAGAGCCGATCAATCGCAACGACCCGGCCATCGACCCGCAAGTGCCGGGACAGAGTCCGCCAACGCAACCCACGGGTGGCACCGAGCAGGCGCAGAGCGCCGATCCGGCGGTGGATCAAAAGAACAAACACACCGACAACGACAACGAGTTCAGCCCCGGTTTCGAACCTGAGCCCGATCGTCCGAAGCCCGGTGAAGAAACCGATGCCGACATCGATACTGACGGCGGTTGATCGCGCTGAAACGACAAAAGGCCGCATTAATCAATGCGGCCTTTTGCTGTACAGCGCCCGGGTTACTTGCTCGGGTGCTTGGCTTGCAGCTCTTTGGCCGCGGTCAGGTGTTTTTCCAGCGCCGGCAACATTTTCTGTGCGAAGGCCTTTAGTTCGGGGGCGCCTTTGACTTTGTCGTCGGTGACGGTGTTGGCTTCTTTCTTGAACAGTTCGATGGTTTCTTCGTGGGCCTTGACCTGGTTGTTGGCGTAGGCTGCGTCGAAGGATTCATCGCGCATGTCGAGGATCTTTTCCTTGGCCTGTTTGACCAGGGTGGTGGTGTCCGGGACCTCAATGTCATTGGCCTTGGCAATGCTGGCCAGTTCGTCGTTGGCCTTGCTGTGGTCGGTGATCATCATGTTGGCGAACGCCTTGATGTCGGCCGACTGACTTTTTTCCAGGGCGAGGCGACTGGTCTCGATCTCCGCGATGCCACCGGCAGCGGCGTTGTCGACGAAGTCGTTGGAAGTGGCGGCGAAGGCACTGCCCATGCCGCTGCTCAGAGCGACAGCCAGAACGAGATGACGCAGGTTGAATCCGTCCATTGATGTATCTCCACACAGGTTTTTGTTGACGTTATGCAATGGAGGGAGCACAGCGGAAAAAGGTTTGATCGCGTTTCCGACAGGGCGACGAACGGCAACCGCTGGTCTGACAGGTGGTCGACAGAACGGCCCGACCAAGGCCATTCTGATAACTGCCAGCGCAATCGGTCGCGTTGGTTGCCGATCAACTGACGGAGGTGTTCCATGCCGGTGACTCATGACCTGTATCAGGACTTGAAGCTAACGAAGGAAGAGGTCCAGCAAAAACGCACCGAGGATCCATTTCTGGATGCACTGATCAACAAGTATTCCCAGGCGGACGCCGAAGTAGTCAAGGCCGAGACGGCGACCTCGGATGCACCCAGCGATGACACCCTGAAGAAACTCAAAGAGAAACGCTTGCAGGTCAAAGACAAGATCGTCGCGCAGTTGCAGGCTCGATCCTGACCGTCAGTCGCTTCACCGATTCAAAATGGTGAAATGACTGAACGCAGCCCCTGACCGGCACCTCGAATGTACAGAGTCTTCACTCAGCGACTCTTTGCGAGGTGCCACATGAACACACCCAGATTCCCCAGTGAAGAGCAGGGCGGTTTCGACCCGGTTCCCACTCACCCTGAGCCCAACAGCCCGGCACACACCACCACTTTTCCCGAAGAGCCGGACGAAGATCTTCCTGAAGACGAAGATCCGGACAAGTTCGACAGATCCGGTAACTGACAGTCCGACTTCGCGAGCAAGCCCGCTCCCACAGGATTTTTAGGTGTCCACAAAGGTTGTGCCAGCCGCTTGAACCTGTGGGAGCGAGCTTGCTCGGGAAGAGGCCAGCCCATTCAACATCATCGTTGCCTGACACTCCGCCTTCGCGAGCAAGCTTGCTCCCACATTGGAATGCGGTTCCCCTGTGGGAGCGGGCTTGCTCGCGAAGAGGCCAGCCCATCCAACATTATCGTTGCCTGACACTCCGCTTTCGCGAGCAAGCTCGCTCCCACATTGGAATTACAGCTCCCACATTTGCCATGCATCATTTCAATGCATCCGCCAACGGCAGCCGCGCCATGTGCGTAGCCTTCAGCGACCCCAGATACAACCAGTCCCCATACTCGCGCGCTGTGGTGATCGGCGAGTAATTGCCGCTGCTGGCGTCCTGCAGATTGGCGATCACCTTGCCCTCAAGATCCAGCCCCAGGACGAACCCGCGTTTCTCCACCGGTTTTGGCAGCACCGTCAGCGCGCGCACGATCATCTTGCGCACCCGCGGATGCCCGGCGGTCCGATCGAGCAAGGCACTGCGCGGTGCGTACAGCGCGACCCAGAAGCGGTTGCTGCCATTGAACGCGAGGTTGTCCGGCAGGCCGGGCAGGTTGTCGATGAACAGGTCATGGGTACCGGCCTTGGGTCCCGTCAGCCAGTAACGACTGATGCGGTAGGCGCCGGTTTCGTTGACCAGCACATAAGCGTCATCCGGGCCGAGGGTCACGCCGTTGGCAAACTGCAGTTTGTCCAGCAGCACGCTGGTCTTGCCGGTCTGAAAGTCATAGCGCAGCAGGCGCCCGTCACCGCGATGTTCAATGATCGCCTCACCGTCATGGCCGTAACCCCAACGGCTGCTGGCATCGCTGAAATAGGCGTAGTGCCCGGACTTGTCGATCGCCACGTCGTCGGTAAAACCGAAAGGCAGGCCATTGGCCTCGGTGGTCAGAGGAATCAACTGACCCTGGGCGTCGAGCGACAGCAGACCTTTGACCCCGTCGGCAATCACCAGCAAACCGTTGGGATGCCGCGCCAGGCCCAGCGGCCGGCCGCCAGTGTCGCTCAGCACCTTGCGCTCCTTGCCATCGAGGCTGGTGCGGATCAGTCGCCCGTCATGCAGGCCAGTGATCAGGTAATCGCCCTCCAGCAGCAGTGCTTCGGGGCCGTCGATGTCGCTCGGGCCAACCTGTTTGGCGGCTTTGAGTCGCTGGTTTTCCGCGTAGACCCCTTCGTTCAGTGACGGCGCCGCCGGCGGCTTCCACGCCACCGGCTGTACCTTGGTCGGCATCAGCAGCAGAAACGCGATGACGAGGATCACCAGCAGTAACAGCAGGCGCTTCATGAAAGGTGCCCGGTCAGCGTCAGGTGCCTGAGCGCCATGTCGCGCAGGGCCTGCATCGAGGTCGCCGATTCACGTTCGATGCGGCGCTTGAGCAGCAGCAGATTGGCCAGGCGCATGCCAAGGCCATCGAACCGGTAATCCAGAGTGCGCACGAACCGCGTGCCGTCGCCTTGCGCCGCGCACTCGTAGGTCAGCAACAGCGACAAGCCATGATCGCCCCGCGCCTGAGCGCACCAGCGGCGACCGGGCAGATACTCGGTGACCTCCCAGCGCAAATGGCCGGCGCGCCCGCCGGCATGAATGTCTTCTTCGAAACGCGCGCCGGCATGCAGCGGGCCTTGCGGTCCGTCGATTTTCAGCGACGACGGGTGCCACTCGGGCCAGTGGTTGACGCTGGCGGCGTAGCGGAGCACGGCGATCGGTTCGCCGGCGATATCGATCTGGTGCTGCATGCGGGTCATGGGCGATCTCGAATAGCGCAACGGGGCGGGTTGCGGCTCCCAGTACAGGGTGCCGAACAGGTAATCCATCAGCGGAAAAACGATATTGAAATTGCGCTCCTGCATGCGCTCGCGGCGGTGATGCAATTCGTGCAGATGACGCATCTGGCGGATCCACGGCAGGCGGGTCAGCGGATTATTCGGCGGTAGATGCTCGCAAGCGTGAAACACCTCGTAGGTCAGATAACCCAGGACCATGCAGCCGCCGAACAGCCCGGCGACATTGGCGTTGAACTGCGCGAGCAGCCACCACAGCGGCAGGGTGAAAACCAGTGTATGCACGACGATAAGCCAGGCTGGAAACAGAATCACCCGCCAGTCGCGGGCGCCGTCATACGTCATGTGGCCGGGGGTGAAAAAGCTGTGATGGTCGCCGGCATGCCGCGCATAGAACAGCTTGGCGAAGGTCTTTTTGTGGTGGCCGAGATGGCGATGGACCATGTACACGCCAAAGTTGAACAGCAGCAGGGTCAACGGCACGCTCAGCCATTCCAGCGGCTGCACCTGATGCGCGCTGCTCCAGAAAGCGCCGATCGCGAGTACGCCGAACAGCAGCACGAAGGCGCCGTGCAACCACGGGTTGTACAGCGGATGAATGGCCGCACGGTAGCGGCTGCGGAATGCCTCGGTGGTCTGCCTCACTGCGTTCACCTGTGGGTATTGTTGTTATACCCGGCAGATTAGCCGATCCGGCCGTTTGTGCAGGCCGCACCTTGAGGTCAGTTGCGCCATGCTCCGGTGTAAAGCGGCCGACTCAGCTCAGCGGGTTCCAGCGTTGCGACCAGTCGTCATCGGTGGCGATCACCTGGCGCAGCAGATCGAACGCCTGTTGCAGCGTCGCCGAGTCGCGCTCGCGGGCGTACACCAGATAGGTCGGGTAACCGAATTCCGGGGCTTTGGTGACCGCTTCCAGTGCGCCGGTTTCCAGATAGCTGCGCACCACACGGGTACGGAAGTAGCCACTGCCGCCATGTTCGAGGATGTATTGCAGGGCCAACGGGCCGAGGTTGAAACTCAGCGCGGCTTTGGCCTTCTCCGGCAGTGCGGCGTCGTGCTGGCGACGAAAATCCGGCCCCCAGTCGATGTAGACGTAGGGATCCGGGCGGTTCGGCGCACGCACCAGAATCAGTTTTTCTTCCAGCACCTGCTCAACCTGCAGGCCCGGCCAGTATTCCGGCTGATAGACCAGCGCGGCATCGAGCACGCCGAGTTCGAGTTGGCGCAACAGGTTTTCACCGTCGCGGATTTCCATGCGCAGGGCGTGGCCGGGAATCTTATCGCGCAGTTCGGCGGCCCAGCTGAGCATCAACGGGTTGCACAGGCTGACTTCGCCGCCGATGTGCAGCACGTTGTGATAGCCGTCCAGCAACGGCAGGTCGCGCCGCGCGGCTTCCCAGGTCTGCACCAGTTGATTGGCGTAGACCACGAAGGCCTCGCCGTTGGCAGTCAGTTTCGCCCCGGCGCGGTTGCGCACGAACAGCGTACTGCCCAGCTGACTTTCGAGTTTCTGCACCCGGGCGGTGATCGCTGTCTGCGTGACGAACAGCTTCTGCGCCGCCGCCGCGAGACTGCCGTGGCGAACGATTTCCAGAAAGGTGCGGGCGAGGTCGATGTCCATGGGCGGGCCGGTGTCTGAGGTGCGGGCATTGTAAAGGCAAAAGCCCCTCACCCTAACCCTCTCCCGGAGGGAGAGGGGACTGATTGGGGAATATTGAAGAAATACACCGACTTGAGCGATCAGCGTTGAATCCATAATCGGCCGAGATATTCCAGGTCGATACTGGGCGCCAGACACTTTGGTCAGTTCCCTCTCCCTTGGGAGAGGGCGCTGATTGGGGGATATTGAAGAAATACACCGACTTGAGCGATCAGCGTTGAATCCATAATCGACCGAGATATTCCAGGTCGATGCGGGGCGCCAGACACTTTGGTCAGTTTCCTCTCCCTTGGGAGAGGGGGCTGATTGGGGAATATTGAAGAAATACACCGACTTGAACGATCAGCGTTGAATCCATAATCGGCCGAGATATTTCAGGTCGATGCGGGGCGCCAGACACTCTGGTCAGTTCCCTCTCCCTTGGGAGAGGGGGCTGATTGGGGGATATCGAAGAAGTACACCGACTTGAGCGATCAGCGTTGAATCCATAATCGGCCGAGATATTCCAGGTCGATGCGGGGCGCCAGACACTTTGGTCAGTTTCCTCTCCCTTGGGAGAGGGGGCTGATTGGGGGATATTGAAGAAATACACCGACTTGAACGATCAGCGTTGAATCCATAATCGACCGAGATATTTCAGGTCGATGCGGGGCGCCAGACACTTTGGTCAGTTCCCTCTCCCTTGGGAGAGGGGGCTGATTGGGGGATATTGAAGAAATACACCGACTTGAGCGATCAGCGTTGAATCCATAATCGGCCGAGATATTCCAGGTCGATGCTGGGCGCCAGACACTCTGGTCAGTTCCCTCTCCCTTGGGAGAGGGCCAGGGTGAGGGGAAGGCAGTCACCGCAAAATCAACTGGCCAACTCGGTCGAACGCACCCGCGCCCAGTCTTCCACCAATCGCGCCGGCGTGCCGCAGGCCTTGCGCTTGTAGACGAAGTGGCTGCACTTCTCGGCAAACTGGTTGCGGTTGTAGAGCATGTCTTCCTGCATCTCTTGCAGTTCGCTTTCCCGACATTGCTGGATCAGCACCTGATCCACGCGCAACTTGCGCTCGCGCACGGCAGCGTAGGTCGGGTCGGTCAGCGCCGCGTTGGCCCGTTGCAGCAACCACAAGGAAAACTCATCCGGGCAGCGCGGGCCGATTTCCTGGACCATGCCCAGTTGCAGCGCCTGCGTGGCACTGACCGGGAGGCAGGCCTGGGTCAGTTGCTCGGCCATCGCCGGGCCGACGGCGCGCGGCAGGCTGTAGGTCCAGTATTCCGAGCCATACAGGCCCATGCTTTTGTAATGCGGATTGAGCACGATGTCGGCCCGGGCAAACACGATGTCAGCAGCCAGTGCGAGCATCACGCCGCCAGCCCCGGCATTGCCGGTCACGCCGCTGACCACCAGTTGCCGCGCGCTGAGCAGCTCGGCGCAAACATCGTCGATCGCCTGAATATTCGCCCACGCTTCGGCGCCCGGATCCTGCGCCGCTTGGATCACGTTCAGGTGCACGCCGTTGGAGAAGCTGCCGCGCCCGCCCTTGATCAACAGCACGCGGGTGTCACGGGACTTGGCCCAGCGCAGCGCTTCAACCATGCGCTGGCACTGTTCGGTGCTCATCGCACCGTTGTAGAACTCGAACGTCAGCTCCCCGACATGCCCGGATTCGCGGTAGCGGATCGGCTGATAGGCCTCGTCGTTGAACGGCTCGCTGGCGATCGACCAGTCGAGGGTCGGCACGCCGTTCAGTTGCCCGGCCAGCACATGCCGCGCCGGTTGCTTGAAGGTCTCCTCGCCGGGTAGCGGCTTGCGCCGCAACGAGCCGATCCACAAGCTGTGATCGCCGGTCGCGACCAACACCGCGTCGTCATGTACCGCGAGAATCTTGCCGGGAATGCCGGTGCGCTGATCGAGGTGCGCGTCGTACACGTAATACTGCCCGCCGGCCAGGCTTGCCAAGACCCCGGGCTGGCCGTCAGCGGCGTCGATGCAGCGTTTGATGAACCGCGAGCAGTCGTGCCAGCTGAAGGTGCGATCGGCCTGTTTCATGTTTGGCTGCAGGCGACCACGGACTTTGGGATCGGTGTAGTCCAACGCGACGGGTTGCACGCCGTCGATGAATTTGTCGACCACTTCGCGAATGCAGCGAATCGCCGCATCGCTGACCCGCCCGTTATACAGCTCGGACTTGCGCAAGCCCGACGGCAGATTGAATTCGCAGGTGGCCCAGACCGGGCCGGCGTCCATTTCTTCCACCGCTTGCAGCGCAGTCACGCCCCACTGTGTGAGTTCATTGGTGATCGCCCAGTCCAGCGCGCTGGCGCCACGATCACCGACGATGCCCGGGTGGATGATCACCACCGGGCGCCGCGCATTGCTCCACAGCGCCTGCGGTACGCGGTCCTTGAGGAACGGGCAGATCACCAGATCGGCGCCGCTGTGTTCGATCTGTTCGCACACCGATGCCTCGTCGGTGAACACCACGACGCTGGGCGAGTGCCCGGCCTGACGCAGTTCCAGCCAGGCGCGTTGAGTCAGGCCGTTGAAGGCCGATGACAGCAGAATAATCTTCAGTGATCGCATGGTTTTCTTCCTTGAAGGGATAGCCGCGGGCTCCCGGTGAGCCGTCCTTGGCGTTCGATGAAGCGCGCAGATTAGAGAGTGGCTGCGCGCTGGCAACTGATCAGGGTCAACGTTGTGTCAGTCAATATTTCTGCGGCGACGGAGCGCCTTATTCTCAAAGGTTTGCTTATCCTGATTTTTAATTACTTCAAATGTCCGCAACGCTATTGCACAGTCGCGCCTGATCAAGAGCCGGACGATCCCGGCAGAACGATGGTTTTTCGCAGCGGGTGGGACCCGTTTCAGGGAGCAAGGCATGGGGGATGTTCAAAACCCGCATTACCGGATGATTGGGCAAATGTTCCAAAAGGACTATCGCTGGCTGTGCGCTGCCGTTGGCCGCACGCTGGGTTGCCCGCACAGCGCACAGGACATCGCCTCGGAAACTTTTTTACGGGTGCTGGCCCTGCCGGACCCGAGCGCCATTCGCGAGCCGCGGGCGCTGCTGACCACCATCGCCCGGCGCCTGGTCTATGAAGGCTGGCGCCGCCAGGATCTCGAACGTGCCTATCTGGAAAGCCTGGCGCTGGCGCCGGAACCGGTGCATCCATCACCGGAAGAGCGCGCGCTGGTGATCGAAGCGCTGCTGGCGGTCGATCGCTTGCTCAATGGCTTGTCGGCCAAGGCCAAAGCCGCGTTTCTCTACCATCAGCTCGACGGTTTGACCTACAGCGAAATCGGCGAGCGGCTCGGGGTTTCCACCAGTCGGGTGCAGCAATACATGGTCGAGGCGTTCAAACGCTGCTATCAGGCGATGCAGGCATGAGGCCGGATGAGGCGGTGATCGATGAAGCGGCGCAGTGGATGGCGCTGTTGCAGTCCGGCGAGGCCAGCGCTGGCGAGCGTGCGGCGTTCGAAGTGTGGCGCGCGGCTGATCCGCGCCATCAGCGGATCATTGAACAAATGGGCGGCGGCCTTAACTTGCTGCGCAGCCCGACCTTGCGCGGGCTGTCGCGCAACAGTCTGCTGCACAGCCTGAATGCGCCGTCGAGCCGGCGGCGCTTTGTCAGTGGCAGCTTGAGCGTGCTCGGCATCGCTGTGCTGGCCGGTCTGCTCGGGCGCCGCTATGGCTGGCTGCCGGAAGTGGGGGAGTTGGCGACCGGCACCGGCGAGCGGCGCGATTTCACCCTGGAGGATGGCAGTGCGCTGAGCCTGAATGCGCGGACGCGCGTAGTGACGCAATTCGATGCGGTTCAGCGCTTGTTGGAATTGCGTACGGGCGAGTTGTTGGTGGATGTCGCCAAGGATCCCGCGCGGCCGTTCGTGGTCGAGACCGAACATGGGCGGATGCGGGCGCTAGGGACGAAATTTCTGGTGCAACAGGGCGACGATTCTACGCGGCTGGTGATGCTGCACTCGCAGGTCGAAGTGGTCACCGCCGGCGGTGCGCGGCAAGTGGTGGAGGCGGGGGAAAGTCTGCTGTTCAACGCCCAGGACATTCTCGCCCTCGAACGCAGCAACGGTCAGGAAAGCGCATGGGTGCAAGGTCGTCTGGAAGTGCGCGACCGGCCGCTGAGTGAAGTGATCGACAGCCTGCGCCGCTATCGCCGGGGCATTCTGCACCTGAGTCCCGAAGTGGCCGATCTGCGCCTGAGCGGCCTCTATCCGCTGGACGATAGCGACCGCACCCTGCAACTGCTGGAGCGCTCGCTGCCGATCCGCGTCACCTGGCACAACCCCTATTGGGTCAGCATCGGCGCGCGGTTATAGCGTCATAACTTCTTGGCCTAATCGCCGCCCTATAAAAAGCGCCGGCCCGCTGCTCATTCCCTGCAGACGCCTTCAACAGGGAAGCCCTTGATGATTTCATTCAAACAACAATTTCCGCGCCTGACCCTCGCCGCCGCACTGGCGATGGGGCTAGGGCCGATCGCGGTGTATGCGCAGGATTCTGCGGCCCAGGTCTACACCTTCGACATCGCCAGCGGCCCGCTGGATGAGGTCTTGCTGGATATCTCACGCCAGACCGGCGTGCCGATTTCCTTCAGTCAGAATCTGGTGCAAGGCAAGCGCAGCCGTGCGGTGCGCGGTGCGTTGGGCGGGCGTCAGGCCGTCGAGAAGGCCTTGCTCGGCAGCGGCTTGCACGTCGAGCAAAGTGCCCAGGGCCTGAGCGTGCGCGAAGGTGAGGCGAGTACGCCGGTGGCGGCCAAAGTCAGCGCTGTGGCCCCAGCCACCAGCGCCGATTACCGCATGGAAAAAGTCACCGTTACCGGCTCGCGAATCGCCCGTGCGCAGAGTGATGGCGCGACCCCGGTCAACGTCATCACCCATGAAGAAATGGAAGCGCGCGGCTACAAGAACGTCTATGACGCCCTGGCGACGCAGACGCAAAACACCGGCATGACCCAGGGCGAGGACTACGGCAACACCTGGCAACCGGCAGCCAGTGCGATCAACCTGCGTGGCCTCGGCCCCAACCACACGCTGGTGCTGATCAACGGCCGGCGCGTCGCCGATTACCCGACGCCCTATGACGGCAAGGTCAACTTCACTAACCTGGCGAACATTCCCTCGGCGGTCATCGAACGCATCGAAATCCTCAGCAGCGGCGCCTCGGCGATCTACGGTTCGGACGCGATTGCCGGGGTGGTCAATATCATCCTCAAGAAGCAGATCAATGGCGTCGACGTCAATCTCAAGGGCGGCACCAGCGAGCGTGGCGGTGGCGACAATAAACGCCTGCAAATCAGCGGTGGTGGCAGTTGGGGCGACTTCGACGGCCTGTTCGGCCTGGAGCTGACCAACCGCGATCCGATCTGGGCCGACGATCGCGGCTTCATGCAGAGCGGCCCGCTGGCGGATGTCGGTTACCGTCGCGACCTGAGCAACAACCGCTACCTCGGCCCCGGTTGCGGCGCCTATCAAGGCACCTTCGACAACAAGCTGTTGAACAACGCTGGCCGTTGCCGCACCGATCAGATGTACAACGATTACTGGACCATTCAGACGCAAAAGGAAAACTACGACGGCTACACCCGTGGCACCTGGCATTTCAGCGACAGCGGTCAGGTGTTTGCCGACTTGATGTATGGCCTTGATCACATCCAGAACAACACCCGTGGCCCGACCTTCACTTCACCGGATTTCATCAACCAGAACAGCGGCAATCTCGAGCGCTGGTATCGGCGTTACGGTGAAGAGGAAATTGGTGGCCGTACCAGCAACAACAGCAAGTGGACCGACACTTCGTGGACCGGCACCCTCGGCCTCTCGGACAAGATCGCCGACACCGGCTGGAGCTATGATCTGGCGGCCAACCGATCGGAGTACCGCAGCGTCAGAACCACGCGCTACACGCCGCTTTCATCGATTCAGGATTTCTACCTCGGCCCGCAATTGGGCGTGAGTGGCGGTTATCCGGTGTTCGCCCCGGACGCCTCGCGCCTCGATCGCCCGCTGACGCCACAAGAGTGGGAGCAGTTTCGCAGCAACCTGACCCAGCGCAGCAAGTCGGTTTCCACCAGCTACAACGCCTCGATCAATGGCGACTTGTTTGACCTGCCGGCCGGCCCGGTCGGATTCGCCGGCGTGCTGGAAGCCGGCAAGCAGGAATATCGCGTCGACCCGGATGACGCTCTGAATAACGGCACCTTTTATGGCGTGAGCCCGGCGCAAAGCTCCGGCGGTTCGCGCAAGCGCTACGCGGCGGGCGGCGAGTTCAGTATTCCGGTCACCGACACCGTGCTGGCCACCGCCGCCGGGCGTTGGGACCAATACAAATTCAGCGGCCGCAGCGAGCAGCAGAAAACCTATAACCTCGGCCTCGAATGGCGCCCGATCACCAGTCTTTTGCTGCGCGGCAGTTACGGCACCAGTTTCCGCGCGCCGGACCTGAACTACATCTACCAGTCCGACAGCAACGGTTACTACCCGGCACAGATCGACTACTACGGTTGCAGCCAGGGCGTGCAGGGCGCGTGTGATCGTGGGCGGGTCGACTACACCCAGAGCGGCACCCCGGATCTTGAGTCCGAGCGCGGCAAATCCTGGACCTATGGGTTTGTCTGGTCGCCGTCGCGCAATTTCGATTTCTCCACCGATTTCTGGCGAGTCGAGATCGACGACCTGCTGACCACCGTCGACGAAAATCGCCTGTTGCAGCAAGAGAACGAATGCCGCAACGGCACCCAGGACATCAACTCGGCCAACTGCCAGTCGACCCTGGCGCGCATCGACCGCAATCCGGGGAATGCCGCCATCGATCCGAATCAGTTGCAACGAGTGCGGGTCAATGCGATCAACGCCGCCAGCGAGCGGGTCAGTGGGCTGGACTTCAAGAGCAACATCCGCTGGGGCGCCGGCCAGTACGGCGCGTTCAGTTCGGCGCTGGGCTATACCCTGGTGCTTTCGCATTTCTACAAGGAGTCCGACGAGGCGCCGACCCAGGACTGGCGCACATCGCGGACCAATTACGACTGGCGCAGCAAGGTCAACGCCAGCCTGACCTGGGATTACCAGAAGGCCACGGCGACGCTGATGGGCATTCGCTATGGGTCGGTGACCAACGGCGCGGGTGACGGGCGCCTGTCGCCGTGGACGGTGTTCAACGCCAGTGCGCGATACAAACTCAATGACCGCGCCAGCGTCGGGCTGACCGTGAACAACGTGCTCAACCAGATCAAACACGATGACTCGGCTGGCTGGCCGTATTACCCGACCGGTAACTATGACCCGTACGGGCGGCAGTGGTGGCTGGATGTGAGTTATCACTTCGGCAGTTGAGCGCGCGGTATTCGTGGGTAATGTCCTACGGAAACAGGTCTGGATTTCGCAGAAACGGGGATATTTCCGACGACATTCTCAGGTTGGTCGTCGGAAGCGCGATCTATAGCATCGGACATGACATTGAAGTCGTAAACGGCTTGGACGCTCAGGCCTCTGATAACGGATGGATTATGCGAACTCCCCACCTCGAATACGAAACGCCTGCTTATTCCCATCGCCTTCACTGGCGCACCGATCGTGCCAGATGCCCCATGGAGGAGGTCACGATGCCCAGCGTCAAGGTACCCCGGCTGACGGGGGTGAAGAGGGCCGAGGGCAGACCTGTCGACTTGCTCGTGAATGGTCGGAACATAGGTGACGATGCCTTTCTGATCGTTGACCTGACCGACGAAGGTTTTGAGCTGAACGATGTCGTCAACATGCTTTCAACCTCTGAGCTTTATCTGCAAGGCGACATGGTCAAACGCATCACCGGCAAGTCGGTCAGCACCGTACGCCGATTACTGAAGGAAGGTAAAACGGTACGGCTTGACCCGCAGCAGAGCGTCGTCGCCTACCAATATGCCTTGGTGCTGGAAAAGGCCACTCGCGCCTTCGGGAGGCAGTCACGGGCCGAGGAGTGGCTGCGCAAGCCCAGCACCTACCTGAACGGTCGCGTACCGGTGGAGTTTATCCGGCATTCACTGGGGTTTCAGATGGTGGAGCAGTATCTGGGGCAACTGATATACGGGGTTTACACATGAATCCCTTGCCCTGGGACGAGCACTGGTATGCCTGGCGGCTGGACCCCGAGGTTTATGGCGGGACGTGGGACAGCGGGATGGGTTCGAATCTCAATGGTGGCCGATGGAACATACCCGGGCGGCGAGTCGTTTATGCATCAGTCGATCCGTCGTCGGCCATTCTGGAGGTGGCAGCGAATCACAGCTTTGATGCGCTGGACAGTGAACCTTATGTGCTCACGTGTTTTGAGGTCGTCAGCGAAGCAAAAGTGAAAATCGTCCAGCCGGAGGATGTGCCGAATCCTTATTGGTTGAGCCCCGCCAAGCCTTCCCCCAATCAACAACTGTTCGCCGATGCGTTGTTGGCAGAGCATCCGTTTGTACTGATCCCCTCGGCGGCAACCCGGCACTCGTGGAATCTGCTGGTGAGCTGCGAATTGGCTGAAGGGCAGTTCAGGATGGTTTCCCAGGAGCGGTTTGGGCTGGATACCCGGTTGCTGAGGGAGATGGAACTGGCTTGATCCACACCTGCCATTTTTTTGCATAACCTCATCACCCAACGGTCTAAATCGAGCTCTATAAAACCCTGCTGTCCATTGCACATCCCTGCATAAACCAAAACGCAGGGATGGCTGTTCATGATCCATTTTTCACCCGTTAGATCCCGTTTGAGCCTGGCCTTGCTGCTGGCGATCAATACCTTGCCGGCAGTCGCTAGCGACGAACCCACGACCCAGTTGCAACGGGTGGAAGTCACCGGCACGGCGATTCGCCGGGTCGATGCGGAAACCGCGGTGCCGGTCACCATTCTGCGAGTTGAAGAACTGCGCGAGCAGGGGGTGAGCACCACGGAAGAACTGGTCAGCCGGATTTCCGCCAACCAGTCCTCGGTCGGCTCCGGTCGTTCGGTGGGTTCGAGCAGCGGTGGGGCGTCGTATGCCGATTTGCGCGGTATCGGCCCGAACAAGACGCTGGTACTGCTCAATGGCCGGCGGCTGAGTAACAACGCGACCAATGCGATCAATGGCTCCGGGGTTGACCTGAACACCATTCCGTTCGCCGCCATCGACCGTGTCGAAGTACTGCGTGACGGTGCTTCGGCGTTGTACGGCACCGATGCGATCGGCGGGGTGATCAACTTCATCACCAAGACCAGTCTCACCGAAGGCCAACTGAGCACCAACTACGACACGCCGACCCATGCCGGCGGTGGTGAAAGTCGTAACTTCAGCGGTAGCTGGGGCTTCGGTGATTTGCAGGATGACCGTTTCAACGTGTTTGGCGTGGTCAGTCATGACAAGCAGCAACGACTGGCTGCCGAGGATCGTGGCTACACCTACAACTACCAGCCGGGACGCGGCCTCGATTACACCTCCGGCACCGCATCGCCGGCCAACTGGAGTCAGGGCAGCAACGCCACCAACCCGCTGGCCAGTTCCGGCTGCAACGCCCCGGGCCTGCTGGCGCGCAATGGCATCTGCCGCCAGAGCCTGTGGAACTACCTCGATCTGGTGCCGGAAACCGAGAAAACCTCGGCTTTCGCCAAAGCCACCGGCAAGCTCGCGGATGATCACAACGTCAGCCTCGAATACTTCTGGGCACGCAACGAAAACCGCACGCAGATCGGCCCCGGTACGCTGATGGGCAATCAGGTCAATCCCGGCACGACGTTCTACCCCGGTAACGGCATTACCCCCGGCCCCAACGGTTTCGCCCTCGACCCGACGCAACCGGTGGATGTGAACTGGCGCGAAACCGCCGTTGGCGCGCGCCAGCACGAAGACGACAACACCGGCCAGCGTTTGCTGTTGAGTTTCGACGGCAGCGTGGTCGGTTGGGACTACAACGTCGGCGCGTCGTACAACCAGAACAAAGTGGTCAATAGCATCGAGGCCGGCTACGTCAACGACCGCGCCGTCAGCGCCGGTATTGCCAACGGCATCATCAACCCGTTTGGCGCGCAGACCGCTGCCGGGCAGGCGCTGCTGGCAGCCAACGCGGTGGACGGCGATTACTCGACGGCAGTGGGGCGGGTGAAGGCGATTGATGGACGTGTCAGTCGCGAGATCGGTGACTGGTTCGGCGCCGGCCCTTCGGCACTGGCGCTGGGTGGCGAATACCGCAAGGAAGATTTCCATCAGGATTTTGCCCAGTTCGCCGCCGATGTGCAGAGCCTGGGTGTCGACCCCAATGCCAGCGTCGCCGGGGATCGCAGCGTCTCGGCGCAGTACGCCGAGGTCAACGTGCCAGTGCTCGACAGCCTCGAATTGTCCGCCGCCGTGCGCCACGACAAGTACAGCGATTTTGGCAGCACCACCAACCCGAAATACTCGTTCCGCTTCCAGCCGTTCAAGCAACTGGTGGTGCGCGGCGCCTACAGTGAAGGTTTTCGCGCGCCGTCGTTGTATGAGCTGTACAACCCGAACTTCACGACGTTCACCGTCGCCAATTACAACGACCCGCGACTGTGTGCCGGTGGCAACCCGAGCAACGGCGGGATCGCCAACCGCGACTGCGCCCAGCAGTTCTACAGCCGCACCGGTGGCAATACGGACCTCAGTCCGGAAACCGCGCGCAACGTCACCCTCGGTTTCGTCTATCAGCCATTCGAGCGCCTGAGCACCGGGCTGGATTTCTGGTGGATCAACATCGCCAATCAGATCGCCGAATTCCCGGAATCGGCGGTGTTCGAAAACCCGGAGCTGTATCCGGATCGTCTGGTGCGCAAGCCGGACGGCTCCATTGATCACATCGTTACCGGCCTGGCCAACCTCGGCAAAATCAAGACCAATGGCGTCGACGTCAGCTTCGACTACCGCTTGCCGAGCACCCCGTACGGCAACTTCGGCATTGGCCTGCAAGGCACCTATGTCAGCCGTTACGAGTACCAGCAGCAGCTCAAGGGCGACTACATCGACAAGCTCGGCGATTTCCGTGGTGGCGACTTTTCCTCGGCCGGTGCCGTGGCCCGCTGGCGCCACAGCCTGACCGGCAGCTGGAATTACGGCCCCTACGGTATCGCCCTGACCAACCGCTACACCAGCGGTTACCACGACTCCGACCGCGAGACCCACGATTACGTTGGTTCGTACAACGTCTGGGATCTGGCCGGCACCTACACCTGGCGTAAAACCCTGAGCGTGACCCTCGGCGCGAAGAACCTGTTCGACCGCGAGCCACCGTTCAGCAACCAGACCTACACCTTCCAGAGCGGCTACGACCCGAAATACGGCGACCCGTTCGGGCGGACGTTGTATACGCGGGTCAATTACAAGTTCTGAGAATGCCCAGAGGCGGCGGGTTTTAGTCACTTATTGATCTAAGCCTGCCCTATAAAAATCGCCGGCCTGTTGCACATCACAGGTAGGCAGAAGGTTTGGTGACTGTACTGGCCTCTTCGCGAGCAAGCCCGTTCCCGTGGGGAATCTGCGGTGAGCACAACTTCCTTGTGGGAGCGGGCTTGCTCGCGAAGAGGCCAGTAGCAACACCTTGTGAAAGGATCTGCCAATGCTATCCAGGCTCATTCTGCTCAGCGCTTTTGCGCTCTCAAGCCCATTCAGTTGGGCCGCCCCGCAACCTGCGTTAACGGTCTACGGCGAAGCCCCCAAATACGCCCCGGACTTTCAACACCTGGCCTACGCCAACCCCAACGCCCCCAAGGGCGGGACACTGCGCCGCTCCTCACTGGAAAGCGGTCCGTTCGATCACCTGATTCCGTACATCGACAAAGGCACCGGTGTCGCCGACATCGACGGCTGGCTCTACGCGCCGCTGGCCTATCGCAGCAAGGATGAACCCTATAGCGTCTACGGCCTGGTGGCGCAGCAGATGGAACTGGATGCGGATCGTCGCTGGCTGCGCTTCTACCTCAATCCCAAGGCCCGGTTCGACGACGGCACGCCAATCACTGCCGAAGACGTGCGTTACACCTTCGAGCTGTTCACCACTCAGGGCAGCCTCAAATATCGCCAGCAGTTTCGTGACGTCGCCGACGTAGTGGTGGAGTCGCCAACGCAAGTGCGCTTCAACTTCAAGAACAACGACAGCCGCACCTTGCCGCTGGATCTGGCGACGCTGCCGGTGCTGCCCGAACATTGGTGGCGTACGCGCAATTTCGCCGAGGGCGGCGGTTTCGAAATCCCGCCGGGCAGTGGCCCGTACCGGATCAGCGCGGTGGATGCCGGGCGCAGCGTGAAATTTCAGCGTGTTACCGACTGGTGGGCCAAGGACCTGCCGATCACTCGCGGCCTGTATAACTTCGATCACTTGAGCGTGGAGTTCTTCGCCGACACCGATGTTTCCCGGCAAGTGCTCAAGGCCGGTGGCTTCGATTACAACCGCGAGTTTTCCGCGACCAGTTACACCATCGGCTATGCCGGGGCGGCGCTGGAGCAGGGCAAATTGCTTCGCGAACATCTGGCGCCGGGTGCTGCGCAAGGTTCGCAGGGTTTCGTGTTCAACCTGCAAAAACCGATGTTTCAGGATCGTCGGGTGCGGCAGGCGATCGCCATGCTCTGGGATTTCGAATGGAGCAACCGGCAGATGATGCGCAGTATGTACCTGCGCCAGCGCAGTTATTTTTCGCACAGCGCATTGGCCGCCACCGAGTTGCCGGACGCCGAGGAACTGAAAATTCTCGAACCATGGCGCGGCAAGATCCCCGACGAGGTGTTCACCGAGGTCTTCGAAGCGCCGAAAACCGACGGCAGCGGCAACATCCGCGCCGAGCAGTTGCAAGCGTTGAAGTTGCTGGAAGCCGCCGGCTGGAAACCCCGTGGCGATCAGTTGGTGAATGCCAATGGCGAGCCGCTGCAGTTCACTTTTCTCAACGGCCAGAAGGGCTTTGAACGACTGCTGCTGCCGTTCAAGCGCAACCTGGCGCAGATCGGCATCGGCTTCGATATTCGCCAGGTCGACACCGCGCAATACACCAACCGCGTGCGCAATCGCGACTACGACATGATCGTCGTCGGCTACCCGGTAAGTCAGGCGCCGGGGCGCGAGATGTTCAATTACTTCGGCTCCGACGGCGCCGACGATCCCGGCTCGAACAACTACATGGTGTTGCGTGATCCTGCGGTCGATGCCTTGCTCGAAGGGCTGGTGCAGGCCGACAACCGCGAAAGTCTGCTGCGCCATGCCCATGCCCTGGATCGGGTGTTGCAGTGGGGCTATTACTGGATTCCCAATTACTACCCACCGGGAATTTCCACGGTGTGGTGGAACCGTTTTGGTCGTCCGGCGACGGCGCCGTTGTATGACGCCGGACTCGATACCTGGTGGGAAATCAGCCCGACCGCGCTGACCGCCACGCAGATGCAGCAACAGCAAAAGGAGTACGCCCATGTGGGGTTATAGCCTGCGGCGTCTGCTGCTGATCGTGCCGACGTTGCTCGCCATTCTGCTGGTCAACTTCGTCATCGTGCAGGCTGCGCCGGGTGGCCCGGTGGAACAGGCGATTGCCCGGTTGCAGGGCATTGGTGTCGGCGCGGCGGTGGGCGGTGGTCATGTTGAAACCATCGGTGGCGAATCCCGCGCCACCCGGGGTCTCGACCCGAAACTGGTGGCCGACATCGAGCGCCAGTACGGCTTCGACAAACCGGCTGATGAGCGCCTGTGGCTGATGCTCAAGAGCTACGCGCAACTGGATTTCGGCCAGAGCTTTTTCCGCGGTGCCAGCGTCACCGAGCTGATCTGGCAGAAGCTGCCGGTGACCTTGTCACTGGGCTTGTGGGCCACGTTGATCACTTACCTGGTGTCGATTCCGCTGGGCATCCGCAAGGCCGTGCACAACGGTTCGGCGTTCGATGTCTGGAGCAGCGTGGCGATCATCATCGGCTATGCGATGCCGGGGTTTCTGTTTGCGCTGTTGTTGATCATCGTGTTTGCCGGCGGCTCCGCGTTGGACTGGTTTCCGGTGCGCGGACTGGTCTCCGACAACTTCGCCGAGCTGTCGCCGTGGGCCAAGGTCGCGGACTACTTCTGGCATCTGGTGTTGCCGGTCACCGCGCTGGTCATCGGTGGATTCGCCACGCTGACCATCCTCACCAAAAACAGCTTTCTCAACGAGATCTCGCGGCTGTATGTGGTGACGGCGCGGGCCAAGGGCCTGAGTGAACGTCAGGTGCTGTACGGCCATGTGTTTCGCAACGCGATGCTGCTGGTGGTGGCCGGCCTGCCTCAGGCACTGGTGACGGTATTTTTCGGCGGCTCGCTGCTGATCGAAGTGATCTTCTCGCTGGATGGCCTCGGTCGCCTGAGTTACGAAGCGGCGGTGTCCCGCGATTACCCGGTGGTGTTCGGTTCGCTGTTCATCTTCACCCTGTTCGGCCTGCTGATAAAACTCCTCGGCGACCTGTGCTACACGCTGGTCGACCCGCGCATCGACTTCACCGCGAGGACTGCCTGATGTTGACTCTATCTCCCATCGGACAGCGCCGTTGGACGCGGTTCAAGGCCCATCGACGTGGCTGGTGGTCACTGTGGCTGTTTCTGCTGCTGTTTGGCCTGAGCCTGGGCGGCGAGTTGATCGCCAATGACAAACCGCTGCTGGTCGAGTATCAGGGCCAGTGGTATTTCCCGGCGTTCAAGCGCTACACCGAGCAGGATTTCGGCGGCGAATTGCCGTTCCAGCCGGACTATCGCAGCGCGCAGGTGCGGCAACTGATCGAGGGGCAGGGCGGGCGGATATGGTTTGCGCCGATCCCGTTCGGTTTCGATACGGTGAATTACGACCTGACTGAACCGGCACCGAGTCCACCGAGCGGCGAGAACTGGCTGGGCACCGACGATCAGGCGCGGGATGTGCTGGCGCGGGTGATCTTCGGTACGCGGGTGTCGCTGCTGTTTGCCCTGGCGCTGACCGCCGCCAGTGCGCTGATCGGCATTGCGGCCGGTGCCTTGCAAGGCTATTACGGCGGTTGGGTCGATCTGCTCGGGCAGCGATTGCTGGAGGTGTGGTCGGGGCTGCCGGTGTTGTATCTGCTGATCATCCTGTCCGGGTTCGTCGAGCCGAATTTCTGGTGGCTGTTGGGGATCATGGCGCTGTTTTCCTGGCTGAGTCTGGTCGATGTAGTGCGCGCCGAGTTCCTGCGCAGCCGCGGTCTGGAATACGTGAAAGCCGCGCGGGCGCTGGGGGTTGGCGATGCGCAGGTGATCAGCCGTCACATCTTGCCCAACGCCATGAGTGCGACCCTGACCTATTTGCCGTTCATTCTTACCGGAGCGATCGCGACCTTGTCGGCGCTGGATTTTCTCGGTTTCGGCATGCCCGCCGGCAGCGCCTCGCTGGGCGAATTGATTGGCCAGGGCAAGAGCAATCTGCAAGCGCCGTGGTTGGGGCTGACGGCGTTTTTTGCCCTGGCGCTGATTCTTTCTCTGTTGGTGTTCATCGGTGAGGCCTGCCGAGATGCTTATGATCCGAGGACTTGAGATGAACGATAACCTGATTGAAATCCGCGACCTGCGTGTGGCATTCAACGGTCAGCCAGTGGTGCATGGCATCGACCTCGATATTCGTCCGGGCGAATGCCTGGCGCTGGTCGGCGAGTCGGGCTCGGGCAAATCGGTGACTGCTCACAGCATCCTGCAATTGCTTGACCCGAACATCACGCGGATCGACGGCAGCATTCGTTATGCCGGTGAAGAGCTGCTCGGTGTGCATGAGCGCTATCTGCGCCAGTTACGGGGCAACCGCATCGCGATGATTTTTCAGGAACCGATGAGTTCGCTGAATCCACTGCATACCATCGAGCGGCAACTCGGTGAGAGCCTGGCGTTGCACAAAGGCCTGGCGGGCGCGCAAGCCCGTGAACGGATTCTTGAACTGCTCGAACTGGTGGGGATTCAGAAACCGCGCGAACGGCTCAAGGCCTATCCGCATCAACTCTCTGGAGGTCAACGCCAGCGGGTGATGATTGCCATGGCGCTGGCCTGCGAGCCGCAACTGCTGATCGCCGACGAGCCGACCACGGCGCTGGATGTGACGGTGCAGCGCAGGATTCTGTTGCTGCTCAAAGACTTGCAGCAGCGGCTCGGCATGGCGCTGTTGATCATCAGCCATGACCTGAATCTGGTGCGCACCATTGCGCAACGGGTGGCGGTGATGCGCGGTGGGCGGATCGTCGAGCAGGCGTCGTGCGAGCAACTGTTCCGTGCGCCGCAGCATCCGTACAGCATCGAATTGCTCAACGCCGAGCCGGGGGGCGAGGCGCTATGCCGGGATGTGGCGCAGGACTCGTTGCAGGTGCGCGATCTGCATGTGCGTTTTCGCCTGGGAGGCGGTTGGCTGCGGCCGAAGAATTGGCTGCAGGCGGTCAAGGGCATTGATCTGAACCTGCAGCGCGGCAAGACGCTGGGGATTGTCGGCGAGTCGGGCTCGGGCAAGTCGACCTTGGGTCAGGCGATTTTGCGCCTGATCGACGCCGAGGGCAGCATTCGCTTTGCCGGTGAGGCGCTGGAGCAGTTGAGCGGCAAGCAGCTGCGGCCACTGCGCAAACGCCTGCAAGTGGTGTTTCAGGACCCGTTCGGCAGCCTCAGCCCGCGCCTGTGTGTGGAGCAGATCATTGCCGAGGGCTTGCAGGTACATAGCGACTTGAATGCTGCCGAGCGTGAGCAGGCGGTGATCGATGTGCTGCGCGAAGTCGGTCTCGATCCGGCCACCCGACATCGCTATCCGCACGAGTTTTCCGGTGGCCAGCGGCAACGGATTGCCATCGCTCGGGCGCTGGTGCTCAAGCCTGATTTGATTCTGCTCGATGAGCCGACCTCGGCACTGGATCGCACGGTGCAGAAGCAGATCGTTGCTTTATTGCGGCGGTTGCAGGAAGAGCACGGGCTGACTTACCTGTTCATCAGTCATGACCTGGCGGTGGTACGGGCGTTGGCCCATGACCTGATTGTGATGAAGGATGGCGAAGTGTTGGAGCGTGGCGAGACCCGTGCGCTATTCAGCGATGCGCAGCATCCGTATACGCAGGAGCTGTTGGCGGCATCATTTGCTGGTTGATGACAGCTCCAACGTAGTAGAAGGTGCATGCCGCGTTTTATGGTGCGCCACGTGACCAATGTGGGAGGGGGCTTGCTCCCGAAAGCGGTGTGACAGGCGGCAAAACTTGTGGCTGATCCGACGTCTTCGGGAGCAAGCCCCCTCCCACCTATGGCCTGTTTATGACGAAACCCGGGAGCCAGACGCAAAAATCCCGCCACAGGGGCGGGATTTTCTTTAAACCGAACGACGTCTTACGACGGGAACAGCTCGGACAGCTTCATCGACAACATCATGTCGCCTTCAACGCGCAGCTTGCCGCCCATGAACGCTTGCATGCCGTCGGTTTCACCGCTGACGATGTCTTTCAGGGTTGCACTGTCCATTACCAGGGTGCAGTTGGCGTCCGGGTTTTCACCTTCCTGGATGTCGCAAGTACCGTCTTTGACGATCAGCGCGTAGTGCTTGTCTTCGTCGGTGATGTTGAAACCGAAAACCAGATCCAGACCGGCAGCAGCGGCTGGGTTGAACTTGGCTTGCATCGCTTTTACGGCATCAGCTACGGAGGTCATGGTTCGATCCTTTCTTGGGTTAGGCGCTGGTTGATTACAGCAAGGGTCACAATTATCCGGACTCAGCGGAAAGTGATGAGTTCCGGAGCCTTCAGCAGTTGCAGGTGTGCGTGACTGTTGAAGGAGGCCAAAGCCACCTCGCGACCGCGGAACTTCAGCTGGTTGAGCGAGGTGTTGACGATTTGCCAATTCAGTTCAAAGGCCTGCCGGGCAGGCATTTGGGTAATCAGGTGGAGCAGGGCGGTGATGGTGCCGCCGGAGGTGAATACGGCGATTTTCTGGTTGCCGTCGGCCTGTTCGAGGATCCGGTGCAGTCCGGCCTGTACCCGCTCGACGAAACCCAGCCAGCTTTCCAGCCCGGGTGTGTCGTAGGTGCCAGCCAGCCAGCGCTCGATGACCAGGGCGAAGATGCGCTGGAATTCGGCGCGGTTCTGCGCAGCGTTACGCAGGATGTCGATGGCTTCCGGCTCGTCCTCGAGCATGGCCGGGATCAGGGCGCGGATGATCGCGTCGGCATCGAACTCGTTGAACGCGGAGTCGGTCTCCAGCGTCGGTACCGACAGGCCCTTGGCGCTGAATTGCTCCAGCGCACTGCTGGCCGTGTGTTGCTGACGACGCAGGTCGCCGGCCAGGCAGCGATCAAAGCGGATTCCCAGCTCGGCGAGGTGCTGTCCGAGGACTTCTGCCTGGCGCACACCGATGGGCGACAGGACGTCATAGTCGTCTGCACCAAAGGAGGCCTGGCCATGTCGAATCAGATAGATGCTGCCCACGTCCGCGTCATCCCGGTACGTTGAAGGTTTGGCGAGGTTATGAGGATGAAAGAGTGCTGTCAATGAAAAAACATACGCTTGTTTGAAATGCTCGTTACAGGCCTGTTGCCAGAGGTTTCACGGCTGGCCGACGAGGCGGCGCATGGGTATGCTGGAACCATCCCGCGCGTGTTTTGCATCCGCGCATTGTTTTAAGGAGTCTCTGTGGAGTTTTTCACCGAATACGCCAGCTTCCTGGCCAAGACCGTAACGCTGGTGGTCGCCATCCTGGTGGTGCTCGCCAGTTTTGCTGCATTGCGCAGCAAGGGCCGGCGCAAGTCGGCGGGGCAGTTGCAGGTCAGCAAGCTCAACGATTTCTATAAAGGCTTGCGTGAACGTCTGGAGCAGACCCTGCTCGACAAGGATCAGCTCAAGGCCCTGCGCAAGGGCCAGGCCAAATCGGAAAAATCCGAGAAGAAGCAGAAGAACAAACCCGAGAGCAAATCCCGGGTGTTCGTGCTCGATTTCGACGGTGACATCAAGGCCTCGGCCACCGAGAGCCTGCGTCACGAAATCACCGCACTGCTGACCCTCGCCACGCCCAAGGACGAAGTGGTACTGCGTCTGGAAAGCGGCGGCGGCATGGTGCACAGCTACGGTCTGGCGTCTTCGCAACTGGCACGTATTCGCGAGGCCGGCGTGCCGTTGACCGTGTGTATCGACAAGGTCGCGGCCAGCGGCGGTTACATGATGGCGTGCATTGGCGAGAAGATCATCAGCGCGCCGTTCGCGATTCTCGGCTCGATTGGTGTGGTGGCGCAGTTGCCCAACGTCAACCGTCTGCTGAAAAAGCACGACATCGATTTCGAAGTGCTGACCGCCGGTGAGTACAAGCGCACCCTGACCGTGTTCGGCGAAAACACCGAAAAGGGCCGGGAGAAGTTCCAGGAAGACCTGGACATCACCCATCAGCTGTTCAAGAACTTCGTTTCCCGTTATCGCCCGCAACTGGCCATTGACGAAGTGGCCACCGGTGAGGTCTGGCTTGGTGTTGCAGCGCTGGACAAACAACTGATCGACGAACTCAAGACCAGCGATGAATACCTGGCAGACCGGGCGAAGAAAGCCGAGGTTTATCACCTGCATTACGCCGAGCGCAAAAGCCTGCAGGAGCGCATCGGCATGGCTGCCAGCGGTTCAGTGGATCGCGTGCTGCTGAGCTGGTGGAGCCGCTTGACCCAGCAACGCTTCTGGTAAGAAAAGGCCAACGAAAAACCCCTTTCACTGTAACGGTGAAAGGGGTTTTTTTATGGTGGCGGTATATATGTATAGTTTGAGTTTGAATAGTTGATTCGAACTTGAAGTTTTTCATCGGCAATTCGCGCTTTTATAAAAAGGCCTGCTCGATAAGCTGTTGCTACTTTCAGTTTTCGAGATATTCAGAATGTCTTCCTTACCTGTACAGGCTGTCGCGCCTGTATTGACACCCGAACAAAAAGGCATGTTCTTTGAGTTAATCAAGAACAATGCTCCCGGCTGGCTGCTGTCGGCATCGGATGAACTGCGTCAAACACTTTATCAAAGCATGATGGCCAGCCATCGCGCCCAGAGTGAAATGGACCCGTTTCTGAAGACGCTCAAGTCGCCCGAAGCATTTTGCGCGCCGTTACTGACCAGCGCCATGTCGCAAAAGCTCGGCAAGTCGCTGGATATCAGCGGGGTGATTTTTCAGCATGTGCGCTCCACCTCTAGTCTGTTGGGCTTGCGCAGGAAACTGGTGTTGCCAGTCGATCGGGATCTGCTCACGGCCGCCTGCGAAAACTTCGAACTCCGTGAGACTCAGGCCACAAATTATAACGATACCTCCTTGATCTATATTCCCGAGAAAGTAACCGGTCGAGAAGCGCATATATTATCGATCCAGCCCCATGAATTTGCGCTGTTGTGTCGAACCCTGGACTTGGGCCAGCAATATCAGACTCATCTTCGTGCGGTCTTCAATGTGGATGCCGAGGCCAATCCGTTGCGCAGCAAGTTTACTGCGAACTTGCGGTGTCGCTTCGAGGTGGATCGGCACGTCGCATTGCTGAAGAAACACATCAGTGTCGAAGTGCATGAGATGTTGCAGGCAGTCAAGGATAACCGGGACACGATCAAACTGGGCAACAACACCCTGGGTTATCAGGCCTTGCGGATGCTTGGTGTCACACTTAACGGTGTGCTGTTTATCGGCCCGGTGAGTGAGCTCGCCGACAACGACTACCGTTGCGTTGTTTACCTGCCAGGTGATCCGTTGCACCCGCTCAAGGAGTATTCATCCTTCAGCGATTTCGAGAAACAGTTGAGCCAGCGGTTGAAAGGCGCAGCGTTTCGCCAATTCTTCATGCGCTTCATCAAGATCAGTGAGCGCGCAGCGTGGGTGACCGAACTCGATGGGCGTTTGTATCCGCACAGTCATTCAATCCTGCCTCGTGCCTCGTTCTACGTGACGTTGTCCGGCATCGATTTTGCGGGCGACCCGTTCACCCTGATGTATCGCCAGCACGCCGAACAGACCACGGCTGACGCTCGGCTCGTAGTGGTGCCAACGGACGATGAAGACGAGAAAACCCGGCTGGGCCGACTGGACACCTATAAGGCAATCGGGGTCGACCTGCTGTTGGTCGCCGTATCGTTCATACCTGTAGTAGGAGAGGCGTTATTGGCGGTCACTGCGGTGCAGTTGCTCTCACAGGTCTATGAAGGGATTGCCAGTTGGTCCAGAGGCGAGCAGGAGCAGGCGACGGATTACTTTTTTGATGTCGTCGAAAACCTGATTCTGATGGCGGCTTTCGCTGCGAGTACCAGGGCGGTAGGCACAGCGTTCAAAGTCGTCAGGTCATCGGCTTTTATCGAGCGCTTGCGCATGGTCAAACTGGCTTCAGGGCAGCCTCGCCTTTGGAAGCCTGACCTGCACGTGTATCAACAGCGTCGGGCCTTGCCTGCCGGAGTGCGTCGCGATGGCCGCGGCTTGCGTTGGGTCGATGGCCAGGCGTACCTGACGCTCGATGATCTGCACTATGCAGTGCGCCCCGAGCCTCAGACCGGGCTGTGGGAAGTGCAGGCGCCGCCGGAATCGGCGAGCCGCTATGCACCGCTGCTCGAAACCAATGATCGGGGTGCCTGGCGTCATGACAGCGAGCTGGTTCAGGACTGGGATCGATTGAAGCTGCTGCGCCGCTTCGGCCATCCCCGCGAGGAGCTGTCGGATGCCAGTGCGCTGCAGGCTCTGGCTGTCTGCGGTATCGAAGACAGCGTGTTGCGTCAGATCCATGTAGATCGCGGTCATCCGCCGGCCTTGCTGCTCGACACGGTGTGGAGATTTCGCGCCGATGCAGCGGTGACGGAGTTTATCGAGCAACTGCAGATCCCGTTGTCGGCCCCCATGGCGGATGCTGACCTGCAATTGCACCTGCTGACGACATCGGCCAGTTGGCCGGCAGACTGCGTCATCAGTGTCGTCGATGCAGCGGGCACGCCAATCAATCGTTATGGCGCACCCACCGCCACTACGATCCTGAAGATAACTCAGCAGGATGTGCATCGGGGGAAACTGTACCGTTCTCTGCTGGCTGCACTCGGCAGCCAGCGGCGCAAGAACTTGCTCGGCTTGACGAGCCAGGATTCGGCGGTTCAGACGCGCAAGCTGGTGCAAATCATCGGCCAGCAGGCACAAGGTCGCCGGCAGCCGTTGTTCCAGCGAATCTATCGACGCCACGAAGCGCCGAGCAATGGCCGGGTGGCGTTTCTGGTGAAGACCTTTGCCGATCTGCCTGCCAGTGTTGCCGAGGAGTTGGCGGGCAGTGCCCTGGATGGCGAAGCGCAGGAGCTGGACGCTGCCCGCGTACCATTGCGGCTGGCGCAGGAGGTACGCCGCTATCAACAGGCAATTGCTGTGTGTCGAGCCTATGAAGGCCTGTACCTGGATAGTGGCGGTGGCCACAGTACCAATCGCCTGGTGCTCGATACCCTTGAGCATTTGCCGGGCTGGTCAGGGGCTTCAGCGATCGAGATACAGGAGTGGTCGGGCAGCCATGACAGTGTTGCGACGACGGCGTCAAGCTCATCCAGTGAGCGGGTGGTCATCAATGTGTTGGCGGACCGCATCAGCGTTCAGCAGGGTAATGATGCTGCGCTGAAGTCATTTTCCGGGCGCACCCGCGAGCATTATTTCCAGGCCCTTTGGCATGGGTTGTCGGCGCAACGCAAGGTCGCGTTGGGCCTGTCGCTCGAGACCGGGGCGAGCGGGCTGCGGGAGAAAATCACCGAACTTGCCATGAAACGGCGAACAACGTTTGCCAGAACCATGGGCGGCCGTCCCGGCGATTATTCGCCCATGGCCCTGGCTGAACGGCCACCGGCAGGGCCCTGGGCGAACTCAGGTGTGAGCGTTTCAGTGATGGTGCGCCGTATTCAGGAACTCTACCCGGCCCATTCCCCTGCGCAGATCCATGCGCTACTCAACGTTTTGGGCCGCAATGAGATTCTGGTGCTGATGAAGCTGGAATTGCTGCGGCTGGAGTTTCTCGGTATTCGCGAAGTCTTGAATCGTTGGGTGACGCGGCAAACGCAGTACAAGGGGATCGATGGCTCATTGGTTGACGTTCCACAGTCAGCGAAGGCCCGTGCCATGCGCGCGATCATCCGCTGCTGGCGCAGAGAGCCAGGGGCCTCGGGCGACGCGCCACCCGACACCTTGAGCTTCGCTCCGGAGCCCTTGGGAGAGTTGCCACTGCTGGTCGGGGACTTCAGCCATGTCACGCATCTGGTCATGGAAGGCATTACGCCGCAGGGACTGACGGCGTTTTTGCGTCATTTCAGAAATTTGCGCAGCCTTTCCCTGAGGGGGAACCAATTGACCCAGTTACCGATGGCATTGGAGCGCATGCCCTGGCTGACGCATCTGGATCTGAGCGAGAACCATATTCGTCTATCTTCTGCATCGGTGCCGTCACTGGCGCGATTGAAAAAGCTGCGGGTGCTGAGTCTGGACTTCAATGCAGACCTTGCGCATGCCCCGGATGTCAGCTCGCTGCCGGATCTGGAAAGACTGCGCTTGCGCGGTTGCGCAATCGATCATTGGCCCGAGGGAACCACCGGTTTGAAACGACCGCAACTGATCGATCTGCGCGATAACCAGATAAGCACGGTACCGGAGGCGGTTCTCAGGGCTCCGCTGATGGTCAGCCGCGCCGTTCGCCTGATGGGTAACCCCTTGTCGCCTGACGCCTTGCGACAGATTGCGGCGTATCAACGGGCGAACAGCGTCAGTTTCGGTGTAATGGCCCGGGTCTATCAACACCAGCCGCTACCCAGCGTGTCGTATGAAGGTCAGAGTGCGCGCTGGCTGACCGGCAGGCCTGCCGTCGAAGCGATACCGCGCAGCGTTACCTGGGAGGCGGTAAGGGCAGCGCCCGGCTCGCGGGATTTCTTCAATGTACTTTCACAATTGATCCACACGGCCGATTACACCCGGTTGTACCCGTATTTCAGTCAGCGTGTGTGGAATGTGGTCGAGGCGGCCGCTGAAGACACGCGGTTGCGCAGCGAATTGTTCCGCACGGCGCGCGTCGCCACCAGTGTCGATGGTTATTCCGCGGTTTTCAGTGAGATGGAAGTCCAGGTTCTGTGTTACCGAGCCACGGTCGCGGCCGGGATCGATGGCGCGCCGCTGGAGCGGCAATTGACGCATTTGCTCAGAGGCTTGTTTCGCCTGCAAACGCTGGAAGAGCGCACCTTGGCAGAGATCAACGCCCGCGCCCAACCGAGTGTCTACGAGCATGCGCTCGAATTCAGTCTGGCCTATCGGGTGGGGCTGGCGGAACGTCTGAATTTGCCTGGGCAGCCAAGGGCGATGAGCAGCCCGTTGAATGTCGAGGTCTCGCAGGTAGAACTGGATCAGGCCAATCAGGCCGTGATGCGTATTGAAGGCTCTTCGGCGTTTCCCGACTGGTGTATCGGCCAGCGATTCTGGGTCGAGTTTCTCGAATCGGCCTACCCCGACGCTTTCGCCCTTGTCTATGTTCGAACTTCGCAGGCATTGGCGCGCCTGGAGGAGCAGGCGGAGCTGACGCGCGATCAGGCAGCGGTGCAGATGAACGCGATTCACGACAATTTCAGAAATGAACGTCAGGCGCTGATTCGTCAGCTCACCGATCAGGCACTGGCGCGCCATCCGGCCAATGAGCTGGCCAGTTCGGATACAGAAGAGGAGGGAAGTACGCCTTGAGCAGGTGCTCAAGGCGTATTCGAGTCAGCGGCGACGGAACAGCGGCAGCGGTTCGTCAGTGGCGGCCTGGTAGGTCACCGAGAAGTCTTTCAGGCTTTCCAGTGCCTCGTACGGGTCCTTGTCGGCGCGCAGGGCGAACGCATCGAAGCCGCAACGGTGCATGTAGAACAGCTGATCGCGCAGCACATCGCCAATCGCCCGCAGTTCACCTTTGAAACCATAGCGGTCGCGCAGCAGGCGGGCGTTGGAGTAGTTGCGGCCATCGGTGAAGGCCGGGAAGTTCAGCGCGATGACCTGGAACTGCGCGACGTCGTCACCGATTTCCTCGGCTTCTTCATCGGCGTCCAGCCACACACCCAGCCCGCCGTCGCGGGCCTTGAGCGCGTGAGCATGATCACGCCACAGGGCCAGCGGCACGATCAGGTCGTCGCAGTTGGAGATACCGTCGAGGGTCGCGTCCTTGGGCAGCAAGTGCCAGGTTTCGTCGACCACCTCGTTGTTCTTAATGATTCGCTGCATAGACGCGTTCCTTGAAGAGGTCGATGCCAATACGCTGGTAGGTGTCGATGAAGCGCTCGTCTTCGGTACGTTGTTCAACGTACACGTCGATCAGCTTCGAGATCACGTCCGGCATGTCGTCCTGGGCGAAGGACGGGCCGAGGATCTTGCCCAGGCTGGCGTCACGGCTGGCGCTGCCACCGAGGGACACCTGGTAGAACTCTTCACCTTTCTTGTCCACCCCGAGGATGCCGATGTGGCCGACGTGGTGGTGACCGCAGGCATTCATGCAACCAGAGATGTTCAGGTCCAGCTCACCGATGTCGAACAGATAGTCCAGGTCGTCGAAACGGCGCTGGATCGATTCGGCGATCGGGATCGATTTGGCGTTGGCCAGGGAGCAGAAATCGCCGCCCGGGCAGCAGATGATGTCGGTCAGCAGACCGATGTTCGGCGTGGCGAAACCACCTTCACGCAGCTCGCCCCAGAGGGTGAACAACTGGCTCTGCTCGACGTCGGCGAGAATGATGTTCTGCTCGTGGGACGTGCGCAGTTGACCGAAGCTGTAGCGCTCGGCCAGATCGGCGACGGCGTCCAGCTGCTTGTCGGTGATGTCGCCCGGCGCAACGCCGGTCGGCTTCAGCGACAGGGTCACGGCCACATAGCCCGGCTTTTTGTGCGCCAGGGTGTTGCGCGAACGCCAGCGGGCGAAACCCGGATGCTCTTTGTCGAGTTCGGCCAGGGCGGCAGTCTGGTTCTCCAGCGCCTTGTAGTCCGGATCGACGAAGTGTTTGGCGACGCGATGCAGTTCGGCTTCGGTCAGTGTGGTCTGGCCACCGCGCAGGTGTTCCATCTCGGCATCGACTTTCTGCGCGAACACTTCAGGGGTCAGCGCCTTGACGAGGATCTTGATCCGCGCCTTGTATTTGTTGTCGCGACGGCCATAACGGTTGTACACCCGCAGGATGGCGTCGAGGTAGCTCAACAGGTCCTGCCATGGCAGGAATTCGTTGATGAAGGCGCCGACCACCGGGGTACGGCCCAGGCCACCGCCGACCAGCACACGGAAGCCCAGCTCGCCGGCGGCGTTGTGGACCGGCTCAAGGCCGATGTCGTGGACTTCGATGGCCGCACGGTCAGCGGTCGAACCGTTGACGGCGATCTTGAACTTGCGCGGCAGGTAGGCGAATTCCGGGTGGAATGTAGTCCACTGACGGACGATTTCGCACCATGGGCGTGGGTCGATCACTTCATCGGCAGCGACACCGGCGAACTGGTCGGTGGTGACGTTGCGCAGGCAGTTGCCGCTGGTCTGGATCGCGTGCATCTGCACGGTGGCCAGTTCCGCGAGGATGTCCGGAATGTCTTCCACCGCCGGCCAGTTGAACTGCACGTTCTGCCGGGTACTGATGTGGGCGTAGCCCTTGTCGTAGTCACGGGCAATCTTGGCCATCATGCGCGTCTGACGCGATGTCAGTTGGCCGTAAGGCACCGCCACGCGCAACATCGGCGCAAAACGCTGGATGTAGAGGCCATTTTGCAGGCGCAGGGGGCGGAATTCTTCTTCGCTCAGCTCGCCTGCCAGATAGCGTCGGGTCTGATCACGGAACTGCTTGACGCGGTCCTCGATGATCCGCTGATCGTACTCGTCGTATACGTACATATAAGTCCTGTTCTCAGGCTTTGGGCTACTCGGAAAACGCTGCGTTTTCGCTTGCTGGAGTCCGATGGTGCCTCGGCAATTACGCGCGCACGGCCGCGCACTCCCTAACGGAGCCGGGGCAATATACCCGTTTGCAGTTATGCGCAAAAGTGATGTTTGAGTATATGTAAAGAACCAAATCGCCTAACGAGAATAGTTGTTGATTAACCCACATTTGTCGCGGGGACAATCATCGTCTTAACTGTGATCGAGTCTTTCTGCAATCACCGATAAAACCGACAAGAGGCGATGCAATGAGCAATCCGACCAAGGCAAGAAAAAGCGATAGCAGTGTCGATGCATGGGCCATTCTGTTCCTGATTATTCTGGTAGTAGGGACGGCGGTATTCTGGGTCAGTCATCAGTAAACGACCGATCCGGGTCCGCTTCCGACGATTGTCGGACAAAAAGCGGGATCAGGCGTCAATAGCCGCTGGTTCGAGGGCTATAATGCGCGGCCATTTTTCCTTGGGCCCGGATCATTCATGTTGAAGTTTTTCCACCTCAGCCTTCTGCTGTTCGGTGCGGTTTTCGGCTCTGCGGCCCGGGCCGAGTCGGTGCTGTTCCTCAATCCTGGTTCAACTCAGGAAGCCTTCTGGGTCAGCTACTCGCAATTCATGCAGGCGGCCGCCCGCGACCTGGGCGTCGATTTGCAGATTCTCTATTCCCAGCGCCAGCCGGAATTCACCCTGGCTCAGGCCAGAGTTGCCCTGCAGGGACCGAATCGTCCCGACTATCTGGTATTCGTCAACGAGCAGTACGTGGCGCCGCAGATCCTGCGTATGGCGGAGGGCAGCGGGGTCAAGCTGTTCATGGTCAACGCGGTGCTCACCCCCGATCAGCAGGCGATGATCGGCGAGCGTGCCGATCGCATCGGCAGCCTGGTGCCGAATGACGAGGAGGGCGGCTACCTGATGATGAAAGAGCTGATTCGCCTGCATCCTCCAGTGGCGCGGGGCGAACAGATTGAGGTGCTGGCGTTTTCCGGCCTGAAGATCACCCCGTCAGCGCAATTGCGCGAGCAGGGCATGCAACGCGCTCTGGCCGAGCATCCGCAGGTGAGACTGCGGCAACTGGTGTACAGCGGCTGGACCCGGCAGCGTGCCTACGAGCAGGCGCGACAACTGGTCAACCGTTATCCGAAGGTGTCGCTGGTGTGGGCAGCCAATGATGAAATGGCGTTCGGCGCCATGCATGCGTTTGCCGAAGCCGGCAAAGTCCCTGGCAAGGATGTGCTGTTCAGCGCGGTCAATACCTCACCCGAGGCGTTGCAGGCGGTGGTCGACGGGCGCTTGAGCGCGCTGGTGGGCGGTCACTTCACTCTCGGCGGGTGGGCGCTGGTGGAGTTGCACGATTATGAGCAGGGCGTCGATCTGGATCGTTTTGGCGGACGTGACCGGCAATTGTCGCTGCTGCAACTGATCGACAAGCATCAGGCACAGCAAATGCTGGCCATGGGCGCGTCGCCGGATTACGGCGTGAGTTTTCGCAAGTTGTCGGCCAAGGGCCACCCCACGTCGTATCGCTACCCGTTCAGCCTGCAGATCCTGATGCACTGAACCCCGTCAGACCCCGGCGAAATGCAGTACCAGCTTGACGATGACAAACAGCGTCAAAGCGAACACGGCGGTGAAGCCGATCCCCAGGATCACGAAATGGCTGGGCTTGCCATGGGTGAAGTCCCTTGCCCGGTTCTTCCCGCTTTGCACGCCGAATGCCGCAGCCATCACGCTGTGCAGCATCTGCCAGAAGCTCGGTGGCTTGTTGTCGACTGGATCGTCCATAAATCCCCCGTCCGAAAGGCTGTCCCGATAGCATAGTCAATCCAGCGGGTTGTGCCGTGGTCGCACGCGGGTTCCAGACTTGTCCGGTAACACGTCCATGCCGATACGATAACTATGTACCGCAGATCACCGTGGCGGACATGGTGTCCTGTCCTCCCATTTTTCAGGAGAGACAGGATGTCCACTCATCCCCCGACATTGCCCCGCGCACCGGTCAGCGCCAGCCTTCACGGCAAGCTGCTGGAGCAGATGATCCCCGATTGGCTGATCGCCGCTTCACCCGAGCGGCGGGCCGCGATGAAAGTGGCCAGTACCCGGCCAGCGCACGGCTATCACCATTTCTCGAATGATCAGCAACAAGCCTTGAAAGAGCGGGTCACGGCGGCCTTTGTCGCCCAGACCCGGCTCGACAAGACCATGGCCGGCCTTGAAAACATCGATGCATTTGCCCAGGCGTTGCTCGGTAAGGCACTCAAGGACCAGTTCAACGTCACGGTCGATCTCGGCAAGACCTTGCTGTGTCTCAGACGGCCCCTCGAACTCGGGGTGCTGGAAGTTGAAGTTTCCACGTTCGAAGTGTTGAAGCTGCCCTTGCTGCAAGCGGCATTGCACAACTTCGAGGCTTCGGAATGTGAAGCAGGTGCCTATCACGCCAGATCCGGTTTCGTGGTCGAGACGGCAACCCCGGGCGAGTTTCAGGCAGTAGACATCGGCATCACGGTCAGGCAGTTTCTGACGCTGTGTCGTTCGCTGGACGTCGGTGCCCGTTATCAGGCAAGGATCAAAGCGTTTTTCGAGAAAACCGACACCTTGCGCCGGCACTTCATTGCCAGCCAGAAAACCGCGTTGCGTGCCGCCGCTGAATGGGCGCTGCTGAAACAGGACATCGAGCCCGCCGACTACCGGATGATTCTGTCGGTGGTGGACGGCCAGATCTATCCGCAACTCGGCGGCAAGGCCGTGTGGTTTCGTGATCTGAGCCTGATGAAGCGGCGGATGACCGGTTGCGTGGTGTTCAGCATCAGCGAGCGCTACCGCTACACCAACGAGTTCATCGTCTACATTCCCCATGACCCACAACACCCGCTCAAGCGCTACACCATGGCGCAGATGCGTGAGGTGTTCAAAGGCAAGTTCACCGCTGCTGACCCTACGGCTTCCGCGCCAGGCCCGACTGCTTACCAGCAGTTTTTCAGTCAGTTCGTGGCCTATGCCGACCGTCCTTACTATTTCAGTCAGTTCACCCAAAAGGCTGCGGACTCGCCGAGTGACCCGTTGCATTCGATCTGGGTCAAGGTTGCACAGCTGATACCGCCACTGTCGACCATCGCGCGAATCAAGGAGCTGCCACCCGAAGCCCCCGGCAAGCGCGAGCCGCAGCCTGACCCGTTTCTCGACCCGTTGCCAACCACCCGCAAAGGCGTGGCCGGGATCTGGGCCGACAATACCGATCTGTGGCAGTACCTCTATGAGCAGCACCAGGCCAAATTTATCGCCGATGCGAAGGCCCACGCCGTCCCCACAGCGGATGTCGACGCCCGGGTACGCGCAGAAAAACTCAGTCATCTGCTCGAGCTCGGCATGATGGCGTTGAACCTGGTGTCGATGTTTGTCCCGGTACTGGGCGAAATCATGATGACCGTGATGGCCGGGCAACTGCTCTATGAATCATTCGAAGGCGCCATCGAATGGTCGGAAGGTGATCGCCAGGCTGCCAAGGCGCATCTGGTCGATGTGGCGCAGAACCTGGCGCTGATTGGCGTGATGGGCGCGGTCGGCAAGGGCGCAGGCCGACTCCAGGCGGCCTCCGCCGAGCCCGTGATCGAGCATCTGCAGCCGGTCGAACGGCCTGACGGCTCGGTCCGCCTGTGGAAGCCTGACCTTGATGCTTACGTCAGCGATAGTGTCCTGCCGGCGAGTGCCGTGCCTGATGCGCAGGGCGTGTATCGATTCGACGGCAAGACCTTCATTCGCCAGCAGGGCAAGGTCTACCAGACGCACTACGACGAGACCCTGAAAAGCTGGCGCATCCGCCACCCGCATGATCCTGCGGCGTATCAACCGATCCTTGAGCACAATCGACTGGGGGCCTGGCGCCACAACCTGGAGCGACCGTTGAGCTGGGATCGACTGACCCTGCTGCGGCGCATCGGTCACTCGACTGAGGCGTTTTCGGATGCGCAACTGCTCGAAATCGCCGATGTCAGTGGTGTCAGTGATGAAGCCCTGCGCCAGATGCACCTCGATCATCAGCCAGCGCCACTGGCCCTGGCCGACACTTTGCGCCTGTATGAAGCGGAGCAGCAGGTCGGGCGGCTGATCGATCAGGTCGAACGAGGAACCCCCCTGGATGATTCGTATCTGCTGACGCTGCCAATGCTCACGCAAATGCCGCGCTGGCCGAGCGGAAAGATTCTGCAAGTCTTCGACGGAGCGCAGCTGTCCGGCCCCAGCCGGCTGTTCGGCGCAGAATCAGGCTTGATCGAGGGCCAGACGCATACACCGATCCAGGTGACCCGCGCCGAAGTGCTCGACGGCCAATTGCCTGAACGTATTCTGGCCGCGCTGGATGAGCCGCAAACACGTTGGCTGCTGGGCGCCGAGCCGGCGCGTGTGGTCGAATCGCGGCCGCTGGAACTGCGCAAACAGATCGCCGATTACCTGCGCACCCGGCAACCGGCGATGTTCGACAGGCTCTATGACGAGCCCGCGTTGAACGACCGGCGAATCGCCAGGCTGCAAGCCGCGACACCGGGGTTGGGCAGTTCGGCGGCAATCCGCGTGCTGCTGGAGGCGAACGCCGAGGAGCTGGCGCGCCTGCAAAGCGGCAAGCGGGTGCCGTTGCGGCTGCTGGAGATCTCCCGTGAATTTGCCCGGCGACGCCGCTTCAACCACGCGGTCGCCGGCCTGCACATGGAAAATTCCGGCGGCAGCGAAAGCCAATGGCTGACCTTGCGCGCCCTGGAACGACTGCCGGGCTGGTCGGACGAGGTGCGTCTCGAGGTGCGCGAAGGTAGCCTCGACGGGCCGTTGATTGACAGTGTCGGCAGCGAAAGTGCCGGCCAAACCAAGTATCTGGTCAAGCGCGGGCCGGTCTATCAGGCGTACAACGAGCGCGGCGAAGAGCTGAACAGCATTCCGCGTCACGGCGACAACTTTTTTGCCTCAATCCTCCATGCCTTGCCCGACCAGTCGCGACAGGCCCTGGGTTTTACCCAGGTTGCGCGTAGCGCCGGACTGCGTCGGGCACTGATCCGGTATGTGGCCCGACACCGTGCCGAACTGGCTCGACTGGCGAGCAGACGCCATGGCCACAAGCAACGCTTCAAGGCGCCGGTGCGGATACGCCAGCACGGGCTCGGTTATTACGCCAGCGGTCGCGGCGAAGGCGTCAATCCGTTGCTGGTGACGCGCGTGCAGGACGTGTATCCGGCGCTTACCGATCAGCAAGCGGGCGGGTTCATCCTCAGACAACTGGCAACCGGCCGGACTGACGCGCAGATCTACGAGCTGTTGCAAAGGCGCCTGCGTGAATGGCAGGAACTCGAATCGTCGCTGGCGCAATGGGAAGGTGTGCCGGCCCCTGAGTCGACGCTGGAGTCGATGATCGGCGGCCGATCCAGCGTGGTGCGCAGCCTCAAGCAGAGCTGGCGCAATTCGCCGCTGGCCGATCGTCACGTGAGTGCGGCACGCCTCGATCTGACCTGCGATGACCCGTTGCCGGTGCTGACGGCGGACTTCTCGCATGTGCGCGATCTGCGAGTCAGGGGGCGGTGCATCAGCGATGCCAACGTCGATGAACTGTTGGGCAGTTTCCCCAGGCTCAAGTCGCTGCGCATCAACGCCACCGCAGAAGCGTTCACCAACGTGCCGGCGGTGTTGCAGAACCTGCCGGAATTCACTGACCTGACGCTTTACAGCGCAATGCCCTTTGCCGCTGACATGCCGGCACGTCTGGCTCAACTGACCCGTCTTGAAGCATTGAGCGTCAGCACCTCGAGCTATCAGCCGCTGGCCTTCGATGTCAGCGGCATGCGTAATCTGCGCACACTGGAAATCGTCGCCTACTCATTGTTCGACTGGCCTGCGGGGGTGCTGGAGTTACCGGCCCTGGAACGTCTGAACCTCAGAGACACGGGGATCAGCACCGTGCCGGCAGCACTGCTGCAGGGCCATGAAAAACTCTGGTCGGGGCTGTCGCTGGACTGGTCAAGATTCTCCCGGGAAAACTTCACCGGCGTGTACGAATACATCAAGACCCATCCGGAACACCTGATCGATCGAGAGACGATGGTCAGGGATTATTGCCGCGGCGAGTTGCGGCGCCTGGGCGAGGGCGTGAATCAATCGCCCGAGGGGGTGTTCAATCGTTTCTTCGAGCAATGGCCGAATGAGCAGCAGCGTTTCACCGCCATCAATGCCTTGAGCGATCAATATGCCGCGCTGGATAGCCAACTCAATCAGTGGCAGCAGCGCGTGGTGGTGTCGGCAGAATCGCTGCGCGAACTTGTCGCGCGATCAAACCTGGCCCATGTCCTGAAAACCAGTTGGCGCAAGGGCATGTTCAAGCGCTATGGCGCGACCATCAGCGCTTCGACTCTGGACTTGTCGGGGCTGATGCTCAGCGACCTGCCGGCGTTACCCGCTGACGCATTTGCGCATGTACGCACGCTGCTGCTCAACGGCCAGCGCGTTGCGGCCGCGCAGATGCGCGGTTTTCTCAGTGCGTTCAGCGAATTGCGAACCCTTGATCTGAGTGACAATGCCTTGCACGAATGGCCGATCGAGTCGCAGAGCCTTTCGCGCCTGGTGCACCTGGATCTGGCCGACAATCAGTTGACCGACGCTTCAGGCCTGGAGAGCGGATTGAGTGGATTGCCTGCGCTCGAACAGCTGAATCTGCGGAACAATCCGCTGAGCGAACTGAACGTCGACAGCCTGCAACGTTTAAAGGCCCTCGACCTGCAGGCAACGCACCTGCAACAGTGGCCGACAGGGGCCGAAGGTCTGCCGCAACTGTGGTGGCTGGATCTGCGCGATACCCGTATCAGCACGTTGCCGCCTGCCGTACTCGAGAGCACCGCACTGCTCAATATCAACCTGACCGGTGCGCCGCTGACCGCAGCGGCGTCGGCTGAATTGCGTCTGGGGCAACTGCGGCTCGAGCACACCCTCGGCCTGCCTGCCGGCGCGCTGGATGCGTTTGCCCGGCAGCCAGTGCCGGCGACTTTTCCGCCGGCGGAGAACGGTTTGTCAGTGGCCCGGCAGTTGCTGCCGCTGACGCAGGCGCCTGTCAGTACCGGGCTGACACGGATGCGCCAGAACCTGCAGCGAGTGCAGCCGGCCCTTACCGATGAACAAGCCATGCAGGTGATCGAGGCGCTGCGTACCGAGGGTGCGACCGATGTGCAGATCGGCGAGCGGATCGCGGGCTGGAGCCAGACCTTTGAAACCCTCGTTCGCCGACTCAATGGCTGGCTGTATACCCGGGAAACCCGTGGCGTTGACTGGGTCATCTCCTCGCAATCGCGCAGCCTGGCGGCGTGGCGCATCCTGACGTGCTGGCGCGCAAGGTTATCGATTGTCGGGGGCGATGCGGTTCTGGATCTCAACGGCCTGCAATTGGGTGATCTACCGCCGCTGCCCGAGGACTTCGGGCATGTCAGCAGCTTGAACCTGACAGGCACACGAGTGACGGCCGAAGGCAGCAACGGCTTTCTCAAGTCCTTCACTCACCTGCGCGATCTGACCCTCAGTGGCAATGAACTCACCGCGCTGCCTGATGGCGTCCGGCAAATGCCGCAGCTCGAGCGACTCGAGCTTGCCAGCAACAACTTCACTGACACCGAGCCGCTGTATGCCGCGCTGTCCGGTCTGCAGCATTTGCAAACACTGGACCTGAGCTACAACCATCTTGATGCGTTCGACGTCAGCTATTTCGAGCATTTGCAAAGTCTGGATCTGCGTAATAACAACCTGGCCGAATGGCCGGCCGGGACGCTGTATGCGCAGCACCTGCGGACACTCAACCTCAGTCGCAACGACATCACCGTCATCCCCGAACAGGCGCTGGACGGTCAGCACGATGAGCTGATGGACGGCACCGACCTGACTGACAACTACAACCTGTCGGAGGAGTCGCTTGAAAGGCTCAGAACCTATCAGGCTGCGGGTAATCGCCTGCGAGTGCTCGGTTTCTCCAGTTCCGATCTGGAGGAAATGGCTGACGACGTTGCCGGCGGGCTCAGTGAAACCACCGACAGCATCGAGTCCGACGAAACCCTGCCGGGCGAACAGGCCCATGCGCAACAGAAGGCGCCGTGGCTGGCGAATCTGCCGGCGGAGCAGGCGTTGGCACGCGACAAACTCTGGGATCAACTCTCTGCCGAACCGGATAGCGCGGCATTCTTCCATTTGCTTGATCGATTGCAGGACACCCAGGAGTTTCGCGTGGCCAACGCCGATCTGACCCGACGGGTGTGGATGGTCATGGAAGCGGCGGCGGCCAACAGTGAGCTGCGCGAGGTGATTTTCGCCGGCTCGGCCACACACGGGACTTGCGTGGACGGGCGCATCCTTACGTTCAGTGGTCTGGAGGGCAAGGTCTTCACTTACAACGCCTTGCTCGATTTGCCGGCCGGCCGTCCGGGAATCCGCGGCGAGGCCTTGTTGTCGCTGTCGCGGCAGCTGTTTCGGCTGGACAAGGTCGATGAGCTGGCAAAAGCGGTGGCGGCGCGCAGTGGTTTCGACGAAGCCGAAGTCCGCCTCGGTTACCGGATCGGTCTGACCGGGGGCTGGGACGATGGACTGGAATTGCCCGGGCAGCCGAAAAACATGAAATTTGCCTCCGGTGTCACCCCGCAGCAGTTGGTCAATGCGCGGGCCGAAGTGGTCAGCGCGGAACGCTCCGAGAGATTTCTGGAGGACCTGATCCAGCGCGATTACTGGCTGGACTATCTCAAGGAGCAGCAGCCCGAGGCGTTCCGGCAAATGGATGAACTGCAGTTGATGGAGGAGGGCGAGGACGAAGGTCTGAGTGCTGACGATCCGCTGTATCTGAGCAGGTTGTTCGACCAGGCGGCCGCGCGAAATGCCAGGCTCATCGAATTGTCGCGAGAGGAGATCGAACGGATCGGTTTGTCTGCCGGCAACGCACAAATGCCCGGTACGTCCGGGCAAATGTCAGGCGGGTAAAACCCGCTGAACGGTCAGTCCCCGGGAGGTTCGGGGACTGACCGTTGCGCTTATTCGTCGTAACCGAGGTTCGGCGCCAGCCAGCGCTCGGTCACGCTCAGTTCCTGACCTTTGCGCGAGGTGTAGCTCTGCACCTGATCCTTGTCGACCTTGCCGACGGCGAAGTATTGCGCCTGCGGATGGGCGAAGTACCAGCCGCTGACCGCTGCCGCCGGGAACATCGCGTAATGCTCGGTAAGGAACACGCCGCTGCGCCCGGCACGCATTTCGCTGGCTTCAGGATCGAGCAGGGTGAACAACGTGGCTTTCTCGGTGTGATCCGGGCAGGCCGGATAACCCGGTGCCGGACGGATACCGGAGTACTGTTCTTTGATCAGCGCGTCGTTGTCCAGCACCTCATCCTTGGCGTAACCCCAGTGCTCTTTGCGCACTTGCTGGTGCAGCCATTCGGCGCAGGCTTCGGCCAGACGGTCGGCCAGTGCCTTGACCATGATCGAGTTGTAGTCGTCGCCAGCATCCTGATAGGCCTTGGCGACTTCTTCGGCGCCGATGCCGGCGGTGGTGATGAAACCACCGACGTAGTCGGTCACTTCGCTGTCTTTCGGTGCGACGAAGTCGGCCAGCGAGAAGTTTGGTTTGCCGTCGGTCTTGATGATCTGCTGGCGCAGGTGATGCAGGCGCGCCATTGGCTTGCCGTCATCGCCGTACAGTTCGATGTCGTCGTCATGCACCTGATTGGCCGGCCAGAAACCGAATACCGCACGGGCGCTGATCAGCTTTTCGTCGATCAGCTTGGTGAGCATCTCGCGGGCGTCCTTGTACAGCGCGGTGGCCGCTTCACCGACCACTTCGTCTTCGAGGATGCGCGGGAATTTGCCGGCCAGGTCCCAGGAGATGAAGAACGGCGTCCAGTCGATGTACTCGGCCAGAACATTGAGGTCGATGTTGTCCAGCACCCGGGTACCGGTGAAAGTCGGTTTGACCGGCGTGTAGTTGGCCCAGTCGAACTGTGGCTTCTTGGCAATCGCCGCCGCGTAGCTCAGGCGCTCGGTACGGGCGCTGCGGTTGGCGGTGCGCTCACGCACATCGACGTATTCCAGACGGGTCTTCTCGACGAAACCGGCCTTGAGTTCCTTGGACAGCAACTGCGTCGCGACACCGACCGCACGCGAGGCGTCGGTCACGTAGACCACCGCATCGTTGCTGTACTTCGGCTCGATCTTCACGGCGGTGTGCGCCTTGGAGGTGGTCGCGCCACCAATCATCAACGGCAGATGGAAATCCTGACGCTGCATTTCACGGGCAACGTGGACCATCTCGTCCAGCGACGGGGTGATCAGGCCAGACAGGCCGATGATGTCGCACTTTTCTTCCTTGGCGACCTGGAGGATTTTCTCCGCCGGGACCATCACGCCGAGGTCGACGATGTCATAGCCGTTGCAACCCAGCACCACGCCGACGATGTTCTTGCCGATGTCGTGCACGTCGCCTTTTACCGTGGCCATCAGGATCTTGCCCTTGGCTTCCGGCTTGTCGCCTTTTTCCAGTTCGATGAACGGGATCAGATGCGCTACGGCCTGTTTCATCACGCGCGCGGATTTCACCACCTGCGGCAGGAACATTTTGCCGGCACCGAACAGGTCGCCGACGATGTTCATGCCGGACATCAGCGGGCCTTCGATGACTTCGATCGGCCGCGCAAACGACTGGCGCGACTCTTCGGTGTCTTCGACGATGTGCGTGGTGATGCCCTTGACCAGCGCATGCTCCAGACGCTTGTTGACGTCCCAGCTGCGCCACTCTTCGGTCTCGGCTTCCTTGACGCTGCCGTCGCCCTTGTACTTGTCGGCGATGGCGAGGAGGGCGTCGGTGCCTTCCGGCGTGCGGTTGAGGATCACGTCTTCGACGGCGTCGCGCAGCTCCTGCGGGATCTGGTCGTAGATTTCCAGCTGACCGGCGTTGACGATACCCATGGTCAGGCCGGCGCGGATCGCATACAGCAGGAACACCGAGTGAATCGCTTCACGCACCGGGTTGTTGCCACGGAACGAGAACGACACGTTGGACACGCCGCCGGAACTCAGCGCATACGGCAGCTCGTCGCGGATGTACGCACAGGCGTTGATGAAGTCCACAGCGTAGTTGTTGTGTTCTTCGATGCCGGTGGCCACGGCGAAGATGTTCGGGTCGAAGATAATGTCTTCCGGCGGGAAGCCGACTTCGTTGACCAGAATGTCGTAGGAGCGTTTGCAGATTTCTTTCTTGCGCGCTTCGGTGTCGGCCTGGCCGGCTTCGTCGAACGCCATCACCACCACCGCAGCGCCGTAGCGTTTGCACAGCTTGGCGTGATGGATGAATTGCTCGACGCCTTCTTTCATGCTGATCGAGTTGACGATGCCCTTGCCCTGAATGCACTTCAGACCGGCTTCGATCACTTCCCATTTCGAGGAGTCGATCATGATCGGTACGCGGGAGATGTCCGGTTCCCCGGCGATCAGATTGAGGAAGGTCACCATGGCCTTCTTCGAATCGAGCATGCCTTCGTCCATGTTGATGTCGATCACCTGCGCGCCGGCCTCGACCTGCTGCAGGGCGACTTCCAGGGCTTCGGTGTAGTTGTCTTCACGGATCAGACGGGCGAACTTGGCGGAACCGGTGATGTTGGTGCGCTCGCCGACGTTGACGAACAACGAGCTGCGATCGATGGTGAACGGCTCTAGGCCCGAGAGGCGGCAGGCCTTGGGGATGTCCGGAATCTGCCGCGGTGCGTAACCGGCCACGGCCTTGGCGATGGCTTCGATGTGGCCCGGGGTGGTGCCGCAGCAACCGCCGACGATATTGAGGAAACCGCTCTGGGCGAATTCTTCGATGACTTTGGCGGTTTGCGCCGGCAACTCGTCGTACTCGCCGAACTCGTTCGGCAAACCGGCGTTCGGGTGCGCGGAAACGTGAGTGCTGGCCTTGTTCGACAGCTCTTCCAGGTAGGGGCGCAGCTCACTGGCGCCGAGGGCGCAGTTGAGGCCGACCGAGATCGGCTTGGCGTGGGCCACGGAGTTCCAGAACGCTTCGGTGGTCTGGCCCGACAGGGTGCGGCCGGACGCATCGGTGATGGTCCCGGAAATCATGATCGGCAGTTCGATGTGCAGCTCTTCGAACACGCCTTGCACGGCGAAGATCGCGGCTTTGGCGTTGAGGGTGTCGAAGATGGTTTCGATCAGGATCAGGTCGACGCCGCCCTCGATCAGGCCTTTGGTGGCCTCGGTGTAGTTCTCCACCAGTTCATCGAAGGTGACGTTGCGGTAGCCGGGGTTGTTCACGTCTGGCGACAGCGAGCAGGTGCGGCTGGTCGGGCCGAGCACGCCGGCGACGAAACGTGGCTTGTCCGGGTTCTCGGCGGTCTTGGCGTCGGCCACCTTGCGCGCCAGTCGCGCGCCTTCTACGTTTAATTCGTACGCCAGTTCTTCCATGCCGTAGTCGGCCATGGAAATGCGTGTGGCGTTGAAGGTGTTGGTTTCCAGAATGTCGGCGCCGGCATCCAGATAGGCCTTTTCGATGCCGCCGATCACGTCCGGACGGGTAATCACCAGCAGGTCGTTGTTGCCCTTGACGTCGCTCGGCCAGTCAGCGAAGCGTTTGCCGCGATAATCCTGTTCTTCGAGCTTGTAGCTCTGGATCATCGTGCCCATGCCGCCGTCGAGAATCAGGATGCGCTCTTTGAGGGCTTGCTTGAGAGCTTGAAGGCGGACGCTGCGATCGGACATTGGGACTACTCGAAAAAGACCATGACGAAGGGCCGGGATCATAACAAACCTGTGCGCTTTTGGAGCACGTGCTGCTTTTGCATGAATATCGTTCATGTTGGTACGAGCGTCATACTGTAGAATCGCGGGCGTTTTTTTCACGATCGGGATCATGGGCATGTCGTACCGCGTCATCAGCATTTTCATGCTGTTTTTAAGCTGGGGCGCCATTGCGCAGGAACCCGCGATCTCACCTTCTATTTCATATACGCGTGACATCCAGCCAATCTTCACCGAGAAGTGTGTGGCCTGCCATGCCTGCTACGACTCGGCGTGCCAGCTCAATCTGGGCAGCGGCGAAGGCGCAGCGCGGGGCGCGAGCAAGATGCCGGTCTACGATGGCGAGCGCACTCAGGCGGCGCCGACCACTCGGCTGTTCTACGACGCTTTCGGCAAACGTGCCTGGCAGCAGAAGGGCTTTTATTCGGTACTCGACGCTCAGGGCAGCCAGGCGGCGCTGATGGCGCGGATGCTGGAACTGGGCCACAAAACCCCGCTGACACCGAATGCCAAGCTCCCGGAAGACATCGTGCTCGGCCTGCAACGGGAAAACATGTGCGCGATGCCCGCCGAGTTTGACGGCTATGCCGGCGCCCACCCGAAAGAAGGCATGCCGCTGGCGGTGACGGGGCTGACCGATCAGCAATACCAGACCCTGCAACACTGGCTGGCGTCCGGTGCGCCGATCGACGAGCAGGGGCTGGCGCCGAGCGCCAGGGAAGCGCTGCAAATCGTCCAGTGGGAAAACCTGCTCAATGCGCCGGGGGCGCGGCAGAGTCTGGTCGGGCGCTGGCTGTTCGAACACTGGTTCCTCGCGCATATCTATTTCAAGGACGGCGAGCCGGGGCACTACTTCCAGTGGGTGCGTTCGCGCACGCCGACAGGGCAGCCGATCGACCTGATCGCCACCCGCCGCCCGAATGACGATCCGGGCACTCAGGTGTATTACCGCTTGTGGCCGGTGCGAGGGGTGATCGTGCACAAGACCCACATCACCTATCCGCTGAGTGCGGCGAAGATGGCGCGGGTCAAGAGTCTGTTCTACAGCGGAAACTGGCAGGTCAACGCGCTGCCGGGTTACGGCCCGCAGAGCCGGGCCAACCCGTTCGCCACCTTCGAGGCGATTCCGGCGCAGGCGCGTTATCAGTTCATGCTCGATAACGCTGAATACTTCGTCCGCACCTTCATTCGCGGGCCGGTGTGCCGTGGGCAGATTGCGACGGATGTGATCCGCGATAACTTCTGGGCGCTGTTCCAGGCTCCGGAACATGATCTGTACATCACCGACCCCAACTATCGCGGCCAGGCCACGCCGTTGCTGGCAATGCCTGGGCAGAACGATGACGTCGGCAGTGTGCTGAGCCTGTGGCACAACTACCGTAACAAGCGCAACGAATACGAAGCCCTGCGCCGCGACAGTTACGCCGAACTGCCGGCTCCGAGCTGGTCAACCCTGTGGGCCGGCAACGACAACGCGCTGCTGAGCATTTTCCGCCACTTCGACAGTGCGTCGGTGACCAAAGGCCTGATCGGCGAAGTGCCACAGACCATGTGGCTGTTCGACTATCCACTGCTGGAGCGCACCTATTATCAGTTGGCGGTCAACTTCGATGTGTTCGGCAACGTCTCCCATCAGGCGCAGACGCGTCTGTATTTCGACCTGATCCGCAACGGCGCCGAGCAGAACTTCCTGCGCCTGATGCCGGCCGATTCCCGCGAGGACTACCTCGATGATTGGTACCAAAGCAGCGGCCAGTTCAAGATGTGGCTCGACTATGAGGCGATCGACGACGACAAACCGACCGCGCTGAAACTCGATCCGAAGGACCCTAAATACGATTTCGCCATGCAGTTGCTGGCGCGTTACGGCGACCTCAATGCGCGGCCGGATCCGATCAATCGCTGTGACGGCGCCTATTGCTCGCGACCGAATATCGACCCGGCGCTACAGAACGCCGAGCAGGCGCTGAGTCGCCTGACCTCGCGTCCGGCCGCCGGTTTGAAGGTGATCGACCAATTGCCGGAAGCAACCATGCTGCGCATCGAAACCCGCAGCGGCAAACGCGAGATGTACAGCCTGCTGCGCAACCGTGCGCACAGTAACGTGGCGTTTCTGTTGGGCGAATCGCTGCGCTATCAACCGGGGCTCGACACCTTGACCATCTACCCGGGCGTATTGAGCAGCTATCCGAATTTCATCTTCAACGTTCCAGCCGAACAAGTGCCGGAGTTTGTCGATGCCATGGAGAATGCCAAGGATGCCGATCGTTTCGAGAAAATCGTCGAACGCTGGGGGATTCGTCGCAGTCATCCGCAATTCTGGTTCTATTTCCACGACCTGAGCCAATACCTCCACGAAACCGATCCGGTGGAAGAGGGCGTGCTGGACATGAACCGCTACCAGAATCTTTGATCATTTAATACAGGTCTGCTGTCCCAATTCTTAGCAACACCGCACATTCCCTGTAGGAGTGAGCCTGCTCGCGATGGCGTCAGTCCATTCAGAATGGTTGTCGCCTGACATGTCGTCATCGCGAGCAGGCTCACTCCTACAAGGGGGCGGTGGTGGTTTTGAGAGTTGTGGACAGGAGCCGATCATGTTGATTTCAGTGCAGGCCCTGCGGGCGCTTGCCGCGTGGACGGTGGTCTGTCACCACTTCATGCAGATTTTCTTCGACTTCAAGGCGCGCGGCCCGGTCGGGCAATTCTTCATCGACAAGGGCGCAGTCGGCGTCGATGTTTTCTTCGTCATCAGTGGTCTGGTGATTTTCCTCTCCACCGAAAGCAAAGCGCTGCCTCCGGCGCGGTTTCTGCTGTATCGGTTGTTTCGCATTGTCCCGGCGTACTGGCTGTACACGCTGTTGATGGCGTTGCTGGTGCTGTTCGCCCGGCCAATGTTGCCGGATCAGACGGTGGACTGGGCGCATTTCCTCGCGTCGCTGTTATTCATTCCTGCGCAAAACCCCGGCGGTTACGGGATTTATCCGACGCTGAATGTCGGCTGGACGCTCAACTACGAAATGCTCTTCTATGTGTTGTTTGGATGCGCGCTGGTGTTCCGCTGGCAGGTGCGCTTGCTGGTGGTCGCCGCGTTGCTGTTTTCGGTGTGTCAGGCGTTCGGCTGGCTCAACGAGTTTTACCGTTCCGACATCGTCTACGAGTTTCTGCTGGGGATCGGCATTGGCGTGCTCTATCGCCGGGGCTGGATTGGCGCCGGCCTGTGGCTGCCGCTGTTGGCGATGGGCGCTGCGATGATGGCGATCTATCACCTGGCACCGGCGCCAAGGTTATTGAACTGGGGCGTGCCGAGCGCGGTGCTGGTGATGGCTTGCATGGCGCTGGAGCGCTACGTCGAGCGCAATCGGGTGATGAAATGGCTCGGTGACTGTTCCTATTCAGTGTATCTGATGCACGTGTTGGTGTTGTCGGTTGGTGGTTTTATCGCGCGACGCTACGGAATCAACCCGTATCTGATGTTCATCGTCTGCGCTCTGGCGATTGGTGTGGGGTCATGGTTGAGCTACGAATGGGTGGAAAAACGCAGCTATCAGTGGCTTAAAGCGCGGATCGAGGGCGAACCGATGCGCGCACCTGTCGAGAATCTTTCCCGACAAAAATACTAGGACTTTGTCCGGCGCAATGATTGGCGTAAACTGCGCCCAAGCCTGCGAGGAGTTTCCATGACCGCTATTACCATTACCGACGCCGCCCACGATTACCTGGCCGATCTGCTCTCCAAGCAGAACACTCCAGGCATCGGCATCCGCGTCTTCATCACCCAGCCTGGCACCCAGTACGCCGAAACCTGCATTGCCTACTGCAAGCCGGGCGAAGAAAAACCTGAAGATACCGCGCTGGGGCTGAAAAGCTTCACAGCCTATATCGATTCGTTCAGCGAAGCGTTCCTTGACGACGCCGTCGTCGATTACGCCACCGACCGCATGGGCGGCCAACTGACCATCAAGGCGCCAAACGCCAAAGTCCCGAAGGTCAATGCCGACAGCCCGGTCAACGAGCGCATCAATTACTATCTGCAAACCGAAATCAACCCGGGGCTGGCCAGCCACGGCGGTCAGGTCAGCCTGATCGATGTGGTCGAGGACGGCATTGCCGTGCTGCAGTTCGGCGGCGGCTGCCAGGGCTGCGGCCAGGCCGACGTGACCCTGAAGGAAGGCATCGAACGCACCTTGCTCGAGCGTATTCCAGAGCTCAAAGGTGTGCGCGACGTGACCGACCACACGCAGAAAGAAAACGCCTACTACTGAGTAAGGTGTTCACTGCGAACACGAAAAACGGCGCCCCGTGAGCGCCGTTTTTTTATGCACTTGATTAATGAGTGCCTGTTTATTGTGTGGCGAGGGGATTTATCCCCGATGGGTTGCGAAGCAGCCCCAGAAAAGGAACTGCTGCGCAGTTCATCGGGGATAAATCCCCTCGCCACAGGTTGGCACCCAATCCCATATGATTCAGGGTCTGTAGAGGTGCGCATGCCCCGCGCGATACAGCGACGATTCGCTAAACACCTCACTGCCCAACACCCGTCCCACCAGAATCAACGCCGTGCGCCGAAACCCTTTGGCCGCAACCTTCGCGGCAATATCCGCCAGCGTCCCCACCACCCAGTCCTGATCCGGCCACGTCGCCCGGTGAATCACCGCAATCGGGCAATCCGCGCCGTAATGCGGCAGCAGTTCGGCGATGATTTTCTGCAGATGATTGACCCCCAGATGAATCGCCATGGTCGCGCCATGCTGCGCCAGACTGCTCAGCTCCTCACCCGCCGGCATTGCGGTCTTGTCCGCGTAGCGGGTCAGAATCACGCTCTGCGACACGTCCGGCAGTGTCAGTTCCGTGCCAAGCAACGCCGCACACGCTGCGGTCGCGGTGACGCCGGGAATGATCTCGAACGGAATATTCAGCTCGCGCAGATAACGAATCTGCTCGCCAATCGCGCCATACAGGCTCGGATCGCCGGAATGCACCCGCGCCACATCCTGGCCCTTTGCATGGGTGGTTTTGATCAATTCAATGATCTGCTCCAGATGCAATTCGGCGCTGTTGACCACGGTTTCAGCCTGATGCCCCTCCAGCACCGCAGCCGGTACCAGCGAGCCTGCGTAGATGATCACCGGGCAGCTGCGGATCAGCCGCTGGCCTTTGACGGTGATCAATTCCGGGTCGCCTGGGCCGGCGCCGATGAAGTAGACGGTCATGAAGAAATCCTGTGAAAAACGGGGCAGGGCAACGCTTCAGATGAAGATTGCTCATGATCAAACGGGGGGATTATCGGGAATTTACGCAGCGCCGGCCAATGCCAAGGTTGCCTGAGCGTATTTTTGCCGGGAAATCAGCAGTTTTGCCGGTGCCTGAATCAACTGCTCGGCAAGGGCCAGGGCGGCACTTTCCGCCACGCCGTAGCAGCCAGTGCGCTCATAGGCGATCTGCGAATGGTGGCTCAGGCGTTGCTGATAACTGGCCAGTTCGTCGCTGCTGAAATACAACAGCGGCAACGCCAGTTGACTGGCCAGTTCCTGCAGGCCGGGTTCATCGCGTTTAAGATCGATGCTGGCCAAGGCCTTGACCGCTTCAAGTTCTATACGATGCGCCTGCAACGCTTGATCGAGTAGCGCGCGCAGCGTGCTGACCGGGCAGCCGCGCTGGCAGCCCAGGCCGACCACAAAGGTCGGCGCTGCGCGGTCATCGGTCATGCGTGGTATTGACCATCGCTTTTGCGGCGGAACAACCAGGCGCTGATCAGACCCAGGGCCAGCCAGAACGCCACATTGGTCAACTGCGAAGCGATTTTGAACTGGGCTCCCAGCGCCTCCGGGGCGAGCATCGAATGCACTTCCGGTTGCGGTGCGCCGATCACGTGCGGCACGGCGAGGATCGCCACGCCGAGCAGCTTCATCAGCCAGTGGCGGCTGAACACGATCAGCGCCAGGCCGACAGCGGTGGAAGCGGCGGTGCCGATCCACCAGGTTTGCCGCGACGCCAGATCGGCTGCAGCGGTGCCCGGCAGTTCAGGCGGCAGGCCCAGGGTCGGTGCGAGCACGAAGGTCGCGTAACCGGCCAGGCCCCAGAGCAGGCCTTGCGAGGTTTTGGTCGGTGCACGCAGGGTGTACAGGCCAGCGAGCATCAGGGCGAAACCGACCGCCACCACCAGATTGCCGCCGGTGGTCGAGACCACGCGTTGCCAGCCGTCCTCCGGCTCCCAGGCTTCGGCGTCATGGGTGTGAGCAGCCGTACCGGCGGCGTGTTCGTGAACGGCCACCGGTTCGGACTTCTCGAAGGTTTCGGCTTGTAGAATCAGCGGCGAGACCCAGAAGCTTTGCAGCAACGTCAGCAGCAGGGCGGCCAGCAGGCCGGTGAAGCCTGCGGTTTGCGCGATACGCTTGATCATGTCTGCAGGTCTCAGTGGCACGGGAACGCGGCGCTGTGGCGGGTATCGTGAGCGGCGTTGTGCACCGCTTCGATGTGCGAGAAACCGGCGAAGTACACAAGGCTGGCACCCAGAATCGACGCGAAGATCGCGGCGGTCAGGCGTTGGCTCAAGGTGGCGGTGCTGGAGATTTTGTCGGTGTTGCTGCCGGTGCTGCTGATGATCGACATGGCGCTTCCCTCTGGAGTGTCAGCGGGTGATATAGAGCGCATGAAAACCCCTGCGAGTCGGGCACGCAGAGGTTCGAACAGCGCCCGCCCACCGCGGGTTTGTTATGTTCAGCGACGCACAATGCGCACTGTGTGTTGCGGGCCGGTCTCCGGGCTCACGAGGGGTTGGCGTCTGGCCGACCTGCAAGCGTCACCTTCCCATGCCGCGTTGGCACAGTGGATCTGACGCTTCGCTCGCTTACCGTTGCGGGGGCAGCACCGGACTGACATGGCTTTGAGTAAAGCACATGATTCACCGGTTTCCCGTTTCACCCTGTGAAGGGCACCCGTAACAAGTTGTGTAGGAGAGCATGGGGTGGGGGATTTAGTCAATTTTGGGGGTGGATCCGTTGCTGCGGTAACGGCCACTTAGGGTTCCGCCCTTACGGCGGGTCACTTTTGGCAAACGCCCCAAAAGTAACCAAAAGGTCTATGCCCTGACGTTCGGCCCTCGCCTAGGCTCGGGTTCCTTCGCTGCGGGATTTATCCGGGGGGCAGCGCCTACGGTTTGCTTCGCTGCACCTCCTCTCGCTGTGTTTGGCTGCGCCAAACGGTCGCTGCGCTCCCGGATAAATCCCTCCACTCAGCCTGCCGACGGGCCCGCAGATCAAAAGCGGTACTCGAGCTAACGCTCATTGTGTTGAGTGGGGCGGCTTCGCCGCATGGGGTGCACGCTTTCAGCCTGCTGGCGATGGCGGCCTGACAGCCGACCAATTTCTAACTGATCACACCCGATCCCACTGTGGGAGCTGGCTTGCCAGTGATGGCGGCCTGACAGCCGACCAATTTCCAACTGAACACACCCATTCCAACTGTGGGAGCGAGCTTGCTCGCGAAGGCGGCCTGACAGCCGACCAAATCCCAAACTGAATACACCCAATCCCCTGTAGGAACTGCCGAAGGCTGTGATCTTTTGATCTGCTTTGGCTTTGGCTTTGGCTCTGGCTCTTGAAGTGGCTTTTGATCTTCAGCCCCTTCGGCAGGCCGAGCGTAGGTGTTCATCCGGGGGTTAGGCGCGCAGCGCCATGCGGCGAAGCCGCATACATCGAGAGGAGGTGCAGCGAAGCAAACCGGAGGCGATGCCCCCGGATGGACACCGTAGCGAGGGAACACTGAGCCTAAGCGAAGTGCCGTACGCCGGGGCAAAGCCTTTTGGGTTACCTTTTCGGCGTTTGGAAAAGGTGACTCGCTGTAAGAGCGAAACCGCCAGAGGCAACACCCGAAGGAACGGATATGCCCCCAAACCCCAAACCTCAAACCCGGCGTTTGGAAAAAGTGACCGCTGTAAGAGCGAAACCATAGGAGGCCGTTACCGCAGCAACGGATATGCCCCCAATCCAAAAAAAAACCAAAGCATTGACCCATCCTCAAGCCATGCGTAGCCTTGCGCTTTCGAGGTTCTTCGGCCCACGCCGAAGCTAAGAAGGGAACGCGGTCAAAGCCGCGGCTGCCCCCGCAACTGTGAACGGTGAAGTTCGTTGCCACGCCACTGCCAGCTCAATCCACTGAGCCCGCGGGAAGGCGCAGCGAACGCCGGGCCCAAGGCCCGAACACCGTCAGCCAGGAGACCTGCCTCGTCACAGATTTCTCACTACAACCGGGCGGGGTGATCCGGTGGCGAATTCTTCCGCGCGCACGCTCGCAGCGGATCTCGTCCCGTATGCCCGCCACCTTGCCAAAGGGCATCCGATGAAAACACTGGCCAAACTCCCCGTCACCATCGTCACCGGTTTCCTCGGCTCGGGCAAAACCACCTTGCTGCGACACATGCTCGACAACGCTCAGGGCCGTCGCATCGCGGTGATCGTCAACGAGTTCGGCGAACTGGGCATCGACGGTGAGATCCTCAAGCAATGCACCATCGGCTGCACCGAAGAAGAAGCCACTGGCCGCGTCTACGAACTGGCCAACGGTTGCCTGTGCTGCACGGTGCAGGAAGAGTTCTTCCCGGTGATGCGTGAACTGGTCGCCCGGCGCGGTGACCTCGATCACATCCTGATCGAGACGTCCGGTCTGGCCCTGCCAAAACCGCTGGTACAAGCCTTCCAGTGGCCGGAAATCCGCAGCGCCTGCACCGTGGATGCGGTGATCACCGTGGTCGACAGCCCAGCCGTGGCCGCTGGCACCTTTGCCGCGTTCCCGGATCAGGTCGATGCCCAGCGCAAACTCGACCCGAACCTGGATCACGAATCGCCACTTCATGAGCTGTTCGCCGACCAACTGGCCAGCGCCGATCTGGTGATCCTCAACAAGGCCGACCAGACCAGCGCCGAAGATCTGGCTCGCGTTCGCGCCGAAGTCGCCGAAGAACTGCCGCCAGCGGTGAAAATCATCGAAGCCAGCAACGGTCGCCTGCCGCTGGACGTGCTGATCGGCCTCGGTGCCGGATCCGAAGAACATATCGACAGCCGCCACAGCCATCACGATCACCACCACGACGGTGATGACGACCACGATGACCACGATCACGACGCCTTTGATTCGATCTCGATCGAACTGCCACAAGCCGACGAAAGCCTGCTGCTCGACGCGCTGACGCAACTGGTTGTGCAGCACGGCATTCTGCGCGTGAAGGGCTTCGCGGCGATTCCGAACAAGCCGATGCGCCTGTTGATTCAGGGCGTGGGCACGCGTTTCGACAAGCACTTCGACCGACAGTGGGGCGCTGACGAAGCGCGCGTCACCCGTCTGGTGCTGATCGGTCAGGAACTCGACGCCGCGCAACTCGAAGCGCAACTGCGCGCCGCGCTCAGCGTTTAAGCCATGCACCTGCTCAGGACCCAGCCCGGCGGTTTCGTGTCGGATGACAACATTGCCGACCTTGGACAAACCCCCGCCGAGCTGGTGATCCTGTGCAGCGGCGATTCCAGCCTGGCGCTGCTCGCCGAAGCGGCGCAGCAACTGCCTGAGGACTACCCGAGCCTGCGCCTGGCCAATCCGATGCAGGTGCAGAATCACGCCTCGGTCGACCTGTATGTCGATGAGGTGCTGCGGCACGCCAAGGTCATTCTGATTTCGCTGCACGGCGGCATCGCTTATTGGCGTTATGGCGTCGAGCGACTGGTGGAGTTGTCCGAGCGCGGGGTGCAGGTGATTCTGGTACCGGGGGATGATCGTCCCGACCCGGAACTCAGCGACCTGAGCACGGTGCCCGCCGAAGATCGCGACCGCCTCTGGCAGTTCCTGCGTCAGGGCGGCATGGGCAATGCGCTGGACTTCTTCCATTGCCTGGCCAACCGCTGGCTGGCGCGTGACTACGCCTGGGGCGAGCCGCAGGCGTTGCCGCGTACAGCGATTTATCACCCACAGAAAAACACCGCCGCACTGAGCGACTGGCAAGCCGAATGGCTGCCCGGTCAACCGGTCGCGGCGGTGTTGTTTTATCGATCGCATTTGCAAGCGGCGAACACCGCATTCATCGATGTGTTCTGCCAGCGCTTGCAGGCGGCGGGGCTCAATCCGTTGCCGATCGCGGTCGCCAGCCTGAAAGAACCCGGCTGTCTGAGCGTGGTCGAGGACTGGCTGGACGAGGTCGAGGCGGCGGTGATTCTCAACACCACCGGTTTCGCGCAGTCCAGTCCAGAAGCCCCGCATCTGCGCCCGTTCCGGCGCAATATTCCGGTGATTCAGGCGATCTGCGCTCAGGACAACGAGCCCGGTTGGCGCGACAGCGAGCAGGGCCTTGGCCCGCGAGATCTGGCAATGCACATCGCCTTGCCGGAACTCGACGGGCGCATCATCAGCCGGCCGATCAGCTTCAAGGATCTGGCCTGGCGCAGCGAGCGCAGCCAGTCCGACGTGGTCTGCTACCGGGCGCAACCCGAACGCATGGATTTCGTCGCTGAACTGGCGCGGCGCTGGAGCGATCTGGCGCGGCTGCCGAACGCGGAAAAACGCATCGCGCTGATCCTCGCCAACTACCCGACCCGCGATGGTCGAATCGGCAATGGCGTCGGTCTCGATACGCCGGCGGCGGCATTGAATATCCTGCGCGCGTTGCAGGCGGAAGGCTTCCCGCTGACGGCGGAGTTGCCGGACAGCGGCACCGCGTTAATCCAGCAATTGCTCGGCGGCGTCAGCAACGACCTCGACAGCATCGACCTGCGTCCGTGCCAGCAAAGTCTGGCGATGGATGCCTATCTGGCGATGTTCAACGCGCTGCCGCAAGCCAATCGCGCGGCAGTGCTGGAACGCTGGGGCGCGCCGCAAAACGATCCGATGTGCCGCGACGGGCGGATGATGATCGCCGGGCTGCGTTTTGGCCTGACCTTCGTCGGCATTCAACCGGCGCGCGGTTATCAGGTCGATCCGAGTGCGGTGTACCACGACCCGGATCTGGTGCCGCCGCACGGCTATCTGGCGTTCTATTTCTGGCTGCGCAACACCTACGGCGCGCACGCGGTGATTCACGTCGGCAAGCACGGCAACCTCGAATGGTTGCCGGGCAAGGGCGTCGGCCTTTCGGAAAATTGCTGGCCGGACGCATTGCTCGGGCCGCTGCCGAACATCTATCCGTTTATCGTCAACGACCCGGGCGAGGGCGCCCAGGCCAAACGGCGCACGCAAGCGGTGATCATCGACCACCTGATGCCGCCGCTGACCCGCGCCGAAACCTACGGCCCGCTGCGCAATCTGGAGCTGCTGGCCGACGAATATTACGAGGCGCAACTGCTCGATCCGCGTCGTGCGCGGGAGCTGCAGCGCGACATTCTGCAACTGGTGCGCGAGACGCAGATCGACCGCGAACTGCAACTCGACGCCGGTCTGGACAGCGACGCCGATGCAGCGATCTGGCTGCCGCGTCTGGACACCTATCTGTGTGACCTGAAGGAATCGCAGATCCGCGATGGCCTGCACATTTTCGGCGAGTCGCCGACCGGACGTTTGCGCATCGACACGCTGCTGGCGCTGCTGCGCATCCCGCGCGGCGACGGCAAGGGTGCGCAGTCGAGTCTGCTGCGGGCGTTGGCCAAGGCGTTTGAGTTGGGCTTTGATCCGCTGGATTGTGTGCTTGCCGATCCGTGGAGCGGCCCGCGTCCGCCAGAGCTGCAAAGCGTCAGCGACGAAGTCTGGCGCAGCGCCGGTGATACCCGCGAACGCCTTGAGCTATTCGCCACCCAACTGATCTCCGAAACAGTGCACGCCCTTTGTAGGAGTGAGCCTGCTCGCGATAGCGGTGTGTCATTCAACACTGAATTGTCTGACCTGACGCCATCGCGAGCAGGCTCACTCCTACAGGAACCGAGGGGGGCTGAAGTGAGGGCAATCATTGATAGCCTGCGCGAAGTCGTCGCCCCACGCCTCGACGCCTGCGGCCCCGCCGAAATGCGCGGTCTGCTCGACGCCCTCAACGGTCGCTTCGTCCCCGCCGGCCCAAGCGGCGCGCCCAGTCGTGGTCGTCTCGACGTGTTGCCCACAGGGCGCAACTTCTATTCGGTGGACGTACGCAACCTGCCGACCACCACCGCGTGGCGCATCGGTTTCCAGTCCGCCACGTTGATCCTTGAGCGCCACTTGCAGGATCACGGTGATCACCTGCGCCAGCTCGGGCTGTCGGTGTGGGGCACTGCGACGATGCGCACCGGCGGTGACGACATCGCCCAGGCCATGGCGTTGATGGGCGTGCGTCCTGTTTGGGCCACCGGCAGTCAGCGCGTTGATGACTTCGAAATTCTGCCGCTGAGCCTGCTCGACCGGCCACGAGTCGATGTCACGCTGCGGGTCTCGGGCTTCTTCCGCGATGCCTTTGCCAACCTGATTCGCCTGTTCGACGCCGCCGTGCAAGCGGTGGCGGCGCTGGACGAACCGGATGACCTCAATCCGCTGGCCGCCAAAGTCCGCGCCGAGCGTGAAGCGCTGCTGCAATCGGGGCTGGATGCCGACGCGGCACGGCGCCAGGCCGGCTGGCGTATTTTCGGCGCCAAGCCCGGGGCTTACGGCGCCGGTGTGCAAGGCGCGATCGACGGGCGCCTGTGGCAGACCCGCGAGGATCTGGCCGAGGTCTACCTGAACTGGGGCGCCTACGCTTACGGCGGTGCTGACGAAGGCACCGCCGCTCGTGAACAGTTCGTCCAGCGTCTGAGTCAGGTGCAAGCGGTGCTACAGAACCAGGACAATCGCGAGCACGACTTGCTCGATTCCAACGACTATTACCAGTTTCAGGGCGGCATGCTCGCGGCGGTGGAAACCCTGCGCGGCGAAGCGGCGGCGAGTTATCACGGCGATCACAGCCAGCCGGATCTGCCGAGAATCCGTACCCTGAAAGAAGAACTAAACCGAGTGATACGCTCGCGGGCGGCCAATCCGAAATGGATCGACGGGGTCAAGCGTCATGGCTATAAAGGCGCGTTCGAACTGGCGGCGACAGTCGATAACCTGTTCGCTTTCGACGCCACCACGCAACTGATCGATGATCATCAGTACGCGTTGCTGGCGGACGCCTATTTGCTCGACCCGACGACCCGCGATTTTGTTCGTGAACACAATCCGCATGCGCTGCGCGACATGACCGAGCGCATGCTCGAAGCGCAGCAGCGCGGGATGTGGCAGGAACCCGGCGTGTATAAAGAAGCACTGGAAAACCTGCTGCTGGATATAGAAGAAGACACCTGACACACCACAACATTTTGTAGGAGTGAGCCTGCTCGCGATAGCGGTGTATCAGCCAACCTATTTGTCGCTGACCCACCGCTATCGCGAGCAGGCTCACTCCTACATTGAAATGAATTCACACCGACCATGACCGAGTACCGAAGATGACCGACACCCCGCATTTCCCGCTCTCCGCCGTGGTCGGCGCCGATGACCTGAAACTCGCGCTGTGCCTGACCGCCATCGACCCGAAAATCGGTGGCGTGCTGATCGAAGGCCCGCGCGGCATGGCCAAATCGACCCTGGCCCGTGGCTTGGCCGATCTGCTCGCCAGCGGTCAATTCGTCACGCTGCCATTGGGTGCCACCGAAGAACGTCTGGTCGGCACCCTCGATCTCGACGCGGCGCTGAGCGCGGGTCGTGCGCAGTTTTCTCCCGGTGTTTTGGCCAAGGCTGACGGCGGTGTGCTGTACGTCGATGAAGTGAACCTGCTGCCCGATCATCTGGTGGATCTGCTGCTCGATGTGGCAGCCAGTGGCACCAACCTGATCGAGCGCGACGGTATTTCCCATCGGCATTCGGCGCGATTTGTATTGATCGGCACGATGAACCCGGAAGAGGGCGAATTGCGGCCACAGCTGCTTGACCGTTTCGGCCTGAACGTCGCCCTCAGCGGCCACACCGCGCCGACCGAACGCGGGCAGATCATCCGCCGCCGCCTGGATTTCGACAGCGATCCACAGGTGTTCTGCGCGCAGTGGGAAGCCCGGCAGCAAGCGCTGCGCGAACGCTGCGAACAGGCGCGCATCGCCTTGGCGAGCATTGCGCTGGACGACGACGCGTTGGCGAACATCACCGAGCGTTGTTTTGCGGCGGGTGTCGATGGCTTGCGTGCCGATCTGGTCTGGCTGCGGGCGGCCCGTGCGCACGCAGCATGGCGCGGCGCTGCAGCGATTGCCGAGCAGGACATCGACGCCGTGGCGGAATTTGCCCTGCGGCATCGCCGTCGCGAATCCTCTTCTTCCAGCCCTCAGCCACCCGCGCAGAACCCGGCCAGTAGCCAGGCCGAACCGAGCGAAGGGCAGGGCCAGCGGGGCGATATGCCCGCCCCGGCACTGGCCACTGGCGCTCGCCGCGAAGTGCCGAGCTGGCCAAAAAAGTAACCGGCATTCGTCCCCGATCCGACGCGGGGGCGAATGCCAGACCCCGCGCCGGACGCCTCGACCACGGACGCCAGGGCCAGCGCCACGCTGCGCGCAGCGGCCTGGTGAACTGGCCGGGCACGCTGCTCAATGGTCGGCCGCAGACTCGTGAAGATCTGCAGTTCCAGTTGCGTACTCGAACTCCCCATGAGCTGTGGCTGGTGATCGTTGATGCCTCGGCTTCAACGCGTCGGCATCAGGCGCTGAGCGATGCCAAGGGGTTGCTCGCGCAATTGTTCGATGATGCTTATCGGCAGCGTGCGCGGCTGGCCCTGCTGACCGCCAGCGGCAGCGCGCCGAAATGGCAGGTGCAAGGTCTGAAAGCATCGAGTGGCTTGCGCACCTGGCTGGAGGCGTTGGGGGCGGGCGGCGGCACGCCGTTGGTGGCGGCATTGACGCAGGCACAGCAATGGCTGGTGCAGCGACAAAAGCGCTTCCCGGCCGAGCAGCAGCGCTTGCTGGTGGTCACGGATGGGCGTTTGAAAGCCTTACCGTCGATGCCGCCGCTGGAGTGTCCGGGATTGTTGATCGACATTGAGCGCGGGCCCATCCGATTGGCACGGGCGCGGGAATTAGCGGCGGCGCTGAGTGCGGAATATCGGCATATCGATGATGTGTGATGCCTGTGCGGGCCTCTTCGCGAGCAAGCCCGCTCCCACACTGTGAGCGGTGTTCACAGATTACGAGTGCGACAAAAATCCTTGTAGGAGCCAGCCTGCTGGCGATGGCATCCACTCAATTCCAAGTGAACATGGCAATCAGGGAGCGACCCTCTATGCTCCACACCAGCCCAATCACAAGGAGTGAATCATGCGGGTACTGGTCGCCAATCCTCAGGACGATTTTCGCGTCAAAGCCTACGCCGGCACCAACGGCGTATTACTCGCCATGGACCTCGCCGAGCCCCGACGCAAAGGCCTGCTTGGGTTTGCCATTGAGAAGCAGCAGGGCGACAAACCGTGGTTGTTCCTGTTCAACAGCCTGACATTTCCCGGCAAGACGCACACCTTCCCGCAGTATCACGCCACGCCCAGCGATAAAGCGCCGCTACAGAAATTCCGCTGGGCCGATTACGCGGTCAATCCGGGCACGACCATGCACTATCGCGTGCATTTGGCCTACGGCACGGCGGACGCGCCGCTATTGGGCGAATCACTGGAGCTAAGCATCACCAGTGACGACGGCCACCCAGCCAATCAAAGTGTGATCTTCAACCGTGCTGTGGCCGCCAGTCAGGCCTTCCAGCGCAAGTTTCCCGACCTTGACGCGCAGATCAGCGCCAACAAGAACCTGCCCATCGAAGCTTGGCCCGACGCGGCGCGACTGTGGCTGGAGAACGGGTTGCTGGAGCGATTACTGGGCTTTATCGAACGTGCGGTGGACGCGCAGTGGGCGCTGGACATCGCGATCTACGAGTATCAATTGCAGGCGATCATCGACGCTTTAAATGCGGCATTTGCCCGTGGGGTTCAGGTGCGCGTTCTGTATCACGCTCAGCCTGATGATCCAGATACGACCCTGAACGAAACGAACCTTGCCAAATTGCCGGCGGCGAACAAACGCGGCCGGGTCACCCATAACATCTTTCACGACAAATTCATTGTTCTCAGCCGTGTCGATGGCGCGGGTCAGCGGCAACCGCAGGCGGTGCTGTGCGGCAGCACCAATTTCACCGCCAACGGTGTTTATCGCCAGGCTAACGTGGTGCATACGCTCGACGACGTGATGGTTGCCGCGCGGTATTTGCAAGTGTTCGAAGAAGTCTGGGCCAACCCGGCCGACGTCGCTGCGACGCGCAGCTGGATCACCGAGCACAACCCGATGGACCCAACACAGGCGCTGTTCGCCGGGTTCTCGCCACGCAGCGGTGGTGGCGATTTGCGTGAGTTCGTCGAGATCATCGAGGCGGCGAAAAAGGACGTGTTGTTCGTCACCGCTTTCAGCCTGCCGGACGCGATTCTCAACGCGCTGCTCGGCAAACCGCATGACGACATCCTGCGTTACGGCCTGCAAAATACCGCGAGCAGCATCACCGGGTTTCATGCCGACCGCACCGCCGAATTCGCTGCCACAGCTTTGCTCAACACCGGGCTGGAAGGCTGGCTGAAAGAAAACATGAAAGGCCAGAAGGGCAACCTGCTGGTGCACACCAAAGCCGTGATCACCGACTTCACCACCGATGCGCCGACCATCATCAGCGGCAGTCACAACCTCAGTACGTCAGCCAGTAACGGCAATGACGAGAACTTCCTGATCATTCGTGGCGACACCGATCTGGCTGATCGCTATGGCCTGGAGTTGCTGCGGTTTTATGAGCATTACCGCTTTCGCTATTTCGCGAAAAAACTCGAGCTCAAGCAGGTGAGTCCGCTGGCGGTGGATGACAGCTGGACCAACGATTATTACGTAGAGGGGGATTTGCGGCAGTTGTCGCGGTTGCGTTTTGCCGGGCGATGATGTGGCGTGTTTGGTGACCCCTTCGCGAGCAAGCCCGCTCCCACATTGGCTCCTCTTTGAACTCAGAACTTGCGTCCGACGAACAACCCCTGTGGGAGCGGGCTTGCTCGCGAAAGGGCCAACAGGAAAAACACATTTCTTGTGCTCTTACAGATTTTGAAATGATTTGCCGCTGTAGAAAATGTGCCTTGAGCCTGTACGCTCCAAGGCCATTTTTCATTCAGGATTTGCATGAACACCCTCTTGGAGCCTCCCAGTCGTACCTTCTCCTCGCGCCCAGGCGCGGTCTTGACGCACTCGCAGCATCCGGTTTTTCGACTCCCGACTATCGTTGACAACGCGGCTTCAGAGCCTTCGCGTTGCACTTTGCCGTGCCCGGCAGCCTGAATTCACTGAAGAGAGATCGAGACATTTTATGGAATGGTTAGCGGATCCCACGGCCTGGTTAGGCTTGTTGACTCTGATCGTGCTGGAACTGGTGCTGGGTATCGACAACCTGGTGTTCATCGCGATCCTGGCGGACAAACTGCCGCCGCATCAGCGCGACCGTGCGCGAATCATCGGCCTGTCGTTGGCGCTGATCATGCGCCTGGGCCTGTTGGCGAGTATTTCCTGGCTGGTCACCCTCACGCAGCCGTTGTTCGAGGTATTCGACAAGAGCTTCTCCGGCCGTGACCTGATCATGCTGTTCGGTGGTGTGTTCCTGCTGTTCAAGGCGACGATGGAGCTGCACGAACGACTCGAAGGCCACGTCGGCCAGCGCTCGACCAACGCCGCCTACGCGCTGTTCTGGCCAATCGTCGCGCAGATCGTGGTACTCGATGCGGTGTTCTCGCTGGACGCGGTAATCACCGCCGTCGGCATGGTTGATGAACTGGCGGTGATGATGATCGCGGTGATCATTTCCATCGGCCTGATGATCGTCGCCAGCAAGCCGCTGACCCGCTTCGTCAATGCGCACCCGACGGTGATCATGCTGTGTCTGGGCTTCCTGATGATGATCGGTTTCGCCCTGACGGCCGAAGGCCTGGGTTTCCACATCCCGAAAGGTTATCTGTATGCGGCGATTGGTTTCTCGATCCTGATCGAGGTGTTCAACCAGATCGCCCGGGCCCGACGCAAACGTTCGATGCAAGGCTTGCGCCCCATACGTGAGCGCACGGCCCACGCGGTAATGCGTCTGCTGGGCGGGCGCAAGCTGGAGGCGGAGGAGGTCGGCGAGGAAATTTCCGATCTGCTGGATGACGGCGAAGCCCCGAGTGCGGAGCTATTCGATCGCCGCGAGCGAGTGATGATCAGTGGTGTGCTGCAACTGGCCGAGCGGCCGATTCGGAACCTGATGACCGTACGCGCGGACGTCGACACCATCGATCTGGCCGACGACGCCGAAACGATTCGCACAAAATTGATGCACTCGTCGTATTCACGTCTGCCGCTGATTCGCCACGGCGCGGTGGATGAACCGCTGGGCTTCGTGCACAAGAAGGAATTGCTCAAGGAATACCTGGCCGGTACCGAGCCGAATCTGGAACACCTGGCACGCAAGACCATCAACCTGCTCGACAGCTATTCGATCCTCAATGCGCTGGAGCAGATGCGCGCGGCGTCGACCCACATTGCCTTCGTGGTCAACGAATTCGGTGACTTCGTCGGCGTATTGACCATGACCGACATCCTCGAGTCGATTGCCGGCGAACTGCCTGATGCCAGCGAAATCGAAGGTCCGGACGTGATCGAGGGGCAGGGCGGGTTCATCGTCAACGGCGCGTTGAACCTGACGCGTGTTCGCCAGCGCACCGGGTTTGGCGCCGAACCGACCGAGGACTATCAGACCCTGGCCGGACTGGTGATGAGCCTGCTGGATCGCTTGCCGATGATCGGCGATCGGCTGCAGTACGCAGGCTGGCAAATGACCGTCAAAGCCGTTGAGGAACGACGGGTGACGCAGGTGTTGCTGGTGCGCGATTCTGCGTAAGGCAGCAGCCTTGCGCTGACGGTGCCGGCCCCTTCGCGGGCAAGCCCGCTCCCACAGTGCACGCGTCGTACACGAAATGTGTGAACAACGTTGACCCCTGTGGGAGCGGGCTTGCCCGCGAAAGCGATGTGACAGACGCCGCAACGATTACGGGAAATGCACTGCCTCAAATCACCTGCCGATGCGCACGCGTGATTGTGCAGAGCCTGCTCAATGTGCGGCGCAACCACGGCAGGTCATGTCGTGGTTTCTGCTGCACCACCGGTGCCCTGGTCCTGCCGATATGCCGGGCAAAGTCCGCCGCCAGTGTTTCCTCCGTGCCAATCCCTTTGAGCTTCTTCAGCAACCTGCCGTTCTTGTAGAACAGCACGGTAGGCGTTCCGGTAACCAGCGGATGGCGTGGCGACTCGCTGGTGTTAAGCATGTAGATGTTGGCGCGATGACGGTACGGCTCGGCCACCTCACGAAACACCGGCCCGGCGAACTCGCAGGCGGGGCAGTGTTCATTGGCGAAATACAGGATCACCGGGCGCCAGGTTTTCAGGGCTTTGCGGTAAACCGGGGCCAGATTGGAAATGGTATCGGCAGTGCTCATTGAGAACTCCTTTTCAACGACCTCGAAGGTTCGATGACGTTAAAGAAGGGTGAAGAACAGGTCTACTGTCAGAAATTACAGGTGGCCTGTGGATTCGCGAGATTTTTCCCACTTTTATGAAGGACCGGCCCGACACGAAGCCCGGAAATGTGGAATGTCGGGACGTGATACCTTTTTTCACTCAATAAAAGAGAAGTCGGTAATAAGCGATAGGCGTCGAAGCCGTCTTGGAGTGCTATTTTAAGCACCATTAACAGCACTCCAGGGAGCACCATCATGACTCACGTAGTTCTTTCCAATATCGTTGCGAGTATTTCTGAATTGAAAAGAAACCCCATGGGTACCGTGGCCGCCGGTGGCGGCCAATCTGTTGCAATCCTCAATCGAAATGAGCCAGCGTTTTATTGTGTTCCCGCAAAGGAGTATGAGGCGATGATGAATCGCCTTGAGGATCTGGAACTGATCGCACTGTGCAAGGAGCGAGAAAACGATCCCACCATCAAGGTCTCTATAGATGACCTATGAGCTGGAGTTTTCCGAGAAAGCCTGGAGGGAATGGAGAAAGCTTGATTCAGCACTTCAGGATCAGTTCAAGAAAAAGCTCTCTACACGTCTGGTCAATCCTCACGTTCCTGCCGATCGACTCCGAGGGTTGGGAAACGCCTACAAAATCAAGCTTCGCAGTGCTGGATACAGGCTGGTCTATCGCGTAAAGAACGAGGTTTTGGTTGTTACCGTGATTGCGGTAGGGAGAAGAGAGCGGGGAGAGGTCTACGACAAAGCCGCTTGCCGATAGATATGGAGAGCTGGCCCCTTGAATCGCTAACCACATTGCACCGAAGTAGTCCTTCGTGCTCCATCTGGGAACCTGCTACTCGTTATTTGTAGCCTAAGGTAGCGCAGCCCATCAGTACCCGCACCTGACTCCATTTTTCGCATTTCCTGCATCCCGTTGATTCCAAAAACATTTAACCCCTCTACAGATTCCCTGTGATGCCTGTGGCACACTTTCTGCTGTCTATTCCGTAGTAACAAACCGTGTTCCGGTATAGCGGAATAAACATCATCCTGGAGTGCTTGCCATGCATCGCCGTCCTTCGTTGTTCAAAGCGTGTGTTTTCGTTCTTGCGGCTTCGTCCGCTGTGATGGGCATGGCCCAGGCAGCCGATAGCAAGCTCGACAGTGTTCTGGCCCGGGGCAAGCTGATTGTCGGCACCGGCAGCACCAATGCGCCGTGGCACTTTCAGGGTGCGGACGGCAAGTTGCAGGGCTTTGATATCGACATCGCCAGGATGGTGGCCAAGGGGTTGTTCAATGACCCAAGCAAAGTCGAGTTCGTCGTGCAGTCGTCCGACGCGCGAATTCCCAATCTGCTGACCGACAAGGTCGACATGAGCTGCCAGTTCATCACCGTTACCGCCAGCCGTGCGCAACAAGTGGCGTTCACCCTGCCGTACTACCGCGAAGGTGTCGGCCTGCTGCTGCCGGCCAACAGCAAGTACAAGGAAATCGAAGACCTGCAGGCGGCCGGTGACAGCGTTACTGTGGCCGTGCTGCAAAACGTCTATGCCGAAGAATTGGTGCATCAGGCGCTGCCCAAGGCCAAGGTCGATCAGTACGACAGTGTCGATCTGATGTATCAGGCGGTGAATTCCGGTCGCGCCGATGCCGCTGCTACCGATCAGTCGTCGGTCAAGTACCTGATGGTGCAGAACCCTGGCCGCTACCGCAGCCCGACCTACGCGTGGAGCCCACAGACCTACGCCTGCGCAGTCAAGCGCGGCGATCAGGACTGGCTGAACTTCGTCAACACCACTCTGCATGAAGCCATGACCGGCGTTGAGTTCCCGACTTACGCGGCATCCTTCAAGCAATGGTTCGGTGTCGACCTGCCGTCGCCGGCGATCGGTTTCCCTGTCGAATTCAAATGATCCCGTGAGAGTGGGGCGCCTGCACGCGCCCCGCTCAAGGTACTGCTGACCATGAACTATCAGTTGAACTTTGCTGCCGTGTGGCGCGATTTCGACACCTTGCTGGCGGGGCTCGGTCTGGGTCTTGAACTGGCGCTGGTGTCGATCGCCATCGGCTGCGTGATCGGCCTGCTGATGGCGTTTGCCTTGCTCTCGAAGCATCGCGCCTTGCGGGTGCTGGCCTCGGTGTACGTCACGGTGGTGCGTAACACGCCGATTCTGGTGTTGATTCTGTTGATCTACTTTGCCTTGCCAAGCCTGGGTATCCGGCTGGACAAGATCCCGTCGTTCATCATCACGCTGTCGCTGTATGCCGGTGCCTATCTGACCGAAGTGTTCCGTGGCGGCTTGCTGAGCATCCCCAAAGGCCAGCGCGAAGCGGGGCTGGCGATCGGACTCGGTGAGTGGCAGGTCAAGGCCTACGTCACCGTGCCGGTGATGCTGCGCAACGTGTTGCCGGCGCTGTCGAACAACTTTATCTCGCTGTTCAAGGACACCTCGCTGGCCGCCGCGATTGCGGTGCCGGAGCTGACCTATTACGCGCGCAAGATCAACGTCGAGAGCTACCGGGTGATCGAAACCTGGCTGGTGACCACGGCGTTGTATGTCGCCGCCTGTTACCTCATTGCCATGCTGCTGCGTTACCTCGAGCAGCGTCTGGCGATCCGCCGATAGGAGGCTGCGATGTACGAATCTCCCAGTTGGTTGCATGAATTGTGGTTGGCACGCGAGACGTTGCTGCAAGGCTTCCTGACCAGTGTGCAGGTGTCGGCATTGGCGATTCTGTTCGGCACGCTGCTCGGGGTTGTCACCGGTCTGGTGCTGACTTACGGCAAGTTCTGGATGCGCGCGCCGTTCCGCTTTTATGTCGACATTATTCGCGGCACGCCGGTGTTTGTATTGGTGCTGGCCTGCTTCTACATGGCGCCGGCGTTGGGCTGGCAGATCAGCGCGTTTCAGGCCGGTGCGCTGGGCCTGACGCTGTTTTGCGGTTCGCACGTCGCCGAGATCGTGCGCGGCGCCTTGCAGGCATTGCCACGCGGGCAGATGGAAGCGAGCAAGGCGATTGGCCTGACGTTTTATCAATCCCTCGGTTACGTGCTGTTGCCCCAGGCGTTGCGGCAGATCCTGCCGACCTGGGTCAACTCGTCCACCGAAATCGTCAAGGCTTCGACCCTGCTCTCGGTGATCGGCGTCGCCGAATTGTTGCTCAGCACCCAACAGATCATCGCCCGGACCTTCATGACTCTGGAGTTCTACCTGTTCGCCGGTTTTCTGTTCTTCGTCATCAACTACGGCATCGAATTACTCGGCCGGCATATTGAAAAGCGGGTGGCCCTGCCATGAGTCAAGCTCAAGTTTCCAACGTTCAGAACGCTCAGCCGCTGCTGGACATCCGTGGCCTGCACAAGCAGTACGGCGCAGTCGAAGTGCTCAAGGGCGTCGACTTGAGCATGCAGCGCGGCAACGTCGTGACGCTGATCGGCTCCAGCGGTTCGGGCAAGACCACCTTGCTGCGCTGCGTGAACATGCTCGAAGAGTTCCAGGGCGGGCAGATCCTGCTCGACGGCGAGTCCATCGGCTATGACGAGGTCGGTGGCAAACGTGTGCGTCACGCCGAAAAAGTCATCGCCCGCCATCGTGCGATGACCGGCATGGCCTTCCAGCAATTCAACCTGTTCCCGCACCTGACGGCGTTGCAGAACGTCACCCTCGGTCTGCTCAAGGTAAAGAAAATGCACAAGGACCAAGCCGTGGTGCTGGCCGAAAAATGGCTGGAGCGTGTCGGCCTGCTGGAGCGGCGCAATCACTTTCCCGGGCAGTTGTCCGGTGGTCAGCAACAGCGTGTGGCGATTGCTCGGGCGATTGCGATGAACCCCAGTCTGATGCTGTTCGACGAAGTCACCTCGGCCCTCGATCCGGAGCTGGTCGGTGAAGTGTTGAACGTGATCAAGGGCCTGGCCGAAGACGGCATGACCATGTTGCTGGTGACCCACGAAATGCGTTTCGCCTTCGAGGTCTCGGACAAGATCGTGTTCATGAATCAGGGGCGGATCGAAGAGCAGGGGCCTCCCAAGGAACTGTTCGAACGCCCGCAATCGCCGCGTCTGGCCGAGTTTCTCAAGAGCACGCGGTTCTAATTTTTTGTTTTGTCATCAGGAGAAGTACCCATGAGCATTACTCGATACGGCACCGGCAGCACCGCCGCTGGCGGTCAGCCACGTCCCTTCGCGCGCGCCGTTGAAGCGGATGGCTGGCTGCACGTGTCCGGCCAGGTGCCGGCGGTGGATGGCGAGATCATCGTTGGCGGCATCGTCGAGCAGACCCACCAGACCATGAAAAACCTGATCGCGATTCTCGAAGAGGCCGGTTATGGCCTGGAGGACGTGGTGCGCGCCGGCGTATGGCTGGACGATCCACGGGATTTCAGCAGTTTCAACAAGGTTTTCGGCGAGTACTTCAAGCCTGAACACGCCCCGGCACGGGCCTGTGTGCAGGCGAGCATGATGGTTGATTGCAAGGTCGAGATCGATTGCATCGCTTACAAGAAAAAGGTTTGAGTGATGGCTACCCCTCACCCTAACCCTCTCCCGGAGGGAGAGGGGACTGATCTGTATCGATGCGAATTTCGCGTATGACGCTTACATTTGCATCGATACGGTTAGGCTCCCTCTACCTCCGGGAGAGGGCGGGGGGTGAGGGCCTCGATCCAACTGACACAACACCTCAGGCCAGTTACCATCCCGGCACTTTTTATGGGAACCACTGACATGACCGAAGACACCATCAAACGCCGGGCCCGTGGTCTGGACCGGGCGTTCGATATCCTCGACTTCCTCAAGGAAATCGGCCAGCCGCTGCGTCCGAACGACATCGCCAATGGCATCGGCAGCCCGAAATCCACGGTCTACGAACTGGTGGCGTCACTGCTGGAACGACGGATTCTGGAGCCGGTGGGCAAGGACGGTCACGTCTATCTGGGGCGCCAGTTGTACTTCCTCGGGCAGGCGCACCTGCGCCATTTCGACCTCAGTCGCGAGGCCGATCACGCCTTGCAGGAGATCGTCAGCCAGACCCGGGAAACCGCGCAAATGTGCCTGCTCAACGGGCGCAAATACACGGTGGCGCTGATGAAGGAGGGCGAGCGGCATTTCCGCATTTCGTCCGACATCGGCGAAAACGCGCCGATCCCGTGGACCGCGTCCGGGCGCTTGCTGCTGGCGCATTTGAGCGACCAGCAGATCATCGACCTGATCGACGAAGACGATTACATCCTGCCCGACGGCGAACGCCTGCCGCTGGAGCGCTTTCTGGCGGAGATCCGCCAGGCTGGCATCGACGGATTCTTCTCGTTCGACAGCGTGGCCGACACCTTCACCCATTGCTTCGCCGCGCCGGTCAAAGACCCCAGTGGCGTGGCCATCTGCACCCTGTGCATCGTCGCCCCACGGGCCGATGCGAAGAACAATTACGACGACTATCGCCGGGTGCTGATCGAGAGCGCCAACAGCCTCGCCCGGCGCATCAACGAATAACCGCGGCTGCCTGCGGCCGCGACAGTGAGGAGTTCAAGCATGACGACTGCCATCAATACCGCTGTGGAAAAGGGCGAAGCCGCCATCGGTGCGCACCTTGTGCGTGACGTCAGCCTGCCGGCGCTGGTGCTGCACCGCGAGGCGCTGGAGCACAACATTCGCTGGATGCAGAAGTTCGTCAGCGACAGCGGCGCCGAGCTCGCGCCCCACGGCAAGACCAGCATGACCCCGGCGCTGTTCCAGCGTCAGCTCGACGCCGGCGCCTGGGGCATCACCCTTGCCAGCGCCACCCAGACCCGCGCCGCATACGCCCACGGTGTACGCCGGGTGCTGATGGCCAACCAACTGGTCGGCACGCCGAACATGGCGCTGATCGCCGATCTGCTGGCCGATGTCGATTTCGATTTCTACTGCATGGTCGATCACCCGGACAACGTCGCCGATCTCGGCGCCTACTTCGCCTCGCGCGGAGTGAAGTTGAATGTGATGATCGAGTACGGCGTGGTCGGTGGCCGCTGCGGTTGCCGCAGCGAGCAGGAAGTCATCGCGCTGGCCCAGGCGATCAACGCGCAACCGGCGCTGGCTCTGACCGGCATCGAGGGTTACGAAGGGGTGATCCATGGCGATCACGCGGTCAGCGGCATTCGTGAATTCGCCGCGTCGCTGGTGCGTCTGGCGGTGCAGTTGCAGGACAGCGGCGCGTTTGCCATTGCCAAGCCGATCATCACCGCCTCGGGTTCGGCGTGGTACGACCTGATTGCCGAGTCGTTCGAAACGCAGAATGCGAGCGGACGCTTCCTCAGTGTGCTGCGCCCTGGCAGTTACGTGGCGCATGACCATGGCATCTACAAGGAAGCGCAGTGCTGCGTGCTGGATCGTCGCGGCGATCTGCACGAAGGCCTGCGTCCGGCACTGGAGGTCTGGGCGCATGTACAGTCGATGCCGGAGCCGGGTTTCGCGGTGATCGCCCTCGGCAAACGTGACGTGGCGTTTGATGCCGGGCTGCCGGTGCCGTTGCTGCGTTACAAGGCCGGTGTGTTGCCGGCGGTGGGCGACGATGTCGGCGCGTGCAAGGTGACGGCGGTGATGGACCAGCATGCGTTCATGAGCGTGGCGCCGGGGGTTGAATTGCGGGTGGGCGATATCATTTCCTTCGGCACCTCGCACCCGTGCCTGACGTTCGACAAGTGGCGGGTGGGGTTGCTGGTGGATGAGCAGTTGGCCGTGGTCGAAAGCATGGAGACTTGTTTCTAAGGCTTCAGACCGAGTCGTGGCCATTCGCGAGCAAGCTCGCTCCCACAAGGGAATGCATTCCAATTGTAGGAGTGAGCCTGCTCGCGATGAGGGCCGCCCAAACACCGATGATTATCCAGAGACACCTCCCGATGACCAGCCTCAGCCCCCTGGGCCCGAATACCCCGCGCATCGCCCTGATCGGTGAATGCATGATCGAACTCCAGCACCGCGCCGACGGCAGCCTGCAGCAAAGCTTCGGCGGCGATACCTTGAACACCGCGGTGTACCTGTCCCGCGCCCTCGGCGACAAAGCCCAGGTCGATTACGTCACCGCGCTCGGCGACGACAGCTTCAGCGACGCCATGTGCCAGAGCTGGGCTGACGAAGGCATTGGCCTGGATCTCGTGCAGCGTCTGCCCGGTCGCTTGCCCGGCTTGTACTGCATTCAGACCGACGCCAACGGTGAACGGCGTTTCCTCTACTGGCGCAATGAAGCGGCGGTGCGCGATTGCTTCACCACCCCGGCGGCGGAGCCGATTCTGGCGGCGCTGCCGGACTACGATGTGCTGTATTTCAGCGGCATCACCCTCGCAGTGTTAGGTGCGAAGGGCCGCGAACGCTTGATCCAGACCCTGATCGAAGCCCGCCAGCGCGATGCGCGGATCGTCTTCGACAACAATTATCGACCACGCTTGTGGGCCTCACAGGAAGAGGCGCGGGCGGCCTATCGCAGCGTGTTGCCGCATGTCGATCTGGCGTTGCTGACCGTGGATGACGAACAGGCGCTGTTCCATTTTGCCGATTGCGACGCAGTGTTCGAGGCGTACGCGCAGATCGGCACGCCGGAGGTGGTGCTCAAGCGTGGCGCCGAGGCGTGTCTGATTCGCTGCGATGATGAGGCGTTCGAAGTGCCGGCGCAGCAGGTCGAGAAGGTGGTGGATACGACGGCGGCGGGGGACTCGTTCAGCGCGGCGTATCTGGCCAGGCGGTTGCTGGGTGGCAGTCCGGTCGAGGCGGCGCAGGCGGGGCATTGGCTGGCAAGTCGGGTGATTCAGGTGCCGGGGGCATTGATTCCCAGGTAAGCGGTGGATGGCCGCTTGCTGCGCAATCGGTTCGCGGGCAAGCCCGCTCCCACAGGGGACCGCATTCCAGACTGTGGGAGCGAGCTTGCTCGCGAAGAGGCCCTAAGGCCAAGCACTCAATCGCGGAAAAACACCTGCACCAGGTGATAGCCGAACTTGCTCTTGATCGGCCCATGCACCGTGCGCAGCGGCTTCTTGAAGATCACCGCATCGATCGCGCCGACCATCTGTCCCGGCCGCACTTCACCCAGATCACCGCCGCGTTTGCCGGACGGGCAGGTCGAGTATTTCTTCGCCAGCACATCAAACGCTTCGCCCTTGGCAATGCGTTGTTTGAGCTGTTCGGCCTCTTCGGCGGTTTTCACCAGAATGTGGCGGGCTTGGGCTTTCATCGTGCGATACCTGTAACGCGGTGACGGCGGGGCGCGGGATTATGCCTCAAGTGACGGCGTTTGGTTGATCATCTCGCGGATCTTGTTGGCCAGCACTTCAATCGAAAACGGCTTGGCCACCATGTCCATGCCATCCTCGAGAAAGCCCTGACGCTCGGCGGCTTTCTGCGCGTAGCCGGTCATGAACAGCACCTTCAGCCCCGGACGATGCTGGCGGGCGATTTCCGCCAGTTGCCGGCCATTCATCCCCGGTAGACCAACGTCGGTCACCAGCAGATCCACACGCAGCTCCGATTCCAGCAGCGGCAGGGCGGCGCTGGCGTCGGCGGCTTCGTGGGCGAGGTAACCCAGCTCCTTGAGCAGATCGAGCACCAGCATGCGCACTGCCGGGTCATCCTCAACCACCACCACGGTTTCCCCGCAAGTGGCCGTCGGCGCGGCACCGAGGGTTTCCACAACTGGCCGTTCCGGCTCCAGCAGGTTCAGGCGCGGCAAGTACAAGCGCACACAGGTGCCCTGATTCGGCAGGCTGTCGAGGCTGACATGGCCGCCCGACTGCTGGGCGAAGCCATAAATCATCGACAGTCCGAGCCCGGTGCCCTGGCCGATCGGTTTGGTGGTGAAGAACGGATCGAACGCCTTGGCGCGCACCGACGGCGTCATGCCGGTGCCGTTGTCGCTGACCGCCAGCATCAGGTAGTCGCCGGCCTTGACCGGTTCGAGGGTGGTGATGTCGTTGCCGTCGAGGTAGACGTTGGCGGTTTCGATCAGCAGTTCGCCGCCATCGGGCATGGCGTCGCGGGCGTTGATCACCAGGTTGAGCAGGGCATTTTCCAGTTGGCTGACGTCGGTGCTGATCGGCCAGACATCGTCGGCCAGGCGCAGCGTGAGTTCGATCGGGTCGCCCTTGGTGCGGCGGATCAAATCTTCCAGCGAATGAATCAGTTCGTTGACGTTGAGGGTCTTGCGGTCCAGCGACTGCCGGCGCGAGAACGCCAGCAAGCGATGGGTCAGCGCCGCTGCTCGGTTGGCCGATGACACCGCCGCTTCAGTGAAGCGCCCGATTTCATCGGCACGGCCGTCGGCGATGTAGCGTTGCATCAAGTCAAGGCTGCCGATGATCCCGGTGAGCATGTTGTTGAAGTCGTGGGCGATACCGCCAGTGAGCTGGCCGACCGCTTCCATCTTCTGCGCGTGGCGCAACGCGTCTTCGGCGCGCTCGCGTTCGAACATCTCGTTCTGCAGGCGCTGATTGGCCTGGGCCAGTTGCTCGGTACGGGCACTGACCCGCTCCTCCAGGGTTTCATTGAGATTGCGCAACGCTTCTTCGGTCTTCTTCCGTTCGGATTCGTCGATCACGAAAATATAGAAACCGTTGACTGAGCCATCAGCACCGTGGCGCGGCAGGTAATTCATCAGCGCATGGCGGCTGCTGCCGTCGCGATGCGGGGTGTACAGGCTGAACGAGCAGGGCCGTCCGGCCAGCGCTTCTGCAATGTACGGCGCACGCAGAAAGTAGGCTTCTTCGCCGATCACTTCGCGAATGGTGCGGCCATACAGTTCCTGCGGCGTCAGGCCGTACCAGTCCAGATACGCCGCGTTGTTCAGGCGAAAGCGCTCTTCGTGGTCGACGTAACTGATGAGGATCGGCATTGCATTGATGATCAGCTGCAATTCCGTCTGGCTCTGACGCAGCGCCTGCTCGGTGTGCTTGCGCTCGGTCAGATCCAGCGCGGCGCCGAGGAAACGCACCGGTCGCCCGTGGTGATCCTTGTAACAGCGGCCCCGGGCAAACACCCAGCGCAGTTCGCCGTCGGCTTTCAGCAGGCGGTATTCCTCGGCGTATTCGGTGCCGTGGGTGATGCAATGCTTGATGCTGCGGGCGATCAACGCGCGGTCTTCGGGGTGCACGCCTTGCAGGTAGTCGCTGATCGGCAACTGACTGGCGTGGGCCGGATCGATGCCGTGCAACTGGGCGAAATGGGCGTCGGCAATGAAGCGGTCTTCACCGATGTCCCAGTCCCAGGTGCCGACCGCATCGGTGGCGGCCAGCGCCAGTTGCAGGCGCTCCTCGGTATCGCGCTGGGCCTTGAGGCTTTCTTCGGAACGGCGTTGCAGTTCGAGGGCGATGCGCCGGCGTTCGTTGGTTTCGATGGCGGTCACCAGGATCCCGGCCACCTGCGTGTTTTCATCGCGGATGGGGCTGTAGGTCAGGTCCAGCCAGAAGTCGGACTCTACGCCTTCGCGTTGCAGGGTAAATCGCCGTTCGCTGTAGGTGCGCACCTGGCCTTGTAGGACGGCTCGATAAATCGGGTCGGTAAAGTCCTGAAGTTCCGGCCATATAAGGTGCGCCGGCTGTCCGAAAGCGTGCGGATGCTTGCTGCCGGCGAGCATCGCAAAGCCATTGTTGTAGATCTGCGTGAGCTGCGGCCCCCACAACAGCAGCATCGGCATCGGCGAGTGAATCACGATGTCCACCGCGGTGCGCAGGCTTTGCGGCCAAGTGCCAGAAGCGCCCAACGGCGTGCGACTCCAGTCGGTACGGGCGATCAGGGCTTGGGCGTCATCGGGGGAGGGTGCTGCGTTCATCACATGTATCCTGAGCGTCGGTCAGTGCGTTGGCATCTACTATTCTTGCACTTGCGGTAGACGCTGTATGACCCGTTACGTCACGACAGCGGGTCATTTCTGTTCATTGAATGCTTCGCGGGTGCTTATTGCCATGGAAATCGATGCACTGTTGCTCCGTCTGTCGAGCCAGCACGGCTCTGACCTGTTCCTGTCCACGGGAGCGCCACCCAGTGCGCGCATCGATGGCGTGCTGACGCCGTTCAGCGAGCGGCCGTTCAAGCCCGGCGAGGTCGAGACCATCGCCAACTCCCTGATGGACGCCGAGCAACGGCGCGAGTTCGATCGGGATCTGGAAATGAACCTGGCGATTTCCCGTACGGGCATCGGGCGTTTTCGGGTGAACGTCTTCAAGCAACGCAATGACGTGTCAATTGTAATCCGCAACGTCAAACTCGATATCCCGCGCTTCGAAGACCTGAAACTGCCGCCGGTATTGCTGGAAACGGTAATGCTCAAACAGGGGCTGATCCTGTTCGTTGGCGCCACCGACTCCGGCAAGTCCACTTCGCTGGCCGCGCTGATCGATCACCGCAACCGCCACAGCAGCGGGCACATCATCACCATCGAAGACCCGGTGGAGTATATCCATCGACACCAGCGCTCGATCATCAATCAACGCGAAGTCGGCGTCGATACCCGCAGCTTCCATGCGGCGCTGAAAAACACCCTGCGCCAGGCCCCGGACGTGGTGCTGATCGGCGAAATCCGTGACCGCGAAACCATGGAGCATGCGCTGACATTTGCCGACACCGGGCACCTGGTGCTGTCGACGCTGCATGCGCACAACGCCAATCAGGCGCTGGACCGTATCGTCAATCTGTTCCCCGAAGAACGCCGCCCGCAGCTATTGCATGCACTGGGCAACAATCTCAAGGCGTTCGTCTCGCAACGGCTGGTGCGTACGCTGGACGGTCAGCGCCGGGCGGCGGTCGAGGTGATGCTTGGCACCCCGACCATCGCCGACCTGATCCGCCGCAACGAGTTGGGCGAACTCAAGGGCATCATGGAAAAGTCCGGCGAGGTCGGCATGCAGACCTTCGACGCGGCGCTGTACGGGCTGGTGGTGGAGGGCGTGATCAGTGAGGACGAAGCGCTCAAGCATGCCGATTCGCAGAACAATCTGCGCCTGCGTTTGAAACTGCACACCGAGGCGGGCCCGGCGCCCGCACCCACAACATCAGGCGATTGGGGCCTGATGGATTAACACCCCACCCCTGTGGGAGCGGGCTTGCTCGCGAATGCAATCCATCAGTCGATATCAGCGGGACTGGCACACCGCTTTCGCGAGCAAGCCCGCTCCCACAAGGGCATGAGGGATCAGTCCGACAGCTCCAGGCGATTGCGCGGCCGCTGCCTGCGCCCACCACATCAGGCGATTGGGGCCTGATGGATTAACACCTCACCCCTGTGGGAGCGGGCTTGCTCGCGAATGCAATCCATCAGTCGATATCAGCGGGACTGACACACCGCTTTCGCGAGCAAGCCCGCTCCCACAAGGGCATGGCGTGCTAATCGGACAGCTCCGGGCGATTGCGGAACTGCTCCAAGGCCTCGGGATTGGCCAGCGCATCGGTATTTTTCACCGGCTCGCCATGCACCACATTGCGCACCGCGAGTTCCACCACCTTGCCGCTGATGGTGCGCGGAATATCGGTCACCGCGACGATCTTCGCCGGCACGTGGCGCGGTGTGGTGTTGGCGCGGATCACCTGGCGGATCTGCTGTTGCAGATGGTCATCCAGCGTCACTCCGTCCTGCAGACGGACAAACAGCACTACGCGCACATCGTCCTGCCATTGCTGTCCGATCGCCACGCTGTCCAGCACCTGCGGGACTTTCTCGACCTGACGATAGATTTCCGCCGTGCCAATGCGCACGCCGCCGGGGTTGAGCACGGCGTCGGAGCGGCCGTGGATCAGCATCCCGCCGTGGGGCAATTGCTCGGCGTAGTCGCCCTGGGCCCAGACACCGGGGAACAGGCTGAAATAGGATTTGCGCAGTTTTGCGCCGTCAGGGTCATGCCACAGCCCGACGGGCATCGCCGGGAAGTGCCGGGTGCAGACCAGCTCGCCTTTTTCGCCGATCACGGCAACGCCGGCGTCGTTCCACACTTCAACCGCCATGCCCAGGCTCTTGCCCATGATTTCGCCGCGGCGCACCGCCGACAGCGGATTACCGTTGACGAAGCACGACACCACATCGGTGCCGCCGGACATCGACGCCAGGCACACATCGGGCTTGAAGTCGCGGTAGACGAAGTCATAACTCTGCGGCGACAGCGCGGAGCCGGTGCAGAGCAGGGTCTTCAGGCTACTCAGATCATGGCTGTGCGCAGGCTTTAAACCGCTGCTTTCCAGTGTCGCGAGAAACTTGGGGCTAGTGCCGAACACACTGATGCGCTCGTCGTCGATCAGGTCGAGCAAGCGCTCATGGCCCGGGTGAAACGGCGAGCCGTCATACAGCACCACCGCGCTGCCGACCGCGAGGGCCGAGACCAGCCAGTTCCACATCATCCAGCCGCAAGTGGTGTAGTAGAACAACCGGTCACCGGGGCCGAGATCGACGTGCAGTCCGTGTTCCTTGGCATGCTGCAGCAACACGCCGCCAGTACTGTGCACGATGCATTTCGGTACGCCGGTGGTGCCACTGGAATACAACACGTACAACGGGTGATTGAACAGCACCGGGACAAACCGCGGTTCGCCGCCGGGTTGGTAGAACTCGTCCCACAACGTCACGTTGGCGTGGGTTTGGTAATCCTCGGTACGGGTCTGCGCGCGAGCGTAGGGCACGATGATCAACTGCTGCAGCGATGGCAGTTGCGCGAGGATTTCGTTGATCTTGCTGGTCTGGTTGATGTCTTTGCCGGCGTAACGGTAGCCGGCGCAGGTGATCAACACTTTGGGTTCGATCTGGCCGAAACGGTCGATCACGCCGTGGGTGCCGAAGTCCGGCGACGAGCACGACCAGATCGCCCCGAGGCTGGTGGTCGCGAGCATCGCCACCAGAGTCTGCCAGGTGTTGGGTATGCACGCGGCCACGCGGTCGCCGAGGCCGACACCGGCGGCTTGCAGGCTGGCCTGAAAACCGGCGACGTGCTCGGCCAGTTCGGCCCAGGTCAGCTGTTCGCGCTGACCGTTTTCCGCCACGGCAATCACCGCGACTGCATCGTCACGACGGCGCAGCAGGTGCTCGGCAAAGTTCAGGGTCGCACCGGGAAACCATTCGGCACTGGGCATCTGCGCGCCTTCACGCAGGACGGCGTCGGGCTGGGTGTGAAAGCGGATGTCGAAGAAATCGACGATCGCCTGCCAGAACGCTTCGCGCTGTTCCACGCTCCAGCGGTGCAGGTCGGTGTAGCTGCTCAGCGCCAGGCCATGGCGCTGATTGATGTCGCGGCGGAACTGATCCATGCGCGATTGGGCGATACGCTCGGCGTCGGGTTGCCAGAGGAGGTCGGACATTGGTTTGCCTCTTGTTGTGTTGTTCATGACACATCACTTGTAGGAGTGAGCCTGCTCGCGATAGCGGAATTACACTCAACATTGATGTTGGCTGATACACCGCTATCGCGAGCAGGCTCGCTCCCACAGGGGCGCAGCATTACTGCGCCAACCACCCCCCATCAATATTCCACGCCGCCCCGCGCACCTGGCTGCCAGCCTCGCTGCATAGAAACAACACCAATTCCCCAAGATGCTGCGGCGTGACGAACTCCAGCGACGGCTGCTTCTCCGCCAGCAAATCATGCTGCGCCTGCTGCGGATCGACGCCTTTGGCGGCACGATCATCGATCTGTTTCTGCACCAGCGGCGTCAATACCCAGCCCGGACAGATCGCGTTGCAGGTGACGTTACTGGTAGCCGTTTCGAGGCCGACCACTTTGGTCAAACCAATCACGCCGTGCTTGGCCGCAACATACGCGGCTTTGCCGGTCGAGCCGACCTGGCCGTGCACCGAGGCAATGTTGACGATCCGCCCCCAGCCCTTGGCGCGCATCCCCGGCAAGCTGAGGCGGGTGCTGTGGAACACCGATGACAAGTTGATCGCGATGATCGAGTCCCAGCGCTCCACCGGAAACTCCTCCACGGCCGCCACGTGCTGAATCCCGGCGTTGTTGACCAGAATGTCGACGCCGCCGAATTCGCGTTCGGCGTAAGCGATCATGTCGGCAATCTGCGCCGGATCGCTGACGTCCGCCGGATGATGACCGACCTTGCCGCCAAACTGGCCGACTTCTGCGATCACGCTCGACGCATCACCGAAACCGTTGAGAATCAGATTGGCGCCGGCCTTGGCCAGGCTCAGCGCGATGCCCAGACCGATGCCGCTGGTGGAGCCGGTGACCAGTGCGGTCTTGCCCGAAAGAGTCGTCATGAATACCTCACACAATGCCAGTGGCGTAGAAAGTGCCGATCACTACGAAGACCGCCAGGGTCTTGATCAGCGTAATACAGAAAATGTCTTTATAGGCCTCGCGGTGGGTCAGGCCAGTGACCGCCAGCAGGGTGATCACCGCGCCGTTGTGCGGCAGGGTGTCCATGCCGCCGCTGGCCATCGCGGCCACGCGGTGCAGCACTTCCAGCGGAATGTTCGCCGCGTGCGCCGCCGCGATGAATTGCTCGGACATCGCCGCCAGAGCAATGCTCATGCCGCCCGACGCCGAACCGGTGATACCCGCCAGCAGGGTCACGGTGATCGCTTCGTTGACCAGCGGATTGGGGATTTGCTTGAGCCAGTCGGCCAGTACCAGAAAGCCCGGCAACGAAGCGATTACCGCACCGAAACCGTATTCCGAGGCGGTGTTCATCGCCGCCAGCAGTGCACCGCTGACCGCGCTTTTGCTGCCTTCGGCGAGTTTGCTGCGGATCGCCTTGAAGCCGAACACCAACACCATCAGGATGCCGATCAGCAATGCCGCCTGCACCGCCCAGATTGCGGTGAGCTTGGCGATTTCCGTGGTCACCGGCGTGGCCATCCCCGGCAACGCGAGGCTGTGGGTCTTGCCGTACCACTGCGGAATCCACTGGGTGAACAGCAGGTTCATGATGCCCACCGCCAGCAGCGGCGACAGGGCGATCCATGGGTTCGGCAGTTTCAGGTCTTCGGCGGTTTCCGGCTCGTTACGCAGCTCGGTGCCGTAACCTTCGCCAGCACGCTGGGCCTTGTTGCGTTGGCGCTGCAGGAACAGCATGCCGGCGCAGAACACGAAAATCGTGCCGATCACCCCCAGCCACGGCGCGGCCCACGCGGTGGTATTGAAGAAGGTGCTGGGGATGATGTTTTGAATCTGTGGCGTGCCGGGCAGGGCGTCCATGGTGAAGGAGAACGCGCCGAGGGCGATGGTCGCCGGGATCAGGCGCTTGGGGATATTGCTCTGGCGGAACATTTCCGCGGCAAATGGATACACCGCAAACACCACCACGAACAACGACACGCCGCCGTAAGTGAGCAGGGCGCAGACCAGCACGATCACCAGCATCGCCTGACGGGTGCCGAGCAAGCGAATCGCTGCGGCTACGATCGAACGGGAGAACCCCGACAATTCGATCAACTTGCCGAACACGGCACCGAGCAGGAATACCGGGAAATACAGTTTGATGAAACCGACCATTTTCTCCATGAACACGCCGGTAAAGGCAGGGGCGACGGCAGAAGGATCGGTCAGCAGGACAGCGCCGAGGGCGGCAATCGGGGCGAAGAGGATGACGCTGTAGCCACGGTAGGCGGCGAGCATCAGCAGCGCGAGGGCTGCCAAGGCGATGATCACACTCATGGAGTGTCTCCAGGGATTGTTATTTTTGTGGGTGAAGCGGATGCAGTAGAGGTGTTAGCGAGATCTGTGCCAGATGCTCAAGTCATTGAAATATAAGGGTTTTATTGGTTGAAGCGTGTTGAGAGTTGAAGAGCTGTCTCTCTTTTGAGATTTTTGTAGAGAGGGCGGACGCCTTCGCGAGCGAGCCCGCTCCCACAGTTGGAATGCATATCCCCTGTGGGAGCGGGCTTGCTCGCGAAGCTTTTGTTGTTGTCTTTTTGTGGAGACTTAAGTCTCTTTATTGAGACTCGGTGATGCCCAAGGCCAGCATCTTCTTGTACAGCGTCGAGCGTCCCAGTCCCAGTCGAGCCGCCGCCTCCGGCACTTTGCCTGCACATTGCGCGAGGGCAGACTGGATCAACTGCCGCTCAAACCGCTGCCGTGCCTCGGCGAATGTCTCCTCGGCCAACGGTTCCAGCGTCGAAACCGACGGACGCTCAACCGGGGTAAAGGTGCCGATGGCCGCGCGAATATCCTCTTCGGTGAGGATCAGGTCATCGCTGAGCAGCGCCGCGCGCTCCAGCACGTTGCGCAATTCGCGGATGTTGCCCGGCCACGCATGTTGCCCGAGCAGATCCAGCGCTGCGCGACTCAGCTCATGCTGACTGCGCAGTTCTTCAAGAATCGCCTCGCTGAGTGCCGGCAGATCGTCGAGACGTTCGCGCAGCGGCGGAACCTGGATCGGCAGCACGTTAAGTCGGTAATACAGGTCGGCGCGGAACTCACCGCGCTTGATCGCGCCTTGCAGATCGGTCGAAGTCGCCGCGATCACTCGTACATCGCTCTGGATCACGTCGTTGGAGCCAACCGGTTCGAACTCCTTTTCCTGCAGCACCCGCAGCAGTTTGCTTTGCAGCGGCAACGGCATGTCGCCGATCTCATCGAGAAACAGCGTACCGCCCTGAGCGATCTGCAACTTGCCGGTGCGACCCTTGCGGTCGGCGCCGGTAAACGCGCCAGGCGCGGTGCCGAAGAATTCCGCTTCGAGCAACGCCTCCGGGATTGCGGCGCTGTTGATGCTGACGAAGGCTTTATGTGCCCGTGGCGAAGCGCTGTGAATCGCCTGAGCCAGCAACTCCTTGCCGGTGCCGGTTTCGCCGAGCAACAACACGGGTGAATCGGTGCTCGCACTGCGGCGGGCACGGCGTTTGACTTCGAGGCTGGCGCTGCTGGTGCCGATGAAATGGGCGAAGTTGTATTTGGTCTGCCGCGCCCGCAGCAGCGAGCGGGTCGAAGCCAGTTCTTCCTGCATGCTCAGGTAGCGCTTGAGCATCGGTGACAGGCTGCGCAATTCGTCGAACAGAGCAAACCCGATGGCGCCGATCACTGCGCCAACATCGTCGTGGATCGGCAGGCGCATCACCACCAGCGGCTCTTTCGGCGTGTCCTGCATGTCCAGCAGGATCGGCCGGCCGGTGCGCACCACTTCACGCAACAAGCTGCCGGGGATCACGCTTTCGCAGGGTTGGCCGATGGCTTTTTTCGCTGACTCAAGACCGAAACGCCGCGCATAGCGCTCGTTCATCCAGACGATGTTCGCGTCACGATCGACAATCACCGTGCCTTCGCTGGACTGCTCGATGATCTCGAACAGCGAGCGGATCGCCAGCGTGCGCACGCGTTGGTAGTCCTTGAGGCTTTCGGTGGTGTTCATGGGTTGGCGGATCCGGAGTTTGAGTTGTCTGTTCGGGCCTCTTCGCTGGCAAGCCAGCTCCCACAGGTTTCTCTGGGGTACCCCATATTTGGGTACAACCCGAATCCCTGTGGGAGCGGGCTTGCTCGCGAAGGCCGCGACTCGGTATCAAGGCAAGCGCCGATTATGCCTACCCCGGATGCGCCGCTGCCAACAGCTCTTTGGTGTAAGGATGCTGCGGTGAGTCGAACACATCATGGCTGGCACCGCGCTCAACCACTTTGCCGTCCTTGATCACGATCATGTCATGCGCCAGCGCCCGCACCACCGCCAGGTCGTGGCTGATGAACAGGTAGGTCAGGCCGTGTTTTTCCTGAAGATCGCGGAGCAGGGCGACCACTTGTTTCTGCACGGTACGATCAAGGGCCGAGGTCGGCTCGTCGAGCAGGATCAGCGCCGGTTTCAGCACCAGTGCCCTGGCGATGGCGATGCGCTGGCGCTGACCGCCGGAAAATTCGTGCGGGTAGCGATGACGGCTTTCCGGATCCAGGCCGACTTCCTTGAGTACACGGATCACCTGTGCATCGCACTCATCGGCGCTGGACTGACAGTGTACCTCCAGCCCTTCGCTGATGATTTGCGCCACCGACATCCGTGGACTGAGGCTGCCGAACGGATCCTGAAACACCACCTGCATCTGCCGACGCCATGGTCGCAATTGCTTCTGATCGAGGCCGTCGAGGGCGGTGCCCTGAAAACGGATACTGCCCTCGGAATCGAGCAACCGCAGAATCGCCTGACCCAGGGTCGACTTGCCCGAACCGGACTCACCGACAATGCCCAGGGTTTTGCCGCGCTGGATATTCAGGCTGATGCCGTCCACCGCGCGCAAATATTGTTTGCGCTGGAACAGCCCGCCACCGACGACGAACTCGACGCGCAGATCATCCACCTCCAGCACGTTCTCGCGTTCATCGCGGGGCAGGGCTTCGCCTTCCGGCTCGGCGTTGAGCAGCACGCAGCTGTAAGGATGCTTTGGCTCGGTAAACAGGGTTTCGCACGGGGCTTGCTCGACGATTTCGCCAGCCTTCATCACGCACACCCGTTGCGCAATGCTGCGCACCAGATTGAGGTCGTGACTGATCAGCAGCAGCGACATGCCCAGGCGTTGTTGCAGGGATTTGAGCAGCAGCAGGATCTTGCGTTGCACTGTCACATCCAGCGCCGTGGTCGGCTCGTCAGCGATCAGCAGTTCCGGCTCGCAAGCCAGCGCCATGGCAATCATTACTCGTTGCCGCTGGCCGCCGGACAGTTGATGCGGATAGGCCTTGAGGCGCTCTTTGGGCTTCTGAATGCCCACCAGTTCCAGCAGTTCAAGAATCCGCTGCTGCGCCGCTTTACCGCCCAGGCCACGATGCACCAGCAGCGTTTCACCGATTTGCTTTTCGATGGTGTGCAGCGGATTGAGCGAGGTCATCGGCTCCTGAAAGATCATCGCGATCCGGTTGCCGCGCAGTTCACGCAGGACCTTCGGATCGGCGCCGAGCAGCTCCTGACCGCGATAGCGAATGCTGCCGCTGGTTTGCGCATCGCCTTCGGGGAGCAACTGCAGAATCGAATGCGCAGTCACCGATTTGCCCGAGCCCGACTCGCCGACCAGCGCCAGGCACTCGCCGGGCCGGATGTCCAGGCACAGGTCGCGCACCGCCGGCTGGCCATGGAAGGCGACGTTCAGGTCACGGATTTCGATCAGGTTATCAGTCATGGTCACACTTCAGGATCGAGGGTCGAACGCGTCACGTAACGCTTCGCCGATGAACACCAGTAAAGAAAGAATCAGCGCCAGGGTGAAGAATGCCGTCAGCCCGAGCCACGGCGCTTGCAGATTCTGTTTGCCCTGGCCAATCAGCTCGCCCAGCGAGGCACTGCCGGCGGGCATGCCGAAACCGAGGAAGTCGAGAGCGGTAAGGGTGGAAATTGCGCCGGTGAGAATGAACGGCAAGTAACTCAGCGTCGCGTTCATCGCATTGGGCAGGATGTGCCGGAAAATCACCTTGCGGTCGCTCAGGCCCAACGCGCGCGCCGCTTTGACGTATTCCAGATTACGCCCGCGCAGGAACTCGGCGCGCACCACATCCACCAGTGCCAGCCATGAAAACAGCGCCATGATCCCCAGCAGCCACCAGAAATTCGGCTCGACAAAGCCGGACAAAATGATCAGCAGGTACAGCACCGGCAATCCGCTCCAGACCTCCAGCAAACGCTGCCCGAGCAGATCGACCCAACCGCCGTAATAGCCTTGCAGGGCGCCGGCAGCTATGCCGATCAGCGCGCTGACGGCGGTCAGCATCAGGGCAAACAGGATCGATACCCGGGCACCGAAAATCACCCGCGCCAACACATCACGCGCCTGATCGTCGGTGCCGAGCCAGTTGACCTTTGAGGGCGGGCTCGGCGCAGGTTGATTGAGGTCGTAGTTGGGCGTGTCGTCGCTGAACGGGATTGGCGGGAACAGCAGCCAGCCACCGTCCTTGCGGATCAGGTTCTGCACATAGTCACTGCGATAATCGGCCTGGAACGGCAATTGCCCGCCAAACTCCTGTTCGGTGTAGCGCTTGAAGACCGGGAAGTAGAGCTGGTTCTGATAGCTGACCACCAGTGGTTTGTCATTGGCGATCAGTTCACCGCCCAGCGTCACCACGAACAGTCCGATAAACAGCCACAACGACCACCAGCCACGGCGGTTTTTCTTGAATCGCGCGAAACGGCGACGGCCCAGAGGCGAGAGCTTGAACATCAGGCGTTCCTCGCGGCGAAGTCGATACGTGGGTCGACCAGGGTGTAGCACAAGTCGCCGATCAGTTTTATCAGGAGGCCGAACAGGGTGAAGATGAACAGCGAGCCGAACACCACCGGATAGTCGCGAGAAACCGCCGCTTCGTAACTCATGCGGCCGAGGCCGTCGAGAGAGAAGATCACTTCGATCAACAGCGAACCGGCAAAGAACACACTGATGAACGCCTGCGGAATCCCCGAGACCACCAGCAGCATCGCATTGCGGAACACATGGCCGTAAAGCACGCGGCGCTCGCTCAAGCCTTTGGCGCGGGCGGTGACTACGTACTGGCGGGTGATTTCATTGAGGAACGAATTCTTGGTGAGAATCGTCAGCGTGGCGAAGCCGCCAATCACCAGCGCCGTCACCGGCAACACCAGGTGCCAGAAGTAATCGGCAATCTTGCCCAGGGTCGACAGCGATTCGAAGTTGTCCGAGACCAGACCGCGCACTGGAAACCAGTTCAATGAGGTGCCGCCGGCAAACACCACGATCAGAAACATTGCGAACAGAAACGCCGGCATCGCGTAGCCGATGATGATCGCGGTGCTGCTCCAGATGTCGAAATGGCTGCCGTGATGCACCGCTTTGCGGATGCCCAGCGGGATCGACACCAGATAGGTGATCAGCGTCGCCCACAAGCCGAGGGAAATGGTCACCGGCATTTTTTCCAGAATCAGATCGGTGACCGTCGCACCGCGGAAAAAGCTTTTGCCGAAGTCCAGCTGCGCGTAGTTCTTGAGCATCAGCCACAGCCGCTCATGCGCCGGTTTGTCAAAACCGTACTGCTTTTCGATGTCCTTGATCAGTTGCGGATCGAGGCCACGGCTGGCGCGCGAAGTGTTGCTCATGGTCTCGCTGGAACTGCCGCCGACACTCGCACCGCCGATGCCTTGCAGATGGGCGATGGCCTGTTCGACCGGGCCGCCGGGTGCCGCCTGAATGATCACGAAATTGACCAGCAGGATGATCACCAGCGTCGGAATGATCAGCAGCAGTCGCCGCAGAATGTATGCCCACATCAGTGCGGTCCTCCGGGTCTGCCACGCCCGATTTTTTCGGCGGTCATCTGCTGGTTGGTCAGCGGCGTACTGCTGATTTCCCACCAGCTCTCGATGGCTTCGTCATTGCTGGCCTGGATCGCCGGCATGCCGAAGCGGTTCCACCAGACGGTGGAGGTGCCCGGCGGGTAATAGTTGGGAATCCAGTAGTAGTTCCATTGCAGCACCCGGTCCAGAGCGTGGGCGTAGTGCAACATGTCGCTTTGGGTCGAGGCGCGGATCAGGCCGTTGATCAGGGTGTCGACCGCCGGATTCTTCAGCACCATGTAGTTGTTGGCGCCGGGGTCGTTGGCCGATATCGAACCGAAGTAGTTGAGCAGCTCGCCCCCCGGAGACGTGCTGACCGGGTAGCCGGTGACGATCATGTCGTAATCACGGCTCATCAGGCGATTGACGTATTGCGAGGAGTCGATGCGACGGATATTCAGCTCAATGCCGATCTGCTTCAGCGTGCGCTTGTAAGGCAGAAGCAGGCGATCCATACCGTTCTGGCTGACCAGAAAGGTGAAACTCAAAGGTTCGCCTTCGGCGTTGACCAGTTGGTCGCCCTCGGGTTTCCAGCCAGCCTGTTCGAGCAGTTCCAGGGCTTGCAGTTGCTTGTCGCGGATCAGCCCGCTGCCATCGGTTTTCGGCGCCTCGAAGACCTGGGTGAACACTTCGTCGGGAACCTGCCCGCGCAACGGCTCGAGGATTTTCAGCTCGGCGGCATCCGGCAACTCGCGGGCTGCCAGTGCGGTATTGGAGAAATAGCTCTGCTGGCGGATGTACATGTTGCGCATCATCTGCCGGTTGCTCCACTCGAAATCCCAGAGCATCGCCAGCGCCTGGCGCACCCGACGATCCTGGAACATCGGTTTCTGCAGGTTGAACACGAAGCCCTGCGCAGATTGCGGGGCCTCGGTGGCCAGGTGGGCTTTCTGCAAACGTCCGTCACTCAGCGCAGGGCTGTCGTAACCGATCGAATAGCCGGTGGCGGAAAACTCGCGGTTGTAGTCATAGGCACCGCCGCGCAATACCTGGCGGGCGACATCGGTGTCGCCGAAATATTCGATGCTGAAGTGATCGAAGTTATACAGGCCGCGACTGACCGGCAGGTCCTTGCCCCACCAGTCGGGGTTGCGTTCAAAGGTGATGCTGCGCCCGGAGTCGACCTTGCCGACCCGATACGGGCCGCTGCCCAGTGGTGGTTCATAGCCACCGCCACCGGCGAAGTCGCGGGTTTTCCACCAGTGCTCGGGAAACACCGGCAGGGTGGCAATGTCCAGCGGCAGGGTGCGGTTCTCGTTACTCTTGAAATCGAAGCGCACGGTCAGCGGCGCTTCCACTTCCACGCCTTTGACGTCGGCGAACTGCGTGCGATAGCGCAGGCTGCCCTGGGTCATCAACAGGTCATAGGTGTAGCGCACGTCCTCGGCAGTGATCGGCTTGCCGTCGGCAAAACGCGCCTTGGGATCGATGAAGAAGCGCAGCGACAGACCATCCTCCGAGCGCTCCATCTTTTGCGCCACCAGGCCATAGACCGTGTAGGGCTCGTCCATCGAGCGCTGGGCCAGCGGCGAATAGAGCATGCCGTCGATCTGGGTGACGCCGATGCCTTTATCTATATAAGGCAGGATGTGATCGAAATGCCCGATCTCTATCGCCGAGCGGCGCATGGTGCCGCCCTTGGGCGCCTGCGGATTGGTGTAGTCGAAGTGGCTGAAACCGGCCGGGTATTTGGCAGGTTCGCCATAGACGGTCAACGCATGTTGCGGGGTGGCGTTCACACCGGCGGCGCCCAATAGCAGGGCCACGGCAGTGAACAGTAAAGTCGGGAAAGCCAGTCGCATTGTCAGCCTTAAAGCCGGGTGATCGATAAGCGCAATTTGTACGCGAGCGGCGCGTCAGTCGCCAGCCGTATCCTGTAACCAAAACACAACGGCCCACCAAAAGGCGGGCCGTTGGGACAGCAATCAGGCGACGGATCAGTCCTGACGGCTGGTGACTTCGAGCAGGTGATAACCGAACTGGGTCTTCACCGGGCCTTGCACGACGTTGATTGGCGCGCTGAAGACTACGGTGTCGAATTCCTTGACCATCTGGCCAGGACCGAAGGAACCCAGATCGCCACCCTGACGGCTGGACGGGCAGCTGGAGTTGGCCTTGGCGACCTCGGCGAAATCAGCACCGCCTTCGATCTGGGCCTTGAGTTCGTTGCACTTGTCTTCGCTGGAAACCAGGATGTGGCGGGCAGTGGCTTTAGCCATGGGGAAATTCTCCAATCTATTTCAGTAAAGTGTGGAGCCTACCGGATTCAGTAAGCGATTTCTCTGCAAAGTTCCACTCGGTACATTGACGTACATCTACAGTTGCGCGGCTTTCAGGCGCATCGCGTGTTCGACATAGAGGTCGACGGGATCCGCGCCGGGTATTCGCAACCCGCCCGGATGGCGCAAGCTGCCAAGGTGATTGAGGGGATAGTCGGAGCGGATGACCCGGCCCAGGTGAGAACTGTAACGGCCCACGAAACCATCGTTCTGTCCGGCCTCCGTGACGAAATGGCTGGATAATGCGTGGCAGACGGAATGCACTGGATCCAGAGCCTGCAACAAATTGTCCTGCAGCGTGCCGCTCCAGGAGTAGTAGTGGACGTCATTGACCCGTTCCGCCCCCTGGCCGCCCCACGTCGAAGGCAGGCCTTGAGGGTATTTTTTGTTGAATTGCCCGACGTCCGCAGTCGTCAGGGCATTGAGTGCGGCTACGGCGTTCTGCGGCAGACCCGGCTGACCGCTGAGCAGCGAGAGGAATCGCGCAAACTGTGTCGCAGCGTGCTCCGCCACCTGCTCCGGCAGGCCTCCTGGAACCAGCGCCAGGCGTAAGGCGTCAGCCAGTTCCGAGCCGTGATTGGGGCCGCTGACCGATGTCACCGAGGCGACTTTCTCCGGCGCGAGCGCAGCGGCATAACGGCATGCCAGCGCGCCCTGGCTATGTCCGATCAGGTTGACTTTACCGGCGTCGGTGCCTCGCAGAACGCGCTCGATCTGGAACATCAATTGCTGGCCGCGAACTTCGTTGTCATGGGTTGCGGACAGCTGCGGCACAAACACTTGCCCGCCTGCCTCCCTCAGCGCTTGCTTGACATCATGAAAAAGCTCGAAATGGCCGATACGGTCAAACCCGAACAGGCCATGGACCAAAAGGATGGGGTAGCGGGTTGTCGCATTCCGTTGCATGTTCCTGCCTCTTTTGCAGATGCTTGTCAGTGGTTGGTGCGTGCCACTGTAAAACAGGCCTGCGGGTCGGCGATGTCTGAAAAATCCTCTGTACTGACAGGAAATTGGACTAAAAGCGGTACGAATTTTCGCTTCTGCTTGAGAGGGTAGTCGGAACATTTGGCAATCTTTTGCCCGGTATCGCTGGATTCTGCTTCGTAAGCCTACGTCATGCGGTGTATTTACCCTGCCGACGGAAGGCGTTGTGCTGACTTCCGCCGGTCGCTGGATGGTGTTCAATGGATTTCGTTCGACGCGGCCTTCACGGCGGCGTTTTATCCAAGGAATGGAGCTACGAATGTCTATATACGAAGCCACCGGCGATTCTTCTGTGGCACCAGCGTCAAATATGTCCCCTGTAGCGGATGAATCCGGTGAACACCGTCTTCTGAGTTTGAAGGTGGACGGCGACCACTTCGAATTCTGCTATCGACACGCCTCTGCGGCGGCAGACTCTCCAGACTCGTGGCTGCCTGCACCGATGCTTGAGGTTATGGAGGGTGGAATGCTTGATCCTTCACTGGACCATGCATTCGTCAGGGTGGCGCCTTACCCGAACATGTTGTGCGGCGACAAACTTGTGCTGAGCTGGCAAGGACTGGATGACGAAGGATTGCCCTATATTCACGAAACCACTCGTGCGGTCAGTGAAAACCAGGTGGGTCAGGAACTCGTCTTTGTCATAAAGGGTTTGCACATCGCAGCGCTGGAGCGCGGCTCGCTGGAGGTTTACTGGACGCTGTACAGCGTTGCGCTTCAGAAGCCCGTGTCATCCAGGCGTTTGCAGCTGAATGTGGGTGATCCGGAACCCGATCTGCTGGCTCCGATCCTTGAAGAGACGGTGGGCGGGACGCTCGATCCGGCCCGTGTCCCGCAGGGCACTGGCGTTATCGTGCGACCTTACGCCCGCATGGCTGTCGGGGACCGGGTCACCCTGTCGTGGCAAGGTGTCGAAGGACTGCCGGTGATCAGTGATGTGTTGCTCGTGGAGCCGTTTGCTGTCGGCGAAGCGCTGTCTTTCTGGATACCCGCAGATCGCATCGCCACTCATCGTATGCAGGAGGTGAGCGTCAGCTACCGGGTGGAATCAAGGTCGGCGCAGGTGAGGAACTCTGCAACCTCGCGAATTCTGATCGCGCCATTGATGCGAGGCGAGCTCGCAGCTCCGCAGGTACTGGAAGCGCAAGATGGCGAACTGGAGGTAGCAGATGCCGAGGATGGCATTACCGTGGTGATCGGCAATGCCCAGGCCGAGGAGGGGGAGCTGGTTTACTTGAAATGCGATGGTGAGTATTTCAGTCACCGCGATGATCGGGACATCACCCGGGAAACTGCAGGCGAGCCCTTGGTATTCATCGTGCCTTATCGTTTCTGGCGAGAGCATCGGGAAACTGTGGTGCAGGTGTCGTATTCAGTGGAGCGGCTGGATGATGTCAGCCAGGCTTCCGAGATAACACGCATCCGGGTGCGGGCATAACCCGGTGGTGAAGTCTGAGCGATGACTCAGCCTTTGCGGGATTTTGATAAGCCCGCAAAGGCTGCTCGGATCATCAGGCTCGAAGTCGCTTGGCGGCATTCGACAGCAACTGCTCCGTCGCGCTGAACCCCAGGCAACCATCGGTGATCGATACGCCATAACGCAGTGCAGGGCTCAAAGGCTGGCAGCCCTCGAACAGATGGGACTCAATCATCATGCCGATCAAGGCGCGATCACCTTGCAGGCGTTGTTCGAGCACCTCGTTGAACACGTCGGGCTGGCGCAATGGGTCCTTGCCGCTGTTGGCGTGGCTGCAGTCGACCATGATCCGGCTCGGAATTTTCAGTCGGCTCAGGTCGGCATGTACCCGGGCGACGCTTTCGCGATCGTAGTTAGGACCGTGATGACCGCCGCGCAGCACTATATGAGTGTCGGGGTTGCCCGGGGTCTGGATAATCGCCGGGTGTCCTTGGCTGTCGACGCCGAAGTGTCGGTGCGGATGTGCTGCTGAGCGCATGGCGTCGACGGCTACACCTACGCCACCGTCGGTGCCGTTCTTGAAACCTACGGGCATGTTCAGGCCGCTGGCCATTTCCCGGTGAATCTGCGATTCGGTGGTGCGTGCACCGATAGCAACCCAACTGAGCAGGTCGTCGAAGTAGCCGGCCGCCATTGGTTGCAGCAACTCAGTAGCGATGGGCAGGCCCAGGCGGATCATCTCAAGCATCAATTCACGCGACAGGGTCAGGCCGCCAGCCATGTCGTCGCTGCCATCCAGGTGCGGGTCGTAAGCCAGACCTTTCCAGCCGACGGTGGTGCGGGGTTTTTCGATGTAGGCGCGCATCACCAGCAGCATCTCGTCTCTGACTTCATGGGCCAGGCGGGAAAGTTTTTCGGCGTATTCGAGTGCGGATCGCGGGTCGTGAATCGAGCAAGGGCCGACGACGACCAGCAGGCGATGGTCTTCGCCATTGAGGATCGCGCGGACCGCCTGGCGGTGGGCTGCGACTTGCTGGGCGAGGGCATTGCTCAGGGGCAATTGCTGTTTGAGCTGCAATGCGCTGGGCAGACGCAGGGTCAGTGCTTCGTTGGCAGAATCAAGGGTGGTCAGTGGCAGAGCAGAAACAGACGAGTTCATATTCGGGATTCCTGGGCTGGCGGCGGGTGTTTCCCGCTCACTCGGCCCTACTGGGGTGTTCGACAATTGGCCGGATTGGCTGCGTGTGTGTGCTTGCCACCTGTGGGTGACCGATCGGAGGCGGCAGGCTGTCCCGAGCGGAGGTTGCTAAATCGCCAGGCGGTAAAAGTGTCGTAACGGTAATAAGTGACGTAGTTCATGTCGTGATTCCTCAAAGTTCTGGTGTGTTGCTGAAAAATTTGGGGCCTGAAAAAACAAAACCCCCGGTCGGGAGGCCGACCGGGGGTTGAGAATTCTCTGGTAGGCGACCCGTTTTTATGGGCGCCGGTGGGTATCAGGCGCGCCAGTGGCTAAACCAATACCCAAAATAAAAGCTGACAGGAGCGCAAACGTCATTCGCCCGGGCAGCCGCAACCGAGCGCAGGGCGCTGGCGGAACGAAGCTGTGAGAGGGCGTTGAACATGGTTTGTCTCCGATGAATGCGCCGAGCTTACTAGAGGCCCGTACGGCTGAGCAATCAGAAATTGCTATCGCCATTGCGGAGGTTACCTATCGCTTGAGTGCTGCAGGCGTTGTGACACACTGGTTGCTTTGCACAAACACCAAGGATGATTCATGTCGATGTTCACGGTCGCTGCAGCCCAGTCGCTCTCCATTGCCGGTGATCTGGCGGCGAACCTCGCCCGTCATTTGCGCTTCATGGCCGTGGCGGCGGAGCAGGGCGTCGAGCTGCTGGTGTTCCCGGAGCTGTCGCTGACAGGCTACGAAGGCCAGATGGCCGCAGACCTGGCAATCGATCCGCAGGATGCTGTGCTGCAACCCTTGCGCGATTGCGCTCGCGAGCTAGGCCTCACCGCTGTCGTCGGTATGCCGATTCGCGATAGGGACAGTTCGAAGGTATTGATCGGCGCGCTGACATTAGGAGGGGATGGTTCTCTTGAGGTTTACAGCAAACAACATCTGCACAGTGGCGAAGAGCTTTTCTATGCCCCAGGTGCTGGTGGTTCGTCCTTGAGCATTGGCGGCGATACCGTAGCGCTTGCGGTCTGCGCTGACTTTTCCCATGCCAGTCACGCGGCAGCGGCCGCCGATCTTGGTGCCGACCTGTACGCAGCAGGCGTGCTGATCGGGGAAAAAGGCTACGGCGTGGATAGCGCGCTGCTGCAGGGCTATGCCCAAAACCACTCAATGGCGGTGCTGATGGCCAATCACGCCGGGCTCACGGGTGGATGGCAATCGGCGGGTCGCAGCGCGTTCTGGTCTGAAAGCGGGACGCTGGTGGTGGCGGCGCGAGGGCCGGGTGAAGTGTTGGTTATTGCCCGGCGTGATGCCGGCGCATGGCAGGGGCGGGTAGTACCCGTGGCGGTAGACCTGTGACCTGGGCATTGCGTCGTGCCGAATCGGCAGATCGGGCGTTCGCCCGAAAGCTGACGTGCCAGAACATGCTGCGCTATTACATTGACCACGAGCTGCTGTGGCAGGACGAAGCGTTCGACGTTGCCTGGGATGGGCGGGACAACTGGCTGATCCTTCTTGGTGAAGTTCCTGTGGGTTTTTTCAGTCTCAGTCATGATCGCCGGGCCTTGTACATCCGCGAGCTGCAAATAGCCGAGGTCTCTCGCAGGCAAGGTGCAGGATCCTGGGCGATTGATCAGGTTGTCGCTTTGGCTCGCGGCGAAAAACTGTCAGCACTGCGTTTGACAGTATTCAAAAATAATCCGGCACGAAGTCTGTATAAGAGAAAAGGCTTCAAGGTGTGCGGTGAGGACGAGTGTTTCCTGAGGATGGAGCTCGATTTCGGTACACTTGTGCTCTGAAACCCACGGCCGGCAAGCCTTCTATGATGAATTGAAACTTTTTAAATGATGCTTGCCGCTAGGTCTGTCTGGCACTTTTTGCTAAGGTGTCCGGCATCCCAATAAGACCATATCGCGAGGTGTCTGCTTGATTAGGGTGCTAGTGGTCGACGACCATGATCTCGTTCGTACAGGCATTACACGTATGCTGGCCGATATTGATGGCTTGCAGGTGGTTGGACAGGCCGAGTCCGGGGAAGAATCCCTGATCAAGGCCCGTGAGTTGAAACCCGATGTGGTCCTGATGGACGTAAAGATGCCCGGTATTGGTGGCCTGGAGGCCACGCGCAAGCTGTTGCGCAGCCACCCGGACATCAAGGTCGTCGCGGTGACCGTGTGCGAGGAAGATCCATTTCCTACGCGCCTGTTACAGGCTGGTGCCGCCGGCTACCTGACCAAGGGCGCTGGTTTGCCGGAAATGGTTCAGGCGATCCGTCTGGTGTTTGCCGGGCAGCGATACATCAGCCCGCAGATTGCCCAGCAACTGGCGATCAAATCGTTCCAGCCAACCAACGATTCACCTTTCGACGCCTTGTCCGAGCGGGAAATCCAGATCGCGTTGATGATTGTCGGCTGCCAGAAGGTGCAGATCATCTCCGACAAACTCTGCCTGTCGCCGAAAACGGTGAACACCTACCGCTACCGGATTTTCGAAAAGCTGTCGATCAGCAGTGACGTCGAGCTGACGTTGCTAGCTGTGCGCCACGGCATGGTGGATGCCAGCGCCTGATCATGACTGAAGTATTCGATTCCGGCGCCTTCCTGGCGACTGTCAGTGGGCGCCCCGGCGTCTATCGCATGTTCGACAGCGATGCGCGCCTGCTGTATGTCGGCAAGGCCAAGAACCTTAAGAAGCGCCTTGCCAGCTATTTTCGCAAGACCGGGCTGGCGCCAAAAACCGCTGCGCTAGTCGGGCGTATCGCGCAGGTCGAAACGACCATTACCGCCAACGAAACCGAGGCGTTGCTGCTTGAGCAGACGCTGATCAAAGAGTGGCGGCCGCCGTACAACATTCTGCTGCGCGACGATAAGTCCTATCCCTATGTCTTTCTGTCTGACGGCCAATTCCCACGTCTGAGCATCCACCGTGGCGCGAAGAAGGCCAAGGGCAAGTATTTCGGCCCGTACCCGAGCGCCGGGGCCATTCGCGAAAGCCTCAGCCTCTTGCAAAAGACCTTTTTCGTCCGTCAGTGCGAAGACAGCTATTACAAAAATCGCACGCGCCCGTGTCTTCAATATCAGATCAAGCGTTGCAAGGCGCCTTGTGTCGGTCTGGTCGAACCTGAGGTCTACGCCGAGGATGTACGCCATTCGGTGATGTTTCTCGAGGGGCGCAGTCATGCCCTGACCAATGAGCTGTCCACGGCAATGGAAGAGGCGGCAATCAATCTCGAATTCGAGCGCGCCGCCGAGTTGCGTGACCAGATTGCCTTGCTGCGCCGTGTTCAGGATCAGCAAAGCATGGAAGGTGGAACGGGCGACATCGATGTTATCGCAGCTTTCGTCAACCCGGGCGGCGCTTGCGTTCACTTGATCAGTGTGCGCGGCGGTCGGGTGTTGGGCAGCAAGAACTTCTTTCCGCAGGTGGGTATCGAGGAGGAGGTCGCTGAAGTCATGGCGGCGTTCCTCGGTCAGTACTACATCAGCAGTCCGGAGCGCGACCTGCCAGGCGAACTGATCGTCAACGTGGTTCCCGAAGACGCCACGGCTCTGATCGACGCCATCCACGAGCTGCGCGGTCGGGAGCTGAGCATCAGCCACCGGGTACGCGGCACGCGAGCTCGATGGCAGCAGTTGGCGGTCACCAATGCCGAGCAAGCGCTGGGCGCACGCCTGGCCAATCGTCAACACACGGCTGCGCGTTTCGATGCGCTGGCTGAAGTGCTGAACCTGGATGAGCCGCCGCAGCGTCTTGAGTGCTATGACATCAGTCACTCCAGTGGTGAGGCCACCGTCGCTTCCTGTGTCGTGTTCGGCCCGGAAGGCGCGATCAAATCCGACTATCGTCGTTACAACATTGAAGGCGTCACGGCGGGTGATGACTATGCAGCCATGCACCAGGCGTTGACCCGGCGCTTCAGCAAACTGAAGGATGGCGAGGGCAAGCTGCCGGACATTCTGTTGGTGGACGGCGGCAAAGGTCAGTTGTCGATGGCCCGTGACGTGCTCAATGAATTGGCGGTGCCGGATCTGATCCTGCTGGGTGTGGCCAAGGGCGCAACACGTAAGGCCGGCTTCGAAACTTTGTATCTCAATGATGCCGCGCATGAGTTCACGCTGCGTGGCGATTCCCCGGCGTTGCACCTGATCCAGCAGATTCGTGACGAGGCGCACCGCTTCGCAATCACCGGCCACCGTGCGCGGCGCGGCAAGACCCGCCGCACCTCGACGCTGGAAGGCGTTGCGGGTGTCGGGCCGACCCGACGTCGGGACTTGTTGAAACATTTTGGTGGATTGCAGGAGCTGTCTCGTGCAAGCATCGAAGAGATCGCCAAAGCACCGGGGATCAGTAAAAAGCTCGCAGAGTCGATTTATGCAAACCTGCATAGCGAGTAGAATGCCAACTCACCTCGTAGCCAGTTGTGCCGATGAATATCCCTAATCTGATTACCGTTCTCCGCGTCCTGCTCATCCCGATCTTCATTTTGCTGTTTTACCTGCCTTACCAGTGGAGCTACATGGCCTCCGCTTCGGTATTCGCCTTTGCGGCGGCAACTGACTGGCTGGATGGCTATCTGGCCCGCCGCCTTGAACAAAGCACGCCGTTCGGCGCGTTTCTCGATCCGGTTGCCGACAAGCTGATGGTGGCAGTCGCTTTGGTACTGCTGGTTCAGGAACACGGCAATTTGTGGCTGACACTTCCCGCAGCCGTCATCATCGGCCGCGAGATTGTCGTATCGGCCTTGCGTGAATGGATGGCCGAACTCGGTGCTCGCGCTCATGTAGCAGTATCCAATCTCGGCAAGTGGAAAACCGCGGCGCAGATGCTGGCGCTGGTGATCCTGCTGGCCAATCCCCGCGATTTCAGCTTCTGGGTGCTGCTGGGTTACGCCTTGCTGATGATCTCGGCGGGCCTGACGTTGTGGTCGATGGTTCAATACCTGCGGGCCGCCTGGCCGCATCTGAAAACCGACGTTGAAAAGAAATAAAACTTTTTTGAATCAAAGGGTTGACGGGGCATCTGAAATCTATAGAATGCGCCACACCAAGCGGGAATAGCTCAGTTGGTAGAGCACGACCTTGCCAAGGTCGGGGTCGCGAGTTCGAGTCTCGTTTCCCGCTCCAAGTTTGTACGCGGTTGTTGTTGTGCTACTAAACAGCGATCGTTTGAGGCCGAGTAGCAAAATGGTTATGCAGCGGATTGCAAATCCGCCTACGCCGGTTCGATTCCGACCTCGGCCTCCACTATAAACAAGCTCCGTAGATCCATGATTTACGGAGCTTTTTTATTTTCAGTGCACTGCAAGATTTAGTCTTGAAATCAGCCACTGTGAACTTGCTTCACCGGGACGTGATGTATATATTTCCCGCTCTGCTTCAAAGGCTCAACAAAGACAGATTCTCTGGTCGACTGATTTGAGCACTACAACAGCGCTACCGCCCGAATGGCGAAACTGGTAGACGCATGGGACTTAAAATCCCCCGCTCGTAAGGGCGTGCCGGTTCGATTCCGGCTTCGGGCACCATCTAAAATCAAGGGTTTGCGGGCGAAAGCTGAGGCAAACCCTTGTTTGTTTCCGGGTCGCAATTCTGACATCGGTTCGCAATTCACTTTGTGGGCATGACCTTTTTACCCTTTCGATTGCGAATGTACTGCTCTGTCATCCCTACGGTGGTATGCCCAAGTTGATCCTTGGCCCGCATGATGTCGCCGCTCGATTCAGCCTTATCAGTACTAGCCTTGGCGCGTAAATCACGCATTTGAAACTCGGCCTTTTCAACACCAACTGCCTCCCTGGCCACATCAAATCTCCTGCGCAACATTGCCTCCGTCATCGGAGTGCCGTTTTCTGCCACGATCAGCCGCGTCGAGCGGACTTTGTGTCCGGACTTCCTGGCTATGATTCGATCAATCAAAACTTTCAGCTCACCGGTTACCTCAATCCGTCGTTTGGCCTTCGTTTTCCCCTGGAGCACCCAGATTTGGCCGTCGCGCACGTTTCGTTCATCCATAAGCCGCGTGTCTGTTACTCGCTGGCCAGTCAAATAGGCCAAGTCCATGGCATCGCGCAGTCCGGCGTCAGCCTTGTCGTGCACCTCTTCCCAAGACACAGGTCATCTCCTTGGCGATGAGCAATGTGTCTATTAAAAAGTGTCCACCATGTCTCCGAACACCTGTCCACCATGTCTCCGGTACATACATAGTGCAGGCGAGAGGGAGTGCATTCGAGTGGTGTCGGCAGCGGGGAGGGGTTAAAGAAATGAAGGGGCTAAGCCGATAGGCTTGCGTCTGTATTGATGCCAAACATGAACGCTGGAGTATGAAATGCCGTTGGAAAGATCGCGAATTGGCGTGTTCGCCGCACTTATTGGCTGCACTCTTGCATCGACCGCACATGCTGCCAGCGAACATGAGATGGCCGTCGGTGGTGCAGCTCTCTACCAAGTCTGCGGAGAGAAGCATCCAGAAAAGGAGCTTTCTTTAGAGCAATTCATATCGCTACATCCACACATGTCGACTCAATTAGCAAACGACATTCGGGAATTCTCCTCGCAGCCAAAACACAAAGCGGAGCTTGAGCAAATGGTTGTACGCATGCGGACCGAGGCCACCCAAGAATTACTTGAAGTGATATGTGATAGCTATTACCGAGATGCAAAGGGGCGGGAGTAGGCCACAGTTTTCTTTCGCATCGGGGTGTGATCTGACCGGGGCTCAACCGGCATTAAGCGGATGGGGCAGTCCTGAAGACTTCCTGTTGGCACATCCGCCGCCTGAGGCTTGGCCTCAGATCACACCCCGATGCGCTCTCATAGAGAGGATCGGGTAGTTAACGACAGGCTGCGTGGCGCTGGTTGTTTAGCCCGTAGCGCTGAAGGCTGGTAGCATCGAACTCCTTTTCGGAGCGCGCAATTGCTATGCATCAGGTTGTTGAAAGGGCGTTGAACGTGATCGCAGCAGAGAGCAGCGAGCCCGAATTCACTGAAGCGTTCAGCGCTGCGCGGGCAGTCGTCCTTGAGTTTGGGGAGGAAAATCTGGCTGACCGGCTTTTTGCCGATATTCCCGATTCAATCTCTTTCATGCAGGTGGCCCGGCTCTTCGACTTTCTTGCCTGGCAGACGGAGGACAACGGGTCAGCGATGACTCGCGCTATTGAGCGTTGGCTGGTAGAAGGCACCAATTTGCGCAAGGTTCAGATCGCTCTCAATCTCGACGTCTATCCGTTTCTGGACGAGCGCGAGATGGATCGAGTGCTGTCTGATGTGGCTGTATCACTCCCGGAGATGGCTGATAGATGCCAGCAGATAATCAGCTCTCGGAAAAGTTGGTAGCACCTGGTCTACATCCCAAAGCCCGCTCTTAGAACCATCCCTTTCAAGGTCTTCTCGTTTTGGCGGCCTTGATTACCCTGCCCGTTGAAACATGAGCATGCACCGCTGTGCTTTGGACCCACGTCTTAGGCTTTGGCACCTTGGAGCCTCGGGGGCTTTTCACAACTTGTTTTGGCTGGATGTTTCTGGCTAGTTCCAACAAGCGCTGAACCAGTTTTTCCGCAGGGATAGCCATTCGCATTTAAGGAGTCGAGTGCATGGAGTTATTGCAGCGCCTGCTCGACAAGATCGACAGGTTTGAATTGCTGATCGCAGGACTGGTCGGCGCTGTCGTCGCAAGCTGGTGGCACAAAGACGATCTGGCCGACTGGCACGCCTGGCTGATCTTCCTGATCACCGGCATCGCTTGCTCGCTGTACCTGACGAGCAAGGTCAGCACCTATCTGGGTGTGACTGAGCCGAAGATTGTCGCGGCATTGGCTTCCTGCTGGGCACCTTCGGCGGATCGCTCTTGCGGCCATCAACCGAGCCATCAGAGCCGCTGACCTCCGGGTGCTCATTCGCCAGCGGTTCGGGGGAGGCAATCCACCATGAGTTTTGAACTGATCAACTCTATCGCCTGCGGCTTTATTGCCTTGTGGGCGACTTGGTGTGTTCTGAGCGGTCGAGTGCGGGACGGAATCCTCGGCAAGCTGATCTAGTCAGCGATCGCCATCAGCGGGTTTGTGGTGATGAGCCGCAACCAGAACATCTTCATCATCGGCCCGACCACCGCCGGGATCACGCTTCACGTCTCGCTGGCCCTTGCCGGTATGCGTCACATCTTCATGGTCATCTGGTGGCGGCGGGTGAAGGCCTGCCTGTGCCGAACGCTGAACTGTGAGCACTGCATGCGTTGTGAAAAGACGCCGGGCGGGATCGAGCGGCGCGGCAAGTAGGTCGCGCCACCATCTCATCGAAGTGGTCAGTACAGTTGCTACTCGAAACGAGCCTTCTTGATATCGCCGTGCTTGTTCTGCAGGTAGATGGAATAGGGCAGCACGACAGTGTCTGTAACCGCTGAGAGCCCCATGTCGAGAACAATAAGTGCGGGCGCAGGATATCCATCGAAACCAGTGCTTCGCCGTGGTTCCGCGTCTAGCGTGCAGTAATTAAAGACTGTACCGCTGTAGATTCGCGGAACCGAGTCACAATGGGAATGCCAACGAGCCAGTTTATTGCTAGCCACGGCATCGTCCCTGAAGGTCGTGTTTATCGTTCCGCACCCGGTCACTGAAGCGGCCGCGAGCATCAAAACAATGTATCTGAAGGTCATTGGTCGATTCCGTTCGAAAGAAATGAATGGTAGCTGTTTATCTGGAGTGAAGAATTCCAATTTTCCAGGTCGCGACACGTTTCGCTAATCAGCAAATTGTGTCGCGACACGGGAGCAGCGCATGACCGCATAAATTCATGACATTGCGGATCAGCGATCACACCTGACGGTAACGGCTGAAGACGTTGTCCACGTGCTGCCCTGTGACCTTGTGCGTTCAGTGATCGCCGGCGAAAAAACATCCGCAATCCTGACAGAGCCAGTCATGCGCCGGATCATTGAAGAGTGGTTCGGAATGGTGATGGTGCGGTAGGCGTGCCGCAGGGATACTGCGGCTTTGACTTGGTTACTTGAATGCGAAGGTAATCTTAGCGCTGACTAGAGCTTGTCCGTTGATTGTTACCTTGCAGAATTTCACGGGGGTGGATTTTGCCCCGTCGGCCTCATCTGGCTCGCATTCAAGAAGGCCCGTCTTGTCACCGAATGGCAGTTGTTCGCCCTTTGTGGCTTTACTGAGGTCTATTCGGAACGGTTGACGGTAGTTCACGCCTGCGAGAACTTGTGGCTCGCCATCGCTCATAAAGCCCGAGCGCGGAGTGGCGCACAGAGTACCTACAATCCGCTTGCCATCAATAATGTTGGCATCTGTGTAGCAAACAATTTTTCCAGCCTCGGTGACGAGATTAGACGGACCCAAGTTGGTCCAGGTCTCTTCTGGAATCGCGACGCATCCGAAGAGAGTTGCGGCAGCAGTCCGGATCGATCTACCACGCTTACGACCGCAAGCTGAACCAGTGCTTCGACTCTGTGCTGCCCGGTGAGCCGCTGTTTATCGGCATGGACTTCAACGTCGGCAAGATGGCGGCGATGTTTTTAACGTTGACGAGAAATCAGGCCCAGCCCCGCGCTGGGCTTTTTTGTATCTGCTGTTCGGCCAGAAAACAAAAAGCTCAGGCATACCCGGGCCGGTTCAGGGAATACATTCAGCGCGAATCAACCTCTTTTGCAGCCTGGGCGTTTGATCGTTCCTTGCGCCTGCGCAGCCAGCTGAAGAATGCATGTACCGGGTGCAAAAACGCAGCCAGTACGCACAGTAGCATGATGGTGAAAATGGCAATCAGCGGGAGGCTTTCGTGCGAGAACATGGTGGGGTACTCCTGTAGGCACTATGTTGGAACCCGCAGGCTAGACGCTTTGAGCCATGCTTGCGATGAACGTATGTTCATCCTCGGGCGCTTGAACTGTGCTACGGAAGGCTCACCAAAATGATCGATTCCAGAGGTGCGCAAGTGCCGGCCTTCAGTTGAGGCCAGCGCCGTGCGTTGAGTGATTACGCAGGTGTGTTTTCAGCTGCGTTTCGGCAGCTTCCAGTTTGGGCGGATGAAATGGCAGGTGTAACCGTTCGGTATCCGCTCCAGGTAGTCCTGGTGCTCAGGTTCCGCTTCCCAGAACGGCCCCGCCGGTTCGATTTCGGTGACTACTCGGCCCGGCCAGAGACCGGAAGCGTCAACGTCGGCGGCGGTATCCTCGGCGATGTCGCGTTGCTCTTCGCTGAGATAATAAATCGCCGAACGATAGCTGGGGCCGAGATCGTTGCCTTGACGGTTGGGCGTACTCGGATCGTGGATCTGGAAGAAGAACTCGAGGATCTGCCGGTAGCTGATCACCGCCGGGTCGAAGATGATTTCGATGGCTTCAGCGTGATTGCCGTGGTTGCGGTAGGTGGCGTTCGGTACATCGCCGCCGCTGTAGCCGACTCGCGTCTGCAATACGCCGGGATAACGCCGCAGCAGGTCCTGCATGCCCCAGAAGCAGCCCCCGGCGAGAATCGCGGTTTCGGTTTGTCCGGTCATGATTTTTTGCCTCTCGCTGACTGTGGATACGGTTCTGGTTATGAGGGCGCGTTGGCTATTTGCAAGCTTGCCTCAGGGCTACGGGCTGCTCGAACCGGTGTTTTCAACAAAAAGCCCTGACGATAAGGCCAGGGCATTGATGGGTTCGAGCGGTGAATTCGGGACAATTCACGTCGAGTGATGGACTAAAAACACGACATCAATCGGTTATACGAACGCTTGCCCGAAAAAGCCCCTTGGCAGGCGCTGCGGCCCGGCCAGCGCGGTCAGGCGTTCGATCCACTCCGAACGCCAGTTCGACGCACCATGATCAGTTTTGGTGTGGCGCGCTGCGCGGCGTGCGGCATTGCGCTGGATCTTGCGTGCTTCTTTGTAGGCGTCTGTGTTGCGGCAGCTGCGGCATTTGACGCGATTGAGTTCCAGGCTTGAGGCAAGGTTGTCGCCCTTGTGACCACAAGCCAGATGTCCGTCTGTTTTGAAATGGATAACCATGAACCGTCTCCTGGGTGACGTGTACAGGTTTTGACCGCCCACACCTCGGGGCGTTCGGTACATCGGCCAGACGGTACGCCGGTTAGCTGTCGTTTATCGCGGTGCAGTCATCTGAAACGTGGCAGTGGCCGTTCGACCGGTTGTAGCGACGACAGGGTGCTGCGGATCAGCGGTGTGTCTTTTTCGATGTCGTTCAGTCGATCGCGGATGCGCAGGGCAGTCGGATGGCCGCCTTGATGATCGACCCAGTCGGCGATTTCCTTGCAGGCCGCGGCAAGTCGCGCCTGACGAGAGTCGAGCAAGGTGAGGAGGGTGGTGATGGACTCTTTTTCGGACATGGAACACCTCCGTTCAGACAAACCGTTGAGAGGCAGCAAAAAGCCCGCGGGCTGCGAGCTCTCTGCCGTTGGGGCGCTGGTCCGTCAGCTGCTTTGAGTATAGACCCCGCCTGTCAATTGCATCAGCCGGCCGATTGTCGCGCCGGCAGCGGCGAGCTGGCCGCATTGAGCCGTCGGCATTCGCGTCGGGCATCTTCCTCAAGATCGTAGCCGTCGCCGATGAAGCCGCCGGTGCGGGTGTCGTTGATCCGAAACCAACTGCTGGCCTCAGCGGGTTCATGCTTACTTTCCCCGGCGCGGCGGCCGTGAATGATGATCTTGTTGCAGCGTTTTACGACAAAGATGTCTTCCATGGCGTCACCACAGCAAATAGGTGTCAGATCAACTATAGAAGCCTTGGCCAATCGTGCAAAAAATAGCCAGTCAGTTCGTCGGTTGCAGCCGCCACTCCGTGGCATGCCAATCCAGGCGGTGCGTCGGTTTCAACGCCTGTAGAAACTCAGTGTCGTGGGAAACCGCAACAATTGCGCCGGGAAACGTCTGCAATGCCTGCTCGAAAGCCTGAACCGATGCCAGATCCAGATGATTGCTCGGCTCATCGAGCAGCAACAATTGCGCAGGTGTCTTGCCCCACAAGGCCACCGCCAGCGCGGCTTTCAAGCGTTCGCCACCGCTCAGTGAAATGCTCGGTCGGGTCACCCGCTGCGCGTCCAGTTGTAGATGCGCCAGATGGCTGCGCAATTCGCTCTCACTCAACGGACTCTGCAGCGCGAGCAGTTGCTCGATGACGCTGAGACGGTCATCCAGCAGCTTCAGATGCTGGTCCAGATAAGCCGCAGGAACATGGGTGATGCATTCGCCGCTGGCGGGATGCAGTTGACCCGCGAGCATCCTGAGCAACGTCGATTTGCCGCAGCCATTCGGACCATTGACGGCGACGCGCACAGGACCGCTCAGCGTGAGATTGAACGGTTGCGCCGGCAACCATGGCACGCAGGCATCAATCAGCGTACAGACTTTGCGCGCAGCAGGCACTGCGCTGCCGGGCAGGTTCATCAGCACCGCATCATCCGCGAGCACTTTGGCATAGGCATCGCGCACCCGTGCATCAAGCTCCGATTTGCGCTGCTGATGACCATGACGCACCTGGCCCATGATCTGCCTCGCGGCGCCTTTGAGGCCGGCGCGTTCGAAACCCGAGACGTTGGCGGTTTTGGCATTGCGCAGTGAGCGGGCGGCATGCCGCTGGATGGTGTCGTGCTCGTTTTGCAAGCGCTGCTGCTCGCGCCGGCGCTCGGTTCGGCTTTGATCCAGCGTCGCTTGCGCCGCCGCCTGATGGATCTGTCGTTGCTGCTGGTAAGCGGAAAAATTGCCGCCGTACACCGTGACACCCAGCGGCGTCAGCTCGACGATACGCTGCATGCGTTCAAGCAATTGCCGATCGTGGCTGATGACGATCAATCCGCCGCGCCAGCGTTCCAGTTCGCTCATCAACCAGTCGCGGCCGGGGCCGTCGAGATGATTGGTCGGCTCATCCAGCACCAACAGGCGCGCCGGACTCAGAAACGCCCCGATCAAGGCCAGCCGTGCCTGCTGGCCACCGCTCAGCGGTTGGGTCAGATCCGTGGGAGCAATGTCCGGCAGACCGGCGTTATCCAGCGATTGGCGCAGGCGTTCGGGCAGATCCCAGCGCTCGCCGAGGATCTCGAAATCTTCTGCTGCCGCCTCGCCAGACTGCAGCCGTTGCAATGCGCGAAGGGCGGCGGTGGTGCCGGTGGCGTCGGCCACGGTCTGTCCCGCTTCGGTGGTGAATGTTTGCGCTACATAGGCCAATGGAACCGAGCACGTCAGGCTGCCGGCAGTCGGTTGCAAGTGCCCGGCGATCAGCTTGGCCAGCACGCTTTTACCGACGCCGTTGCGCCCGACGATGGCGGTGTGGGTGTGATCGAATTGCAGATTCAGGTCGTTGAAAATCGTCTCGCCATTAGCGAACTGAAAACTGGTTTGATTCAGGGAGACGAGGGCAGGCGTACGCGAGACGTGAGTCATCGGCACCTCCGAAAAATGTCGTGAAGACTGACAGGCGCTATTCAGCGCTTATCGCGATTACATTTTCAGAAGGCTTGATTGTTCACTGTCTGCGGTCGTCCGGACGGGGGAAAGGTGGCTAGCCTAGATCACCCATCCGCCGCGATCAAGACGCGTCCATCATTTGCTCGAGAAACATCGCCAGCGCCACTTCCTCGGAGCGCAAGCCCTTGCGCACCCTAGGGCGTGGCAGTTCGGCCAGCGCGCCGAGCAGGAAGCGCTCGACCACGGCTGGATGGATGTAGCACTTGCGGCACACCGCCGGGGTGTTGCCCAGCTGTTTGGACACGCTCTTGACCATCTCCACCACATGCCGTTTCGCCTCGGCTTCCGACTCCCATTGCAGTTCGCGTAATACCGCCAAAGCCAGTGCGCTGCCGGCCCAGGTGCGGTAATCCTTGGCGGTGAAGTCGGCACCGGTGAGGGTTTGCAGGTAGCTGTTGACGTCATGGGAACTGACGGTGTGCCGCTCGCCGTTTTCGTCCAGATACTGAAACAGATTCTGTCCGGGGATTTCCAGGCAGCGCTTGATGATGCGCGCCAGGCGACGATCCTTGACGGTGATCTGGTGTTCGATGCCGCTTTTGCCGCGAAACTGGAACAGGATCGCGCTGCCGTTGACCTCGACATGCCGGCTGCGCAGGGTGGTCAGGCCATAGGAGCGGTTGTCCCGCGCGTATTGGGTATTGCCGACACGAATCAATGTGGCGTCGAGCAGCGTGATGACCGTGGCCATGACTTTGTCGCGGCTGAAGCCGGGGGCGTCCAGCAGGGTTTCAAGCTGTTTGCGCAACTTCGGCAATGCCATGCCGAACTCACGCAAGCGCGAGTACTTGTCGGCATCACGCACCTCGCGCCAGCGCGGGTGATAGCGATACTGCTTGCGGCCCCGGGCATCGCGTCCGGTGGCCTGCAAATGGCCACGCGGATCGGCGCAGATCCACACGTCGGTGTAGGCCGGCGGCACTGCCAGCGAATTGATCCGTTTGATCTCATCAGGGTCGGTGATGCGCTGCCCGGCCGGATCGAAATAGGCGAACTTGCCGCGCAGCTTTTTACGGGTGAGGCCGGGTTGGGTATCGTCGACGTAATGCAGGTCGGGCGGTAAGACGTCGGCTAGTGCGGTGTCGGGCATGGCGGTGTCCTTGGCGAATCGCTCTGTTACAGCGATTGACCGCGCGCCGTGGCCGTCGTGCCAACCAATTCAGGCCAGCACGGCGACGGCCTTGATCTGCGCCCATAAATGCTGGCCCGGGTGGATGCCGAGCTGATCCCGGGAAAACCGCGTGATCCGCGCCAGCAACGGTGTGCCGCCGGCATCGAGCCGAATCAGCACATGCGCGGCATTGTCCGCCGCCAGCTCGCTGACCACGATCACCGGCAAGCGATTGAGGATGCTGCTGGCCTCGCTGTTGTGCAGGGCCAGACTGATATCGCGGGCGTGCACCTTGCAGCGCAGGGCCTGACCGACCGCCATCGGCGCGTGAGTCACCCGGATGTTCATGGCAGTCGCCGGCAATTGCAGACTCAGCAACTGGTACTCGGCATCATAGGCGCTGACCTGGCCTTCGATGATCACTCCGGCGTCATCGCCCAACGCCATTGGCAGGTCCAGCCGGGCAAGGGTCTCGCCAATCGGGCCGCTGGCCAGGGCCTTGCCGTCGCTGAGCAGCACCAGATGATCGGCCAGGCGGGCCACCTCATCCTGCGCATGGCTGACGTAAAGCACCGGGATGTCCAGCTCGTCGTGCAGACGTTGCAGGTACGGCAGGATTTCGTTTTTGCGCTGGCTGTCGAGAGCGGCCAATGGCTCATCCATCAGCAACAGTTTCGGGCTGGTCAACAGCGCGCGGGCGATGCCGACACGCTGACGTTCACCCCCGGACAGATGCTGCGGATGACGCTCCAGCAAATGACCGATGCCCAGCAGTTCGGTGGCTTGCGCCATGTCGACCCGGCGCTGACCCTTGGCAATGCGTTTAAGGCCAAATTGCAGGTTGGCCAGCACTGACAGGTGCGGAAACAAACTGGCTTCCTGGAACACGTAACCGATTGCACGTTTGTGCGGCGGGACAAAAATCCGCCGTTCGCTGTCCTGCCAGACTTCGTCGTTGATCTGAATGAAACCCTGCTCGGCTCGCTCAAGCCCGGCGATACAGCGCAGGCAAGTGGTTTTGCCCGACCCGGAATGGCCATACAGCGCAGTCACGCCACGCCCCGGCAAGTGCAGATCGACATCCAGGCTGAAACCCGGATAAGTGATTTTCAGACGTGCATCAATCATCGATCAGCTCCAGCCCGCGCGGGTCTTGCGGCTGGAGTAGAGCGCCAGCAACACCAGAAACGAAAACACCAGCATCGCCCCGGCCAGCCAATGGGCCTGGGCATATTCCATCGCCTCGACATGGTCGTAGATCTGCACCGAGACCACGCGGGTCTTGTCGGGAATGTTGCCGCCGATCATCAGGACCACGCCGAATTCACCAACGGTATGCGCGAAACCGAGGATCGCCGCCGTCACGAAACCGGGGCGGGCCAACGGCAGGATCACGCTGAAAAAAGTGTCCCAGGGATTGGCGCGCAGGGTCGCGGCCACTTCCAGTGGGCGGGTGCCGATGGCGGAGAACGCGTTCTGCAACGGTTGCACCACAAACGGCATGGAATAGATCACCGAACCGATCACCAGCCCGGTAAAACTGAAGGTCAGAGTGCCCAGACCCAGCCATTGCGTGAAGTGGCCGAGAAAGCCATTGGGCCCCATCGCCAGCAGCAGATAAAAGCCGATCACGGTCGGCGGCAGTACGAGGGGCAGGGCGACGATTGCGCCGATGGGGCCGCGCAGCCAGGAACGGCTGCGCGACAACCACAGGGCAATCGGCGTGCCGACGACCAGCAGGATAGCGGTGGTCAGGGACGCCAGTTTCAGGGTCAGCCAGATCGCCGCGAAGTCGGCACTCGTCAGCGACATTTAGAGCTGGTAACCGTAGGACTTGATCACCGCAGCGGCTTTCGAACCCTTGAGGTATTCAACCAGCGCTTTGGCGGCGGCGCTGTCCTTGCCTTTGTTGAGAATCACCGCGTCCTGTTTGATCGGGTCGTGCATGCTCGCTGGAACGATCCACGCCGAACCGCTGGTGACCTTGCCGTCCTTGTAGATCTGCGACAGTGCGACAAAACCCAGTTCGGCGTTGCCGGTGGACACGAACTGGTAGGCCTGGGTGATGTTCTGGCCTTCGACGATCTTCGCCTTGGTCGCCTCAGTCAGATTGAGTTTTTCCAGCACTTGAGTAGCGGCCAGACCGTATGGCGCGGCTTTCGGATTGGCGATGGACAGGTGCTGGTATTCATTCTTCTTCAGGACTTCACCTTTGGCGTCGACATAACCATCTTTCGCCGACCACAGGGCCAGGGTGCCGATGGCGTAGGTGAAGCGCGAACCCTTGACGGTGTCGCCTTCTTTTTCCAGTTTTTCCGGCGTGGTGTCGTCCGCCGAGAGGAACACTTCGAACGGCGCGCCGTTTTTGATCTGGGTATAGAACTGACCGGTGGCACCGTAGGCGGCGACCAGTTTGTGCCCGGTGTCTTTTTCGAAATCGGCAGCAATTGCCTGGATCGGCGCGGTGAAGTTGGCGGCAACGGCCACCTGCACTTCATCAGCCTGAGCGGTACCGAAGGCGAATACCGAAAGCAGGGTGGCCAGGCAGGTTGGGGCAAAACGTGGGGCACGAATGGTCATGTAACAGCTCCGTTATGGGCGAGTGCAGAGGGCAGTTATTGTTGGAGGTGGACTGCACCGATGCGAAGGGTGGAACGCTATATAGCGAAATATATAGCGAAATGCCGCTAAACAGGAAGTGCTGGTGAACACAGGGTGAGGTGGTGCCATGTCTCACCCTGCGCCGGATCAGCGGCGGAGCAGTTTTGCCAGAGCGCCATCCGCCAGTTGCCGGGTCAGATCAGCGCTGTTCAGCTCTTCGCCCAATGGGAACGCCTGACCGGCCCAGAGGTTGCTGAACTGCGCTTCACTTTTGGCACGCAACGGCATCAGCGCCCCGCCGGCCAGCGGGAAGGCCGGGGCTTTCGGTGACATCGGGCCGATTTCGCGCATCACCCGATTGAGAATGCCGCGAGCCGGGCGGCCGGTGAACAGGTTGGTAATCGCAGTTTCACATTCCTTGGCGCTGCGCAGCGCCTGGTGATGCGAGGCGCTGACTTTCGCTTCCGGGGTGAACAGATACGCGGTGCCGACCTGCACCGCTGACGCACCGAGTACCAATGCTGCGGCGACACCGCGTGCATCGGCAATGGCGCCGGCAGCGATCACCGGCACCTTGACCGCATCGACGATCTGCGGCACCAGCGCAAAGGTGCCGACCTGACTGCTCAAATCATCGCTGAGAAACATCCCGCGATGCCCGCCAGCCTCGTAACCCATGGCGATGATCGCGTCGCAACCGTTTTGCTCAAGCCACATCGCTTCATCGACAGTGGTGGCGGACGAGAGGATTTTCGCGCCAGTGGCCTTGACCCGATCCAGCAGGGATTTTTCGGGCAGACCAAAGTGAAAGCTCACCACCTCAGGACGAAACTCTTCGAGCACGGCGCACGCTGCCGCATCGAATGGCGCGCGGTTGGAAACCGGTGTCGGTGCGTCGAAATCCACGCCCAATTCGCGGTAGTAAGGCTCCAGCAGGTTTTTCCAGTCTTGCGCGCGCTGCTCATCGGCGGCCGGTGGCTGGTGGCAGAAGAAATTGACGTTGAACGGTTTGCGGGTGTGCTCGCGAATGGTCTTCAGCTCTTCGCGCAACTGCTCGATGCTCAGCATTGCGGCAGGCATCGAACCCAAGCCGCCGGCGTTGCACACGGCGATCACCATTGCCGAAGTCGTGGCGCCGGCCATCGGGGCCTGAATGATCGGCAGCTCGATGCCGAGCAGGTCAAGAATGCGAGTGTCAGGCCATTGGCTCATGAAAGCGGTTCTCCGAACGATGAAACGGGGCAGGGACGGCAGAGCCGGTTTTTTAACAGCAAAACCGGGCTCGGGGCCAGTCTGAATTTTCAATGCAGCCATCAGCGGCGATGAAAACCGCCGCCCCCGCCGCCCCCAAATGAGCGGTTCATGACTTGCGAGGAGTTGTGAAAGTTGTTGGTGCGCTGGTTGCCGAAGTTGCGCGCAGCAGACTCGCGATTGAGGTTCTGCAGTTGCGCATTGTTGTTGACCGGCGCCGTGCGGGCCGGGCTGCCCTTGACCATCGATTGCCAGCCGTTGTCGGTTTTCTTGTAGACGTTGCCGTCGCGCCCGGCATAGACGTTGTCGCCAACCCGTGCGGCGCCGCCGTTGCGGCCTTTCACGCCGGCATACTGCGTGGTCTTGTCGGTGTTGGGGTTGTACACCGCGCCACGATTGGCGGTGACCTGGGTGCCGGTGCGAGCATTACCTGCGGTGACCCGGCCACCGGCGATGGCGCCACCATTCGGCCCGACCACTTCACCGCTGCGTCCAGCCGCGTAGTTGCCGGTGTAGGCGTTGTGCACCGCGCCGCGTTGGCCTGCCGCCGCAATGCCGGTGCGCGAGTTATAGGACGAGCCAACCTGACCGGCCCAGCGATTGCCGGTCCAGGCGTTGTATCCGGCGCCATAGCGACTCACCGTCGCGCGATCCCCCCACTGACGATAAATGTTGCCGGTGGTGCCTGCCCAGCCACCGGGCCCCCAGGCCACAGCACCGCCACGATAGCCATAAGCGGCGCCGCCCCAGGCCAGTGGCGCGGGGTACAGGCGCGGGCCCCAGGCGTAACCCCAGCCATAATTGCCCCACCATGGATAAGCGCCCCAGCCCCAACCCATCGCCACGGTGTTGCCGCCCCAGCTCCAGCCGAAGCCGAAACCGAAGGTCCAGCCTGTCCACGGCGTATAGCGCATGGAGACGCCGAAACCGTAGGTCACCGGTGGCCCGTACCAGACGCTGCCGACCCACGGCGTGTAAGGATAACCGGTGCCGTAGACCACCACGCCGGTGGCCGGATCCAGATTCGACCCTTGATAACCCGGGGTATAGCCGACCACCACAGTGTCGCCGCTGGACTCATAGACTTTGACGTAGGTGAGGTAATGCATCGGCGAACTCGGCGGGATCGAATAGATCACCGCCGGCACCGAACTGGCGACGCTCCATGGCCCGTTCACCGAGGTGGCGCTGAACCAGATACCGTTTTCCACCGCATACCAGTTGTCGTTGTCGACACGAATAATCGGCGTCGCGCTGTTGACCACGTACTGCAGGGATGTGCTGTTGATTGCCTTCAACTGTGGCTCGCCATCGAACTGCGGTGCGGTCATTTTCACTGCGCTTTTCTTGATCGCCGAGGTTTGCGGGATGGTCGCCGCGATCGCGGCTTCCTTGGCCTGCGGTGTGCCGGCGACCGAAGCCTTGACGTTCTCTTTCGGGCTGTCATCCGGGATGTTGGCGAAATCTGCCGGCAGTTTGTCCGCCGGGGTAAACGTCCATGGGCCGCGCATGTCGGCAGCGCGAAACCAGCGCCCGGAGATCAGCACGTAACTGTTCTGGTCACCGATTTCCTTGAAGATGTGCCCGGTGGTGTTGCTCACGTAAAGCAGGCTGGTGCCCTGAATTGGCAGCCACTGCGCTGCGCCGTCGGTGACGATCAGCTCGGTGGGCGTGGTAGCGATGAAAATTTTCGGCTGCGGCGGTTTGGCCAGATTTGGCACCTTGTCTTTCGGATCACTCTGCCCGGTCAGCAGATCGACCTGACGGCTCTGGATCGCCGCCTGTTTGGCCTTCTCCAGATCGGCCGGTGGTGTGGTCAGACGGGTGTATTCGCCGCTGAGGCTGTCAGCGACCATCCAGCCATCGAACACGTGCAGGTAGTGCTTGCCCTCGGCGTCCTTGAGCAATAGCGGGCGGGTGTTGATCACCCGCTGCAACGCAGTGCCGTCGATCGCACGGTACACGGCGTCGCCATCGATGTAGACGAGCAGTGCGGGGACGTCGGAACTGATGATCGTCGGCGGGGTGTTTTCCAGCGGTGCGCTGTCGGCTTTCTGCTCGGCTGACAGCACGCCGACGGCGGCTTCAAGTTGATCGAGGGAGATGGTTTTCTTGCGACTTTCGGCATCTTTCTGCAGCGCGCCGAGCCAGACGTCGGCCTGACTGGCGTCGGCAGGGAAGTCGGCCTTGATGATCTTGTACTGATCCAGTGCGACCCAGCGCGTGGCCTTGTCGACCAGCGTGTGCGCGCTGAACTGGACGATGCCGAAGGTGGGTTTGCCGTCGGCGCCGGTGGCTTCGACGGCAGCCCGGGCATTGAGGGTGTAGCCATCCCAGCTGTCGAGTTGCGGCTGGTACACGGTCAGTTTGGCCTTGCCGCTGGTGATCACTTGCGGCCACGTCGGCGCGCTCGGGGCAGCGTCGGCAGCAGCAGGTTTGCTGGCGGTAGCCGGGGCAGCCCAAGTGTTGCCAACCGTCAGCAGGCACAGCATCAGTATCGCAAGCAATGAGCGCGGGTAAGGCATTGTCAGCTCCATCGACAGGGGCCGCTTTCAGCAGGGATGACAGCGAAAGCACGACCGTCGAAAAAGCATAGCCGCCCGCTTCACAATTACTTGGCGGATTTGCGAATTGGCGCAAAGTCGGGTGGGGCAATGTGTTGCTTTGTGTTATTTCAGGGCACGAGGATTTGAAATCATTGATTGAGAGGCAGCCATGTTCAACGGCATTTTGATCGACAAAGACGACGACGGTTACCGCGCCAGCCTGCAGCAGATCAGCGAAGCGCAGTTGCCCGATGGCGACGTGACGGTGAAGGTCGCGTACAGCACGCTGAACTTCAAGGACGGTCTGGCGATCACCGGCAGCAGTCCGGTGGTGCGCAAGTTTCCGATGGTGCCGGGGATCGATCTGGCGGGCACGGTGGAAGTCAGTTCGCATCCCGACTACCAGGCCGGTGATCAGGTGCTGCTCAATGGTTGGGGGGTGGGCGAAAGTCACTGGGGCGGTTTGGCGCAGAAGGCGCGGCTCAATGGCGACTGGCTGATTCCGTTGCCCAAAGCCTTTACCGCCGCGCAAGCCATGGCCATCGGTACCGCCGGCTACACGGCGATGCTGTGCATTCTGGCGCTGGAGCGTAACGGCGTGTCCCCGGATCAGGGCGAAGTGCTGGTGACTGGCGCCAATGGCGGGGTGGGCAGTTTCGCCATCGCCTTGCTCAGCAAACTCGGTTATCGCGTGGTGGCGTCCACCGGCCGGGTGTCCGAGCATGAGTACCTGAAGCAACTGGGTGCCAGCGAGATCATCGACCGCGCAACTTTGTCTGAGCCGGGCAAGCCCTTGGCTAAGGAACGCTGGGCCGCAGTGATCGATTCGGTCGGCAGTCACACCTTGGCCAACGCTTGCGCCAGTACCCGCGCCGAGGGCACCGTCGCTGCCTGCGGTCTGGCTCAGGGCATGGATTTTCCGGCGTCGGTGGCGCCGTTCATTTTGCGCGGCGTGACGCTGGCAGGGATCAACAGCGTAACTCAGCCCAAAGCGCGGCGGATCGAGGCCTGGGCGCGTCTGGCCAAGGATCTGGACTTCGCCCTGTTGCCATTGATCAGTCATGAAATCGCCCTCAGCGAAGCCATCGACGCGGCGCCAAAACTGCTCGCCGGACAGCTTCGCGGCAGGGTTGTGGTCGACGTCAATCGCTGACAAAGTAGGTGTCATTGCGGCCCTGTGTGGCCGCACTTCTATACAGGGAGCCGCAATTTCGATGGATTTGAAACGACAGCAAATCGACGCCTTCACCGTTGCTGGCCTGCAGGTTCGCACCACCAACGCCGCAGAGCACCAACCCGAAACCGCGAAAATCGGCCCGATGTGGGGCCGGTTTTTCGGCGAGGAGTTGGCCGAATCCATTCCCGGCAAGTCAGCCCATTCGCCGATTTATGGCGTGTATTCGGCTTACGAGTCGGATGCTTCGGGTGCGTTTGACGTTACCGCTGGCGTTGCCGTGAATGCTTCAGTCAAAGACTTTGAGTCCGTGCGGATCGAAGCGGGCGAGTATCTGGTGTTCGAAGCGCAGGGGCCGTTGCCTGATGCGGTCATCTCGACCTGGGGAAAGATCTGGGACTTCTTTGCAGCCAATCCGCAGATTCAGCGCCGTTACGCTACCGACTTCGAGGCCTACACCGGCCCCGAGTCCGTGTCGGTCTACATCGGCGTGCGCTAAGACTGGGTTTCGCGTTCCAGCAACTGGCGCTTACGCTCTACTCCCCAGCGATACCCCGACAGATTGCCATCGCTACGCACCACGCGATGGCAGGGGATTGCCACGGCCAGACGGTTGGCGCCGCAGGCTTGCGCCACGGCGCGCATGGACGTCGGCGCGCCAATGCGTTGGGCGATTTCGGCGTAACTGGCGGTGCGACCCACCGGGATTTCCCGCAACGCCTGCCACACCCGCTCCTGGAACGCTGTGCCACGCACATCCAGTGGCAAGTCGAGGCCGAGCGCTGGCGCTTCGATGAAACCCACCACCTTGGCAATCAACTGCTCGAAGCCGGCATCGGCGCCAATCAGGTTGGCCTGACGGAACTGATCCTGCAGATCGCACACCAGTTGATGCGGATCGTCGCCCAACAGAATCGCGCACACGCCGCGCTCACTCTGCGCCACCAGAATTGCCCCGAGCGAACATTGGCCAACCGCAAAATGAATGTCGTTGTTGCGTCCTGCAGCGCGGTAGTCACCGGGTTTCATCCCCAGCACCTTGTCGGCTGCCTCATAAAAGCGGCTGTTGGAATTGAAACCCGCGTTGTACAGCGCATCGGTCACCGTGCCGCCATCCGCGAGCCGTTCACGCACCCGGCGCGAACGATGCGCCGCCGCGTAACCCTTTGGTGTCAGGCCGGTTGCGGCCTTGAACACCCGATGAAAATGGAAAGGGCTGAGGCCGGCGGTTTCGGCGAGTTCATTGAGCGAGGGCACTGTTTCACTCGACTCGATCTGCCGACAGGCCATCGCCACGGTCGCGGCGTGCTGGCTGGCGACTTCAGTCTGATCCTTGCGGGTGCGCTTGCTTGGGCGGTAACCCGCCGCCTCGGCAGCTTGAGCACTTTCGAAGAACTCGACGTTCTGCGGCTTGGGCAAACGTGAAAGGCTGCTGGGGCGGCAATAGATGCCGGTGGTTTTCACCGCATAGACAAACTGCCCGTCGGCCCGCGGGTCCCGTGCAACGACAGCGGCCCAGCGTGGATCGGTTTCAACGTTGATGAGGGGCGAAAGCTTTTTCATGGCGAGTAGTCCGTTGACCTGTTTGATTCAGGTTAACCAGCGGCAATGTTGGTAGCACTCCGGGCCTTGCGGTCAAACTTTTCAGATCACCCGGCGACACGCAAGGTCAGGTTGATCCGGCGTTCGCCCAACTGTGGATGCCGCCCGGGTTTGATCGGCAGCACACCGTGAAAACGCAAGCGATCGACCCCGCCCCAGACCACCATATCGCCGTGCAGCAGAGGAATGCGCTGGCTCTTGTCGCTGCGCAAAAAACCACCGAACAGGAACATCGCCGGCAACCCCAATGACAGCGAAACGATCGGCGCCGCGTAGGCATTTTCGTCTTTGTCCTGATGCAAAGACATTTTCGCGCCGGGGACATATTGGTTGATCAGGCAGGAGTCTGGATGAAAGTCGGCAAATCCAGCGCGCTGTGCTGCTTTGCGCGCCAGTTCCGACAACACTTCTGGCATCGCCGGCCAGGGCTGGCCACTCAGCGGGTCGACGGTGCTGTAGCGATAACCGCTACGGTCGGTGATCCAGCCCAGGGTTCCGCAACTGCTGGTGCCCACCGACATGCTGAAACCGCCCGGGGTCATCATGTGGCGCAACGGTGCTACGGCGAGAATGGCTTCCAGCGCTGGCAATAGTTGATCGATCACCGGCAGGGCGAAGCCGCGCAACACCCACGATTGTTCGCCGATCTGCTCGGCGCGGGGTTGTTGCTCGGGTTCGTGGTCGGCGAACAGGTCGAAGGTGGTCGGGTGCATGGTGTTCATGATGCGTCGTGGAAGATGATGCCCAGAGTATGCCGATTTCCGCTGTGCAGGCGACTGACGCCGTGACGCATGGTCACTCGATAATCGCCGCGTGTGCCGTTGACCGGGCGCTGGTTGACCGCGAATATAACCGCGTCACCCTTGTGCAGAGCCACAACGTGCGGGCGCGACTGCATGCGTGGACGCTGCTCGGTCAGGACGAACTCACCACCGGCAAAATCCTCTCCGGGCTGCGACAGAAGAATCGCCACTTGCAGTGGGAAAACCAGTTCTCCGTACAGATCCTGATGCAGGCAGTTGTAGTCCTGCGGGCCGTATTGCAACAGCAAGGGTGTCGGCCGCAGCTGGCCGGCAGCCTGACAGCGCTGCACAAACTCGGAATGGGTTGCGGGAAAGCGTACAGGCACATTCATGCGTTCGTACCAGCGGTTGGCCAGTGGCACCAGGCGCGGGTAAAACGCAGTGCGCAGACGTTCGATGGCTGTCGGCAGGGGATAGCTGAAGTACTTGTATTCCCCGCGACCGAAACCGTGGCGGGCCATGATGACCTGCGAACGAAACGGTTCGGTCTGCGAATACAGGGCGCTCAAGCGTTCACAGGTTTGCGCCGACAGCAACGAGCGGACGATGGCATAGCCATATTGATCCAGATGCTGTTCGAGGCTTGCCCAATCGAGCGCATCCAGCCGAGACGGGGACATTGACATGCTGACTCCTGAACCCTTTGGTCGAGGCTGTCAGTCTGGGCAAATACCGGCGGCAGAACACTCCGCCGCTTGCGGTCGAATCCCGTAATGTGGTGTTACAGGGCTTTGCTCACGGCGATGTCGCTGATCACGTCTTCGGTGGTGCCATGGATGGCATCCAGTGCGGCCTTGGCCTCTTCGACGGTGCCGTTTTCCAGTTGCGCGAACTCGAAACGGCGTTCACCGTTGAGCTTGTATTTGATGACGTATTTGGTCGTTTGGGCCACGGTCGTGCTTACCTTTTTGTCAGGGGCGACTCAGCTCAGTTTGGAGCTGGAGCGGCGGATGATCTTGATCGAGTGGGTCAGGGTCGGCTTGCGCGTGACGCTGATGGCGCGACGGTTGACGGTGTCGATGGTGATGTTCCAGAAACCGGTGCTCGGCGCGGTGATGCGCGCAGGAAACGTGTCGAAAGCGCCGCCGTGGTAGGTGTGGCGGCCGCCGTTCTTGAACGCGCGGAAGTTGGCGTCGTTCATCAAGCGGATGTTGCAGGTTTGCGAGCATTGGATGACGACGATGTCGTCTTCGTTGAGGTGCTCGCGCTGGTGAATGAATTTCATGGGCGCCTCCAGAAGGGCTTTTTCTACTAAATCAAAACGATAGCATGTGCGATTGGCGCAGTTTATCAGCCCGAACGGGTTATTATCCCGCCGTCGAGCGCTGCTTTGACAATTAAAAACAGTTATTCGCGATTCCATGCGGGTTTAATGGAGTAAGCCTCGGAGAAAAATGGCATTACTGCTGTCCGAGGGTCTTTATGGGAGGTATTTGTATGAAGTGGGGTGTGGTGTGTCTGCCGTTGATGTTGGTCGTGGGTGGTTGCGCGAGTGTTTCCGAAATCAACGAAACCTTGCCCACCATGAGCGTGATTTCCGGCAAGAAACCCCATGAGTATGCTCAGTGCCTGGCCGACAAGCTTGCCAACAGCCGCGGCGCGCTGCAGATGCAGCCGCACAAGGATGGCGTGCGAGTGATTGTTCCCGGGAAATTTTCCACCGGCGCGGCTGCGGTGTTTGATATCGAAGACCGTTCCGGCGGCAGCAGCATCAAGCTGCATGAGCGGATGTCCAATGTGCCGGTTCGTCCCCGTGACGTGCAAAACGCCGCCAATGCCTGTATTTCCGGCTGATAGAATAGCGGCCATCAGCACCGATGCCGTCACAGTCTTGCTGTGACGGCATTTTCATTTCTGGAGTCGCGCATGAAGCGAGAGCAAGTACGGGAACGGCATGCAGAGGGCCTTATCTCTGCCACGCATGTGATTCAAAATCCGGCGAACTCGGGCGAGTGGATCGTGTTTTTCAAGAAGAGCGCCGGTCGCAGCTATTTTCTGGTGGACGATAACGACGAAGTCGAATCCTTTGCCCGGCTAGACGACCTGATCGAGGTCGTGCGCGGGCTCGGGATCAAGTTCGCCGAGATCCACATGTAGGGTCTATTTGCAGACCACCACCACACTGCGGTTCTTGTAGTTGCCGACGTCGACCCCCAGGGTTTTGTCACTCTCCTTGGGCGCTGGCGTGCCGTCGGTACCGACGATGCGATAGCCGGTGCCGGCGCAGGAGGCGTCAGCCTTTTCGTAGCACGTAGCCCAGGAGTTGGCTTCCCCGGAGCAGTCGATGCTCAAGCCCTGTTCGCCGTTGTTCAGGTAGGTGGTTTCCGAGGTGGCACAGCCACCGAGGGCCAATACCGCGATCAGCGGCAGCATTCTGTTCATGTTCATAGTGTGTCGTCTTCAGCGAGGGAGGGGCTAAACGCTCTGACAGCGCCAGCATGAAAAGGTTATAGCGATTGGCCACTTGTTTTCATCATGCTGCGAGCGGCCACAAAAAAGCCCTGCACAAGGGCAGGGCTCGGCGCGTGTCGCAACAGATCAGTCCTGATCTTTGCCACGGCGTTTGGACGACGCAGGGGTGTCGGTGAATACCGACGCTACATCAGTCGCCAGCTGCTCGCTGTCGAAAGGACCGGCGATGTGTTCGCCATTGGTCGTGGTCAGGTTCCACTTGCCGTCTTTCTTGTCGATCACATACCCGTTGATGATTTTTACCGCGGCCATCTATCTGTCTCGTTCGCTGGTTCAAAGGCGCCATGATACCGACAAATCCTCACATTGGGGGATGATGAGCGTATGGTGATGCAGCGCATTTGCGTGTTTGAGCTACTCTGTTTTCGCGGGTCGCAGTCGCCAACGGAACTATCGGCGAGAATATTTCTCTATGTTGGCATTGGTTAGCCAGTGCGGGGCATTGTAAGGTGCACGCCGCCTGATTAGACTGCGCCGAAACTCGTACACACAGCCCTTTCAAGGACTTATATGATCAAGAAATGCTTGTTCCCAGCAGCCGGTTACGGTACTCGCTTCCTGCCAGCGACTAAAGCCATGCCCAAAGAAATGCTGCCGGTGGTAAACAAGCCACTGATCCAGTACGGCGTTGAAGAAGCTCTGGACGCTGGCCTGACTGAAATCTCGATCGTGACCGGTCGTGGCAAGCGCGCTCTGGAAGACCACTTCGACATCAGCTATGAGCTGGAAAACCAGATCAAAGGCACCGACAAGGAGAAATACCTGGTCGGCATCCGCAAGCTGCTCGACGAGTGCTCGTTCTCCTACACCCGTCAGACCGAAATGAAAGGTCTGGGCCACGCGATCCTCACCGGTCGCCCGCTGATCGGTGACGAACCGTTCGCCGTGGTACTGGCGGACGACCTGTGCGTCAACCTCGAAGGCGACGGCGTACTGACCCAGATGGTCAAGCTGTACAAGCAGTTCCGCTGCTCGATCATCGCCATCCAGGAAGTCGATCCGCAGGAAACCAGCAAGTACGGCGTGATCGCCGGCGAGATGATCCGCGACGACATCTACCGCGTACACAGCATGGTCGAGAAGCCAAAGCCGGAAGACGCGCCGTCGAACCTGGCGATCATCGGTCGTTACATCCTGACCCCGGACATCTTCGACCTGATCGAACAGACCGAACCAGGCAAGGGTGGTGAAATCCAGATCACCGACGCCCTGATGAAGCAGGCCCAGAACGGCTGCGTCATGGCCTACAAGTTCAAGGGCAAGCGTTTTGACTGCGGTGGCGCCGAAGGCTACATCGAAGCCACCAACTTCTGCTTCGAGAACTTCTACAAGACCGGCAAGGCTTACTGATAGCGCCGGACCTGCATCGCGAAGGGTGTGAAAGCACCCAAGTGAACGCACCCACAAACGCCCCGACTTGTTCGGGGCGTTTGTTTTTGTGCTGGAACAATCCTTGATCCTGCTGGTGCAATTTACTGGCGCCCTGTGAGCGCGCTGGCTGCTCTTTCAGGGAGGAGGGTACGTGCGAGCATGCTGGCTGCTCCGATTTCCCTCAGGCGGTACAGTAGAGCCCCATAAAGCGGGCTACCTGACCGCCCAAAACGAAAAAAGCTCCGTATCTTGCGATACGGAGCTTTTTCTTTATGCGTTACACCGGTTGCGATCTCTCGAAACCGATGCCTTCCGAGCGGTTACTGCTGCACGACATTCGCTGCGGCAGGGTCGACCTTTTTCGGCTTCATCAGGCTGAAGTCGATCAAGGCGCGCTGCTCGCGCTCGTACGGGTTGCCGATCATCAGCGGACGTGGTTTGAAGCTGTCGCTGACCAGACTCTTGCTGCGGTCCAGTTCATCGAAACTCAAACCGGCCATGTCCGCCCAGGTGTGGATCAGGTGCGAGCTGCTGTACGGCCGGCCCAGGTCGGCGGCGAAGTTCCAGTCGTGGTTCTCGCGCCATTTCGGCGACGCCCAGGCCATGAACGGAATGGTGTACATCGGCGCGGTCGGTTTGTTCTCGTTACGGCCGAGGGTGTTGTGGCCGGCGGAGTCGAACACGTCTTCACCGTGGTCGGAGAGGTACAGCAGGAAACCGTTCGGATCGGACTTGGCGTAGTCCTTGATCAGGCTGGACACCACGAAATCGTTGTACAGCACGGCGTTGTCGTAGCTGTTGTAGGTCGGCACCTGATCGTCACGCACGCCGGCCGGCACGCCGGTACGGTCCTGGAACTTGTCGAAGGTCGGCGGATAACGGTACTGGTAGCTCATGTGAGTGCCGAGCAAGTGCACGACGATCAGCTTGCGCTGCGCCGGGTCGGTCAGCGCCTTGTTGAACGGCTCGATCACGTCACCGTCGTACTGCGCGGCGTTCTGGTTGCGGTTGTTGTTCAGGTACACCTGCTCGTCGGCCTGCTCGGAGAAGGTCGTGAGCATGGTGTTGCGCTTGGTCATGGTCTGCTGGTTGGTGATCCAGAAGGTCTTGTAACCGGCCTGTTTCATCATGCTGACCAGCGACGGCGTGGACAGGTACAGATCAGGGTTCTCTTCGTCGGCGAAGGTCAGGACCTGCTGCAGCGCTTCAATGGTGTAAGGGCGCGGGGTGATGACGTTGTCGAACACCGCGAGCTGATCCTTGAGCTTGTCCAGTTCCGGCGTGGTCTTACGTCCATAGCCGTACAGGCTCATGCGCTGACGGTTGGTCGACTCGCCGATCACCAGCACCAGGGTCGACGGTTTATCGGCATCGGTCACCTTGAGGTTATGCAGCGGCGGCACTTTGCTGGTGCTGTGCAGCATGTCCTGCATGCCGGCCAGGGTGTCGAGGTAACGGTGGTAAGCCACCGCCATCTGCCAAGGCACGGCTGGCTCGATACGGTCTTCGAACTTCTCGAAACCGCCGGCGAAACTGCCGGTACGTTGGGTCTGTTTGATCAGCGGGTAGCCGACTACGGCGAAAACGATCGCGATCGCAGCCACGAACGCGCGGCCTCGGGGCATGTACACCGGGCGCAGGCGGGTCCACAGGAAATAGGCGAAAGCGGTATGGGCAAGGAACGCCGGGATCATCCACCAGGCAAAGTACTGGGTCATGTACTCGCCGGCTTCAGAGATGTTCGACTCGAACATGATGAAGATGACGCTTTGCGAGAATTCCTGCTGATAGATGAAGAAATAACCCAGGCTGGCCATCGAGCAGGCCCACAGGACGATACCGATCAGCGCGGCCAGCAGTTTGGTGCGTTTGGGAAACGCCAGCATCGGGGCGAGCCACAGCGCGCTCATCACGAAGGCCTGACGGAAACCGCTGAAACCGGAGGTACCGGTCAGTTGAATCAACAGTTGGGTGATGCCCGAGAAATACCAGAAGAAAGCGAACAGCCAGAGAACCCCGGCCCAGTCGAAACCTGTCGCAGTCGTTTTGCTGCGTTTGAACAATGCCATTCAGCACTCCAGCTCATCGTCACTAACCACCGTCGGAGCGCTACATCAAACCGACGAACGGAAGCCGCGCGCAAACGCACGGCCAGAATGGGCCGGAGTATCACCAAGGCAGTGTGAAAACTTCGTTAGTTGCTGATCAGGGGCAGGGGAGCATCATGTCGGGAACGACAGGCGCCGTTCCCGAAGCTGGCGGGGCAGGTCAGGCGTGCGGATGGCGCTGGACCACCGGCAGAGGTTTGGGCTGAGCGCCCTGGGTCAGCGAGCGCAGCTGCGCCAGCTCCTGCTTCAATTGGTCGCGCTCGTCTTTCAACTGGCGCAATTCATCGCGACGGATCGTGACGTACAGGGTTTGTGGCGGCATTGCTGTGTGTACTGTGCCCATTGCTCACCTCGCAAATGGCGTGTCTCAACTGCAAATCGTCCCCGCGTCGGGGCTACTGACTTGCTATCGGCGCCAATTTTGATTTCTTTTGCCCGTGAATGGAACTTTTTTATTTTTCATGGTCGGTGTGTCTTCGGCAGGATTCGGGGCGTTATCAGTCTGGATCGGGCACAATGCCCGGAAACTTCATCGCAACGCTCTGGACTAACCTCCATCAGTCGCGTTGGGCTATAACCAATGACACACATTTATTTGTAGTAAGGAGCATCAGCACATGCAACTCGGGATTATTGGACTGGGCCGCATGGGCGGCAATATTGCGCGACGTCTGATGCTCAACGGTCACACCACCGTTGTTTACGACCGCAATACCGCTTTCATCGATAACCTGGTCGCCGAGGGCTCCACCGGCGTTGCCGACCTGCCCGCTCTGGTGGCAGGCCTGGCCAAGCCACGTGCCGTATGGGTCATGTTGCCGGCCGGCGCGCCGACCGAAGACACCATCAACACTCTGAGCGACTTGCTGGAAGCCGGTGACACCATCATCGACGGCGGCAACACCAACTATAAGGATGACATTCGCCGGGCGAAAACCCTGGCCGAGAAGGGCCTGCACTACATCGACGTCGGTACCTCCGGCGGCGTCTGGGGCCTGGAGCGCGGCTACTGCATGATGATCGGCGGCGACGCCGAGACCGTGAACCGTCTGGACCCACTGTTCGCAGCGCTGGCGCCGGGCATGGGCAACATTCCGCGTACCAGGGATCGCAAATCCGAGGATCACCGCGCCGAGCACGGCTACATCCACGCCGGTCCTGCCGGTGCCGGGCACTTCGTGAAGATGATTCACAACGGCATCGAGTACGGCATGATGGCCGCGTTCGCCGAAGGCTTCGACATCCTCAAGACCAAGTCCAGCGAGCGTCTGCCAGAAGATCAGCGTTTCGACCTGAACGTGGCCGACATCGCCGAAGTCTGGCGTCGTGGCAGCGTGGTCTCGTCCTGGCTGCTCGACCTGACCGCCGACGCACTGGCCAACGACCCGAAACTCGACGGCTTCTCCGGTTCGGTGGCTGACAGCGGCGAAGGTCAATGGACCATCGAAGCGGCCATGGAGCAGGCGGTGCCGGTTCCGGTGCTGTCCAACTCGCTGTTCTCGCGCTACCGCTCGCGCGGGCAGGGCACTTTTGGCGACAAGATTCTCTCGGCCCAGCGCTTCGGCTTCGGCGGCCACGTGGAGACACCGAAGAAATGACCCATACGATCCGCAGAAAATCCAAGGCAGAACCCGCACCACCGACCACGCTGTTTTTGTTCGGTGCCCACGGCGACCTGGTCAAGCGCTTGCTGATGCCGGCGCTGTACAACCTCAGTCGCGACGGCTTGCTTGACGAGAATCTGCGGATCGTCGGCGTTGATCACAACGCCATTACCGATGAAGCCTTCGCGCAAAAACTCGAAGACTTCATCCGTACCGAAGTGGCGGCGAAAGTCGGCAAGGGCGATCAGATGCTTGATCCGGTCTTGTGGGCCAAGCTCGCCAAAGGCATCAGCTACGTCCAGGGCGACTTCCTGGACGACAGCACTTATTCCGCGCTGGCGGCAAAAATTGCCGACAGCGGCACTGGCAATGCGGTGTTCTACCTGGCCACCGCGCCACGTTTCTTCAGTGAAGTGGTACGCCGTCTCGGCGCGGCCAAACTGCTGGAGGAAACCCCGGAAGCGTTCAGAAGGGTGGTGATCGAGAAGCCGTTCGGCTCCGATCTGCAAACTGCCGAAGCGTTGAACGCCTGCCTGCTCAAGGTCATGTCCGAAAAACAGATCTATCGGATCGACCATTACCTGGGTAAGGAAACCGTGCAGAACATTCTGGTCAGCCGGTTCTCCAACAGCCTGTTCGAGGCCTTCTGGAACAACCATTACATCGACCACGTGCAAATCACCGCGGCAGAAACCGTCGGCGTCGAAACCCGTGGCAGTTTTTACGAGCACACCGGTGCGCTGCGTGACATGGTGCCCAATCACCTGTTCCAGTTGCTGGCGATGGTCGCCATGGAACCGCCGGCCGCGTTCGGCGCTGACGCCGTGCGCGGCGAGAAGGCCAAAGTGGTCGGCGCGATCCGCCCGTGGAGCGTTGAAGAGGCGCGAGCCAACTCGGTACGCGGTCAGTACCGCGCCGGTGAAGTCGATGGCAAAGCGTTGAATGGCTATCGGCAGGAAGCCAACGTAGCGCCTGACAGCAACACCGAAACCTACGTCGCGCTGAAAGTCATGATCGACAACTGGCGCTGGGTCGGCGTGCCGTTCTACCTGCGTACCGGCAAGCGCATGAGCGTGCGCGACACCGAGATCGTCATCTGCTTCAAACCAGCGCCGTACGCACAGTTCCGTGACACCGAGGTCGACGAGTTGCAGCCGACCTATCTGCGCATTCAGATCCAGCCTAACGAAGGCATGTGGTTCGACCTGCTGGCCAAACGGCCGGGGCCGGCGTTGAACATGGCCAACATCGAGCTGGGTTTTGCCTACAAGGATTTCTTCGAGATGCAGCCGTCCACCGGCTACGAAACGCTGATCTACGACTGCCTGACCGGCGACCAGACGCTGTTCCAGCGCGCCGACAACATCGAGAACGGCTGGCGCGCGGTGCAGCCCTTCCTCGATGCCTGGCAACAGGATGCGAGTGTGCAGACTTACGCTGCCGGGGAAGACGGCCCGCAAGCCGCCAATGATCTGCTGACTCGCGACGGTCGCGTCTGGCATGGTCTGGGATGAGTGAATCGATCCGCTTTTTATTGAGTGACATGGACGGCACGCTGCTGCTGCCCGATCACAGTCTGAGCCAGCGCACCATTGACGCCGTTCGTTCGCTGCGCGAGGCCGGCGTGTTGTTCAGCCTGGCCACCGGGCGCCCACCCAAAGCCATGTTGCAGCAGATCGAAGCCTTGGGCGTCGATCTGCCGACCGCCGCTTTCAATGGCGGCACCATCGTCAATCCGGATGGCAGTCTGTTGGTGGCGCATTACCTGCCGGTGCCGACCGCGCTGATTGCTCTGGCGTTGTTTGCCGACCAGCCGGATGTGGAAATCTGGGTGTTCAGCGGTGGCGATTGGTTGCTCAAGGATCCGCACGGGCCGATGGTGCCGCGCGAACAGCACGGCCTCGGTTATCCGCCGGTGGTGGTCGAGAGTTTCGAGCCGTACCTGGAGCGCATCGACAAGATCGTCGCCACCAGTAACAACACCGATCTGCTGATCGAGCTTGAGGCGCGCCTGTTAGCCAAGGTCAGCGGCATGGCTCAGGTTTCGCGTTCGCAACCGGTGTACCTGGACGTGACGGCGCTGGAGGCCAACAAGGGCACCGCACTGGCAACCATTGCCGCGCACCTCGATATCCCGCTGGCGCAGACCGCCGCGATTGGCGATGGCGGCAACGACCCGGCGATGTTCCATTGCGCGGGATTGTCGATTGCCATGGGGCAGGCGGAAGAGGCGGTGAAGCGCCAGGCTGACGTGGTCACCGCGCCAAACACCGACGACGGCGTGGCGCAGGCGATCGAGAAGTACATCCTCGGTCGCTGATTCATCCGGAAACAAACTGTGGGAGCGGGCTTGCTCGCGAATGCGGAGTATCAGTCAACACATCAAGTGCCTGACACTCCGTCTTCGCGAGCAAGCCCGCTCCCACAGTTTTAATCGCGTGTAGTCAGAGCCATTGGCTGAGCGCCTGCCAATGTGGGAGTGAGCCTGCTCATACCGGTTGATCGAGAGTTGCCAGCGCCATTGGCTCACCGCCCTGACAATGTGGGAGCGAGCTTGCTCGCGAATGCGGTGCATCAGTCAACACATCAAGTGCCTGACACTCCGTCAGCCCGCTCCCACAGTTTTATCGCGTGTTGTCAGAGCCAGTAACTCACCGCATACCAGCCCAGCAACCCCATCACTACGGTGTACGGCAACGCCATCCACACCATCCGCCCGTACGACAGGCGCACCAGCGGCGCAATCGCCGAGGTCAGCAGGAACAGGAATGCCGCTTGACCGTTCGGCGTCGCCACGCTTGGCAGATTGGTGCCAGTGTTGATCGCGATCGCCAGGGTCTCGAAATGCTCGCGGCTCATGTGCCCGGACAGGAAAGCCTGTTTCACTTCGGTGATGTAGATCGTGGCGACGAACACGTTATCGCTGATCGCCGAGAGCAGGCCGTTGGCGATGAACAGCATGCCCGGCTGTTGTTCCGCCGGCAGCGCCAGCACCCACTGGATCAACGGGGCGAACAGTTGCTGATCGTGAATCACCGCGACCACGGCAAAGAACACCACCAGCAATGCGGTGAACGGCATGGCGTCCTTGAACGCGCTGCCCAGACGATGCTCGTCGGTGATGCCGGTGAACGCGGTGATCAGCACGATCACCATCAGGCCGATCAGCCCGACCTCCGCGACGTGAAACGCCAGGCAGCCAATCAGGATCAATGCGGCAGCGCCTTGCACCAGCAGGGCGGCACGCTGACGCGGGGTGCGTTCGGCGTTGTCTTCGGCGGCGTAATTGGCCAGCACGGCGCGGACGTTGTCCGGCAGCAGGGTGCCGTAGCCAAACCAGCGCAGTTTTTCCAGCAGCACGCAGGTCACCAGACCCGCCGCCAGCACCGGCAACGAAACCGGCGCGACTTTCTGGAAAAACTCTGCGAAGTGCCAGCCCATTTCATGACCGATCAGCAGATTCTGCGGCTCACCCACCAGGGTGCAGACCCCACCGAGTGCGGTGCCGACCGCGCCGTGCATCAGCAGGCTGCGCAGGAATGCGCGGAATTGCTCCAGGTCTTCATGGTGCAGGGCCGGCAGATGGCGGTCGTCGCTGAATTCGCTGTCCTGACGCGGATCATTGCCCGAGGCCACGCGGTGGTAGACCGAATAGAAGCCGACCGCCGCGCTGATGATCACCGCGGTTACGGTCAAGGCATCGAGAAACGCCGACAAAAAAGCTGAGAGAAAGCAGAACATCAGCGCCAGCAGCGCCTTGGAGCGCACGCCCAGCAGCAACCGTGAGAACAGAAACAGCAGCAGATCCTTCATGAAGTAGATGCCCGCGACCATGAACATCAGCAGCAGGATCACCGGGAAGTTGTGCACCAGTTCATCGTACAGGGCCTGTGGTGAGGTCATCTTCAGCAGCAGGGCTTCGATCAGCAACAAGCCACCGGGCATCAATGGATAGCACTTGAGGGCCATGGCCAGGGTGAAAATGAATTCGATCACCAGCAGCCAGCCGGCGGCGACCGGGCCGACAGTGAACAGCACCACGGCGTTGAGGATCAGGAACCCTACGATGCACGCCTTGTACCAGCGGGGCGAGTGCCCGAGAAAATTATGCGCGAACGCCTGGGCCAGTGAACCGGACATCGGTTGCTCCTTGTATTAAGAAGCGCGCAAGTTGCCGCATGTGTCTGGCAAGTTCAAGTCCGGGAAGTTATTGATTCAGATAACGCGCGACCATGGCGCGGTAGTTGCCGTCGAGCGAGTAGCCGCCGACAAGAATTTTCCGGTCTGGCTGGATCGCGAGAGAATTGGCGGTATCCAGGCTGCGGCCCAGGCGCGTGCGCAACCAGCCGTGGCCGTTGCCAAAGCTTCGGTCGAGATGACCATCAGCTTTATAGCGAGCAACGATGAAGTCGGCCTCGACGCCGCCGATCGTTGCACCCACCGCCATGATCCGACCATCCGCCATGCGTTGCGCGGCGCTCCACTGGCAACCACTGGGACCGATTTCCAGCAGATGCGGGTGGCCAGTGTCGTTGCGCCAGTCCGGGCGGCCGTTAGGATGCAGGCTCAGCGCCAGGCAGCGGATCGGATCGCGACTGCTGCCAAAACAGTGCAGATGTTCCTTTGACTCGATGACCTGACAGACCATCGCGCTTTTGCCGTTGGCTTTGAAAGCCAGGAAGCCATCCACCGCGAAGCGCTCATCAAGACGCCCGTCAGGCAGGTAGCGCGCCACCAGCCCCTCCTGGGGAAAATCAATTGAGCCGGCGACAAGGATCCGCCCGTCCTTCTGCAATACGAGGCTGCTGAGCCACGTGTTGAGCAGCAAATGTCGAATCATCACGAAACCGCGCCCATTGAAGCTTGCATCGAGCGTCCCGTCTGGCGTCAGGCGGATCAGCATTCCGGCATGGTCGGCGAGTTCGAAGTGGTGATTGGCGATCAGCAGAATATGCCCGTCGTCCTGCACGGCGATGTCACAGGCTTCAGCACCCGGTACGCCGGGAGGCAGCCAGCAGTCACGGGAACCGATGGACAGGTCGCCGGGCAGGCGCACTACTTTGCGACCATTTTCACCAAAGCTCGGGTCGGGGATACCCTCGGTGCTGAACAGGGCAAGGGCGGGCAGGGTGCGATGGGCGTTTTGATAATGCAGCCCGGCCAGCAGGATTCGTCCGTCGGGCAATACCTGGACCTTGCCACCGGTGGCCTCAAAACCGCGTTCGAACTCGCCAATCACGCTGCCATGCTGGCCGAAAGCGAGGTCGGCCGAACCGTCCGCAAGTAGGCGTGCCAGACCGAAACGACTGCCTTGAGCAGTGCCGACCTTGGCGGCGACCAGCACGCGCCCCTGTCGATCCAGTGCGACACCCTGAGTCATGCTGGAAACACTGCCGGCGAAATACACTTGGGCGACGCCAGTGTTGGCAAATTGTTTGTCGAGTTGCCCGGAACTGTTGAGTAGTGCCGGGCGCGCAAAGGCGTTCTCGGGTGACATGCATGCCTCTCCTTGCAAGTTGACCAGGCCCGAATGGGCGGTAACTGCATGAGCGGAACATTCAATCCCTGAATACACGCAAGTTCAACTGACAGAACTAACAGGTGGAGGGTCGCACTGTGCCATAACAGTGTCTTTTTGAACCAAACGAAAGCCTGCCAAGCAGTGGCGCCTGGCAGGTTGAAGAAAGTTGTACAGAAGTATTGAAGATAAACAGCAGCGGATAACTAACAAAGAACAGAGCGGATGACGTGAAAGTCATCCGCATCAGCCTCTGATCAATGTGGCATCGACCACGATTGCAGCAGGTAACCTTCTTTGCTCAATTCGGCGCGGGCCTGTTGCAACAGCAGTTCCAGTTGCGCCGGGTCAGAGTAGGCGCTGCTCGGAATCTGCTGGCGACCGATGTGCGAGTTGGTACGATCGATGACGGTCAGGTTCAGTTCGCCATTGCCGTCTTGTGGGGCCCAGGCCACGCACTGAAAGGGTTTGAACGCGTGGTTGGCAATCAAAAGAGCTTCGTTGATACGGAGCGGGGCGGTCATTGGGGTCTTCTCTCTGTCGTGCCCAATCAAGTGATGTGCCGTCGGTTGGGCTTACCGTTCGGCTGGTTACTTGTACTGATGCACGCAACCCCGTGGCAGGTCACACACGAAACAAAGAAATTTCAACTTAATTGCTCAGGCTCAACATTCCGAACGTTTTTGAAAGCCTGGTGAAAGATAGCAACTCGATAGCTGACTAATAAACTTGCTTCTTATAACTCGTTAGCTTGTACACCTATAAGCAATCGATACAAGGCTCTGTCAATTTCTTGCTAATGTTACAGTCGGGTCTGCCAAATGACTGTTTTTACAATAATTTCCTTAAATTTGGCGCCAAGGAACAGTCATGATCGAAGCGCCTGCGTTACGACGTTTATTGGTGGTCGACCCGTGCGACGACTGTCACCGGTTATTACCTGGTTTGCGCTCGGTGGGCTGGGATGTCGACAGTTGCACCCTGGAAAATGCCGCCGATCGGACATGCGATGTCGGGCTGCTGCGACTGCAACCTTTTCACCTTGAACGTCCCGAAGCGGTCAAGGAACTGATCAGCCGTAGCGGCACCGAGTGGATTGCGGTGTTGAACCAGGAAGTCCTGCGGTTGCAGAACGTCGGTGACTTCGTCTGCGAATGGTTTTTCGATTTTCATACCTTGCCGTTCGATGTCTCGCGCGTCCAGGTGACCCTGGGGCGCGCATTCGGCATGGCACGTCTGCGCGGACAAGGCACGATTCACGTCGACCAGCCGGAACATGAGCTGCTTGGCGACAGCAAGCCGATCCGCGAACTGCGCAAATTATTGAGTAAACTGGCACCGACCGAATCCCCGGTACTGATCCGCGGTGAAAGCGGCACCGGTAAAGAACTGGTGGCGCGCACGCTGCATCGCCAGTCCCAGCGCCACAGCAAGCCGTTCGTGGCGATCAATTGCGGTGCGATTCCCGAACACTTGATTCAATCCGAACTGTTCGGTCACGAAAAAGGCGCCTTTACTGGGGCGCATCAGCGCAAGGTCGGGCGCATCGAGGCCGCGAATGGTGGCACGCTGTTTCTCGATGAAATCGGCGATCTGCCGCTGGAATTGCAGGCCAATCTGCTGCGTTTTCTGCAGGAGAAACACATCGAGCGCGTCGGTGGCAGTCAGCCGATTCCGGTTGATGTGCGCGTGCTGGCGGCCACCCACGTCGATCTCGAGGCGGCAATCGAGAAAAAGCGTTTTCGCGAAGACCTGTATTACCGCCTCAATGTGCTGCAAGTGGTGACCGCGCCATTGCGCGAGCGCCACGGTGATCTGTCGATGCTGGCCAACCATTTCTCGCATTTCTACAGCCACGAAACCGGCCGCCGCCCGCGCAGCTTCAGTGAGGATGCGTTGATCGCCATGGGCAAGCACGACTGGCCAGGCAACGTTCGAGAACTGGCCAACCGAGTGCGACGGGGTCTGGTTCTGGCGGAAGGCCGACAGATCGAAGCCCGGGACCTGGGATTGCTCAGTCAGCACACGATTTCGACGCCGATGGGTACGCTGGAAGACTACAAAACGCGCGCCGAACGCCAGGCGCTGTGCGATGTGTTGAACCGCCACAGCGACAACCTTAGTGTGGCGGCGAAAGTACTGGGCGTGTCGCGGCCGACGTTTTATCGCCTGCTGCACAAACACCAGATTCGCTAGAGACCAAAGCCCAAAAGATCGCAGCCTGCGGCAACTCTTACAGGGATTAACCCTGTAGGAGATGCCGCAGGCCGCGATCTTTTGCTTTAGAAGTAGTACGGGAATTTCAGGCTGAAGGAAAAGTCGGGGGCATCCGGGGTCATGCCGATCGACAGGTTGGGCACGATAGTCAGGTTGTCCGTGGCGGCAATGGTCATGCCGACGTTGAAGTAGCCTGCGTTGGCGTCACTGGACACCACCGATTGCCAATCCCCGCCATCGGGTTTGAGTTTGCTCCTGCGTTGCACCAGATCAGACATCGAAAACGACATACTCATCTTTTCGTTCAGTGCAAACGCAATACCGGCGCCGATCTGGAAGCTGTCGCCAATGCTGACCTTGCCCGGGGTTTTCTGGTTGACGGTCGAGCTGATGTCGTCGAACGACTCCTCCAGGTTGTGGGTGTAGGACAAGCTGCCGAACAGCACTGCCGGGTCGAACGTCTTGACCAGCGAAACCCCGGGTGTGATCGACCAGACACCGTTACCGGTTGGCAGCGTGTCAGGCACGAACAGGTTGGAGTTGGCGTCGGTCTGGCGCAGTTTGATGCCGAACGGATCCTTGCCGGTTGGCGCCTTGACCCGCAGGGTGACCACGGCGTCCGGCGTGTTGACCGACTCGTCGAGGAACTTGTAGGCAATACCGAAGTTGACGTCGCCGATGGTCGGATCGCGCGAAACATCCTGTTCCGTCGTGACGTTGGACGCACCACCGTTGCCGCCACCGGACTGGTAGGTCGATTCGCGGTAAACCACCGGCACGTTCACGTCGAACTGCCAACGGTTGTCGAAGTTGTAGCGCCCGGTCAGGTCCAGCGTCCAGGTGTCGGCCTTGATCCGGTCGAGGTTGATGTTGCCCAGAAAGATCGAGTCCAGCGCGAGGAAGCCGTTGAGGATCAGCTGCCGGGTGTCGTAACGCGAATAGGTCACGCCGGTTTCAAAGCTGAATTTACCGCCGCCGAAGAAGCCGCTGGCCTCGTCGTAGAGGTTGGACACACTCTGGGCCGGTTGCGAATCGTCGGCCAGCGACTGGCCGTAAGAAGCGCCGCTGCCCCCGGCGGCGCCCCCCGATGCTGCTGCCGCGCCAACTCCGGGAGCCCCGGTACCGGTCGCGACTTTTGGATTGCCTTTCATGTCAGACGGCGACTTGGCCAGCCGTTTGGGTTGCGGGGCTGCCGGTTGATCTTCGACCTGACGGACCCGTTGTTCGAGCACCGCCAGGGCCTTTTGTTGCACTTCGTATCGTTGCTTCAGCTCCAGAAGTTCCTGTTTCAGGGTCTCCACATCTGCGTCGGGTGCTGCTTGCAGCATCGCCGCGGGTAGAAGAGTACTCAGACATACAGCGGCACGCAGTGATACTGATCGATACATGAATAAGCCGTCCCTTTAAGCCCAATGATCGAGACTCAGCGTAGTTCAATATCCGATATTGCGTAGTGCCCTGAGTTGAGTCAGGTTGCAGTCCAGTGCGCCGGGGCTGATGCCGTTATTGTTAAGCACAACATTGAGTTGGGTCATGTTGTTGACCACGTTGGCGCTGCCGAGCAGGCGGGTGTTCTGCAGCAGGCCACCCTGGGCCACTTGTTGCAGGGCGGTGCCTTGATTGCCCGAGGCCTGAATGGCCATTTGCACGCCACTGTTGGTGGCCGAAACGGCGACACTGCCAGCGGCATTGCTGGCCCCGATGGTCTGCCCGGCCATCAGGGCCTGGCCTTGTGCGGGTGCCAGCGGAGGAGGGGTGTTGGCTTCTTTTACATTGATGGCCACATTGTTGCTGGCGGTGTTGCCGTCGCCGGCGGCGCGTACGCTTTGGGTCACGCCCTGGCTGCTGTTGAGCGCCGCGCCACCAATGACATTGCCAGTACCCGGCGTCGGGGTGCTGCCGTTGCCCTGTTCCTTGATGGTCGAGACATAGAATTCCGGTTTGATCGTGGCGGCCTGGATTTGCATCGACGTCGCAGCGCCGATCAGATCACCGCTGGCGTTGCGCCAGGTACTGCTCATGACAATGCCGAAGCTGATGATCCGCCCCGGCATGACGTAACGACCACGAAGCTGGGACAGCTCCTGATCCTGAACTTCGATGGGTTTGAATCCTGCATTGGCATAGCCTGACGCGCTCGCTGCCAGGCAGGCGGCGGCCAGCCAGTATGAGGTTTTCATCTGCTGCTCCCGGGACATCCAGCCCCATTCTTTATAATCGGCGATTAAAAGAAGTCGCTCTGTATGAACCCGAAGTCCATCAATTCGGCATCTCTGACAGGGTTGAAGTTATCCAGCTTGTTCTTCGCGGTCAGCGGGGTCGGCGGCATGCGCAATGCATTGGTTTTGTCATAACCGGGGCCGACGATGGCGAAGACGATGCCGTTCCAACCTTTGACAAAGTCATCATGGGCGTAGCGTTTATGGCCTAAGACGGGATCTCCGATATAAACCCAATCCTTGTCCGAACGCTGCAGCACCACGAAATGCTTGTAGCCGCGAATTTCCATCAGTACCACCACCGGGATTGTTACGTCGTCGAGTTTTTCCGGTGGAATCTTGTAGCCCCTGGCGCGCATGCCGATGCTTTCTATGTAGCGCTTCATGTCCAGCATGGAGAAACCTTGAGTACGCACAAGGTCCTGGTCAGCGTTGACCAGCATGCCTTTGATGATGTGCTCTTCATCGACGTCGAGCCAATAAGCCTGGCGCAGTACCGTGGCCAGCGCGGCGGCGCCGCAGCTGAAATCGGTTTTTTGTTCGACGATGTCGGCAAACTTGCGTTCACGAATGCTTTGCACGTTCTTGTAGACGAGTACGCCGCCGGGCAGGGCAGCGACGGGCATCTGGGCAGCCTGGGTCAGGCCGGACAGGCAAAGCAGGGCGATAAAGGCAGTCTTACGCATGATCGATACGCCTTTGCGGACTGAGGAAAAGCCCCGTTTCCGGGGCTTTCGTTTCGATCGCGATTACATGCAGGCTTTGCAACCTGCAGCGATGGACAGCGAGTTGCTTTGTTGGTTGCCAACACCGGCAGCGTTGTTGAAGCCACCGTTACCCGACCAGTTGTTGCCTACGTTGGTCATGCTGGCGTTGTTGGTAACTGGGTTTTTCCAGCCGTCTGGGGTCAGCACTTGTTGCGTGGTTACACCAGCAAGACCGAAGGCACCCACAGCTTCGAAGGTGGCTTTCTGATCTTTGCTGCCGCCATTGCCGCCATGGCCTTTGTCGTCGTTGCCATAACCGCCACCGCCGTGGCTGTCACCTTTGATGGTAGCTTCGCCCACGGCGCCGAATACGCCGACGGCGGCGACAGTGCCAGTGAGGGTGTCTTTTTTGTAGGTCTGAGTGCCGTTGTTGCCGACTTGCAGACCTGTAGTGCTTTGGTTGGCAGCAGCAGCGGCTTGCGCTACACGACCACCGGACACAGCGATTGCCAGGTTGTTTTTCTGTTGGTTGAAGTTGCCGGCAGCGTTGTTCACGCCAATGTTACCCGAGCCACTGTTGCCGACGTTGTTCATGCCGGCGTTGTTGGTGCTGGAGTAGTTGCCAACGGTGTTGTTGCTGTTGACTTGAGTGGCGCTGGAAGCGGACACCGCAGAGCCGAAGATGAAGCTTTCGTCAGCGGTGGCCAGAGCCGCGGCGTTGTCTTGCTGGTTGCCGTCACCGGCCACGTTGTTGGCCCCGATGTTGCCGTTGGCGCCGTTAAGCGAGCCACTGATGCCGGCGTTGTTCTGGGTGCCCTGGTTCAGGACGGTGTTACCGCCGTTGTTTTGCACGTCGAGCACTGCAGCACCGGCACCTGCGCCGATTTGCAGCAGTTCTTCCAGGGTAGGGCCTTTTGGTGGAGGAGGATTGTGACCGTGACCACCGTTGTTACCATGATCATTGCCGCCTGCTTGAGCCGCCATTGCCATTACTGCTGCAAGTGCGAAAACCAGTGGTTTGAGAGCCATTGTAGTTTTCATGGTGTTTCTCCATCGTGCTTATTAGTTGGTTAAGTGTTGGTACTTTCTAATTGCACTGCTTTTGTTGTTTGGGTCAGTCAGCGACCCGGATGCTCAGGGTGTTAGCCATACGGTTCCCCACCCCGGCACTCTGGTTCACCTGAATCACCCCTCGGCTGCCGGTGAAGGCCTGATCACTTGTCGTGACCTGGCGACTGCCGGGTGAGGTGCCAGTTGCTCCTGAGCTCGGTAAAAGCGCCACGTTCTGTTGCGACAGGGCGCTGTCGTCAACGCTTTGCGGGGCAGCACTGATGCTGACGCGCGTCACGTTGGCCATCTGGTTGTTGGCACCGGCGCCCTGGTTCACGCCCAGGATCCCGTTGCCATTACTGAAAGAGGTGCCGCCAATGGTGGCGCTGGCGTTCATCGACGGGTTGGCAGGGGTATCCAGCTTTTGCCTGACGATGGTGGTGGCACTGGCATTGGTGCCAATGGCGATCGCTTTGGTGTTGGTCTGTTGCATCTGGTCGCCGGCGGCCTGGTTGACGTTGAAGTTGCCGCGGTACTGCACACCGGTATCCTGGATGTCTGCGTTGTTCACGGAACTCGGATCGGCCATGACGCTGGCACAGCTGAAGAGGGCAAGTAGCAGAAGGGAACGATTCATCTCATTGACCTCCAGCCATGCGAGTCAGCGGCGCCAGACCGGTGCTCAGCGAGCGATTGATCGTGTTGGAGATCGTGCCGCCACCGCCGCCGCCGTGACCGGCACTCATGCCAGGCAGGCCGTTGGGGTTGGTCAGCACGTTCATGCCGGGCATGTCCGAGTTCGGCGTGATCATGTTGCTGCGGATCGAAGCGCCGCTGGCGACACTGGCAAAGTCGCCATCACTGAGTTCGGTGCTGGTCATCGCTTGATGGATTCGATCGGAAGGGTTGGCGTTGACCGTGGTTGGATACGGGTCTTTGCCACCGCTGCGCCCGATTGCAATAGGCTGGACGTCGCGGTTGAGAACGATCACGCCATTGCCTTCGGCCTGAACGTTGAAACTGATGAATGTGCTGGCGGCTGATCCAATCAGCAGAAGGCAGGTCAGGCCTTTATTGATATTCCCCACGGCGGCAATTCCTTCTTCAGTGGGCTGGCTCTTGTCAGCGTTGGGAAGGAGAGAGCGAAAGCTGTGCCGCTTTTGAGTTGTCTATTGTTTTCAACGGGTTGGCGCTGCGGCACGCAATCTTGATATATAACCTGTTTCAGCGCTGAAACAGTCATGTCGACAGCGGCGGGGGCATGGGCGGTGCAAAGCTCTGGAACAAGGGTTTGCCGGGGACTGTTTCACTGGCGTAACAGATGCCCTTTCAGAATGATGAAGGCCATTTAAACGGCTGCTTTGCGCGGAGTCGGGTGTTTCAAGAATGGACACTTGGGCTCCGAAAGGAGCTGTTTGCCAGGTCAATCAGCCATTAAACGCGCCACGGCTTCGAAAGCCTGAGACCGCCGCTCATCCCAATCGCCCTGAATGATCTGCAGCGGTTGCCGTTGTTGTTCCAGCCAGTCGCGGGTGGCCTGAAAGAACGCCATGCGTTCGCTGAGTTGCGGCTGGCAGCGTTGGCCGTCGTCGGTCCAGTCGATCTGCTCCGGCGACAACAGCAGATGCAGGTCGTAATGCCGGGCCAGCAGCTCGGGTTCCAGCCACGCCGGGCAGTCGCCAAACAGGGTCTGGCTCCAGAGGATGTTGCTCAGCAAATGGGTATCGAGAATCAGCAATTGCGGTTGCTGCGCCCGCGCCTGATCCTCCCATTGCAACTGCCCACGGGCGATAGCGGGGATGTCGTTGAGGCAGGTATCGCGTGGATTCTGCTCGATGAACCAGCGCACGTATTCGTCCACTCGCAAGCCGCCGAAGCGCGCCTGAAGGCCAGCGGCCAGCCAGCTCTTGCCGGTGGATTCCGGGCCGGTGAGGACAACCACCTTCATCGCTGCAGCGCCGGATCGGCGCGCCATTCGCGCCAGCCTTGCAGCGCAATCAGGGTGAACAGGGCATACAGCGCGGCGGTGAGGTACAGACCCTTGTACAGGAACAGACCGACGAAAATCACATCCAGCACGAACCACAGCGCCCAGCATTGCAGACGTTTCTGCGCCATCCACAATTGCGCAACCAGGCTGAACGCCGTCAGCGCGGCATCGAGCCACGGCTGCGCCGCGTCGGTCCAGTGCGCCATGGCTGCACCCAGCAGCAGGCTGCCGAGGGCGCCTACGCTCAGGCCGAGCAGTATCGAGCGCTGATCCAGGCGCGTGACTTCACGGCCGTCATGCATCGTCCCGGCGCGGGTCCACTGCCACCAGCCGTAGACTTGCAGCGCGGCGTAAATCACTTGCAGCAACATGTCCGAGTACAGCTTCACGTCATAGAAAATCCAGCTGTACAGCAACACCATGACCAGGCCGATCGGCCAGCACCACGGATTCTGTTTGACCGTCAGCCAGACGGCGATCACACCGAGGGCGGCGGCAAACAGTTCAAGCCCGGACATGGGGGTTCCTTGGGGGAGTTGAGGAGGGAGCGGATTGTACCCAAAAACCTGTAGGAGTGAGCCTGCTCGCGATGGCGGTGGGTCAGCCGCTCTGTGGTTGACTGATACGACGCTATCGCGAGCAGGCTCACTCCTACAGGGGGAGCGGGGTCAGACGCGGAACTGGCGCAGAAGCTGGTTCAGCTGTTCACTCAACTGCCCAAGCTTGACGCTCGCCGCACTCGACTGCTCCGCCGCCAGCGCCGTACTGTGCGACAGACCGGCGGCCTGCGTGACGTTCTGGTTGATGTCCTCGACCACATGCGCCTGTTGCAGTGTGGCGCTGGCAATCGAGGCATTCAGGCCGTTGAGATTGCGCAGGGCCTGGCCGATCGCGTTAAGGCTGGCACCGGCGAGGCCGGCCTGTTCGATGGTCAGTTGCGAGGCCTTGCTGCTGTCGCCAATGACTTTCACCGCCGCTTCGGAATGATTCTGCAGGCGTTCGATCATGCTCTGGATTTCCGCCGTCGACTTTTGCGTGCGCTGCGCCAGCAACCGCACTTCATCGGCCACCACCGCAAAGCCCCGGCCCTGTTCCCCGGCGCGGGCCGCTTCGATGGCCGCGTTGAGCGCCAGCAGGTTGGTTTGCTCGGCAATCGAGCGGATCACCTCCAGCACACTGCCGATCTGCGTACTTTCGGCCGCCAGGGTGCGAATCACTTCGACCGCTTGGTCAATGGTTCCGGACAACTTGTCGATCTGTTGCAGACTGCCGTCGATGTTGATCTGGCCCTGCTGCGCCTGAGCTTCGGCATCGCGCATTTCAGCGGCAGCATGTTCGGCGTTCTTCGCCACATCCTGCACGCCGTAGGTCACTTCGTTGATTGCGGTCGCCACCAGTTCCATCTGCTGCGATTGCTGTTGGCTGCGCTGCTGGGCCTGAGTCGCATCGTTGCCCAGTTCACTGGACGACTGACCCAGCGCACTGGCCGAAACCTGCAGGTCACCGATGACCCGGCGCAACTTGGCGGTGAAGGCGTTGAAGTGATGCGCCAGTTGCGTGACTTCGTCCTGACCGTGGGTGTCGAGGCTACGGGTCAGGTCGCTCTCGCCGCTGGCGATGTTGGCCATGGCGTTCACGGTTTCCTGCAACGGACGGACGATGCTGCGGGCAATCAAAATCACCAGCAGGGCCATGATCACGGCGATCACCAAACCAATCACCGAAGCCTTGATCAACTGCCCCCGGAACTCGCTCTGCACATCATCGACGTAAACCCCGGAACCGAGCACCCAGCCCCACGGTTCGAACAGTTTCACGTAGGAGGTTTTCGCCACCGGTTCGCTGGCACCGGGCTTGGGCCAGCGGTAATTGACCATGCCGGCGCCTTTGTTTTTGGCGATCGCGACCATCTCGTTGAACACCGCGAAGCCGTCTGGGTCGCGGATCGCCGAAAGGTTCTGGCCTTCGAGTTTGGGGTTGGTTGGGTGCATGACCATCACGGGGGTGAGGTCGTTGATCCAAAAGTAATCGCTCTGGTCGTAGCGCAGGCCGCGAATGGCGGTCAGCGCTTGCTTCTGTGCGGCGTCGCGGGTGAGGGTGCCAGCGGTTTCCAGGTCGTGGTAATAGGTCAGCAGGCCGCTGGCGGTCTGCACCACATGCTGGGTTTTCTGCGCCTTGGCGTGGTACAGGTCATCGTGGATCTGCTTGAGCATCAACACGCCCAAGGTCAACAACATGACCACCGCCACAATCAAAATGAGCCACAAGCGTCGGCTGATCGACACACTGCGCAAGCTGTTCATAACGCTGTCACTCCGATTTCTTTTTCTTGTAATAAATCAACGCCAGCATCCAACCACGTTTGGGTGGTCAGGCATACGCGACCCAAGTCGAATAACGCCGCAGCACTATTAAGGCTTGTCTGTTAGGATTTCGGCCCCGCGCGTGAAAACCTGAATCCGAATTGATATTTCACGGAATTTTGACCGTTTCGTGTGGATCCTGTGCGCGCGGAATCGGTACAGCTACGCTGAACGCAGTGAACGTTAGAAAAATATTATCGGGGCATGCCCGCGTGCATCGCTCTTTGGGGGATTGATGGATCTTTGGACCGCCTTGCAGGCACTGATTCTTGGAGTTGTAGAGGGGCTGACGGAGTTTTTGCCCATTTCCAGTACCGGACACCAGATCATTGTTGCCGACCTGCTCGAGTTCGGCGGCGAACGGGCCATGGCGTTCAACATCATTATTCAGCTCGGCGCGATCCTTGCGGTGGTCTGGGAGTTTCGCCGCAAGATTCTCGACGTGGTGATCGGCTTGCCGACCCAGCCGAGTGCACGGCGTTTTACTGCCAACCTGCTGATCGCGTTTCTGCCGGCGGTGGTGCTGGGGGTGATTTTTGCCGACCTGATTCACCAATACCTGTTCAATCCGATCACCGTCGCGACCGCGCTGGTGGTGGGCGGTGTGATCATGCTGTGGGCCGAGCGTCGGCAACATGAAGTGCACGCCGAAACCGTGGACGAGATCACCTGGAAGGACGCGCTGAAAGTCGGTTTCGCCCAGTGTCTGGCGATGATCCCCGGCACCTCGCGTTCCGGCTCGACGATCATCGGCGGCCTGCTGTTTGGCCTGTCGCGCAAGACTGCGACCGAGTTCTCGTTCTTCCTGGCGATGCCAACCATGGTCGGTGCGGCGGTGTACTCCGGTTACAAGTATCGCCATCTGTTTGTGCCGGCGGACTTCCCGGTGTTCGCCATCGGTTTCATCACCGCGTTCATCTTCGCCATGATCGCCGTGCGCGGTCTGCTCAAGTTCATCGCCAGCCACAGTTACGCGGCATTCGCCTGGTACCGGATTGTTTTCGGTCTGGTGATTCTGGCGACCTGGCAGTTCGGCTGGGTGGATTGGTCGGCGGCGAAACCATGAGTGATTCCCGCGCGCGCCGCCCGGATGGACGACCGTCCGGTGGCGGCATTCAGCATCTGAAACTGAAACTGGCGGTGCTGCTGATCGTCTGCGCGCTGCCGCTGTTCGGCTCGCTGTCGATGTGGCTGCGCGGCATCTCGCTGGTGCCGTTGACCGCTTATGGCGTGGTCAGCGTGCTGGCGTTTTTCATGTACTGGGCAGACAAGCGCAAGGCCCGCGCCGATGCGTGGCGCACGCCGGAGAACATCCTGCATGCGCTGGAACTGGCCGGCGGCTGGCCCGGCGCGCTGATCGCCCAACAGGTGTTCCGGCACAAGACGCGCAAGGTGTCGTTTCAGATTCTGTTCTGGGTGATTGTGGCGCTGCATCAGGTGTTCTGGATCGATCAGTTGTTTCTCGGTTCGAACCTGCTTTCACATATTTAAGCTTCACACATGACCCATGTGGGAGCGGGCTTGCTCGCGAAAGCGGTGTGCCAATGGACGAATATGTTGTCTGACACACCGCTTTCGCGAGCAAGCCCGCTCCCACCAAAATCAAAATCAAAAAGCTAGAGCAGTAATCCGATTTGGGTTTTCTTCGGCAACTTGCTCACCACCAACTGATGCGACCGTGTCAGCAACCCGCGTAATTCCTCCGCACCCAGCGGGTAGGGCGGGTGCATGATGATCCACTGCGCCCGCGCCAGATAAGGCGCAGGGTGAATACCCGGGCGGTCGCAATGGCCGAGAAACAGGTCCTTGTCGACCTTGAACGCCAATGAATCCCCGCGCAGCCCTTGCAGGGCAAACATCTTGTTGCCGGCAATCGAGAACACCCGCACGCCGCCCCATTTGTAATCCTCCCGCGCCCCCGGCAAGGCCAGGCAGAAGGCGGCGACATCCGCTTCGTTCATTTTTCCCTTGTTCATAACAACCGCTCCCCACACGCATTGAACGATTCGACCAGATGATCGATCCATGCCCGCACCGCCGGCATCACCCCGCGTCGATGCGGATACACCGCCTGCAACCAGCCGCCGGGCAACGACCACTCGGGCAACAGTTGCACCAGCGCGCCGCTCTCAAGGTCGGCTTCGCAATACATCATCGGCAGCAGGGTAAAACCCTGGCCGGCCAGCACACAGGCCTTGCGCACGATGAAATCATCGATGCCCAGCCGCGCTTCCATGTTCAGTTCGATGCTGTTGCCTTGCTCGTCCAGCAAGCGCACATGCACCATGCGATCGGCCTCCAGCGCGCCGAGCACCGGCAGGTTCTTCAAGTCCTGCGGATGAGTGATGGTTTTGCCCTCGACAAAAGCCGGGCTGGCCACCACGACCATTTGCGCCTGGCGCAGACGGCGGGTGACCAGCAAGGGATCTTCATCGCCCAACTCGCGTACACGCAGGGCCACGTCGAAGCCTTCGGCGACCAGATCCACCCGGCGATTGAGCAGCACCACCTCCAGTTGCACCTGAGGGAATTTGCCGAGGAATTCGCTGATCACCCACGGCAACATTTCCCGCGCCAGACCGGTAGGACAGGATACGCGCAGGCGGCCACGTGGCTCGCTGGACATGCTGGCGACCGCTTCGTCGGCCATCTCCGCTTCCAGCAACATCGCCTGACAGTGACGCAAGTAGCGCTCGCCAACCGCGGTCAGGTTCAACTGGCGGGTGGTGCGTTGCAGCAGACGGGCGCCGAGGCGCTCTTCGAGTTCGGCGATGCGTCGTGACAGGCGGGACTTGGGAATGCCCAGCAAACGCCCGGCCGCCGCGAAGCCACCGGCCTCGACCACCTTGGCGAAATAGTAGAGATCATTGAGATCCTGCATGAAAAGTCCACCGTTCTATCAGTGGGACGAACTATCGCATTGTCGGCGGCTAATCAGCTATTGGTTTCTTCCGTAGGATTGTCTCCATTCCGTCGCCGCCGGCGATTCTTTACAGGAGATTCCACATGAAACTGCTGCACATCGATTCGAGCATTCTGGGCGACAACTCCGCTTCCCGTCAGTTGAGCAGCCAAGTCGTCAAAGCCTGGCAAGCCGCCGAGCCAACCGCCGTGGTCACCTACCGCGACCTGGCCGCCGACGCCATCAGCCATTTCTCGTCGACTACCCTGGTGGCTGCCGGTACCACTGCTGAGCTGCGCGACGCCGCACAACAGCACGAAGCCGAACTGAGCGCCTCGACCCTGGCCGAATTCATCGCTGCCGACGCCATCGTCATTGCCGCGCCGATGTACAACTTCACCGTGCCGACCCAGCTCAAGGCCTGGATCGACCGCGTCGCCGTTGCCGGCCAGACTTTCCGTTACACCGAAGCCGGTCCTGAAGGCCTGTGCGGTGGCAAGAAAGTGGTGATCGTCTCTACCTCCGGCGGCATCCATGCCGGTCAGGCGAGCGGCATCGCTCACGAGGAATATCTGAAGCTGGTACTGGGCTTCCTCGGCATCACCGACATCGAAATCGTCCGTGCCGAAGGTCTGGCCTACGGTGAAGAAGTGCGCAACAACGCGATGAGCGCTGCTCAGGCGAAGATCAGCGAGCAGTTGTTCGCCGCCGCGTAAGCATTGCGTAAAGACCAGCTGCCGTTCAGGTAGCCCCTCAAAAAACTCTGTATTCTGGTTCTGCAAGGGCCAGATGCGGAGTTTTTTGTTTCTGACTGTTGCATAATCTGGCCCGGGTTATGCAGTCAAACGATCAACGTCTGAGTGCAACGCCGCGCCGGATTACCGAACCACCGGGTTTCGGGCGTGTCGGAACACAAAGGATCTTTCGATTGAGTAACACAGGGTGGGCCATCCCATGATGCGTCTTTGTGCAACGTTACTGATTTGCCTGCTCGGCAGCCTCGGTTCAGTGCATGCCGCGCCCGGGCGACACCCTGTCTGGAGTGTCGGTTACCACGAAATGACATTCCTCGATCCGCTGGATCTGCAACCGATGCGCGCCATCGCCTTCTATCCTTCCAGCGACCGCGAACACAGCAGCCTGCTTGAGGGTTACACCGTCGAGGCCGGCGCTGACACCAAGGTCGCGATCGGTCGTTTTCCGATGCTGATGCTGTCCCACGGCAACACCGGCACGCCGCTGGCACTGCATGACCTCGCCACCTCGCTGGCACGCAAGGGCTTTGTGGTGGTCGCGGTGATTCATCCCGGCGACAACTCCAAAGACCACAGCCGCCTCGGCACCCTGAGCAATCTGTATGGGCGGCCGATCCAGATTTCCGAAGCGATCACCGCGACCCTCGGCGACCCGATGCTCTCGCCGTTCGTCAACGCTGATCAGGTCGGGGTCATTGGTTATTCGGCCGGTGGCGAAACCGCGTTGATTCTCTCCGGCGCGCAGCCGGATCTGGATCGCCTGCGCCGCTACTGCCAGGAACGCCCTGACGACCATGATGCCTGCAACACCCAGGGTGAGCTGATCGTCGATCGCGACGATTTGCAGCCAGTGGCCGATTCGCGCGTGCATGCCTTGCTGCTGATGGCGCCGCTGAGCCTGAAATTCGGCCGTAGCACCCTGGCGGATGTGCATGTGCCGGTGCTGCTGTACAGCGGCGATGGCGACAAACTGGTGGCCTTCGACAAAAACGCCGCGGCTCTGGCGCGCAAACTGCCAACCGCACCGGACTTCAAATTACTGGCCGGGGCAGGGCACTTCGTATTCATGGCGCCGTGCAACGAAGAGCAGATCCGCGCCATGCCGGCGTTGTGCACCGACGCCGACGGCGTGGATCGCGAAGACATTCACCGCAACCTGATCTCCGAGGCCGGGCAGTTCTTCTCGCGCACGCTGGGCAAGCCGAGCCGGGCGGGGATGCAGACCGCGGATCAATAAACGACTCAATCTCCCCTGTGAGAGCGGGCTTGCTCGCGAATGCGATAGATCAGTCACTCTATATTTTGACTGACCCACCGCCTTCGCGAGCAAGCCCGCTCCCACAGTGATTTGTACGTAATTTCAGGATGTCGAGTGGTGCTTGAGTACCAAGGTCAACCCCAGCCCGATCACTGACAACAGCGCCGCACTGAAAAAAATCCACGCATACCCCAGATTCAACGCCACTGCGCCCATCAACGGCCCGGCAATCGCCAGCGCCAGATCAAAGAACACCGCATAAGCCCCCAACCCCGAGCCACGGCTGGAGCTGGGCACCTGCTTGATCGCCTCGACCCCCAGCGCCGGATACACCAGCGACAAGCCAAATCCCGCCAGTCCCGCGCCGATCAGGGCGAACGCGGTAGAGGGCGCCAGCCATAGCAACACCAGGCCGACGGTCTCGATGCTCATGCAGGCGATCGCCGAATTGAAACCGCCAAAGCGGCTGATCGCCGAAATGAACAGCAGCCGCGACAGGATGAAACATACACCGAATACCGTCAGGCAATACGCCGCGCCGCTCCAGCCACGGTTGAGGTAATAAAGGGTGATGAAGGTGGTCAGCGTGCCGTAACCGATCGACGCCAGAGTCAAACTGGCCCCATACGGTGCAATCCGCCCGAACACCGCCCAAAAAGGCAGCCGTTCGCCGCGCACCACCGGCACCGAAGGTTTATTGCGGATCAACACCAAGGCCCCGGCGGCCAATATCGACAGAGCGATGCCCAGGCTGGCAAAGCCGTAGTCGGCGACCATGACCACGCCCAGCGGTGCGCCAATCGCTATTGCGCCATAGGAGGCAATACCGTTCCAGCCGATCGACCTCGCCGTGTGTTCGACGCCGACCTGGCCCATGCACCAACTGATGGTACCGACGCCGATCAGGCCCTGTGCGACGCCGAGCAGCAGTCGACCGATGATCAGAATGATCAGGCTCGGCATCGGGAAGTCCTGCAACAGCGTCGAGATCAGCGTCAGCAGCCCGCTGAGCACAATCCCCGACAAGCCAAAAACAATCGCCCGTTTGGTACCCAGCGTATCCGACATGCGTCCGGCCATCGGCCGACTGAGCAGGGTGGCCAGATACTGCGAGCCGATGACCAGCCCGGCAATAATGGCGCTGAAACCCAGCTGCTCATGCACATAACCGGGCAGCACCGCGATCGGCAGGCCGATGCACAGGAAGGCGACAAAGGTGTAGAACACGATGGAGACGATCTGCAGGGTGATCGCCAGGGAGCTTTGCGGAGGCGGTTGCTGCGCAGACATGTGGACTCGTTCGCGGGCGGCGGTGGGAGAGTGGGCATCATGGCTTGGCGTTGAAATAAAAGGAAGCAGGCTAACTATTTTTCCCGGCTATTCCGATTGTTGCTGGTGCCCTCATCGCGAGCAGGCTCACTCCTACAGGAGGGGGCGCATTTCAAATGTAGGAGTGAGCCTGCTCGCGATGGTGTTGGTGCCCGCATAAATATTGGCTCCGAAATGCAAAAAGCCCTGTCACACCGACAGGGCTTTCGCTTGAAGCTTGAAGCTGGAGGCTCGAAGCTGCTCTTAGAACACCACACCCTGACTACGCAGGTAGTCATCGTAAGTGCCGCTGAAGTCAGTCACGCCGTTGGCGCTCAGCTCGATGATGCGCGTCGCCAGGGACGATACGAACTCACGGTCGTGGCTGACAAAGATCAGCGTGCCCGGGTAGTTTTCCAGCGCCAGGTTCAGCGCCTCGATCGATTCCATGTCCAAGTGGTTGGTCGGTTCGTCCATGATCAGCACGTTCGGCTTTTGCAGGATCAGCTTGCCGAACAGCATGCGACCTTGCTCACCACCGGAAATCACTTTGACCGACTTGAGGATCTCGTCGTTGGAGAACAGCATGCGGCCCAGAGTGCCGCGAATCATCTGCTCGCCCTGAGTCCACTGACCCATCCAGTCGAACAGCGTCACGTCGTCTTCGAAGTCGTGCGCATGGTCCTGAGCGTAGTAGCCCAGTTCCGCGGCGTCGGTCCACTTGACGCTACCGGCATCCGGGGTCAGTTCGTTGACCAGGGTACGCAGCAGGGTGGTTTTGCCGATACCGTTCGGGCCGATGATCGCTACGCGCTCGCCGGCTTCAACCTGGAAGCTGAAGTCTTTGAACAGTGGCTTGCCGTCGAAGCCTTTGGCCATTTTTTCGACCATGACCGCCTGACGGTGCAGCTTTTTGTTCTGCTCGAAGCGTATGAACGGGCTGACGCGGCTGGACGGCTTGACCTCAGCCAGCTGGATCTTGTCGATCGCCTTGGCGCGGGAAGTCGCCTGTTTGGCTTTCGAGGCGTTGGCCGAGAAGCGGCTGACGAACGATTGCAGCTCGGAAATCTGCGCTTTCTTCTTGGCGTTGTCCGACAGCAGTTGCTCGCGGGACTGGGTCGCCACGGTCATGTACTCGTCGTAGTTGCCCGGGAACAGGCGCAGCTCGCCGTAATCCAGGTCAGCCATGTGCGTGCACACGCTGTTCAGGAAGTGTCGGTCGTGAGAGATGATGATCATCAGGCTGTTACGCTGGGTCAGAACGTTTTCCAGCCAGCGAATGGTGTTGATGTCCAGGTGGTTGGTCGGTTCGTCGAGCAACAGCACTTCCGGATCGGAGAACAGCGCCTGCGCCAGCAATACGCGCAGTTTCCAGCCTGGCGAGACTTCGCTCATCGGGCCGAAATGCTGTTCCAGCGGAATACCCAGACCCAGCAGCAGTTCACCGGCGCGGGATTCTGCGGTGTAGCCGTCCATCTCGGCGAACTCGGTTTCCAGCTCGGCCACGGCCATGCCGTCTTCTTCGCTCATTTCCGCCAGCGAGTAGATGCGATCGCGCTCGGCCTTGACCTTCCACAGCTCTTCGTGACCCATGATCACAGTATCGATCACGGTGAATTCTTCGTAGGCGAACTGGTCCTGGCGCAATTTACCCAGACGCACGTTCGGCTCGAGCATGACCTGACCGCCGGACGGATCGAGGTCGCCGCCGAGGATTTTCATGAAGGTCGACTTGCCGCAACCGTTGGCGCCGATCAGGCCGTAGCGGTTACCCGCGCCGAATTTGACCGAAACGTTTTCGAAGAGCGGCTTGGCGCCGAACTGCATCGTGATGTTAGCTGTAGAAATCAAAGGTTTTTCCTGCGAAGCATTCTGAGTAGCGAGGGTGCGGCTGGAGCGCTTGGCCCGAGTCAAAGTGCGCTGAAGCGGGACAGTCCCGTCATCAACCAAGGGGGGCGCGTAAAGTTTGGCGGCGATTGTACTGGTCTGGCTCTTTAAACGATAGGGCGATGACGTCGCGCCTGCTGTTTGGCAGATTCAGCGGACAGTTTTTCACAGATCAGGTTCACTATTGGTTACAAAGTATGGCTAAAATGCCATCCGATTACCCAATAGCCGTTAACGGCATGGGCTCAAGGAAGTGCCACCGGGATAGTATTTGTATTCATGCCACTGCATCAGACCCTGGGCCTCTGGCCGGCAGGCGCGCAGTTTGTTCACTTTTGACGTGTGACGATTTCCGTGAAACTCATCATTGCCGCTATTTATGTCATTTCGATTGCATACGTTCACCTTCGTGGACGTGTGCGTCACAAACTGGGCCGTCAACTGAGCGATCACTCGACGTTTCTGGCCCCGATCAACTGCTTCCTTTACCTGTTTTCGAAGAAGCCGAACAAACCGTATCTCGATCCGTCCGAGTTTCCGGACCTGAGCCCGTTGCAGGCGCATTGGGAAGAAATTCGCCAGGAAGGGCAGAACCTGCTGCGCGCCGGTGAGATCAAGCGCTCGAATCAGTACGATGACGTCGGTTTCAATTCGTTCTTCAAAAGTGGATGGAAGCGTTTCTACTTGAAATGGTACGGCGAGAGCCATCCGTCGGCGATGAAGCTGTGCCCGCGCACCACTGAGTTGGTGCAGAGCATCGGTTCGATCAAGGCGGCGATGTTCGCCGAGCTGCCACCTGGGTCGAAACTGGTTCGCCACCGTGACCCGTATGCCGGTTCGTACCGCTACCACCTTGGTCTCGATACGCCGAATGATGCCGGTTGCTACATCAATGTCGACGGCGAGAGCTACCACTGGCGCGACGGTGAAGCGGTGATGTTTGATGAGACTTACATCCACTACGCCGAAAACACCACCGACAAGAACCGCATCATCCTGTTCTGCGACATCGAGCGCCCGATGAAATATCGCTGGGCGGCGGCGTTCAACAGCTGGTTCAGCCGTACCGTGATGTCCGCGGCGGGTGCACCGAACGATGCGGGCGACCGTACCGGTGGGATCAATCGCCTGTTTACCAAAATCTACAAGGTTCGCCTGCGTGGTAAAGAGCTGAAAAAGCGTAATCGCGCGCGCTACTACATGGAAAAATGGGCGATCTTTGGCGGTTTGCTGGCGATCTTCATTTTGATCTGACCGGTGTATCGCGCCTGTTTATGCCATCGCCAGCAGGCTGGCTCCTACAGTGGAATGTGAGTTCAGGAAAGAACGCATTTCAACTGTGGGAGCGATGAGTCTCTCAAAGCCAACCTGTCAGCTTCCTGACAGGAACCGCATCTGATTACTCCCCCGAGGCCTTTTTGGTCTTTCTCGCCGGGGCTGCCTTACTGGCAGGCTTTTCTTTTGCCTTCGCTTTGGCCGGCGCTTTACCGCCCAGGCTGCGTTTAAGCAACTCGGTCAAGTCGATAACATCCGCAGATTTGCGCTCCTCCTCGCCACCCACGGTCTCGACATCCTCGATCTTGCCTTCATGAGCCTTTTTCTCGACCAGGGCCATGATCTTGTCTTCAAACTCGTCCTTGTAGTCCTCCGGGCTCCAGTCGCCGCTCATGTCCTGCACCAGACGTTTAGCCATGTCCAACTCGCCCTTGGCCAGTTGCGGTTTGGTCACTTCGCTGCCCAGCTCCAGCTCATCAAGGCCGCGGACTTCCTGCGGCCAGCGCAGTTTGACCAGCACCAATGCCGATTCCAGTGGCATCAGTGCCGCCAGATATTGCCGAGTGTGCAGGACGACACGGGCGAGGGCGACCTTGTTGGTTTTGCTCAATGTTTCACGCAGCAACGCGTAGACCTTGCCGCCGCGTTTGTCCGGGGCCAGGTAATAAGGCGTATCGATGTTTTGCAGCGGGATCTGCTCGGCATCGACGAAGGAGAAAATGTCGATGGTCTGTGTCGACACCGGGTGCGCCGAGCGGATCTCTTCCTCGCTGAGCACTACGTAGCGACCTTTTTCATAGGCCACACCTTTGACGATGTGCTCCTTGGTGACTTCCTTGCCGGTGACCTTGTTTACCCGTTTATAACCCACCGGATCCATGCTGCGGCTGTCGAGCCAGTCAAAGTCCACGCCGTGCGAAGAGGTTGCCGACACCAGCGCGACAGGGATGTGTACCAGTCCGAAACTGATCGCGCCTTTCCAGATTGCCCGAGCCATGGTGAGTTCTCCAAGTGATGATCAGGTGACCTGTGGCGCAGTGCGAAAGTTTCCGGCATTTGCGTGGCGCGTGGCGTTGCCGGTCAAGCCGTGTTACATCTTGTTTAAGGGCAACGGGTTAACAAATCCGAACCCGGGGCGTAGCGTGGACTCGAAGGCTCTATCACCTGTGCACCGCGAGGCCACCCCATGAAACGACTACTGCCAGGCATTATCGTTCTGCTCCTTGGGGCCGGTCTGGCGCATGCCGACGTCGCGGCACCGTCCGCGCCGCTATTGCTGGCGCAAAGTCCCACCGGCACCAACAACAATCCCTACAACAGCCCGATCCGCCGGGCCAATCCCAACAGCATGCAGGGCACGCAGCCCAGCGCGCCGGCGATTCGCGGGCCGAATACCGTGCCGACGCCCAGTACGCCCACCGTTGGTAACGGCGGGATTGGCAATGGTCAGCAGCAACGCTCGGTGCCGAGTACGCCGCCCAGATTCATCCCCAACCCACCGCCACGCGATGGAGACAGCAACCGTTGAACGGCGGGACTGCGTCCCTGTCAGCCTTTGAAATGAACAAAAGGAATCGTGCATGTTGCGTAAAACCCTTCTAGCCACGCTGTGCGCCAGCGCGCTGATCAGCGCTCCAGCTTTCGCCGCTGCTCCACAAGAGTTGCAAAGCGAGCAGGGCACCCTTGAAGTCACCACGGTCACCCAAGGCCTTCAGCACCCTTGGGCGCTGGCGTTTCTGCCAGATCGTCAGGGCATGCTGGTGACCGAGCGCCCGGGAACCCTGCGGCTGATTACAGCCGACGGCAAGCGTTCCGAGCCCATCAGTGGCGTGCCGAAGGTCTGGGCCAAGGGCCAGGGCGGTTTGCTCGACGTGGTGCTGTCGCCGGACTTCAAACAGGATCGACTGGTCTATCTGTCCTACGCCGAGGGCGGTGGTGCCGGGGACAAGGCCGGTACGGCGGTGGGGCGTGGGCGGCTGTCGGATGACCTGAAGACGATCAGCGATTTCAAGGTGATCTTCCGTCAGGAGCCGAAACTCTCGACCGGCAACCACTTCGGCTCACGACTGGTGTTCGACCGCGACGGTTATCTGTTCATCACCCTGGGCGAAAACAACGACCGACCGACCGCGCAGGATCTCGACAAGCTGCAGGGCAAGGTCGTGCGGATCTTCCCCGACGGCAAGGTGCCGGATGACAACCCGTTCGTGGGCCAATCCGGTGTGCGTCCGGAAATCTGGTCGTACGGCCAGCGCAACCCGCAGGGCGCGGCGCTCAATCCGTGGAATGGCACTATCTGGGAAAACGAACACGGCCCCCGTGGCGGCGATGAGGTGAACATCATTGAGCGCGGCAAGAACTACGGTTGGCCGCTGGCGACCCACGGCATCAACTATTCGCTGCAACCGATCCCGGAAGCCAAGGGCAAGAGTGTCGAGGGTGCGGTTGATCCGCACCATGTCTGGGAGAAGTCCCCCGGTGTCAGCGGGATGGCGTTCTATGACGCTGACCGCTTCAAGCCTTGGCAGCAGAATCTGTTTATCGGCGCGCTGGTCAGTCAGGAGCTGATTCGTTTGCAGTTTGACGGGGACAAGGTGGTGCACGAGGAACGGCTGCTGGGTGAGCTTAAGCAGCGGATTCGTGATGTACGGCAGGGGCCGGATGGCTATCTGTATGTGCTGACGGATGAACAGGATGGTTCGTTGTACAAAATCGGTCTGAAATAACTTCACTTCAGACACTCAGTCTCAATTGTAGTGAGGGGATTTATCCCCGATGGCCTGTGCAGCAGGCCCTTAAAAATTCAGGAGGGCCCGCTTCGCGCGCCATCGGGGCGGTGCGACGTTTCGCTAAATCCCCTCACTACAACGGGTCAGCCAGAGATTTCATTCCGGGGATACAAAACTACCGCTGCCCGCAATTTGCCACGCCCAAACCGGCTCATCTTCTCAAACTCGCCATGGCTGACCGGCACATGCTGGCAGTCCATCGGCTGACGATGCTGGCTGTGATCGACATCCGGATCGTGCAGATACACAAAGTCTTCATCGCAATCGGTGACCACCACCCAATGCGGTGATTTGGAGCGGGTCAGGCGATAGCTGCTGATCAGCACCAGAGGCTGTCCGCCAGCCTGTAACAACTTCGGCAAATCCAGGTGGGTGCCAATCTGCCGATCGATGTCGGTTTCGTGCATTTGCGCAGTGAACTCCTCGTGCACCAGGCGCATGACGTCTTTTTTATGCTCATCGCGCACGCCATCGAGGAACAATGGCCCGGCCATACTCAGCTGCAAACGCACCTTAAAACCCCGTCGCCAGGCCGCCAGTGCCAAGCCCTGGGGGCTGCAGCCACCATGGCCGGAGGTCATGAACACCGTGGTCGCTTCACGCCAGATCTGCAATTCCTCACGCCGCTCCAGCAAGCGCTCAGGTTGCAGCGCGCCCATGGCCATCAGCAGGCAAGCCGGGCCACAGGTGAACTCAGTGGTTTGCGGGTAATAGGGCACCTTGATGTTGCGCGAATCACGGTGCTGAACAATGCGCTTTTCCAGACGCAACGCATCGGCGTGGTCTTCGTAGTAATCGTGAATCAACGCAAAGCGTCGGTAGCCGTTGCGCTCGTAAAGCGCGATGGCGGTGGGGTTGTCGATACGCACTTCCAGGCGCAGGTATGCGCAGTCATGCTCGACGGCGCAGGCCTCGATACGTTGCAGCAACTGTTTGCCCAATCCGCTGCCGCGAGCTTCCCCGGCAATGGCGATCGAGTACAGGCGCGCCAGCGAGGTGCCGCGATGAAACAGCACCAGTGCGTAGCCGAGCAATCGACCGTCGATCTCGGCGACCATTAGCTGCGCGTGGGCGCGGGTGATCATCCACTGAAAGCTGCGGCTGGTGAGCCGGTCGGTGGTGAAACATTGCATTTCCAGGGCCAGCAACGCTGGCAGATCTTCAACTACCGCCAAACGAAAAACAGCACTCATATGACCACCGTAAAAGTTGCGTAACGAAACGGGACTTTCGAAAAACTTCGTGCTTAATAGAAATGGTCTTGTTCTCCAACGGATCAATCTCTATGTCAGCGGTACAGGGTCATTGGCGCGAAGTATCCGAGCAAAGTTTGCCGGCGGCAACTTTTTTAAATCCAGCCATCAGAACTTCCAGTCAAGTGTTGATTATCGTCGAACGCAAGGAAGACTGGGCCTCCTACTTTCCCAGCGAGGACATCGTCACGGCTCAGGAATACCTCGAGCAAACCCGTGACAGCGAGCCGGGCAAGCGGGTGCAGGTGATCAATCTGTGCCGCAGCTACAAGTACCTGGGCCACGGTTACTACTGCTCGCTGCTGGCTGAAGCCCGCGGCCACAAGGTGATTCCATCGGTACGTACCATCAGCGAGCTGACGAAAAAATCACTTTACGGTCTGGCACTGGACGATCTCGATAAAACCCTGGAAAAGGCCCTCAGTCATCACCTTTACAGCGATACCGAAGGTTTCACCTTGACTCTTTACTTCGGCAAGACGCATATCGAGCCGCTGCAGGATCTGGCTCGACAGTTATTCGAAGTGTTTCCTTGTCCGATCCTGTTAGTTGAGTTTCGTCGAACTAACGGTTGGCACATCGAAGGCATAAAGTCCGGCGCTCTGCATAAGTTGCGTGATGACCAAGAAGATCAGTTCGCCAATGCGCTGGACGGCTTCAGCCGTAAAGTCTGGCGGGCGCCACGCTCGCCACAAGTGGCGCGTTACGACCTGGCGATCCTGCACGATCCGCAGGAAGCCTTGCCGCCATCCAACGCCAAGGCGCTGGAAAACTTCGTGCGGGTCGGCAAACGCATGGGCATCGACGTCGAACTGATCGAGCGCAGGGATTATGCGCGGATCGCCGAGTACGACGGCTTGCTGATCCGCGAGACCACCAGCGTCGACAACCACACCTATCGCTTTGCAAAAAAAGCCGAAAGCGAAGGGCTGGTGGTCATGGATGATCCGACGTCGATCCTGCGCTGCACCAACAAGGTGTACCTGACCGACCTGCTCAACAGCCACCAACTGGGCATGCCCGCCACCGAAATTCTCTACAAGGAACGACCGGAAGACTTCGAGCGGGTCGGCGAACGCCTCGGTTTTCCGCTGGTGCTGAAGATCCCCGACGGCTGTTTTTCTCGCGGAGTGATCAAGGTCGAAAGCCAGCAGGCGTTGCTCGAAGCCACCGCCGAACTGTTCGAGCACTCAGTGTTGCTGCTGGCTCAGGAGTTTTTCTACACCGAGTACGACTGGCGCATCGGCGTGCTCAACCGCAAACCGATCTTCGCCTGCCAATACTTCATGTCCAAGGGACACTGGCAAATCTACAACCACAAAGCCAAGGGCCAGGACATCAACGGCGAGTGTCGCACCCTGGCCGTGCACGAGGCGCCGCGAGCGGTGGTGGAACTGGCGGTCAAGACCGCCAACCTGATCGGCGATGGCCTCTACGGCGTGGACCTGAAACAGGCCGGCGACAAAGTGGTAGTAATCGAGGTCAACGATAACCCGAACCTCGACGCCGGCATTGAAGACGCCTACTTGCAGGACGATCTGTATTCACTGGTGCTGGAGGAGTTCGTGCGACGGCTGGAGCTCAAGCGTCGCGGCCAGGCCTGGTGAAGCGCCGATGATCAGCAGTTTCGCATTGAGTCATGGCGCGCTGCAGCGGGTCGAGCGGCTGGACGCCGAGGTGATGCTGTTCAGCAATCCCGATGCGGCCGAGCGCGATTTGCTGCACAGCCACTACAAGGTCGACGAACACGCGTTGGCCTCGGCGCTGGACCCGGACGAGGTTTCGCGAATCGAGTTTCACCCGGATCATTTGTTCCTGATCTGGAAACGTCCGGAAAACTATTCCGGCGGTGGCAGCCTGGCGTTTGAGGTGTCGTCCTGCGGCCTGCTGTTTGCGCCCGGGCAACTGCTGGTGATCGCCACCGACGACACGCCGCTGCACGGCATCGGCACGCGCCAGCCGCTCAATGCACCGCTGGATGTGCTGCTCGATTTGCTGTTCAACAACATCCATCACTACCTCGGCCATCTGAAGGTGATCAAACTGGTGGCCCGCGAGCTTCAACAGAAATTCAACGCCTCGATGCAGAACCAGCATCTGGTGCAGATGTTCAACCTCAGCGAAAGCCTGATCTATTACATAAATGCTCTGCACAGCAACGGCGCGGTGCTGACGCGGCTGCGCAATCACGCGGAAAAACAGCATTTCGGCAGTGAAGCGATCGGGCTGATCGACGACCTGATCATCGAGAATAACCAGTGCTACAAGCAGGCGGAGATCTACTCCACGGTGTTCTCGGGGCTGATCGATGCGCGCGGCAACTTGATGAATAACAGCATGAACAACCTGCTGCGCAAGTTGACGTTGATCAACGTGGTGTTTCTGCCGTTGAACCTGATTGCGAGCATTGGCGGGATGTCCGAGTTCAGCATGATGACGGCAGGCACGCCGTGGTGGATTTCTTACCCGTTGTTTCTGCTGGTGATGTTGTTGGGGGCGGGGGGGATGTTGTTGGGGCTGCGGCGGCTGGCCCAGTGATTGATCGGTGCCTGAGCTGACACCTTCGCGAGCAAGCCCGCTCCCACAGTGGATTGCGGGTTGGCAGGGGATCTGTGCCTGATACAAATCCCTTGTGGGAGCGGGCTTGCTCGCGAAAGCTATTTCAGCAGCACCGGAGGCTCAGGATCAGCCCGCTGGATCTGGCACAATCACTTTCCGGCGCTCCCGAACCCCACGCACCACCAGATACAACAACGGCCCGATCGACACAAACACTGCCGTCAGCAACAGATATGGCACCACCGACCAGATCGACATTCCTCGCGAGCGGGCATCCTTGACCATCCATACCCCGGCCAGCGTCGCCAGCAGATACAGATCAATCACCACCTGCGCTGTATCCGGACGCGACATCAGGCTGATACCGAAGTCGATCAACGACTGTTCGGCCTGGAGCATCACCGATACGGTGTAGCCAGTAAACGCAATCAACGCAGTGAGGGGCAGGGCGACAGACATCATGCATTCCTTCCTTGGGTAATGAGCAGAATCGCCAGCCTACCTTGGCATCCGCAAATAAGCCATTGACTCGCCGGCCGCCGCCGGGCTAATTTCAGGCCCATGACTTCCACCGTATTGCGCTGCCAGCCAAGCATTATTACCGCCATTCCTCATTTGGCGGGCTAGCTCACGACTGCAGCACCCAACCCGCCCTAGAGGCGGGTTTTCATTTTCTGTCTCCAGGGTTTTAACAACGATGGCTCCCTGTAGGAGCTGCCGAAGGCTGCGATCTTTTGATCTTGCTTTGGATTTGAGAAATACAAAGTCAAAAGATTGCAGCCTCCGGCAGCTCCTACACAGAGCGCCCGGAGATGACGATGAAATACAGCCCCGACCAGCAAGCCCTGCTTGAGCAGTACGTGAAAAGGATCCTCGCCGCGCCGGTCTACGACATTGCTGTGCGCACGCCGTTGCAAGCGGCGCCTGCGCTGTCCGAGGCGCTGGGCAACCGGATCCTGCTCAAGCGCGAAGACCTGCAACCGACGTTCTCCTTCAAGATCCGTGGCGCCTACAACAAGCTGGTGCAATTGAGCGATGCGCAGAAAGCACGCGGGGTGATCACCGCTTCGGCGGGCAATCATGCCCAAGGCGTGGCTCTGGCAGCGCGGGAGCTGGGGATCGCGGCGACCATCGTCATGCCCTCGACCACCCCCGAACTCAAGGTGCTTGGGGTACGAAGTCGGGGTGCCGAGGCGCTGCTGCACGGCGAGAGTTTTCCGTTTGCCCTGGCCCATGCGCTGCAACTCGCCGAGCAGACCGGGCGCACCTTTGTCTCTCCATTCGACGACCCGGACGTGATCGCCGGCCAAGGCACGGTTGCCATGGAAATCCTCCGTCAGCATCAGGGGCCGCTGGATGCGATCTTCGTTCCGGTGGGCGGGGGCGGGCTGATCGCCGGCATCGCGGCTTACGTCAAATACCTGCGACCGGAGGTACGGATCATCGGTGTCGAATCGGAGCATTCGGCCTGCCTGAAGGCGGCGCTGCAAGCGGATGCGCGCGTTGTGTTGCCCAGTGTCGGAACGTTCGCCGATGGCGTGGCGGTGGCGCAGATCGGCGCTTATGGTTTTGAGGTGTGCAGGTTTTGCGTGGACGAGGTGGTCACCGTCAGCAATGACGAGCTGTGCGCGGCGATCAAGAATATCTACGACGATACCCGCTCGATCACCGAGCCTTCCGGGGCATTGGCGGTGGCCGGCATCAAGCAATACGTGGGACGCACCGGTGTTCGCGGGCAGACCTTCGTCGCGATCGACTCCGGCGCGAATATAAACTTCGACAGCCTGCGCCATGTCGCCGAGCGCGCCGCGGTGTGCGGCGGCGTCCCGGCGTGATAACACTCAGGGCAGCAGTGGGCGCAGGAAACTGCGCTCGTAGCTGACGATGAATTTCTTCTGCACCAGTGATTCCACCAGCGCCGTGCTTTCCGGGTCGGTCAGCGCGATGTGCCGGTAGCTTTCGTAATCGGCCAGCGAAGGAAAGCTGAACAGGCAATAAGCGATGTTGCTCGCGCCCTCGGAGGGCAGGAAATAGCCGTGATGCGTGCCGCCCAAGCGCTCGACGATGCCCAGCCAGGCCTTGGCGTAGGCCTCGAATTCGGTCAGTTGGTACGGATCGATCACGTATCGCACATGGCAAGTAATCAAGATTGGCGCTCCCTGTTCAGGTCATTCCGCGATGGCAGTGCCGACCTTGTCCGAAGCAGACCAGATGCGATAGCGCACCTCGACATCTTTCGGGGCGTAGATCACCAGTGGCAGCTTGCTGTTGTAGCGCAGCATGAAGCCGTCACCGACAACCGGGACAAAGGCGCGTTTCTTCGCGGTGCCGGGTGGGCAGGCCATCAGCGTGCTCATCGGGCCAATGACTTTTTCCAGGCGGTAGAACGGATAGCCCCAGCCTTCGAGGTTTTTCTCGTCCAGAGCGCCGCCCAGGCGCTGGCGATTGCAGTCGACTTCCAGGGTTTTGCCGGCGAGCACTTCAACCTGGAAGTTCTCCTCCTGATCCTGTTTGGGCAGGTAGATGACTTGGCGGGTGAAGCCGTTTTCCGCCTTGGGATACGGCGCGACGTCTTCGAGTTTGGCCGCGTGGGCGAGGGTAGACAGGCCGGCAACGAGCAGACCGATTGTCGCGCGAGCGCGTAAAGAACCCATGAAAGCCTCCTGGCGGGTGTAGGGTGGATGTCGGGCATTCTCACTATCATCAGCGATGAATGCAAACCGGCGTCGACTTGCAAATTGCAGTGCTCAGGAGGGTCGATCTTGCATTTTGCAACTGGCCAACTGCTGGCCAGCGCGCCAAGTGCTTGATTTCATGAGGGTCGAAATGACCCGATGAAAGGCACGTTTTATGCGTCGCTTTGGTGCAGCGCACCGGCTTCGGGCGCCTACACTCCAATGGGCATTTCGCAGTACAACCGTTTGCCGCACCAGGGAATCAGCGGGGACACACCCGTGCAGGGGCAGCAAAAGCGGTCAACGTGAAGAGTTGATTGGCAGTTTCATCAATAAGGAGAGGTTCACCATGTTTCTGTCTGCCTTGGAACTACGCAATATCATTGAAAGCAGTTTTCTGCCTAAACGCTGCCAGTGCACGCTGTCGCCAGACCTGTCGATGACCGTCAAGGTCTTCGGTGACCACCAGACTGACCAGGTTGATCTGCACGTCAGCGGTATCGACGCCAGCCATCTCAATGGCTGTCGCGAGATCAACGAACTGATTGCCGGCCTGCGTTCGGATCTGGCGCAACAAACCACGCCACAGCATTACAGTCCTCGCTCCAGAGCGCTTTAACTCACCGTTTCACCCAGTTCGACCGTCACGCGCCGGGCCTGCACAAAGCCTAGGCCCAGCGCGAACTCGACCAGCACCGCGAGCAGAATCCCGGGGCCGGCGTGGCCGTTCAGCCATTCGCCAAAACCCAGTACCGCCAGACCAAAACAACCGACGATAAACCCGTTACTCAGGGCATTGCGCCCCAGCGACGGCGGCGCGCTGCGCACCAGATAAAACATCACCCCCAACGCCGCAAACAGCACCGCACTGCGCCGCGCTACAAAACCGGCAGCGAACGAATACTCAATGCTCCAGATCGCCAGCAACACCTGCGGGAAAAAGCCCCAAGCCAGCGCGAGCACGAAACACAACAAAGACGTGATGATCGACAACGTGCGAAACGACAACTGCATGGCGAGTCCTTGCGGCAGTGAGAAGTGACCCCGAGCATAACCCGCGAACCCTTCACCGCCTACCGCAAAGCCGCAAATCAGAGCCTTCTGTCAGTTCTGGAAGCTGCAGGCGTCAGACATTTTCCGGTAGGTGATTTCCGCCGGCTTGCCCGCATTGTCGATGTACTTCATGTCAGCGGTGATGACCTTGCACTGCTGAGTCTGTGGCTCGGTCAGGGAAATCACTTTGTTCACATGCAACGGCATGCCGTACTGATAGGGAACGGGCTGGGTAGCAGCGTTGGTGTCATTGGCCTGAGCCAGCCCGGCGGATGCGCTGCAGGTGAGGGCGGAGGTGAGCAATAGCGTGCGAATGTTCATGAATCAGACTCCCGTGCGACGGAATGAGCGTTCGGCGCCATACGGCCGAACCTGCCGCACTCGGCGTCAGCCAGGGGCTGAAGTGTGCGGTTCAGTACAGTCTTGGACTGCGGCGTTAAGCGATGGTTAACCTCGCTGAACGCCGGCTGTCTGGAAGAGAGGGATGACCTGGCTGAATCGAGCAAATCAACAGCGGTTGTCACCGACAGCGCGCCGATGGTCATCAATACCGAAGCCAACCCCCGGCATCCCCGCCATCCAGCACATCCGCGCGCGCAGCGATCTGCTTGAAACCCTGCATTCCGTGTGCTTCAGGCACAGCGATGTTCAGGACGTTTCACGCATTAAGCACGGGCTGTATCGCTGGCGCAGGATGGCAATGATTTGTCGCAGGTTGTGCAGCAAGAGAAATCACGCGGTTCTCAACTGAGCGCTGCCCGCCTGAGGAATCATGGCCAGCTGAACCTCTACATTGTTCTCTTTCTTCGCCAGCCAGCGTTCGATATTGATGTCATGTTCTGGCCCTTGAGTCGCTGAGCCATAGATATCTTCAGGCGTGATTTTTTGGAAGCTGAGGGTGTGCAGTCGTTGTCTTGACGTATCGATGCGCCCCATCTCAGCTCGGAGCGAATTGATTTGCTGTAGAACAGTTCGGCGATCAGGCTGAAAAGAATGATTTAGCTCAGCCTCCTTGGCCTTCAAGCGTTCCTGCATTTCCTGCAACTGATAGTAGATCTGATCGTATTCAGTCTTGGTCACTACTGTACGACCGGCATCTTGAGTTTGCTGCCATCGGCGAAGTGTCGCCCACGCATTTGGAATATAGGATGGGACCATGTAGTGGTCAGACATCTGGAACAGTTGCTGGATAAACATGGCACGATCAGGTAAGTCGCCGAACTTTTTCAACGCTCGTGTACAGGCGGCTTCTTCGATGGATTCGCATCCGGGGTTCCAGAGCACAGCAGATTGTTCGCGCCCCTTGAAATGCACCGGCATGAAATGGCGCAACTCCCCTTGGTGCTCATAAGGTGCTCCTCCGATTCGCGTCAACCCCAGAGCGAAAATAAGAGCACCTAGAGGCGCTGTAATGAAGCTGAGTACCAGTCCAGGTATCCAGACGCTTTTTCTAGTGTTCATCCAAGGCGCGGGAACACTCGGGATTGGGTCGTTGTCGTTGACCATGCGGTGATGCGCCAAAGCTGCTGCACCCTCCACGAACTCGGCATCGCCGGCTCTTGGCGAGCCGTAGGTATAAAGCAAAATGTCATAACCATTTGGGTGCCGTCTCAAGGACTCAGCAAGGAGTGTGGCGATTGCTCCCCCCAAGCTGTGCCCGCAGATAATTATCTTTTGCCCAGTGTGAAATTGGCCGAGATAAATCTCGACAAGTTTACTCAATGCTTCGTAAGCCTCGTAAAAGCCTTGGTGAGACTTGCCGACACCCGCTGCAAAGGGAATCTGCTCAGCATCGGTATCACGTATGAAGTCGACAAGTTCCAATGTGCCCCGGACGGCAATCAATATGATTTCGTCATGATGAGTTATGAAGGCTTGAGTGTTGGTTCCTTCATTGCTGTCGTCAAAGAAGTGCAGTTTTGCAGGGTGCTCTTGTTTTTCATTTAAGTCAGGTTTGTTCTGATCATAAAGTGCCGGGTCGAAAGGCAGAATCTCGAATCGTTTCGAATAAGGAACATCTTCATATAAAGGGTAGTAAGCTTTTGCCTGTTCTGCGTTAACTTTCCATGGCTCCTTGTAGCTAGCCATCCCTTCAGCAAACATATTCCCGACACTAGGGTCAAGAGGAAAGCTAACCGTATCTTTGGGGTTTTCAGCTGGTGATTGACCGAAATTGCAATAGCTTAAGGCAGCAAATAAAGACAATTGATAAAGATTCAATGCGCTGAACTTGTTGTCTTTCGAAAGTATTGGCCGAAAAGCACGTAATGGTCTGACCTCAAGCACGGCATGCTTGTTAGGTAATAATGCAACTCCGCGAAGCTCTGACTCCTCTGGGCTAAATCCCAAGTCGCCCATGATTTTAAGCAGGCTGAAATTTGGTGGGTACTTTCTGGTTGAGTAAGGGGGCAAGTGAGCGGATTTGCTTACAAGGTCTTTAACTTCGACGTGAAAAAATTGCTGAGCGTTATTCTTTGCAGGGTTATTTTCAACGCGTGTACCATCCTTTTTTACAAAGCGCGTTTTCTCTGCTCGTACCTGGAGCTCAGTAATTGGAAGAGGATAGCTACTCCGTTGAGATAGAGCACTGTAGAGGTTATCCGTACCTTTGTAAGGGCTGTCAACAGTGAGTACAACAGGTCCTTGATAGTGGTTCATGACCTTGGCCGAGCCATTTGCATCCAGTACGCCGACATATTGTTGATGAGCGCTATCGCTCAAGACGTAACCAAGGCCAGCGTACGGCTTGCCGTCGCCATTTTCATCAACCAGTTGAAAGCTGATCCAGTCGCCACGCAATGGGCATGCTTCCGACTTTCCGCTTAACATGGGGTCGCAAGTTTTTTGTGATGCCATAAAAAATATCCTTATTCAGTACAGTTTGGGTACACAGTGCACTCGCGACCGTCAGGCATTTTAAAAGACTTGAAGTCTTTTGTGTTGCCGCGACAAAATCCGTATTGATCATCAAGATTTTCGCCCATGCAACGCTTCCATCCCTCTGGAAATTTAATCCACGTATCGCCCATGTAGGGGCGCTCCTCTTTGGAAAGGGAGAATTCTACAGTAAGCGTTTTTCCAGCCAATTGAGCTCGTGAAATAGAACTGGTGGCAGAGTCTTTTTCGGGTTGCGAAGTTTCTATGGCTTTGCATTTCAATATTTTTGTTATGTATCGATTTGATCCGATTGTGCGGAACAACCACTCGCATTCTCTTTTTAATGAGAGATGTGAGGGGGAGGGCTGGCTATTTGCTTTGGCGTCTTCAAACGCAATGCTGGTGTAATCTCGCCCTAAGTTAAGTCTGGCAGCACCGTATTTCGCATCTACTTCGTAATCAAAACGCTTCAAAACCAAAGGACAGCCGTCTCCCGAGCTTGAAAGTGGGATCGTAAAATGCGCTGTCTGAGCTTTTTCACTTGGTTCCTGTTTGAAAATTTTTGACCCTGGATGATTCTTGCCACTTTTTGGCGGGGCTTTGCAGGTTTCTCCAGTGCGAGGAGTATAGATAGCTTCACCCTTCACCTCGAACCCCGGCGGAAGCTCAGTCACCAAAGTAAAACTGTCCTCCTGAGCAACCGAACAGCCAGTTGCTCCAATCGCACTCAGCCCAATCAGCAAGCTGCGAAACCCATTGGAAGTATTGCGATGAAGCATTTGATTGTCCTTTGTCTCGTGGCGGTCATTTCGAGCAGGTGACGCCCAATCTCGAATTCAATTCAGTGCAAGGTCATCGCTGTATTGGGCGAAAAAGCGCTCGCACCGCTCAAAATGCTCCTCCGGCGTTTCCCCCGGTAAGGGTTGCCAAGCCATATCCTTGGCATTCTTGGGATCAAGGCGCAGGGTCAACATGAACTCCCGTTGCTCTGGAGTACTCCATCGCCAGCCTTCAAGCAGGTCCATCTGCTCTTCAAGCCATTCGAGGATGGGCTGGGCTTCTGAAAGTTTCGCGGCGGTTTCGGCGTGATTCACCAGCAGCCAACGCTTCAGGTTGGCACGCAAGATTTCGCGGGTTCTTTCCGGTGGGGTGGGTACTTGCAGCCATGGTGCCGGATTCGGCACCGGATACATCCCAGGCCTACTGTTATCTGCACTTTTCCACTGATCCTGGTCCCAATACAGCACGCTGCTGATTGGCCCGAGCAGCAGCGGCCATTCGGTTTCCTTCATGTTGCCCAGGCAGCGGGCCAGAACCCGGTTGTCTTGAAAACGGAACAGCGAGCGCCCGCCGTCTTCGTCGATGACCATACGGGCAATCCAGTGCTGAGTCAGACTGTCGAGATCAGCCTTGTCCATGCTACCGATCCAGCCCCAGTTCCGCTGTGGCTCATCGAGCAGTTTGCGGAAAGCATCATTGCCCGGGTTCTGCAGTTCAGTTAGCCATGGACTGATGGCGGCGAACTGCGCGTATTCGGTACGGCGATAGAGTTGTACCGAGCGTTGCATGACGCCGGCGCTGTACAACGAGGTGACCGGATTGGGTTCGGCGAGGCTGTCCAGTGCCAGAATCAGCACGCGATTGAGTCTGGACTGTTCGCCTAGCCAGTTGTTGAGTACTTCGCTCATGCTGTGGCTCCCAGATCGCATTTGCCTTCGCGGCAGGCTTCGCAGATCGGGCAACGTATGTCGCCGGCCGCGCGAGCGGCTTTGGCCAAGGCCATTTGTGCGGCGGCCGGGACGAGCAGGGCACCTGCTTTGTCTTTCGCTGCGGCCCACGGTATGACAGGTTCCAGAATCCCGATCCCGGTCCCCACACCCGGCGCACCACCGGTATTCACCTTCACCTCAGCCCCGCTGATGGTCACACCACCGGCATCCACCTTCACAAAACTCCCGCCCGCCTTGGCGGTCAGCTCCATGCCACCCTCGATTACTACTTTCTCACCCGCGTGATAGTGAATCTCCGTCCCGGCCTCGACAAACTGCGCCGTACCGACCTTCAAATGCTGCGTCACGCCCACCGTCAGGTGGTCATCCGCGCGCATTTCACTGATGCGATCCAGATGGGTAATCCGGTGTTCCTCAACCTTGAACTCGCTCAGGGCATTGGCCTCAACCGTGTCATGCCGCTCATTGCCCACGCGGATCTTCTGGTCGTGCTCGATGTTCTCGTCCCAATCGCGCTGCGCATGGATGTAGATCTGCTCGGCACCCTTTTTGTCTTCAATGCGAAACTCGTTGTAGCCCTTGCCGCCCGGGGAGCTGAGGGTTTTGAAGGTGCTGCGGGTTTTGTTCGCCGGCAGGTCGTAGGGGACGACGTTTTCCTTGTGGTACAGGCAGCCGGTGACGAGTGGCTGGTCGGGGTCGCCTTCGAGGAAGGTGACGAGGACTTCCATGCCGATGCGCGGGATGGCGATGCCGCCGTAGGCGGCGCCGGCCCAGCCGCTGGCGACGCGCAGCCAGCAGGTGGTTTTGTCGTCGGACTGGCCGTCGCGGTCCCAGTGGAACTGGACTTTGATGCGGCCGTACTGGTCGCAGTGGATTTCTTCACCGGCCGGGCCGGTGACGACCGCGGTCTGGCTGCCGAGGACTTTGGGTTTCGGGTGTTCGAGGGCAGGGCGGTAGTGCGCGTCCCACGGGGTGGCGAGGAAGCTGTTGCGGTAGCCCTGGTGGAAATCGCTTTTGTTGTCGGTGACGTCGCTGGTGACGTTTTCACCGAGCACTTGCGGTTGTTTGCCTTCGTGGAAGACTTCCAGCAGCAGCCACAAGTCGTTCCATTCAGCGCGCGGGTGTTCGGCCAAGGTCAGGAAGTGGCCGCTGGTCAGGGTCGGTTCGTCACCTTTGCCTTCGGCGAGTTTGTAGTCGCTGCGATGACGTTCGAGGGCGCGGGTCGAGAGGAATTTGCCGCGCTCGCGGGTGGTGAAGCGGCCGGGGTAATCGTAGTCCTCAAGATCCGGGGCGAACTCGGATTTGACCGCGCCTTCGGGCAGGATCTTCGGTTTTTCGAAGTCGTAGTCGCGGCGGCTGACGCGGGTGGTGCGGGTCTCCAGGCGCAGGTTGAAGCGCTTGATCACCGGTTTGTCGGCGCTCATGCCGGAGTCTTGCTGGTAGCTCACGGCCTTGAGTTTGCGGAACACCGTCTGATCGTCGCCGAACACCAGTTTGTGCCCGCTGCTGCTGTGCTGGAAGTGGAAGTGAATGCCTTCCTCTTCGCACAGGCGCTGGATGAAATGCAGGTCGGACTCGTCGTACTGCACGCAGTAATCGCGCTGCGGGTACTCGGCGTTGAGCTGGAAGCTGTAAGCGTCGGCCAGAATGCCGCGATCTTCGAGGACCTGGGCGATGATTTTCGGCACCGTGAGGTTCTGGAAAATCTGCTGGTCATGGTTGTGCCGCAGATAGGCCAGTTGCGGCACCAGGCTGATGCTGTAGCGGGTCAGGGTCTTGCCGGAATCGCCTTGCTCGATGCGGTACACCAGGCCATGAATCTTGCCTTCGCCGGTGGCGCCGAAGGTCAGGACGCCGGGCTTGTGCAGCAGCTCTTCGAGTTTGAGGTCGGGGCGGGCGCTGACCAGTTCGAGGTCGAAACGGAAAGGCTCGTTGAGGGCTTCGCGACCAGTGAAGCTCAGCACTTGCAGGTCGGCGGAGGCGCCTTCGAGGGTAAGGGTAATGTGGGTAGCGTTGGCGTCCAGCATGCCTTGAATTCCGTCCATTGAATAAGCAGGTGACGGATGATGGAGGATTAGACCGCCTCGTTCAAGGCGCAAATGCCGTAGGGACGGGGCCCGTGGGGTATAGGGAAAACCCCTATGCCGGCGTTTTCACCCAATGAAACCGGGGATTTCGCAGTCGTGAGCCACTGGCCAGCACCTGGTTTGAGCCCATCGCAGGCCGAAGAATCGCCAGTCAGTTTCAGACTAAAGTCGCCTTCAGCCCGTCAAAGCCCTCTGCCATCATTGCTCTTCACCCCTGCGTGTCCACTTCTTCCCGGCTGTTTTTGACCCGGGACGGGAGCTATTTTTCTGGCTAACTGCGCCCAGGCGCAAACGCTGTACTGTTGGAGTTTTTCATGCGTCCCCCATTCCCTCTCATCACCCCGCGCCAGTCGTTTGGCTTCGGAGCCGTTGTGCTGTGCGCCGGTTTTGCCGCGCAGGTTCAGGCCAGCGGTTTTCTCGAAGACACCACGGCGAAAATCGAATCGCGCACGGTGTATTTCAACCGCGATTTCCGTGATGGGCACACCTCCAGCGACCAGGGCGCTTCCAAGCGTGAAGAGTCGGCGCAAGGCTTTATTCTCAATCTGCAATCGGGTTACACCGAGGGCACGGTCGGCTTCGGCATCGATGCGCTGGGCATGCTCGGCTTTCAGCTCGACTCCAGCCCTGATCGCAGCAACAGCGGCTTGCTGCCGTCGAGCGGCGAGAACCCGCGCGGCTCGAAGGGCCAGTACGCGAAGATGGGCCTGACCGCCAAGGTCAAGGTCTCGGACACGGTGTTGAAGTACGGCGCGCTGCTGCCGGATCTGCCGCTGCTCAAGTACAACGACGGCCGCTTGCTGCCGACCATGTTCAACGGCGCCATGCTGACCTCCAGGGAAGTGAAGGATCTGACCTTCATGGCCGCGCGTCTGGACAAGTACACCGCGCGCGATTCCACCGATTCGCAAGACATCCGCGTGCACTGTAAGAACAAGCGCTACGCCTGTAACACCACCGCCGACCATTTCGACACGTACGGCATCGACTACAAGATCAACGATCGCCTGACCGCGCAATATCACTACGCCGAGCTGGAAGACATCTACCGCCAGCACTTCATTGGCTTGCTCGGCAACCAACCGCTGGGTGACGGTGTGCTGAAGGCCGATCTGCGTTTGCTGAAAAGCGCCGACAGCGGTGATGCCAAGGCCGGCTCCATCGACAACCGCGCCTTGAGCGGCATGCTCTCGTACGGCATCAGCGGCCACACTTTCAGCGCCGGCTGGCAGCGCATGAACGGCGACAATTCGATGCCGTACCTCGATGGCAGCAATCCGTATCTGGTCAACTACGTGCAGGTCAACGACTTCGCCGCCGCGCAGGAACGTTCCTGGCAGCTGCGTTATGACTATGACTTCAAGGCCATCGGCATCAACGGCCTGAGCTTCCTGACCCGCTATGTCAACGGTGATCACATCAAGGTCCCGGGCAGCGATCAGGAAGGCAAAGAGTGGGAACGCGACAGCGAGCTGAAGTACGTGATCCAGACGGGCACGTTCAAGGATGTCAGCCTGCGCCTGCGCAATGCGACTTACCGCACCAACTATGAAAAGTTTGCCCGGGATGTGGATGAGACCCGGTTGATTGTGAGTTACAACTTTTCGGTGTTGTAACTGTGAGAGCTGCAGTGTCCGGATGACCGCCTTCGCGAGCAAGCCCGCTCCCACATTGGATCATGGGTGAACACAAGTTTTGTGCTCGGCACTGATCCCCTGTGGGAGCGGGCTTGCTCGCGAAGGCGTCCTCACAGGCTCCCCTACAACCAATGCCAGAACCGGCTCCAGAAGCCGCGATTCAGATCGTCCTTGCACCCGGCATACTGCCGCGCATACACGTCGGAACGCGTCTGCACTTTGCGCGCAGTCGGCATCAGCCAGGCCTTGCTGGCGTAGGTCTTGTTGCGGAAGCCGCCCCAGCCTTCGTGGTAGTTCAGGTACTGGTTATAGGCGTCGTATTTGTACACGCCGTTGATCGAGGTGGTCTTGTCCATGTACCAGCCGACGAAGTCGATGGCGTCATCGAAGTCTTCGCGGTCGGCGCCGTGTCGGCCGGTGCTTTTCTGGTAGTCGGACCAGACTTCATCCTTGGCCTGGGCATAGCCCGAGGCAGTCGTCACCCGGCCCCACGGAATCACCCACAACAGGTATTTGCGCGGGGTCTTGGCGTCGTAGCGGTAGCCGGACTCCTGATACATGATCGCGAAGGGCACCTGGATCGGCACGCCCCAACGCTTTTGCGTGACTTGCGCCGCATCGTACCAGTCGCTTTTCTCGCGGAAGATCGCGCAAATGTCTTCCGGCGAACGCGGCGGCGAGGTGCCGCAGCCGCTGAGTAATCCCGCCAGTATCAAAAGTCCCGCCGTCCGCCCCGACATCAAACCGTCATCCCCATGCGCGCAAAAAGGCCGACAGTCTACGCGCTCAGCTCAACTGGTGACGATAGGGCAAATCCGGACCGGTCTTGCTGCACGTAAGGGCAGCCGCCTGTACGGCAAACCTGAGCATCGCCTCGATCTGTTCGCGGCTGAGTGCTTGAACCCCTTCGACCGAATCCAGTTCCTGCTCGGTCAACCAGGTAATCAGCGCCGCTTGAAAGGTATCGCCGGCGCCGACGGTATCGGCGATCTTCACCGAGCACGCCGGTACTGACCACGAACCGTGGGCGCGGCTGAATACGGTGGCGCCTTCGCCGCCACGGGTGAGGAACACTAACTGGCAGCGATGCTGCAGCCAGCCTTCGATCACGCGTTTTGGCTCCTGCTCGGGATACAACAGGCTCAGGTCTTCGTCGCTGACCTTGATCATGTCGGCCAGTTGCACCAGGGTCGCCACGCGCTCGCGCCACAGGTCAATGTTTGGCTCCGGGTTCAGGCGTACGTTGGGGTCGAGGGTGATCAGGCGCTTGCCGCTTTCGCGCTGCACCAGGGTCAGCAGGGTGTCGGCGATCGGTTGCACCACCAGCGAGAACGAGCCGATGTGCAGACCACGGACTTCAGCGTCCAGTTGCGGCAGATGGGCGAGGCTTAATTGGCGATCAGCACAGCCCTCGCCGCGAAAACTGTAATGCGGCGAACCGTTGGCGCCGACCGCGACCATCGCCAGCGTGGTTGGCGCGGCGAAGTCGATCAGGTAGTCCGCACGCACGCCTTCTTCCTGCAGCACTTGCTGCAAACGCCGGCCGAGATAGTCGGTAGACAGCCCGGCAAACAGCGCCGAATCCACACCCAAACGGCGCAAGCCGACCGCGACGTTGAACGGCGAGCCGCCGGCAATCGCCTTGAAATTCACCTTCGAGGCCAGACCGCTGGCATCGTCTTCGCTGAAGAAATCGAACAGGGCTTCGCCACACACCAAATACATAATTGTTTGCTCTTTATAGGGTTGCGACATGCTGTTGATAGCGTTCATAGGCCTGCTGGAACGCCGCGACATGGGCGGCGACCGGCAGGGTTTCACTGTGCAGATCGAGCTTCACGCAGCGCTGGCACAGATCGGCCAAAGTGTCTTCGTGGCCGTTCGACCATGACTTGCACCACGCCGCCTGAATCGCCGCGCCAAGGGCTGCGGCTTCGCTGTGTTCGGTGCAGATCACCGGGGTGTTCATGATGTCGGCGACGATCTGCCGCCACACTGCACTTTTCGAGCCGCCGCCGATCAGGCAAATGCTGCGGCTTTGTAAACCATTGTGGCGCAACAGATCCAGTCCATAACGCAAACCGAAGGTGGTGCCTTCGACCACGGCGCGACACAGGTTGGCCTGGGTCAGGTTGCTCAGAGTCAGGCCGTGCAGGCTGCCGGTGGCATGGGGCAGGGCGGGGACGCGTTCACCGTTGAGGAATGGCAGCATGCTCACGCCTTCCGCGCCGATCGGCGCCTGGGCCACGAGTTGATTGAACTGCTGCAGATCGAGGTCGAACAGTTCGCGGATCGCACCGGTGGCGTTGGTCAGGTTCATGGTGCAGATCAGCGGCAGCCAGCCGCCACTGGACGAGCAGAACGTCGCAACCGAAGCGTCCGCGCTGACCTGCGGCGCCTCGGCGTAGGCGTACACCGTGCCGGAGGAACCGAGGCTCATGGTGATCGCTCCCGGCTGAATATTGCCGGTGCCGATGGCGCCCATCATGTTGTCGCCACCGCCGCTGGCGACCAGCGCATTCGGGTTGAGGCCGAGCTGTTCGGCAATCGCCGGCAGCAGCGTGCCGACCGCCTGATGCGCGTCGATCAGCTCCGGCAACGCGGCTTGCAGGCGACCCGTGGCGTCGATGTCGCGCAGCAGTTGCAAGTCCCACTGACGGCTGCGCACGTTGAAATAGCCGGTGCCGGAGGCGTCGCCGTATTCGCTGCAGGCGCGGCCGGTGAGCCAGAAGTTCAGGTAGTCGTGGGGCAGAAGGATGCGCGCGATACGCGAGAACAACTCCGGGTGTTGTTCCTTGGTCCACAGCAGTTTCGACACTGTGTAGCCCGGCGCGATGACCACCCCGAGGCGCTCCAGCGAGCCTTTTTCGCCGCCGAGGTGCTTGAGCAGACGGTCATTTTCATCGGTGGTTTCGGTGTCGCACCACAGCTTGGCCGGACGCAGCACCTGGCCCTGTTCGTCGAGCAGCACCAGACCGTGTTGCTGGCCGGATACGCCGATGCCGAGGATCGCCTGACCGTCAACATTGGCTAAGAGCAAGGCGCGGCGGGTGGCGAGGGCGAAGGCGTCGAGCCACTGTTGGGTGTCCTGCTCGCGCCGGCCATTGGCGCCGCTGATCATCGTGTGCGTGGCCGCGCCTTCGCCGAGCACCTGACCGTTGCTGGCATCGAGGATGATCGCCTTGGTGCCCTGGGTGCCGCAGTCGATGCCGAGGAAGAGTTGTCGGGTGGTCACAGTGAGGTCCTCAGGGTTTCAGATCTGCCAAGGTGAGGCTGCCATTCGCGAGCAAGCCCGCTCCCACATTTTGAAACGCGTTCCCCTGTGGGAGCGGGCTTGCTCGCGAAGGCGTCGGTGGTTTCACCGCTGAATTCAGGCCAAAACCCGCTCCAACGTGCGCGTCACCCCCACCTCGCGCAAGCTGTTGCAGCACCACTCAAACGCCGCAACAAACTCCGCCGACCGTGGAATCGCCGTGCCGAAGATCTCCTCGACCGCCAGCAACCGCTGGGTAATCAGCGCATCATCCGCCACCAGTCCCTGACAGAATTCCGCCCGTGGATCGGGAATCGTATAAGTGTCGCCATTCTCATCCACGCCCTTCAAATACAACGCCCAGGCCGCCACCACCAACGCTGCGCGCTTGGTCTCCTGGCCATCGGTAATCAAGCGGTTGATCGTCGGAATGGTGAACTTGGGAAACTTCGACGAGCCGTCTGAACACACTCGTTCCAGCTGATCGGCAATCGCCTGATTAGAGAAGCGCGCGACCAGCGTATTTTTGTAGTCGGTCAGGTCGATGCCCGGTACCGACGCCAGTTGCGGGGTGACGTCGAGGTCCATGTAGGCGCGCATGTAGCGCACGAACAGCGGGTCGTTCATGGTCTCGTGGACGAAACGATAGCCCTTCAAAAAGCCCAGATACGTCAGCGCCAGGTGGCTGCCGTTGAGCAGTTTGATCTTCATTTCTTCGTAGGGCGAAACGTCGTCAGTGAACTGCACGCCGACCTGTTCCCAGGCCGGGCGTCCGTTGACGAATTTGTCTTCCAGCACCCATTGCACGAACGGCTCACAGACCACCGGCCAGGCATCGTCGACCGCGTGTTTGTCGGCCAGTTGCAGACGATGCGCGGTGCTGGTCATCGGTGTGATGCGGTCGACCATGGCGTTGGGGAAACTGACGTTCTGCTCGATCCAGTCGCGCAGCCCCGGGTCACGCAGGGTGGCGAAGGCCAGCAGTGCCTTGCGGGTCACCGCGCCGTTATGCGGCAGGTTATCGCAGGACATGATCGTGAACGCCGGTGTGCCCGAGCCACGGCGTTTTTCCAGCGCCGCGCAGAGGAAACCGAACACGGTTTTCGGCGCCTGCGGATGTGCCAGATCGTGTTGAATCTGCGGCAGGTGCGCCATGAATTCGCCGTTGCTGTCGTCGATGCAGTAGCCGCCTTCGGTGATGGTCAGCGAGACGATACGGATCTGCGGATCGGCAAGTTTGTCGATCAGCGCCTGCGCGCCATCCTCGGCCAGGAGCATGTCGCGGATCGCACCGATCACCCGCACTTCGGTGTCGTCGTTGTCACCCAGTTCGAACAGGGTGAACAGGTAGTCCTGCTCTTTGAGATCGTCACGGGCGCGGCGGTCTTCCGCGCGCAGGCCGACGCCGCAAATCGCCCAGTCGAGGGCTTCGCCGGTGTTCATCAGCGCATCGGTGTAATACGCCTGATGGGCGCGGTGGAAGCCGCCGACGCCAATGTGTGCGATGCCCTGACGGGTGTCGCTGAGGCTGTAGGACGGCAGTTGCACCTCGGGGGCGAGGCGGTGCAGGTTTTGTTCATTCAGTTTCATCGGACAGGTCTCGAAATTCAGGCCGCGGCGCGAAGCGGGCGGGTCAGCGCCACGCCATCGGCGTCGAACAGGTGGCAATGGCTGGCGTCCAGGTGCAGGTTCAGTTGCTCGCCGTAGCGGCTCGCCAGGTCACCGCGCACGCGCATGGTCAGGGCTTCGCCGGCGTTGGTGGTGACGTGGCAGAAGGTGTCGCTGCCCAGGCGTTCGCTGACGTCGGCGGTGACTTGCAGGGTGCAGTCGCCCGGTTGTGCCAGCTCCAGATGTTCCGGGCGAATGCCCAGGGTCACGGTGCTGCCGACGCTCAGGTTGGCGGCATTGAACGGCAGGGTGATGCGCGTGCCGGCGTCCAGCGAGACTTCGCAGGTCTGGCCGTCGACGCGGGCGATCTTGCCTTTGAGGAAACCCATTTTCGGCGTGCCGAGGAACCCGGCGACGAACAGGTTGGCCGGGTTGTGATAGAGGTCCAGCGGCGAGCCGACCTGTTCGATCTTGCCGCCGTTGAGCACCACGACTTTGTCGGCCATGGTCATGGCTTCGACCTGATCGTGGGTTACGTAGATCATCGTGGCTTGCAGGTCCTTGTGCAGACGCAGCAGTTCCAGGCGCATCTGTACGCGCAACGCGGCGTCGAGGTTAGACAGTGGTTCGTCGAACAGGAAGATCTTCGGATTGCGCACGATCGCCCGGCCGATGGCGACCCGTTGCCGTTGGCCGCCGGACAGCTGTTTCGGCTTGCGCTCGAGCATCGGCCCGAGTTCGAGAATGCGCGCCGCTTCGCCGACCTTTTTCTCGACTTCGGCTTTCGGTACACCGGCCAGATCGAGGGCGAACGACATGTTTTTCTTCACGGTCATGTGCGGGTACAGCGCGTAGGTCTGGAACACCATCGCCAGGTCGCGCTTGGCCGGGCTGACTTCGGTGATGTCGCGGCCATCGAGTTCGATGGTGCCGCCGCTGACCTCTTCCAGCCCGGCGATCAGTCGCAGCAAGGTGGATTTGCCGCAGCCGGACGGGCCGACGAAGACCACGAATTCCTTGTCATTCACCTCAAGGTCGATGCCCTTGATGATGGAGAAACCTTCGAAGCCTTTTTGCAGATTCTTGATTTTCAGGTTGGCCATGGTGATGGGCCTCCGCTTAAGTTAATTCAATGGCGCCGGGCAAGCTTTTGGTGGGAGCGGGCTTGCTCGCGAAGGGGCCGTGTCAGTCACGATCATTGTTGGATGACCCACCGCTTTCGCGAGCAAGCCCGCTCCCACAGGGGAAGGTGTTGGTTCTGGAATATTCATTTCACGGCACCGAACGACAAGCCGCGCACCAGTTGTTTCTGGCTGATCCAGCCGAAGATCAGGATCGGCGCGCAGGCCAGGGTCGAGACCGCCGACAACTTGGCCCAGAACAAGCCTTCGGGGCTTGAGTACGAGGCGATCAGCGCGGTCAGCGGCGCGGCTTTCGACGAGGTCAGATTCAGCGACCAGAACGCTTCGTTCCAGCACAGAATCAGCGACAGCAGCACGGTCGAGGCGAGGCCGCCCTTGGCGATCGGCAGCAGCACGCGGACCATTTCCTGCCACAGGGTGGCGCCGTCGAGGCGGGCGGCTTCGAGGATGTCTTTGGGGATGTCCTTGAAGTAGGTGTAAATCATCCAGACCACGATCGGCAGGTTGATCAGGGTGTAGATCACGATCAAGGCGATGCGCGTGTCGAGCAGGCCGAAACTCTTGGCCAGCAGGTAGATCGGCATCAGCACGCCCACCGGCGGCAGCATCTTGGTCGAGAGCATCCACAGCAGCGTGCCTTTGGTGCGCTGGGTTTCGTAGAACGCCATCGAGTAGGCGGCGGGCACCGCGATCAACAGGCACAGAGCGGTAGCACTGAACGAGATCACCACCGAGTTCCAGGCAAAACTGAAGTAGTCGCTGCGTTCGTTGATGTGCAGGTAGTTCTCCAGCGTCGGCGTGAAGATGAACTGCGGCGGCGTGGCAAAGGCGTCGATTTCGGTTTTGAAACTGGTCATCACCATCCAGAAGATCGGGAAGAAAATCACGATCGCGATGGCCCAGGCCAGGGTGCCGAGCAGCAGGCTTTGCAGCCGGCGGGATTGTTGAAGAGTCATGGCGGGCCTCAGGCTTTGTCAGTCAGGTTTTTGCCGATCATCCGCACCAGAATGATCGCGGCGATGTTGGCGATGACCACGGCAATCAAGCCGCCCGCCGAGGCCATGCCGACGTCGAACTGCACCAGCGCCTGGTTGTAGATCAGGTAGGCGAGGTTGGTCGAGGCGTAGCCGGGGCCGCCGTTGGTGGTGGTGAAAATCTCGGCGAACACCGACAGCAGGAAGATCGTTTCGATCATCACCACCACCGCAATCGGCCGCGCCAGGTGTGGCAGGGTCAGGTGCCAGAAGATCGCCACCGGACCGGCACCATCGAGGCGCGCGGCTTCCTTCTGTTCCTGGTCGAGGGACTGCATGGCGGTCATCAGGATCAGGATTGCGAAGGGCAGCCATTGCCACGAAACAATGATGATGATCGACAGCAGCGGGTAATGCGCCAGCCAGTCCACCGGCTCGGCGCCGAACAGCCGCCAGACGTAGGCGAGAATCCCCGACACCGGATGGAAAATCAGGTTCTTCCAGATCAGCGCGCCGACGGTGGGCATGATGAAGAACGGCGAGATCAGCATCACCCGCACGATGCCGCGGCCGAGAAATTCGCTGGCCTCAAGCAACGCGCTGATCAACACCCCGAACACCACGCTGATCAGCAGTACGCTGCCCACCAGCAACAGGGTGTTGGTGGCGCCGGGCAGGAACCCGGAGTCGGTCAGAAAGTAAGTGAAGTTCTCCAGCCCGACGAATTCGTTCACCCCCGGATCGAGCAGGTTGTAGCGAATCATCGAGAAGTAAATGGTCATGCCCAACGGCACGATCATCCACAGCAGCAACAGGGCCACCGAAGGGCTGACCAGAAACCAGCCGGGATTGCGTACGCGGACTTTGCGCTGGGGTTGCGACAGGTCGAGGTGGGCTTTGGCAGTTGAAGTATTCATGGTGATCACAACCGAGTCGTACGGACCTATGAAGATCCCATGTGGGAGCGGGCTTGCTCGCGAAGGCGTCGTGTCAGTCAATACACATGACACTGACCCACCGCTTTCGCGAGCAAGCCCGCTCCCACAGGAGGCAGGAGCAAGTCGTTCAGTGGTTACTTGGGATAACCGGCGCGCTTCATCTCGCGTTCAGTGGTTTGCTGTGCGGCGGTCAGGGCCTGATCCACCGTGGTCTGGCCGATCAGCGCCGCCGAGAACAGCTTGCCGACCTGGGTGCCCACGCCCTGGAATTCAGGAATGGTCACCAGCTGAATGCCGATGTAAGGCACCGGTTTCAACGTCGGTTTGCTCGGATCCGCCGCTTTCAACGATTCCAGCGTGACCTTGGCGAACGGCGCGGCGCTCATGTAAGCATCGCTGTAGGTCGAGGCGCGGGTGCCCGGTGGTACGTTGGCGATGCCGTCGGTCTTGGCCACCAGTTCGCCGTATTCCTTGGAGGTGGCCCAGGCGCTGAACGCTTTGGCGGCGTCCTTGGCCTTGGAACTGGTCGGAATCGCCAGTGCCCACGAATACAGCCACGCCGAACCTTTATCGGTGACTTGATGCGGGGCGAAGGTGAAACCGACGTGATCGGCGACCTTGCTCTGGGTCTTGTCGGTGACGAACGAGCCGGCGACGGAAGCGTCCACCCAGATCGCGCATTTGCCGCTGTTGAACAGCGCGAGGTTTTCGTTGAAACCGTTGCTGGACGCGCCCGGCGGGCCGGATTTTTTCATGGTGTCGACGTAGAAGTTCAGCGCGTTTTTCCATTCCTGGCCGGTGAATTCCGGCTGCCATTTCTCATCGAACCAGCGCGCGCCGTAAGCATTGGCGACGGTGGTGATCAACGCCATGTTCTCGCCCCAGCCGGCCTTGCCGCGCAGGCAAATGCCGTACTGCTCTTTGTCCTTGTTGGTGAGTTTTTCGGCGAAACCGGCGATCTGTTCCCAGGTCGGGCGCTCGGGCATGCTTAGCCCGGCGTCCTTGAACAGGTCGGTGCGGTAGTAGGTGATCGAGCTTTCGGCGTAGAACGGCAGGGCATACAGCGAACCCTTGACTGACAGGCCTTCGCGCACCGACGGGAACACGTCGTCGAGGGCGTAAGAAGCCGGCAGATCCTTCATCGGTTCGAGCCAGCCCTTGGCGCCCCAGAGTGCCGCTTCGTACATGCCGATGGTCAACACATCGAACTGGCCACCCTGAGTGGCAATGTCGGTAGTCAGGCGCTGACGCAGGACGTTTTCTTCCAGCACCACCCAGTTGAGCTTGATCTCCGGATGCTCGGACTCGAAAGTTTTCGAGAGCTTTTGCATGCGGATCATGTCGCTGTTGTTGACGGTGGCGATGGTCAGGGTCTGGGCGCCAAGGCTGACGCTGCTGAGGGTCATGCAGGTGAGGGCTAGCAGAGCTTTTGCAGTGGGTTGCATCGTGCACTCCTTTTCTGCACCCGGCGGGCGGCAGAAGGACAGTTATTGTTTTTGTGTCTTCCGAATGCAGGAAGAATGTGCGCTGATTACAGCCCTCAATCGACGGACTGACAAATCATCCGTCGCACTCAAATCAATACTTTTTTGCACTGGGGTTTGTTGCGGTAGACGCAGGGAAGGGCTTTTCAGTGGGAAGGGGCTATCGAATCAGTACAGGTTTCATCGCATCAGATGCTCTTTGTGGGAGCGGGCTTGCTCGCGAAAGCGCTGTGTCAGTTTGCCGATCAGTTGACTGATACCCCGCTTTCGCGAGCAGGCTCACTCCTACAAGGGGCGGTAATATCAGCCGAGGTTTTGTTCAGTCAGGCGCTGCACCGCGAGGCGTCGATAGTGCGACGGCGTCATGCCCTTGAGTTGCTGGAAGCGCCGATTGAAGTTGGAAATGTTGTTGAACCCCGACTCGAAACACACCTCGGTCACCGGTTTGTCGCCGTCAGCGAGCAGTTCGCAGGATTTACTGATGCGCAGGCGATTGACGAACTCGATGAAGTTGCGCCCGGTGGCCTGTTTGAACACGCGGCTGAAATAGGTCGGCTTCATCCCCAGATGATCGGCGACTTCTTCCAGGGTCAATTCGCGGGCGTAATGGTCGAAGATGAAATCGACTGCGCGGTTGGTGCGGTCGATGTTGTGCTCGTCGGCCAGTTGCGTGTTAGTGGCGCCGGACAGCAATTGATAATCGTCAGTCGCCGCCAGCAGCTCCATCAAAATGAAAAAGTGTCCGAGACGGGTAACGCCGCGGGTGTCGGCAATTCGCTGCATCAACGTCATGGCCTGACGGATCGTATCCTTGTCGCGAAATTCGATGCCATATTGCGCACGCTCCAGTAGCGGCGCCAAAGTCTTGAGTTCGGCGAACACCTGGTGCCCGCTGTCGAACAACTCATCGGTGAAGTTCACCAGCATGTCGCGCTTTTCCACCACCTCGTCGTCGGCCACCTGGCTGATCCAGTTGTGCGGCAGATTGGGCCCGGTGAGGAACAGTGTTTGCGGATAAAAGTTGCCGATGTAGTCGCCGATGAAGACCTTGCCGGAACTGGCAACTATCAGGTGCAGTTCGTATTCCTTGTGAAAATGCCAGCGCACTAATGGGCACGGAAAACCATGCTGACGGTAGATGATGGACAACCCGTTATGGTCGTCCATCAGTTCGTAGGAGGGATCAGTGATTCTGGTTGCCCGAGTCATGTCCGATGCGTCTTGTTGTGGTGTTCAGGTGCCCATCATGCACGCGCGCCACGGACAGTTCCAGCGCCTCAGTCCCGGGCCTTGCGTAGACCTTTGGACTGGTTGACCTGCTGGCAATGGCCGATCAGTGGAGTGCCACCGATGAAGTCGGCATTGATAATGCTGCACTTCGGCGCCCATCCCGAGTCTGGGCCAAACCATTGATCGAGTTCGTCGGTGATCCGCTTGACGCCGGCCAGTTCGCCATAGCTGGTGGCCGACAATGACCAGAGGCTGCCGGGTACCGGCGGGTTGGCCAGGGTTCGGGTGATGTGTTGCTTGAGTTGCTCTGGCGAGGTGATGTCCGACCCGCTCCATTCATGGCGGATTTTCGGCCAGTACAGGGGCGAATTGAAATCCGGGTGCGAGTCGCTTGCCAACACCACGCGTTGTAGCGAACTGGCCCTTTTAAGTTGTTCAAGGGTCAGATGACCGTTGTTTCGGGGAATAAGCCGCGAAGCCAGCTCCGTGGTGATGACTTCATGGAAACCCTTGTAATCGAATGGCTGATCGTTGGTGCCCTTGAGTTCATGTAAGTCCAATACGATGAACTCGTTCGGATTTTCATTGAGGAAAAAATTGAGACTTTTTACCAGCTCGCTCAAGGAGCGTCCCTGGAGCAGTTTCACGCCATGAAAGGTATGAAACTTCCTGATGCCCAGCCAGTGTTCATCTGAATGCAGACGCAAGTCGAAGGCGCGCACGCCTTCATTAAGTTGCTGAATGAACGGACCGTCCTGACAGACAAACCAGTTCTGGGCGGGTTGGAGATAAGTCGGGTACGGAAAATCAAAATCCAGCCCGGAATTATGCGCGCCGGGCCAGACCACTTCACTAAGGGTCAGTCGGTCCATATCCGGTGTAGCCGCCATCCAGTTTTTGAAAGGGTAATTACTCATGGTGCATTCCGTTGCAGATAAAGTTTAATTTCCGACCAGTCAACTTGTTTGGTCAGTTCGGAAGTTATTCTTTGGTGCAAACGGAAAAAGTACAAGCCAGCACTCTTTGCAAAGTATTGGCAATGTGCTTTTGCACTTTAATTATCAACTTTTCTGGTTCTTTGCTTCGATCCACTGCGCCATGTATTGAGTGCTTTTATGCAAGTGGTGACGCAACATGCTGCCAGTAAAGTTGGCGCGACGTAATGCTGACAAGTTGTCGCGGCAATATTGCAGGCGAGCGATCAGCGCCGGGCCGTGATCAGTCTGCCGATAGCGCGCATTCAACAACGCGACGCCGGCCTGCTGTGCATCAGCCCAGCGCAATCTGTCTTCGTGCAGCGCCACAGCGGTGTCGGCCAGGGCCTGGGCCGACTGAGCCACCGCACCGGGCCAGGGCAATGCGCCGCCCATGCCTTCGGCGCCGATGGGTGTCGTGACATTGGGCGTGCCGCAGAGCATCGCATCGACGATCTTGCCCTTGATCCCAGCGCCGAAACGCAAAGGCGCCAGGCAAACCCTGGCTTGCGACATCACTTGCAGCGCATCTTCTGCCCAGTTCATCACATGAAACCCCTGCGCCGCGTTGTGCAGGGCTGTGGCCTTGGGCGGCGTATAGGCACCGTAGATATGCAGTTGGGCGCCGGGCAATCGCTGGCGGATCAGCGGCCAGACGGCGGTCTTCATCCACAGCACGGCGTCCCAGTTGGGCGCGTGACGGAAGTTGCCGATACTCAGAAAGTGCGCCCGCTCTTCAAAGGGGACGAACGAATCGCGCGGTGGTTCGAGCATCAGCGGGCACCAGTGCAGCAGGTCGCCAGGGACTTGAAACTGTTCGACCAGCAACTGAATTTCAACTTCGGAAATCATCAGATTCAGATCGCAGCGATACAACGCGGCGATTTCCCGTTTGGCCAGGTCAGTGTCGGCCATCAACTCGAACTCTTCGCGCAGCGCCGGGGCGAACAGGGCGCTGAAGTCCTGATTGTCCGGGTCGTCTTTCAAACGTTCCTTGAGCCGTTGGTGGCGGGCGTGGCGCAGGCTCTGCAGGTCGGACGTCTCCAGTACGCGCAAGGCATTCGGGCATTGCTTTTCGACGCGCCAGCCGAACTGCTCTTCCATCATGAACTGGTCGAACAGCACGATATCCGGGGCCAGTTCACTGATGAAACTATCGAAGCTGCTGTTGTTGAGTTCGATCGGCACTTCGCGGATGCCCAGCGCGGTCAGGTCAGCCTTGTGCTCGCCCGGGCCGGCCGGGCTGCTGAAGGTGATGTCCCAGCCTTGCTGCAAAAACGTCTCGAGGATCTGCATCACATGCCCGCTGGCTGCCGAAGAGCGCGGTTCGGGCCAGACGTAACCGATGACCAGAACTTTGGTGGCGGGTGATGCAGTCATTGACGGGGGTTCCTTGCAGGCAGGCGGCTAAAAATGGCGCGCAATTAGAGCACATCTGCAGCCGCTGCCGGATCAAGGCCAATCACTTGGTCAGAATGCCCTTGACCTTGTCACGCAATTGATCGATGGAGAACGGTTTGCCGATCACATGCATGCCCGCAGGTACGTCGATGTTTTCGGCGTAACCGCTGGCGAACAGAACGGGCAGGGTGGAGCGCAGTTCACGTGCCTTGCCGGCCAGTTCACTGCCTGTCATGCCCGGCAGGCCGTAGTCAGTCATCATCAAGTCGATAGCCTTGCTCTGATCCCCGAGAATCTCCAGCGCAGACTCGCCGTCATCGGCCTCCAACACACTGAATTCCAGCTCCTCGAGCACATCGACGATGAGCATGCGTACGATGTCGTCGTCTTCTACTACAAGGATGGTGGACTCTGGGGTGGACATAGGGATAGCTCTCAAGAAATGAAATCGGAACGGCGACCGGTCGAAAATGCCGGGCTCTTGCATGAGTAAGTGGCGCATGGCCACAAGTTCCCGAGCGGGTACAAAAAGATTAGCTGCAAATCGGGGCGGCAAGGATACCCGTTGCCTGATCGGGAAGTGCAGCAAATGTAGGAAATTGCCACCATGGCAGTGAGAAAAATGGATCCATAGTACCGTTTTGGGGCAAACTCCCGGGTTTCGACAGTTCGACAAGGCTGCCCCATGTCCACTCGGTCTACAGTTGACGAAACACGGTTCCGTAAACTCCTGACGCGCAACATCAGTCTGCCTTTGGGCGTCGGCGCGATCAGTGCAGTGTTTTTCATTTCGCTGATCACCTATTTGCTCTCGGTGATCCAGTGGGTGGAACACACCGACCGGGTGATCAATAACGCCAATGAAGCGGTGAAACTCACCGTTGATCTGGAAACCGGCATGCGCGGCTTCCTGCTCAGCGGCGACGAGCACTTCCTCGACCCGTACGAGACCGCCAAGCCGCGGATCAACGTGGCGCTCAATACCTTGCTCGAACTCACTGCCGACAATCCGATCCAGACCGACCGGTTGCGGCGTCTGCAGGCCTTGCAGACTGAGTGGAGCAACTACGCGCAATCGATGATCGATCTGCAGCGCTCCAGCGGTGACTACCGGGGCGCGGTCAAGGCCGGGCGCGGCAAGCGCCTGACCGATGAGATCCGCAAGCAGTTCGAAGACGTGATCGACATGGAGCAGCAGTTGCGCACCACGCGCAACGAAGAGGTGCGCCGTACCACGATCTGGAGCATCACCTTATACCTGCTGTTCATCGCCGCGATCAGCGGTTTGCTCGCGTATGTCGGTCGCCGCGATCTGGTCAGCCTGTCGGACAGCTACAGCGCCAACCTTGCGGCGCAGCAAGCCAGCGCCGAGCGTCTGGAGCGCCAGGCGTGGATGCGCAGCGGCCAGACCGAACTGGCGGAACAGGTGCTGGGGCAACTGACGCTTAACCTGCTGGGGCGCAACATCCTGCAGTTCTGCGCACAATATCTGGGCACTGCGGTGGCGGCGCTGTACGTACGCGAAGAACACGGCGGCCTCAAGCGCGTGGCGTCCTATGGATTCTCCCGCGAACAGGAAGAAAAAGATCAGCAGATCTACAGCGGCGAAGGCATCGTCGGCCAGGTTGCCCAGCAGGGGCAACTGATTCGTCTGGATTCCGTCCCCGCCGACTACTTCAAAGTCAGCTCCGGCCTGGGCGCAGGTCTGCCGCACAGTGTGCTGGTGGTGCCGACCAGTGATGATGACCGGGTCAACGGCGTGATCGAACTGGGCTTCCTGCGCCCGCTCACCGACCGCGATATCGATTTGCTGGAACTGATTGCCGGCAACATCGGCACCTCGATCGAAGCGGCGCGTTATCGCCAGCGTCTGCAGGAAGTGCTGGCCGAAACCCAGCAGCTCAACGAAGAGTTGCAGGTGCAGCAGGAAGAGCTGAAAACCGCCAACGAGGAGTTGGAAGAACAGTCGCGGATTCTCAAGGAATCCCAGGCGCATCTGGAAACCCAGCAAGTCGAGCTGGAGCAGACCAACGAGCAACTGGCCGAACAGGCGCAGACTCTGGCCGAGCAGCGCGACGCCATGGACCAGAAGAACACCGAACTCAATCAGGCTCAGGTGCAGCTCGAAGAACGCGCCGAAGAACTGCAGCGTTCGAGCAAGTACAAGTCCGAATTCCTCGCCAACATGTCCCACGAACTGCGCACGCCGCTGAACAGTTCGCTGATCCTCGCCAAGTTGCTGGCCGAGAACCCGCAGGACAATCTGACGGCCGAGCAGGTCAAGTTCGCCGAGTCGATCTATTCGGCGGGCAACGATCTGCTGAACCTGATCAACGACATTCTCGACATTTCCAAGGTCGAGGCCGGCAAGCTGGAAGTGATCCCGGAAAACACCAGCGTCGCGCGGCTGGCCGACGGCCTGCGCAGCGTGTTCGAACCGCTGGCGGCGGATAAGCAACTGACGTTCAGCGTTGAGTTGCAGCCGGATGCGCCGATCATGCTGTACACCGATCGCCAGCGTCTGGAGCAGGTGATCAAGAACCTGCTGTCCAACGCCGTGAAGTTCACCGAACACGGCGCGGTCAGCCTGACCATCGCCGGCCAGCCGAACGAACGCATTGCATTCATCGTGCGCGATTCGGGGATCGGTATCGCTGCAGATCAGCAGGAAAGCATCTTCGAAGCGTTCCGTCAGGCTGACGGCACCACCAACCGCAAGTACGGTGGCACCGGTCTGGGCTTGTCGATCTCGCGTGATCTGGCGGCCTTGCTCGGTGGCTCGATCAGCGTCAGCAGCGCGCCGGGGCAGGGCAGTGTGTTTACCCTGGTGCTGCCGCAGCAATACAGCGAGCCGGGTGACAGCCCTGCGATCCCGCTGACCTTCACGCCGCCGGTATCGGCCCCGGCCCCGGTGGTGCAGCCGCCATCGATCGCGGTGTCGCCGCTGGCGCCGGTGCACATCCCGCGTTTTGCCGATGACCGTGGCAAGGCGCCGTTCGCCACGCGCTGCATTCTGGTGGTGGAAGACGAGCCGAATTTCGCCCACATCCTTTACGACCTGGCCCACGAACTGGGTTATCAGTGTCTGGTGGCGCACGGAGCGGATGAAGGTTATGACCTGGCCCGCGAGTTCGTGCCGGACGCGATCCTGCTCGACATGCGTCTGCCGGATCACTCCGGTCTGACCGTGCTGCAACGCCTGAAAGAACACGCCGAAACCCGGCACATCCCGGTGCACGTGATCTCGGTCGAAGACCGCGTTGAAGCGGCGATGCACATGGGGGCGATCGGTTACGCAGTCAAACCGACCACCCGCGAAGAGCTCAAGGACGTGTTCGCCCGTCTCGAAGCCAAGCTGACCCAGAAGGTCAAGCGCGTGCTGCTGGTCGAAGATGACGATCTGCAACGCGAAAGCATTGCCCGCCTGATCGGTGACGAGGACATCGAAATCACCGCGGTCGGTCTGGCGCAAGACGCGCTGGAGAAACTGCGCACGACGATTTACGACTGCATGGTGATCGACCTGAAATTGCCGGACATGCTCGGCAACGATCTGCTCAAGCGCATGTCGACCGAGGACATCTGCTCGTTCCCGCCGGTGATCGTCTACACCGGCCGCAACCTGACCCGCGATGAAGAGGCCGAGCTGCGCAAATATTCGCGCTCGATCATCATCAAGGGCGCGCGCTCGCCGGAACGCCTGCTGGATGAGGTGACACTCTTTCTGCACAAAGTCGAATCGCAGTTGTCCCATGAACGGCAGAAGATGCTCAAGACCGCCCGCAGCCGCGACAAGGTCTTCGAAGGCCGCAAGGTGCTGCTGGTGGACGACGATGTGCGTAACATCTTCGCCCTGACCAGTGCGCTGGAGCACAAGGGCGCAGTCGTGGTGATCGGCCGTAACGGTCGCGAAGCGATTGATAAGTTGAATGAAATCGAGGACATCGACCTGGTGCTGATGGACGTGATGATGCCGGAGATGGATGGTTTTGAAGCCACCATTGAAATCCGCAAGGATCCGCGCTGGCGCAAACTGCCGATCATCGCAGTGACCGCCAAGGCCATGAAAGACGATCAGGAGCGCTGCCTGCAGGCGGGCGCCAACGATTATCTGGCCAAACCGATCGATCTGGATCGCCTGTTCTCGTTGATTCGCGTGTGGTTACCGAAGATGGAACGCATTTAGTGGATAGCAGTCACTCCGCGGAGCGCAACAGCGAAATCGAATTACGCCTGTTGATTGAGGCTATCTACCTCAAGTACAGCTACGATTTTCGTGATTACTCGGGCGCTTCGATCAAGCGCCGGGTGCAGCACGCCTTGAGTCAGTTCGAATGCGCGACGATCTCGGCGTTACAAGAGAAAGTCCTGCACGATCCCACGGCGTTCATGCAGTTGCTGCAGTTGCTGACGATCCCGGTCAGCGAGATGTTCCGCGACCCGTCGCACTTCCTGGCAATCCGCAAGGAAGTGGTGCCGCTGCTGCGCACCTATCCGTCGCTGAAGATCTGGATCGCCGGGTGCAGCACCGGTGAGGAGGTCTATTCGATGGCGATTCTGCTGCGCGAAGAAGGCCTGCTCGACCGTACGATCATCTACGCTACCGATATCAATCCGCGCTCGCTGGACAAGGCCAAACAGGGCATTTTCTCGATGGAGAATGTCCGGGCCTACACTGCCAATTACCAGCAAGCCGGCGGTCAGCGTTCCTTTGCCGATTACTACACCGCAGCCTATGGCTACGCGATCTTCGACAAGAGCCTGTGCGAGAACGTGACCTTCGCCGATCACAGCCTGGCGACGGACAGCGTGTTCTCCGAAACGCAGTTGATTTCCTGCCGCAACGTACTGATTTACTTCAACAAGAAACTTCAGGACCGTGCCTTCGGTCTGTTTCACGAATCGCTGTGCCACCGTGGCTTTCTGGTGCTGGGCAGCAAGGAAACGCTGGATTTTTCCGGTTACTCGAATCAGTTCGAACCGTTGGTCAAACAAGAACGGATCTACCGCAAATTATGAACGATGCCGTGGATTTGCCTCGTGTCGAGGCCATCGTGGTCGGTGCTTCAGCCGGTGGGGTTGAGGCCCTGCTGACTCTGCTCGCGCCGTTGCGCCAGGGTTACGTGTTGCCGATCATTGTGGTGCTGCACCTGCCGGAGGAGCGGCGCAGTCAGTTGGCCGAAGTGTTCTCCCGGCGCCTGATGCTGCCGGTGGCAGAGGCGACCGACAAGCAAGACATCATGCCCGGCACGGTTTATTTCGCCACGCCCGGGTATCACCTGTCGGTGGAGCAGGATCGCAGTTTGTCGCTGAGTCTTGAGGACCGCGTACACCATTCCCGACCTGCCATCGACTACTTGTTTGAGTCCGCCGCTGATGTTTACGGCGAAACCCTGGCTGCCGTGTTGCTGACCGGCGCCAATCACGATGGCGCTCGCGGCCTGGCGCAAGTCAAGCAGCGTGGCGGACTGACCATCGTTCAAGACCCGCAGGACGCACAGGTCGCCACCATGCCTCTGGCTGCGCTGAAAATTCAGCAGCCTGACCATGTCCTACCCATTCACGGCATCGGCCGTCTGCTTGTCGAGCTGGAACGAATCGCATGCTGAGTAATATCCAGGCCAAATTGCTGATCGTCGACGATCTGCCGGAGAACCTGCTGGCCCTCGAAGCGCTGATCAAGCGCGAGGACCGCACGGTGTACAAGGCGCTGTCGGCGGACGAGGCACTTTCGCTGCTGCTGCAACACGAGTTCGCCATGGCCATCCTCGACGTGCAGATGCCGGGGATGAACGGCTTCGAGCTCGCCGAGTTGATGCGCGGCACCGAGAAAACCAAGAACATTCCGATCATTTTCGTCAGCGCCGCCGGCCGTGAACTGAACTACGCGTTCAAGGGCTACGAGAGCGGGGCGGTGGACTTCCTGCACAAGCCGCTGGATATCCACGCGGTGAAGAGCAAGGTCAACGTATTCGTCGACCTGTACCGCCAGAGCAAGGCCATGAAACAACAGGTCGAAGCCCTGGAGCAGGCGCGTCGCGAGCAGGAAGCGCTGCTGCAACAACTGCAAAGCACGCAACTGGAGCTGGAGCAGGCGGTGCGTATGCGCGATGACTTCATGTCAATCGTCGCTCACGAAGTGCGCACGCCGCTCAATGGCCTGATACTCGAAACCCAGTTGCGCAAGATGCACCTGGCGCGGGACAACGCCGCGGCGTTCACTCTCGACAAGATGCACGCGATGGTCGATCGCGACGAGCGCCAGATCAAAAGCCTGATCCGGCTGATCGAAGACATGCTCGACGTCTCGCGTATCCGCACGGGCAAGCTGTCGATCCGGCCGAATCGTTTCGACCTGACGCAACTGGTGAGCAACCTGCTGCAGAATTTCGCCCAGCAGATAGAGGCGGCGGAGACCGAAGTGTCGTTCACCGCGCCGCAGCCGGTGGAAGGTTACTGGGACGAATTTCGCATCGAGCAGGTGGTCTCCAATTTGCTGACCAATGCCTTGCGCTACGGTGGCCGCAGCCCGATTCAGGTGCGCGTGTACCGTGAAGGCGACGAGGCGCGGGTTGAGGTTCAGGACCGTGGCATCGGCATCAGCGAAGAGAACCAGAAGCGCATTTTCCAACAGTTCGAACGGGTTTCCGCCAAGACGGTAGTGGCTGGTCTCGGGCTGGGTCTGTTCATTTCCGAGCAGATCGTCGCCGCCCATGGCGGTTCCATCGTCGTCGAGAGTCAAATCAACGAAGGCGCCCTGTTTCGCGTTTGTCTGCCAATCCAGGAAAACGGCATATCCGACGCAACCTCTGAGTGACCGCACGGTCGTATCAGCAGCTATTGACCGAACAAAGGCTTCCCATGAGCGTAGATGCACAAGATGTAGTACTCGTCGTCGAGGACGAACCGGTTATCTTGATGGTGCTGACAGATTACCTGTCGGGGCAGGGGTACCGCGTGTTGCAGGCCGAAAACGGCGAGCAGGCGTTCGAGATCCTCGCGAGCAAGCCGCATCTGGACATGCTGATCACTGACTTCCGCCTGCCGGGCGGGATCTCCGGCGTGCAGATCGCGGAGCCGGCAGTAAAACTGCGCCCGGATCTGAAGGTGATCTTCATCAGCGGTTACCCGCAGGAAATCCGCGAGACCGGCAGCCCGATCACGCGCAAGGCGCCGATCCTGGAAAAACCGTTCGATCTGGACGTGCTGCAGGAAAAGATTCAGGAATTGCTGGCCTGATCTATAGCGGCTGATGCTCCCCATGTAGGAGCTGCCGCAGGCTGCGATCTTTCGATCTTAAAAAACAAGATCAAAAGATCGCAGCCTGCGGCAGCTCCTACAGTCGTTTTGGGGGATCAGTTCTGGATCATCTCGCGGACTTTGGCGGTCAGCAGATCGAAAGTGAACGGTTTGGTGATCATCTGCATGCCCGGGTCGAGGAAACCACCGCGCACTGCCGCGTGCTCGGCATACCCAGTAATGAATAACACCTTCAGCCCCGGCCGATACTGCCGGCCGATTTCCGCCAGTTGCCGGCCGTTCATGCCTGGCAGGCCGACGTCACTGATCAGCAGGTCGATGCGCTGTGTCGAGTTGAGGATCGGCACGGCGCCGTCGGCATCGCCGGCTTCGACAAACGCATAACCCAACTCACTGAGCACCGCGCTGACCAGTACGCGTACGGCAGGGTCGTCCTCGACGATCAACACGGTTTCGCCATCCATTGCTTCCGGGGCCTGCTGAGCATCGGACACCGGATGCTCCAGCTCTTCGCCGCGAAAGCGCGGCAGGTACAGTTTGACCGTGGTGCCCTGATCGATTTCGCTGTCGATCGAGACGTGACCACGAGACTGCTTGCTGAAGCCGTAAATCATCGACAGACCCAGCCCGGTGCCCTGGCCGATCGGCTTGGTGGTGAAGAACGGATCGAACGCGCGGCTGACCACGCTCTGGGCCATGCCACTGCCGTTATCGGTGACGCTGAGCATCACGTAGTCGCCGGGTTCGAGATTCGGGTAGGCCTCGGTGAATTCCGGCTTAAGCACCTGATTGCTGGTTTCGACCACCAGTTTGCCGCCCTCGGGCATTGCATCGCGGGCGTTGAGTACCAGGTTGAGCAGGGCGCTTTCCAGTTGATTGGGATCCGCTTCGGCGATCCACAACTGGTCGTTGAGGCGCATGTCCAGCTGGATACTTTCGTTGAGGCTGCGCTGCAGCAGCTCGCCCATCGACAGCACCAGTGTGTTCATCTGCACGGCTTTGGAGTCCAGCGATTGCCGGCGGGAAAACGCCAGCAAACGGTGGGTCAGGCCGGCCGCGCGGTTGGCTGAAGTGACACCGAGATCGATCAGGCTGTCGAGGTCATCAAGGCGTCCGCGAGCCAGACGCCGGCGCAGCAGTTCAAGGCTGCCGATAATCCCGGTGAGCATGTTGTTGAAGTCGTGAGCGATGCCGCCGGTCAACTGACCGACCGCTTCCATTTTCTGTGACTGGCGCAGGGCTTCTTCGTTGTGGCGCAGTTGCGCGGTGCGTTCCTCGACCTGTTGCTCAAGGGTTTCCAGGGTCGATTGCAGTCGGCGTTCGCTTTCACTCAAATCGATCAGGCGGTCGCGGGCTTCGTACTGTCGTCGTCGCCCGCGCAGGGCGGTGGAGACCAGACTGACCAGGGTCGCCGGATGAAACGGGCGCTCAAGGAACGTGACGTTGCCCAGCAGTTTGCTCAGGCGCGAGGAGGGGCCCGGTTCCGGGCCGCCATGGTGGGTCAGCAAGACGATCGGCAGATCCGACCAAGCCGGTTGCTGTTCCAGAAAGTGCAGGAGCGTTTCCAGCTCGGGGCCGCGCAGGGCTTCGGTGGCAATTAACAAAAGTCCGGCGCCAGGCTCCAGTTCTGCGCACAGCGCGCCCAGATCCGGGGTGATGACGCCGCCGTAACCCGCCTCATTGAGGATCATCAGCGCCACTTGGCTGTCCCGGCCCATGGGCGCCAGAATCAGCGCCCGTTCCGGCAGTGATACGGAGGCTGTCACAAGGTTTCTTCCCGCAACAGCGGATTGCTCGCGCCGAGGTAAGTCGGCACGCCACGCAACACACCCTGGAACGCTTCCAGTGGTTCGCCGATGGTCATGCCCTGGCCCGAAATGCGGTATTCACGGATGGTCGATTCGTGGCTGCCGGTACGTTTCTTGATGATGGAAATGGCTCGGCGAACTTTGCCGATGGCTTCGAAGTAGCGCAGCAGGATCACCGTGTCGGCCAGGTAAGTGATGTCGACCGGCGCCTGCATGTCGCCGACCAGGCCATGCTGGGCAACGGTCATGAAGGTTGCCGCGCCTTTGCGGTTCAGATACAGCAGCAACTCATGCATGTGCAGCACCAGCGCGTTTTCTTCCGGCATCGCGGCCTGATAGCCGTTGATGCTGTCGATTACCACGGTCTTGATGTTGCCTTCGTCTACGCAACGACGCACCCGGTGCGAGAACTCGCCGGGGGACAGCTCGGCGGCGTCCACTTGATCGATCAGCAGGTTGCCGGTGGCTTGCAGGGCCTTGAGGTCGATGCCGATGTTTTTCATGCGCTCGAACAGCAAGCCCAGCTCTTCATCAAAGATGAACAGCGCCGCTTTTTCGCCCCGGGCCACTGCCGCAGCGGCGAAGATCATCGAAATCAGCGATTTGCCGGTACCGGCCGGGCCAAGAATCAGCGTGCTGGAGCCGGTTTCGACCCCGCCGCCGAGCAAGGCATCCATTTCCTGAATCCCGCTGCTCAATTGCAGGCGCGGGTAGTCGCTGCGGTGTTCGGCGGCGACCAGTCGTGGGAACACATGGACGCCGTCGCCCATGATGGTGAAGTCGTGGTAACCGCCACGGTATTTCTGGCCGCGATATTTGACGATGCGCACGCGGCGGCGCTCGGCGCCGTAATTGGGCGTCAGTTCTTCGAGGCGGATCACCCCGTGGGCGACGCTGTGCACGGTCTTGTCGAGCGACTCGGTGGTCAGATCGTCAAGCAGCAGCACGGTGGCGTCGTAACGCACGAAGTAATGTTTGATCGCCAGAATCTGCCGGCGGTAGCGCAGCGAACTCTGCGCCAGCAGGCGGATCTCCGACAGGCTGTCGAGCACCACGCGGGTCGGTTTGAAACGCTCGACCACTTCGAAAATCTGCTTGGTGGCTTCGCCCAGCTCAAGGTCGGACGAGTACAGCAGGCTTTGCTGATGCTCGGCGTTGAGCAGACTCTCGGGCGGCGTCAGCTCGAAGATTTCAATGTTCTCGTTCAGCTCCCAGCCGTGGGAGGCCGCGCCTTGACGCAGTTCACGCTCGGTTTCCGACAGCGTGATGTACAGACAGCGTTCGCCGGCACGGGCGCCCGCCATCAGGAAATGCAACGCGACGGTGGTTTTGCCTGTACCGGGTTCACCTTCGAGCAAAAACACATGCCCTCGGGACAGACCACCGGCGAGGATGTCATCCAGGCCAATGATGCCGGTGGCGGCTTTTGCACTGATCAACTCGTTGGACGTAGACAAAGAATGCCCTCTCATGACTAGGGGAATCGAGGCAGCAGGCTGTATCAGCCGTTGTGCTCTACCTGATTACTTGACCGCTGCCAGTCATGACGGTTCCGATGTTTCGATATCAAAATGTCATTGAATCAGCGGGTAAGGGCTCAGAGTCCCTGCTGTAACGCCGGGTCATCAGGGTTCATCTGCTCCAGTTGCGCGAGCAGAATCTGCACGTTCTGCAACTGGCCGCTTTCCTTCCAGTAATTGATCAGCAGCACTCGCGCCTTGCGGTCGGCTGGGTGACGCTGGACGACTTCCTGCAACTGCTTTTGCGCCGCTTCCAGCTCTTCGGCAGCGTGCAGGGTGGTGGCGAGGTCGTAGCGGTAATCCTTGTTGTCAGGCTCAAGTTCCACCGCTTTGGACAAGCCGAGCAGGGCGAATTCACGCTGGCCGTGGTGCAACAGCCACAGTCCGAGCGCGTGTTGCAGGTAGGCGGAATCCGGTTGCGCCTGCAACTGTTTGGCGAGCAACTGGCGGGCGGCGTCGCTCTGACCCTGGCGGTCGAGGACATCGATCTGCATCACCAGTGCCGGCAGGTTGCCCGGTTCCAGCCGCAGGGTGTTGTCCAGCGCTTGTTGGGCCTGTTTGAGTTCGGCGTTGTGCAGATACAGGCGTGCCAGTTGCGCATAGGTGGCGGCGCTTTCCGGCTGTCCCTTGAGTGCTTGTTCCCAGCCATCGATCGCCTGCTGCAGCGGGGCGAAATACAGCCCCAGTTCATCCGGCGTCAGACCGAGCAGGGCGTTGATCGCGGCGAACCGTACGTTTTGGTCCTCATCGTCGAGCATCGGCCCGAGCAGCAGACTGCGTTGCCCGCCGGGCACCAGTCCGACCACACTTTGAATCGCTGCCAGCCGTACTTCGGGGGCTTCGTTCTGCAGATGGGCATCGGCCAGTTTTAGCGCTTGCGGGCTCGGATAGTTGGGCAGCTCGGCCAGCAGCCAGACACTGCGTTTGACCGACAGGTCCGGGCGACCCAATTGCTGATACAACTGTCGCGCGGCTCCCGGCTGACCGGAACGGGCGGCCGTCAGGGCTTCGCTGTAGCCGCGCTTGATCGCTTCCGGCACCACCGGGGCGGTGGAGCGCAGGGATAACCAGGCGATGACGACGAGCAGCACAAGGCCAAGGCTGATAAGCAGGTAGCGGCGGGACTGAGGCATGCAGATTTCCGTGAACTGGCGTTCTATAGCAGAACGGCAAGCTTCGACCAGCGAGGGCCGTGAGTCAAACCCCGTGCATGCGAATCGCCCTACAACATCTGTCGATTCAGTTACCCATCAGGCATTCGATGCAGAGTCTACGCTTGCAGGAGTCGCTTCGATGAGAGCCCCCATGCAAGCCCTGCGCAATTATTTCCAGGTCGTGATCCATCCCGGTCAGGCTGTCCTGCTGTTTGCCCTGCGCACCATTGCCGCCGGGCTGTTGACGCTGTATCTGGCGTTTTTGTTCGATCTCGACCAACCCAAGTGGTCGATCATGGCCGTCGTGATTGTCAGCCAGCCGTTGGCCGGCATGGCGCTGGCGCGTAGTTTCGGTCAAGTGATTGGCACCACGCTGGGTGCTGCGGTGGCGGTGTTGATCATGGCGATATTCCCGCAGGCGCCGCTTCCGTTCATCACAACGCTGGCACTGTGGCTGGCGCTCTGCACCGCGGGCGGCACGTTGCTGCGCTATACCAGTTCTCAGGCGTTTGTGCTCAGTGGTTATACCGCCGTGGTGGTGGCATTGCTGGCCATTCCCGACCAGGATGGCACCTTTCTGCTGGCTGTCACCCGCGTTACCGAAACCTTGCTGGCCGTAGCGTGCGTCTGCGTGGTCAGCCTGCTCACTGCGCGTCCGGAAGCAGTTGCCAAAGGTTACTTCGCCAAGGTCGATCAGGTGATCAAACTGGCTGCCAGTCACTCCGCTGCGGTGATTCGCACAGAAGAAAGTGAAGCCGACTTTCAGCGCCGTCAGATGCAGTTGCTCGGTGAAATCAGCGCGCTCGAAGGGTTGCGCCGCCATCTGTATTTCGATGCCCCACGGTTGCGCGGTGCCGACAATCTGGTGCTGCTGTTGGGTAATCAACTGATGTTGCTGACCTCGCGTTTGACTGCATTACGTCATCAGCGCGAATTGCTCACCGAACGTTGGGAGGGCGATCTTCCTCTGGACGTACAGCGCTTGCGTGCAGAAGAGCTCGCACTTCTCGACCAGTTGGCGCAGTTGGGCCGAGCGCTGCCCGCCGAGCGGCGGCATCAATTCATCACGCTGCAGCAGCAGTTTGAAGCCTTGGCGTATGAGGCCGAACAACTGACCGAAGACATGAGCGCTATCCTGCGTTCGCTGGCGTGGGCGTTACGCTGGGAGCAGGCGCGGCTGTTGCAGCAACTGGAGCAGATTCTGGAGTTGAGTGATGCCATTCAGGAAGGGCGCGAAGCCAGTTGTCTGTATCGCGGTCAGGCCAGCCCGCTGCATCTTGATTTCACACTGGCTTCAATGAACGCCATCCGCGCCTTTACCGCATTACTGGTAGCCGGGTTGATCTGGATCGAAACCGCCTGGGATGGCGCGCGGGGCGGGATGATTCTGGTGGGGATTCTCTGTTCGCTGATGGCGACATTCCCGCGGCCACTGATGGCCGCGCAGAGTTACGCGCGTGGGTTGGGACTGGCACTGGTGGTCTCGGCGTTCTATCAATTCATGCTGGTGCCGACCATCAGTGATTTCGAGCCATTGGCGTTGATGCTGGCACCGCTGCTGTACGTGATCGCTGTCGGTTTGGCGAGCCCGACGACCGCGGGCATTGGTATGGGCCTGGGGTTGTCGAGTTTCCTCCTGCTCGGCCCACAGAATGTCGGCACCGGGCAGAACACTGCAATTCAATGGTTCGAATTCGCCGGCGCCTATGTCAGCGCGGCGATGCTCGCTTTGATGGTCTATGCATGGATTTTCCCGTTCCGTCCGGCATTGCGTCTCCGCCGCTTTTATAACGAGGCGCGTGAGCAAGTTTATGAACTGACCAAAAAACCGGCCACCGATGAACAGCAATTCGCTTTCGAAAGCCGTATGGTCGACCGACTGACCAGCATGCTTGGCTTGCTGCCGGCCGTGAGCGAGCGCGCCATGCAGCTGCTCTATGAAATCAGTCTGGCGTGCGTCGCATTGGGCGTAGCAATGCATCAACTCCGGCAGCAGGCACAGAACAATGCACTGCTGAGGGACGCGTTCAGCCAGCAATTGGCTTCGGCGCTGCGCAAGACCGGCCGTTTTGTGGCCGGGCGCCAGCACGTGCAATTGCAAGCGTTGTTGACCTCGCTCCAGCTATTGGGTGATGAGCTGGACGAGTTGCACGTCGCCAGCCACGAACATTTGTGGTCGGTGTTTCGCATGCGCGTGGCGCTGTTGATCGTCGTGTCTTTCCTGAAACGCCACGGCGAATACCTGCAACGTAACGTCTCGGAAGGAGAACCGGCCCTTGCCCATTGATTTCGAAATGGGTGGCGTTTATCTGCCACCCATTGCCCAGGCCCTATTGCTGGCGATACCGATATTTATGCTCCTGGACTGGTGTTTGCGACGTCTGGGTGTGTTGCGACTGGTCTGGCACGAGGCGCTGTTTGAGGGCGCCTTGTATGCATGCGTTTGTGCCTCGCTGATTTTGCTGATGGGAGCCTGATGCCTTGAAAGTGTTACTCGCTCGAACAACGACATTAGCGGTGGTGTTGCTGGCCATCGTGCTTGGCTGGTTTGCCTGGGAGCATTACACCCGTGCGCCTTGGACGCGGGATGCGCGGGTGAGGGCGGATGTGGTGACGCTATCAGCCGATGTTTCCGGGCGTATCGTCAGCCTCGTGGTGCAGGACAACCAGCATGTCGACAAGGGGCAATTGCTCATGGAGATCGATCCGGCGCGCTACAGCCTGGCAGTCGAGCATGCGCGGCGTTCGGTCGAGGTGGCGAAGGCGACGCTGGGTCAATCACAGGCATCCATCGTCGCCAGTGAAGCGCTGCTCAAACAACGCCAGAGCGAAGAGCGGCGCCGGCGTACGCTCAAGCAGGGTTTTGCAATTTCCGGGGAAGAATGGGAGAAGTCCAATACCGATGTGGCGGTGGCTCAGGCTGATCTGTTGCGCAATCAGGCCAATCTCGGGCTGGCCGAGGCCAATGTGCAATTGGCGATTGCTGCACTGACTCAGGCGGAACTGGACTTGCAGCGTACTCGTGTCGAATCGCCGGTCAGCGGTTACGTCACTAATCTGCTGACCCGACAGGGTGATTACGCGGTTGCGGGTGGTGCACTGCTGGCACTGGTCGACAGCGATTCGTTCTACGTCAGCGGTTACTTTGAAGAGACCAAATTGCCGCGAATCGAGGAGGGGGACCGCGTGCGCGTGCAGTTGATGAGCGGAGAAACCTTTGGTGGCTCGGTCCAGAGCATCGCCTTTGCCATCGCCGACCGGGAAAACGCCACGGGTGGCCGACTGCTGGCCAATATCAATCCGAGTTACACCTGGGTGAAGCTGGCGCAGCGGGTGCCGGTGCGCATCGGCATTGATGGTGACTATGCCGGCAAGAATCGATTAAGGGCCGGTACGACAGCCACTGTCACTGTTCTGGAAGCGCAAAACCATCAGGCCAAAAAAAGCCCCGCGACCGAATGATACGCGGGGCAAAAAAATTGGTTGGTTGCGGCCAACCAAAGGAGCTCTTTAACAACTATTACTTACTGGCGACGGTTTCCGGCTGCCAGCCACCACCCAAGGCCTTGTAGATCGCGACGATGCCGCGATACAGATCAACTTCGGCCTGTGCCTGGCTGTCTTCGGCATTCAGGCGTTCGCGCTGAGCATCGAGCAGCACGAGGAAGTCGGTGGTGCCTTCGCGGTAGCGGATTTCCGCCAGATCGGCAGCCTTGCGGCTCGATTCACTCTGACGAATCAGCGAGATCAGCCGTTGCTGACGCTTGCCGTAATCGCTGAAGGCGTTTTCCGATTCTTCCAGCGCCAGCAACACCTGTTGCTCGTAGGTGGCGAGTGCGCCTTCGGCGTCGGCATCGGCGCCGCGCAGACGCGCGCGCACGCTGCCCAGATCGAACGCCGCCCAGGTGATGCTCGGGCCGAGTGCCCAGGCGTTGGCCGCAGAGGAGCCGATCTGCGAACCACGCCCGGCCGTCCAGCCGAGGAACCCGCTGAGGCTGACCCGTGGAAACAGATCAGCCTTCGCCACACCGATTCGCGCGGTGGCCGAGGCCAGTTTGCGTTCGGCGCTGAGGATGTCCGGCCGGCGTTGCAGCAGTTCACCCGGATCGCCGATCGGCAGGGCCTTGGCAATCGCCGGCAAGTCTTTCGGGCTCAGATCCACGGTCAGTTTGTCGGGACGTTCACCCAACAGAGTGGCGATGCGGTTTTTCTGCCGAACCTGTTCCGCCTGCAATTGCGGCACGCTGGCTTCGACCGAGGCCAGACGCGCATCGGCACGTTCGACGTCGAGCTGATCGCCCACGCCGGCGTCACGCAGGCTGATGGTGATCTTGCGCGACTCCTGCTGGTTCTCCAGGTTGGCCACGGCGATCTTCTCGCGCAATTGCGCACCGCGCAGTTGACCGTAGGCGTCCACCAGTTCGGCAATCATGGTGACTTGCAGTTGGTACAGATCGGCTTCGGCCGCCTGCTGGTCGGCGTCGCTGGCTTCCAGATTGCGCTGGATACGCCCGAACAGGTCGAGTTCCCAGGCCATGTCCAGCCCCAGGTCGTAGCGTTCGCTGTTGACCCGTTTGGTGGTCTGGCCGGGGATTTGCCCCTTGGCCAGATCACTGCTCGCGCGGCTGGTGATGGTCGGCATCGCATCGTTGCTGACGTCGTCGCGGATCGCCCGGGCGGCTTTCCAGCGGGCGAACGCCACGCGCAGTTCACGGTTGCCTTGCAGCGATTGCGTCACCAACTGGTTGAGGGTCGGGTCGTCGAATTGCTGCCACCAGATGCCTTCGAACTTCGAACGGTCAAAGTTCTTCTGACCGGCAGCGCCGTCGGTGGCGGTCGTGATGTTGGCCGCCTCCGTCGCCGGGGTCTTGTAGTCAGGGCCGACGGCGCAGGCGCTCAATGCCAGCACCAGCAGACTCGGCAGGAAGACTTTCAGACTCATTATTGCGCCTCCAGTGGCTTTTGAAGAGCTTGCGCCTTGGCCGCTTTGCGGGCTTCGCCACGCTCGACGAAATTACGGATCAACACGTAGAACACTGGCGTCAGCAACAGACCGAAGAAGGTTACCCCGAGCATCCCGGAGAACACCGCCACACCCATCGCGTGACGCATCTCGGCACCGGCACCGCTGGAGAACACCAGTGGCACCACACCCATGATGAACGCGAAGGAGGTCATCAGGATCGGCCGCAGACGCAGGCGGCAGGCTTCCAGTACCGCAGCCAGCGGATCGAGACCTTCCAGCTGTTTATCCTTGGCGAACTCGACGATCAGAATCGCGTTCTTGCACGCCAGGCCCACCAGTACGATCAGGCCGATCTGGGTGAAGATGTTGTTGTCGCCGCCGGAGACAATCACCCCGGTGATGGCCGACAGCAGGGTCATCGGTACGATCAGGATCACCGCCAGTGGCAGGCTCCAGCTTTCGTACTGCGCCGCGAGCACCAGGAATGCCAACAATACGCAGAGCGGGAACACGAACAGCGCGGTGTTACCGGACAGAATCTGCTGGTAGGTCAGGTCGGTCCACTCGTAGGTCATGCCGTTCGGCAATTCATCCTTGAGCAGTTTCTCGATGGCTTTTTCGGCCTGGCCGGAGCTGTAGCCGGGGGCTGCCGCACCGTTGATTTCCGCAGTGATGAAGCCGTTGTAGTGCATCACGCGATCCGGACCCGAGGTGTCGCTGACCTTGATGAAGGTCGCCAGCGGGATCATTTCGCCCTTGTTGTTGCGCACTTTCAGTTGACCGATCTGGTCGGATTCGAGGCGGAACTGTTGCTCAGCCTGAACGTTGACCTGATAGGTGCGTCCGAAACGGTTGAAGTCGTTGGCATACAGCGAACCCAGGTAAATCTGCAGGGTGTCGAAGATGTCGCTGACGGCCACGCCGTGGGTCTTGGCCTTTTCGCGGTCGATGGCGGCATCGACCTGGGGTACGTTCACGGTGTAGCTGGTGAACAGCCCCGCAAGCTCAGGCACGCTGTGGCTCTTGGTGATGATGTTCATCGTCTCTTTGTACAGCTCGTCGTAGCCCAGGTTGCCCCGGTCTTCGATTTGCAGACGGAAACCGCCAATGGTGCCCAGACCTTGTACCGGCGGAGGCGGGAAGATCGCCATGTACGCTTCCTGAATGTTCGCGTACTGACCGTTCAAGGCCCCGGCGATGGCACCGGCGGACATGCTCGGGTCTTTACGCTCGTCGAACGGTTTCAGGGTCACGAACACGATGCCGGCGTTCGGGCTGTTGGTGAAGCCGTTGATCGACAGGCCCGGGAACGCTACGGCGCTTTCCACGCCCGGCTGTTTCAGCGCCAGGTCGGACATGCGCTTGATCACGTCTTCGGTGCGATCCAGGCTCGCGGCGTCCGGCAGTTGCGCGAAGGCCACCAGGTATTGCTTGTCCTGGCCAGGTACGAAACCGGTCGGTGTGCTGGAGAATCCGAAGAACGTCAGCACCATCAGGCCTGCATACAACAGCAGGGCGATGCCGCTGCCACGGATGACCCGGCGCACAGTACCGACGTAACCGTGACTGGCCTTTTCAAAGAAGCGGTTGAACGGACGGAACAACCAGCCACCAAAGATCTTGTCGAGCACTTTGGAGAAGCGGTCTTTCGGCGCGTCATGACTTTTCAGCAACACAGCGGCCAGCGCTGGCGACAGGGTCAGCGAGTTGAACGCGGAGATCACGGTCGAGATCGCAATGGTCAACGCAAACTGCTTGTAGAACTGCCCGGTGAGGCCGGAGATGAACGCCGCCGGAACAAACACCGCACACAGCACCAGCGCGGTTGCGATGATCGGGCCGGTCACTTCACGCATCGCTCGCTTGGTCGCTTCGACCGGGGTCAGTCCGAGCTCGATATTTCGCTCGACGTTCTCCACCACCACGATGGCGTCGTCGACCACGATCCCGATCGCCAGTACCAGGCCGAACAGCGACAGGGCGTTGAGCGAGAAGCCGAACAGGTGCATGACTGCAAACGTACCGATCAACGATACCGGCACCGCCACCAACGGAATGATCGAGGCGCGCCAGGTCTGCAGGAACAGGATCACCACCAGCACCACGAGGATCAGCGCTTCGAAGAGGGTGTGAACCACCGCCTCGATCGAGCCGCGTACGAAGATCGTCGGGTCATAGACGATGCTGTAGTCCATGCCTTGCGGGAAGCCTTTCTTCAGCTCTTCCATCTTGCCGCGAACTTCGTTCGAGATATCGATGGCGTTGGAGCCTGGACGCTGGAAGATCGGGATCGCTACAGCGGGCTGGTTGTTCAGCAGCGAACGCAGGGCGTACTGGCTGGAACCCAGCTCGACGCGCGCGATGTCCTTCAGACGAGTGATTTCACCGTTATCGCCTGCGCGAATGATGATGTTCTCGAACTCTTCTTCAGTGACCAGACGGCCCTGAGTGTTGACCGACAGCTGGAAGCTCTGGGCATTCGGGGCAGGGGGCGCACCGAGTTGACCGGCAGCGACCTGACGGTTCTGTTCACGAATTGCGGTCACCACGTCGGTGGCGGTCAGGTTGCGCGAAGCAGTCTTGTTCGGATCGAGCCAGACCCGCAGCGAGTAGTCGCCCATACCGAACAGCTGCACGTCACCGACACCACCCAGGCGCGCCAGCTCATCCTTGATGTTGAGGATCGCGTAGTTGGACAGGTAGAGCATGTCGTAGCGTTTGTCCGGCGAGGTCAAGTGCACAACCATGGTCAGGTCGGGCGAGGCTTTGTCGACGGTGATACCGATGCGCGTCACTTCTTCGGGAAGTTTCGGCTCGGTCCGGGTCACCCGGTTCTGCACCTGCACCTGCGCGTTGTCCAGGTCGGTGCCCAGAGCGAAGGTGATGGTCAGGGTGATCTTGCCGTCGGCGGTGGACTGCGAGGACATGTACAGCATGTTCTCGACGCCGGTGATGGCTTGCTCCAGCGGAGCGGCCACGGTTTCACCGATGACTTTGGGGTTGGCGCCCGGGAAGTTGGCACGCACCACCACGGTCGGTGGCACGACTTCCGGGTATTCGCTGATCGGCAGCTGGAACAGCGAGATCGCACCGGCGATCAGGATCAACAGCGAGAGCACCGCTGCGAAGATCGGCCGTGAAATGAAGAATTGGGAAAAATTCATCGGAGTTGTCGTCCCTTAACCGCGTGGGGTCGTAGCGGCCAGCTTCACAGCCGTACCCTGTGCACCTTTGGCGGGTGCGACTTTGGGCAGGTTGCTGGCTTCCAGCGCTTGACGTTGTTGAGCCAGAGCGGCAATGGTCTGCTCGCTGGCCATCGGGATCACTTCAGGGGTCACCGGCGAACCCGGACGTACCCGCTGCAGACCCTTGACGATGATCGTGTCGTCCTTGTTCAGACCGCTGCGCACAATGCGCAGGCCTTCGATCTTCGGCCCCAGTTCGACGGCGCGGTAAGCGGTCTTGTTGTCCGCATCCATCACCAGCACGAACTTCTTGCCCAGATCGGTACCGACCGCTTCGTCGTTGATCAGCATGGCGTTGTAGGTGCCGCTGCCGACCAGTTTCAGACGTGCATACAGGCCAGGGGTGTAGGTGCCGTCGCTGTTGTCGAACACCGCACGACCACGGATGGTGCCGGTTTTCGGGTTGACCTGGTTGTCGACGAAGTTCATCTGACCGAGGTGCGGATTGCCGTCCTCGTTGGACAGGCCCATGTACACCGGGGTAGTGGCGCCACGTTGGCCGTTGCGGGCGAGTTGGGTGTATTTGAGGAACACACGCTCGTCGGCGTCGAAGTAGGCGTAGACCTTGTCGGTGGAAACCACGCTAGTCAGCGGGGTGGTGTCGGCAGTCACCAGGTTACCGGCGGTGATCTCGGCACGGCTGACGCGGCCACTGATCGGTGCGGTGACGCGGGTGAAGCTCAGGTTCAGCTTGGCCAGATCCAGTTGCGCCTGCAGGGCGCCGACGGCGGCGCGGGCTTCCTGGGCAGCGCTGGTACGCGAATCGGCCAGTTCAGCGGAGATCGCGTTGCTCGCACGCAGACGTTCGCCACGCCCGGCTTCGTTTTCACTGCGAGTGGCATTGGCGCGGGCCTGGGCTACCAGGGCTTCGAGGCGGCGCACTTCAGCCTGGAAAGGACGCGGATCGATCTGGAACAGCAGGTCGCCTTTCTTGACCAGCGCACCTTCGGTGAACGCCACCTCGTCGATCTGGCCAGAGACCCGAGGACGAATCTCAACAGTTTCCGGCGCTTCGAGGCGCCCGGTGAATTCGTCCCACTCGTTGACCGGTTGTTCCAGCACCTTGGCCACGCTGACTTTGGCAGCGGGCAGGGTGGCGGCAGTCTCCGGAGTCTTGCCGCAAGCGCTCATCACCAGCACGGCCAGCATGGCCAAGGGGAAGCGCAAATGTTTGAGTGACTGTTCCATGGAATCATCCGCCAATGTATTGAAGATGGGCGGATGATGCTCGGCAGGCTGTGATGGCACGAATCGAATGAAGCAAAGGTAACTATCATTCGGAATGATATAAGACCGATTCGAGCCCTCTAGCATGCACCTTTCGTTAGGGGGCTATCAATCTTTTCAACGCAATTCTGTGTTGCTGCCAATGCAATGATCGATATTGACGACGAGACAGGATCAGCAGCGAAACCTCTTACTTCCTCGGCATGGTCGAGCGCTTCACCGGTCTTTTGCTGCTCAACAGGCGTCGCGCAGCATGTACCGCGCGCTCGGAGAGCATTTCCATGCGCGGTGATTGCAGCGCCCACGCATGCCAGTAAAGCTCGACATCAGTGAAATGCCCCGGCGCGACATCCACCAGTTCCCGACTTTTCAGCAAATCGCTGACCTGCATGTGCGGCACCATTCCATAACCCAGTTCACGGCGTATGGCTTTGAGGCGTGCCTCCGGAAGTGACAGGTAGTGCGTGGGATAAGCGTCTGCGGTAAGACCGAAACGCGACTGCATGAAATCCGACTGCAAGGTGTCCTTGCGCGAATAGGCGAATACCGGCGCCTTACGTGCAGTCGCGCGAGTCAGGCCCTTGGCAAACCAGCGCTGCTGAAACGCGGGCGATGCGACCAACTGATAGCGCATCGACCCCAGCAACTCGGCAAAACATCCCCGCATAGGCTGTGAACGCGTGCCGATGCAGCCAATAACCTGACCACTTTCCAGCAAGGCATAGGTGTGATCCTGATCGTCGACCACAACGTCGAGCAAAATATTCTCGCTGACGAAGATCTCGGCCAGTGCCGGAAAGAACCAGGTCGCCAGCGTGTCGCCATTGACCGCAATCACCACGCGCAGGTGATCCTGTTCATCGCCGCTCAGCTCGTTGAGCAGTTCCTCTTCAAGCACGGTTGCACGGCGCAGATAGAGCATCAGTTTTCTACCCGCCAGCGTCGGCTCGCACGGGCGCCCGCGCACCACAACCGAGCTGCCCAGACGCACTTCAAGGGCGTGTATGCGTTGCGACACCGCCGACGGCGTCACGTTTAGCCGTTCCGCAGCCTTCTCGAAACTGCCGCTGTCGACCACGGCGAGGAACGCCTGCATCTGTTTTGCGTCGAGTTGCATGGCTGTCGCTCTGGATAAGTATTTCTAATCTTTGCTGAAAGATACTGCGTTTTTCTTCACTTAAACATATGGCTGCTCAATCATTGCTCTGCGGTGACAGTGAGCGGCTTCAACCTGCACAACACACTGCACCGGGTGTCATCCGAACTTTCGCATGACAGCAATGAGGCTTGATTCATAGAGAAGGGTGGGCGTGATGAGCAATCAAATATCCAGCGTCCGATACTGGCCATGAAACTCAATATGATCATCGCTGTGAGCGCAATTGCATTGGTCGGCAACTATGTCTGGCAGTCCCATGACCTGAAACTCGGTCCCTACGAGTACCAGGTCTCGGCAAAGACACTGCAGTCCCGACACACGCACTCCGAGGCCCGTCGGATGTCCCTTGATGGCGCCGAGAAAAAATGTGCATCGCTCGGCAAGCAGATCGACGTGTTTGACGTGCAATCGCGCCTGCCGCTCGATCCTGCGAATGAAGTAACCAATGTGACATTCGTCTGCAAGTAAGCAGCCCTTAATGAATCGGCGGTACACACTATGAAATTATTGATGATTGCGTTGTTTGCGACGCTGTTGAGCGCCTGTGTGACATCTGTGCAGGACTGGTCCAGGCCCGGCGCCAGTGCTGCTGTTATCCAGCACGATAAAGCTGAATGCCAGTATCAGGCCAAGGCCGCGACCGCCAGCTACCATTCAACCCCGGCAGCGAACGATAAAACCCACGGCATGGGCAGCGCCGTGGGTGACGGGATTGTCATAGCGGAGAAACAGATCGACCTGACCAATGACTGCATGCGCGTTAAAGGTTACTCGGGACAGTGAACAAGGCAGATTGATTGATCAAGACCTCGTATGCTCTACCGCATTGGACCCGATCAGTGTGGCTTGACCCTATGATGGTGCGTCCCCTGAACGTCGACACATTCGGCAATCGGTATCAAGACACCGACAGATGGGCACAGATCGCTTGCGTACAATTACGCGCGATCATCAAAGAGTAATACGACGTTTAAATGAGTGATTCTACGGCGACAAACAACGGCAACTGGTACGCAGTCATTGCCTTGGCACTGGCTGCGTTCGTGTTCAACACCACCGAGTTCGTCCCGGTCGGTCTGTTGAGTTCGATCGGCAGCAGCTTCGACATGTCGACTGCGCAGGTCGGCCTCATGTTGACCATCTATGCGTGGGTGGTGTCTTTGACGTCGCTGCCGATCATGCTGCTGACGCGCAACGTCGAGCGGCGGAAATTGCTGATTGTGCTGTTCGGGATGTTTATCGCCAGTCACATTCTGTCGAGTCTGGCGACCAGCTTCGGTGTACTGCTGGTGAGCCGGATCGGTGTGGCGTTGTCGCATGCGTTGTTCTGGTCGATCACCGCGTCTCTGGCCGTGCGCCTGGCACCACCGGGCAAACAGGTTCAGGCCTTGGGCTTGCTGGCAACCGGTACTTCGCTGGCGATGGTGCTGGGGATTCCCCTCGGCCGCTTGCTGGGCGAGGCCATGGGCTGGCGCACCACGTTCATGGTGATTGCAGGCTTTGCCGCGGCGTTGGTGTTCTGCCTGGCGAAGGTACTGCCGCTGCTGCCCAGCCAGAACTCAGGCTCGCTCAAGAGCCTGCCGATATTGCTGAAGCGACCTGCGCTGGTGGCCGTCTATGTTCTGACGGCTCTGGTGGTGACGGCACAGTTCACCGCTTACAGCTACATCGAACCGTTCGTACTGACCGTGGCCAACATGAGCGGCGACGTGGTGACGCTGCTGCTGTTGCTATTCGGCGGTGCCGGTATCTTCGGCTCGCTGCTGTTCAGCTACCTGCACAGCTATAACCCCCAGCGCTTTCTGATCATCTGCGTATCGGTGCTCGCCTTGTGCCTGGCTTTGCTGTTGCCGTTGAGCGGCAACGTCTCCTACCTCGGCGTGCTGAGTGTGTTCTGGGGTATGGCGATCATGGGCTTCGGGCTGGCGTTACAGTCGAAAGTCCTGGTACTGGCGCCGGACGCTACCGATGTGGCGATGGCGCTGTTTTCAGGCATCTACAACATCGGTATCGGCGGCGGGGCACTGGTGGGGAGTTGGGTGGGCAGCCAGTTTGGTTTTGCTTACATCGGGGTGGTGGGGGGGATGCTGGCGGCGGCAGCGCTGTCGTTTTACTGCCTGTCGATTTATCGCAACAGCCGGGCTGGGGCTTGAGTCGCTGGCTGCCTGGTTAATGCGCAGGCAGCTCGAGACTGTCCGGATCGCCAAAGAACATCTGAATCCGCGACCGCAACCAACGCTCCCCCGGATCGTTATCCTGCGACCCACGCCACGCCATATGCAGTTCGAACGTGCGCGTCGGCAACGGTGGATCCTCCGCCCGCACGCCGCCGGCAGCCGTCAGCGCATCCGCCGTGTAATCCGGCACCGTCGCGACGATGTCAGTACCGGCAAGCAACGTACTCAAGCCATTGAACTGCGGCACGGCCAGCACCACGTGGCGCTTGCGCCCGAGTTTCTCCAGCTCTTCATCAATAAAGCCACTGAGGTCACCGGCGAACGACACCAGTGCATGCGGACGCGCGCAGTAGTCATCCAGACTAAGCGGGCCGGGCACGATGTCGGCGCGCAGCAGTTTCGGCTGGCTGCGACGCAGCACCTTGCGCTTGGCGTTGGCCGGCAGGTCGGTGGTGTAGCTGACGCCGATGGAGATTTCGCCGGAGGCCAGCAGGCCCGGCATCAATATGTAGTTGACTCGGCGCACGACGAGGACGATGCCCGGTGCTTCGGCGCGCAGGCGTTTGAGCAGCATCGGCAGCAGGGCGAATTCGACGTCGTCGGACAGGCCGATGCGAAATACCGAAGTACTGGTGGCCGGGTCGAATTCCGCCGCGCGGCTGACAGCCGTTGAAATCGAGTCGAGCGCCGGGGAGAGCAGGGCGAAGATTTCCACCGCGCGGGCGGACGGTTCCATGCTGCGTCCGGTGCGCACGAACAACGGGTCATCGAACAGGCTGCGCAGGCGCGAGAGCGCCGCACTGATCGCCGGCTGGCCTAGAAACAGCTTCTCGGCGGCGCGGGTCACGCTGCGTTCGTGCATCAGTGTTTCGAATACGATCAACAGGTTCAGGTCGACACGACGCAGGTCATTACGATTCATCTGGAGTCCTGGCAGAGTCATCAAGCTTGACGAGAGCGACCATATGAGAACAATGGCCGGCATGAATATTACGGGGAAAGGCTGGTACTCTGCACCGCTAAATTCAGCTTTACCGGGCCGGTGGCGGCATTTTTTCATCAATTTTGCCAATGCCGTTCATACTGCGGAATCAATGACAGGCATGTCGACTATTAATAGCCACTGATAGTCTTGGGTCAAAAGCCCAGATAGAGTTCAGGGCATTAGAGGTTACTTTGACGAGGTTTGCGATGTCCCGCACGATCCGTTTTCACAAGTTTGGTCCGGCCGAGGTGCTCAAATGCGAAGAGCATGCGGCCGCTCAGCCAGGTCCTGGCGAAGTGCAGGTGCGTGTCGAGGCGATCGGCATCAGCTGGTACGACATTCTCTGGCGTCAGAACCTGGCCTCGTCCCAGGCACGCCTGCCGTCCGGTCTCGGCCATGAAATGGCCGGTGTGGTCACCGCCGTCGGTGACGGTGTGGACGATCTGTCGGTCGGCGACAAGGTGGCCAGTTTCCCGGCCGAAAGCCCGAACGATTACCCGGTGTATGGCGAGCAGATCGTGCTGCCACGTACCGCGCTGACCCGTTATCCGGATGTGCTCAGCCCGGTTGAGGCCAGCGTGCATTACACGCCGTTGTTGATCGCCTACTTCGCCTACGCCGATCTGGCGCGGGTCAAACCAGGGCAGTTTGCCTTGGTCACTGATGCCAGCCATTGCGCCGGTCCGTCCTTTGTCCAGTTGGGCAAGGCCATGGGTGTGCGGGTGATTGCCGCGACGAAAACCGCTGATGAGCGTGAGTACCTGCTGTCGCTGGGTGCCGAGAAAGTCATCGTCACCGAGGAAGAAGACTTGTTGATGCGAATCAACAAGATCACCGACAACCGTGGTGTCGATGTGGTGTTCGACGGTCTTGGCGGCCCGCAGATGTCGTTGCTCGGCGATGTCCTCGCACCGCGTGGCAGCCTGGTCCTGTATGGTCTGCAGGGTGGCAACCAGACACCATTTCCGGCCTGTGCGGCGTTCCAGAAAAACATCCAGTTCTTTGTGCACTGCATCGGTAATTTCACTGGTAAACCCGAGTTGGGCATTGTTCAGGATCAAGTCGCCTTGCAGCGTGCCCTGCGTGATATCAATCAGCTGACGGCCGACCGTGTGCTGCTGCCACTCAAGACCCGGGTCTTCCCGTTCAACGAGTTCGTCGAAGCACATCGCTACATGGACGAATGCCCATGCCGCGAACGGGTCGCCCTTCAGGTCGAACCCGCGTAACGCCCTCCGAACAGAGTCCGTGGCCCCACGGACTCTTGCGTTTTTACCTCTCGCAAATAATCAGACAGACCAAGCATGGTGCGTGGCCGGTTGTGCATCTGAACCGGTTTTTGTCTGCCATCTGTATCTTCTATTCGCCATATAAGCCCTGATAATTGAATGATTACTTTCATCTCAAGGAATGAGCCATGTCTGTGCATTCTGTTTTTCATTTCGCGTTTAACGTTTCCCCTCATGGGGGATATAGCGGTTTTTGTTTAATGACTGTAGGGCATTTCCTATTGTTGTTCTGCTTTTGTTGTACTCAATGTTCGTGGGACGCTGTAAGAAGTTTCCTCAGATATTTTCTGATCAGAAAAAACTCAATGCTGACGGGGGTTTACGTTGTATGAGGCGGTGGGGTTGCTGACTTCATTGCGTCAAGTGTTTCAAATAACTTCAAAATCATAAGTGTTAGTATTTGATCGTCTATTACTTATTGATGAATTTATTGCGCCAGCGTCATCGCTGATGCGCGATATGAATTTTTTATGCCGGGTAAAGTACTGATGAGCACGATCCATGATCAGGCAATGAACTATGTCTACCAGCAAGTATTGCAACGCCTGCTGAGTTTCTTTTCCAGAGCCGAGCGCACAGCGCTGCAGTTGCTGATCCAGCGTCTGGTGGTCGCCGCCGGCGGAATGGAGCGCATGGGTGAATACAAGGTCATGGTGACGCCATCCGGTACCCGTGACAGTTGCTACATGCTGGCGCTGCTGCGCGCCGCCCAGTTGAGTATTGCCGGCCGCGCCCCCGCCACGTTCCAGTTACGTGTGGCCACCTTGCGCCGCAGCGAATCGGGGACGGCGGCGCTGAACAACATGCACCGCAGCTTCGCTGCCTTGTTTCTGTATGACGACCCCCGTGTCGAGTTGCTCATGGTGGAACATCGACAAGTGATGCCGTTCAACCATCTGGCGCCACTCGGAATGGACAACGCGGACGCCCATCGCACCAATCTGCTGATGATGGGGCATCGACGTGCCAGGGGCGAGAAGCTTGAGTGGCGGGACGACGCCTGCCTGGCCTGGGCCGAATTTTACGGCCAGATTGCTCGCTGGAGTAACGGCGTGGATGCCTGGCTGGCCAGCGAATCGCCGCGTCGTCAGAAGCAGTTTGTCGAAGACCTGGACCGGGCCGTGCAGAAGGCCGGTATCGGGGCGCTGACGCCGAATTCCGGGACGTTCGATGAGCTGTTCGCTTTGCTGGACGGACTGGGAGGGGATTTGTATCGCGGTTTTTACTCCGAATCGGAGCGGCAATGCTGGCGTCCCGAGGGTGGCTTCGAGTCATGTCGTCGCACGACATTTGTCGACATTCATGACATGGCGGTCGGCAATCTTGAAGAACGCTGGCCGCTACTGAGCGAGTTTCTGGGGTTCGAGGCAGAGGAATGGGTGTTTCACCAGGGTGAGGGCGAATACGCCGACCCTTTGATCGAGGCCCATTTACGCGGCCTGGAAGCCGAGTTCCTCAGCGATCGCAGCTATGAAGCGGGGTTCTCGGAACATGTCCAGCGCATGCTGGCGAACATGCAGCTGCAGCGGGTGCCGGAACCGGTCTGCGAGCAGATGATCGCAAGATTGGGGCAACGGCAGACCACGGAAGAACTGCGCGAAGCAGCGGCGAGCTGGCTGCACCAGACTTACGGTCTGAACGAAGCACAATGGGTCTGCCTGCTGTTCACGCCGTTCATCGAGCGTGGAGCCGGGCTCGAGCGGTTTCTGCGCAGCTGTCATCCCGGCATGTTGGTGGCGCTGCCTGATTTGCATCGGGCCATGCAGGGGCTGCACGGCCCGGAGCAGGTAATGCAGTGGATGATGGACGTCAGCGGTTTACCGGTTCGGCTCATCGGCCACCTCTACGCCATGGAACCCTTGCCAGCGCACGGTGCGGCCCGGCAAACACTGGAGACCGCACTCGACGCGGCAGGCCTCGATGGCTCCGGCGTGGGTGACCGGTCAGTGGAACGATGAAGTGAGCGAGCGATCCTTGGGCGCACCAACGGTTATGGTGTCCGCCTCATGAAGGCTGCACGGGAATCCGGTTTCGCCTACCAGGCAGTCTATCGATACCTGATGCGCTTGATGGCCGAGTCGGCTTGCGATGGCAATTCAAGGCTGCCATCGCTGCGTCAGTTGGCAGATCGCTTGAACGTGTCGATCTCGACCATTCAATACGCTTACTCGTTGCTCGAAAAGGAAGGGCGGATCTATTCGGTGGCCAAGTCCGGGTATTACGCCACGGCGGTTTCGGGGGGGACGCCACCTGCCATGAGCAATGATCTGCTCGAAACGCTCTATGTCAACGCGCGGCACCCGGGTATGCGTTTGTTGAATGCTGATGATCCGGTTTCGCTGCAGTCACTGGACAGTCCATTGCTGTTGTTGGAGCGTGAGCTGCTGCGCCAGTATCCCCGCCAGCCGCCGTTGCTCGACCAGCCTTGTGGTGAACTGGAATTACGCGCCGTCCTGGCGGCCCGCTATACCACCTCGCCAAAGCAGTGCTGGCACGCCGAGGATGTTTACATCGGCGCGGATATGCGCGGGGTGCTGGAGATCCTGGTGGCCGTTCTGCAGCTCAGGCACACAACCATTCTGGTCGAGTCGCCCTGTGACTGGGTGATACTGCGGTTGCTGCAGGCGGCTGAGGTGCGTGTAATCGAACTGCCGTTGCAGGCCTGTGGCGGGCTGGAGCCGCAGCGGCTGGAAACACTGCTCAAGACCGAAGACGTGCGGCTGATTCTGCTGTCCTCGGGCCTGTGCATGCCGCGCGGTACACAGGTTCCAGCGGATAACCGCAACGCGATCGCCGGCCTGCTTGGCGAGCACGGCACCTGGGTGCTGGAAAACGACTGCTACGGTGAACTGGGCGAGGCAACGGGCGTCGAGCGTCTGCGTGATCAACTGGACCCTGACCGACTGCTGGTCTTCTCCACGTTCGAGAAATTCATCGGTATCGAAGCGCCTTACGGGTACGTGTTGTCGCGCCAATGGAAGCACGAAATGCAGCGGCATTTTCTGATGCGCTCGTTCCGGTTGTCGCCCGTTCGCCAGAAGGCCATTGCCCGGCTGTATGGAAACGGTCGGGTCGACCAGCATCTGTACGTACTTCGCCGGCGCCTAAAGGAACGCCGTACGCCGATGATCGACTTGTTGCGCGAGCGTCTGGGCGAAGCGCTGCAGGTTGTCGAGCCACAAGGTGGGGCGACGGTCTGGGTACGGGCACGGCGGCCGGTGGACATGCGCGATGTGTTTCAGCGCCTGCTCAGGCAACAGGTGTTGATTGCGCCGGGCGAACTGTTCAGCTTGCAGGGATTGCACCGTCGGCATCTGCGCCTGAACCTGCTGGATCACGGAGAGAGCGGCTTGGGCGGAGCGCTCGAGAGGTTGGGAGAGGCGTTGCGCTTGGCGCCGCTGGAATGAACGTTGAAATCTGTCGGATAGATCCCGTCGCGCTGCGGTCGAACTGTCAGTAAACTGCGCTGTATTTCCTGAACCACTCTATTTCAGAGGTTTTGCATGACTATCAGTCCTTTTGCGGGCAAACCGGCACCAGCAGAATTGTTGGTCGACATCCCGCGACTGGTAACGGCTTATTACACCGGCCAACCGGACGCTTCGATTGCCACCCAGCGTGTTGCGTTCGGTACTTCCGGGCACCGCGGCAGCTCCTTCGACCTGAGTTTCAATGAATGGCACGTTCTGGCAATCAGCCAGGCGATCTGCCTGTATCGCGAAGCCCAGGGCATCAACGGCCCGTTGTTCGTCGGTATCGACACCCATGCGCTGTCGACCCCGGCCGGGGCCAGTGCGCTGGAAGTGCTGGCGGCCAACGGCGTGACCGTGATGATCGCCGAAGGTGACGAATACACGCCGACACCGGCGGTTTCGCATGCAATCCTCTGCTACAACCGTGGCCGCACTTCGGGCCTGGCCGATGGCATCGTGATTACGCCGTCGCACAATCCGCCACAAAGCGGGGGCTACAAATACAACCCTACCAACGGCGGCCCGGCCGACACCCACATCACCAAGTGGATCGAAGCCAAGGCCAACGAGCTGCTGGCCAACAAGCTGGCAGGCGTCAAACGCATCAGCTACGAGCAGGCGCTCAAGGCCAGCACCACCCACCGTCACGACTACCTCAACACCTACGTCGCTGACCTGATCAATGTGATCGACTTCGATGCCATCCGTGACGCCAAGCTGCGTCTGGGTGTAGATCCGTTGGGCGGAGCAGGGGTGCGCTACTGGTCGGCGATTGCCGAGCATTACCGTCTTGATCTGGATGTGGTGAACAAGCAGGTCGATCCGACTTTCCGCTTCATGACGGTCGACTGGGATGGACAGATCCGTATGGACCCGTCGTCCAGCCATGCCATGCAAGGTTTGATTGGTCTCAAGGAGCGTTACGACGTGGCCTTCGCCTGCGACCCGGATCACGATCGCCATGGCATCGTCACCCCGTCGGGTGGTCTGCTGGCACCGAACAACTATCTGGCGGTGTCCATCGACTACCTGTTCCAGAACCGTCCGCAATGGCGCGCCGATGCCGCCGTGGGTAAAACCGTGGTCAGCAGTGGCCTGATCGATCGTGTGGCCAAACGTCTGGAACGTCGTCTGTACGAAGTGCCGGTCGGCTTCAAATGGTTCGCCGATGGCCTGTTCGATGGCTCGCTGGGTTTTGGTGGCGAAGAAAGCGCTGGCGCTTCGTTCCTGCGAAAGGATGGCGGCGTCTGGAGCACCGACAAGGACGGTCTGATTCCAGCCCTGCTGGCGGCGGAAATGACTGCTCGTACCGGGCGTGATCCAAGCCAGGCTTATCGCGCACTGACCGATGAACTGGGCGAGCCGTTCTCGGTGCGCGTAGACGCCAAGGCCAACCCTGAGCAGAAAGCGCTGTTGAGCAAACTGTCGCCGGAGCAAGTAACGTCGACCGAACTGGCAGGCGAGAAGATTCAGAGCATTCTCAGCCATGCGCCGGGCAACGATCAGGCCATTGGTGGTCTGAAGGTGATGACCGAAAACGGCTGGTTCGCCGCACGTCCTTCGGGCACCGAAGACATCTACAAGATCTACGCCGAAAGCTTCATTGGCGATGACCACCTCAAGCAACTGGTGGCTGAAGCGCAAACGCTGGTGGATGGCGCAATCAGCACCAAGTGATCTTCAGGGAGGTGAGTTCTTCCTGTGGTGAGGGGATTTATCCCCGATGGACTGCGTAGCAGTCCGCTCCATTGAAAAGAAGGCCGCTTTGCGGCCTATCGGGGATGAATCCCCTCGCCACAAAAGCTGCAAAAAAGGGGCGACCATGACGGTCGCCCCTTTTTTTACCTGCATATCAGGCGATCAAGCCAGATCCACCAACACGATTTCGCTGTCTTCGAGTGCCGTCACCGTCAGTATTGACTCATGCTCGACGGCGACACCGTCTCGAGCTTGTGCGCGCAAGCCATTGACTTCAATCAGACCGGTGGCGGGTACCAGATACGCTCGACGTCCGGCATCCAACTGATATTCAGCTGTTTCGCCGGCCTTGAGGTTGGCCGCGACCAACCGCGCATCACCGCGAATGCGCAGGCTCTGATCGTCGCCGTCCTTGCCGCTGGCGAGGGTCACGAAGCCTTCGCGCTGGCCTTTGGGGAACGGTTTGGCACCCCACGATGGCGGCGCGCCAGTTTCCGTCGGCAGAATCCAGATCTGAAAGATTCGGGTCTCTTTGTCTTCCAGGTTGTACTCGCTGTGTGCGATGCCGGTGCCGGCGCTCATGACCTGCACGTCGCCTGCTTCAGTACGGCCCTTGTTGCCAAGGTTGTCCTGGTGGGTAATCGCACCTTCACGCACGTAAGTGATGATTTCCATGTCGCGGTGCGGGTGCAGCGGGAATCCGGTGCCGGCGGCGATCACGTCATCGTTCCACACCCGCAGATTGCCCCAGTTCATGCGTTGCGGATCGTAGTATTCGGCGAACGAAAAGTGGTGATGGGCATCCAACCAGCCGTGGTGAGCGCCGCCCAGCGTATTGAAAGGTCTGAGTTCAAGCATGATCGTCTCCTCAAAAGGTTCGTCATGGGGCGTAACGCCAAAGCCATGAAGCGAGACCGTCGGTTATGACGGGCATCATCCATCAGGCAACCATCGAGAAAAAGCGTAAAAAGTGCGGCATTCTCATCGAATCCGTTGATGAGAAACTGGCTCGAAACGATCTCATCCAACTTTCAGTTCATCGCCTAAACCAATGAGCTGTAAGCATTTCGCTAGAACTCACGGGCGAATACGGCCACCATAGCCCCCAACAGCCTCACACACTGGAGCCCCTCAGCGTGGCGCAACACACTCCCGATCTTCCTCCCGAACTTCGCCCACTGGCCGAGATGCCATGGTTCAAGCGTCTGGCCGCGCGTTTTTTCGGCCACGGCCTGACGCGTTTGCGCGCCCAGCACCGAGCCTCTTGGCTGCACGGTCAGGCGGACGGTTTTCGCAGCGGACACACCGCTGGCGTGGAGTACGGCTTCAAAGAGGGAAAACTTGAAGGGCTGGAGGAAGGCCGCCAGGTTTTGCTGATTCGTGACAGTCGCAGCACCGAGCATCGTCCGCCGAGCGTCGATAATCATCTGTTCGACGACTGGCGTCTGCCGCTCAGCGCCGAGCTGAAGAAACGCATGAAAGCCGATGTGGCGCGCCTGCTGCCCGCGCATGCCCAGCCAAGCCTCGCTCAATGGAAGATGATTTTCAGTGACACTCCTTCGACCTCGGTGATCGCCGGGGCCGGGGCAGGCAAGTCGACCACGTTGGTGCTGCGCATCCTGTTGCTCACGCATTATCTGGGCTTTGAGCTGGATTCAATGACCGTGGTGACCTTCACCCGTGAGTCGCGCAAGGATTTCATCAATAAGCTGATCGAGATGTTCGCGCTCTGGGGCCAGCCATTGAGCCTGCAACAGGCGCGGGAACTGGTGCGCACCTTTCACTCACGCATTTTGCCGATGGTACGCAGCCTGCCGGGGTTCGAACGCTTGCAGGCTTTTGAAAATCTCAGCAATCGGCCACAAGGCGCTGACGAGGAGGTCGACAGCAACCCGTTCGATCTGCGGATCAACGATGCCCAGCGCCAGCAGCTCAACGCGTGCTACCACCGGTTATTCAATCAGGACCAACGTTTCCGCCAGTTGATTCAACCACTGGCCAAGGCTGCCTTGCAGCTCAAGGAGCTTGAGCGCGATCACCCGGACGTGCAGAAGCGCATGGCGGTGACCGAACTGGCAGCCAAACGCGACGAAGAACTGTGCGATGCCATCGAAGACCTGTGGTTTCGCGCCGGTGCCTGGCCGATCAAGGGCATTGAGCCCAGCCGGCAGACGTTCGAGATCAACGGTTCGACCTTTCACTGCCACGGGTACATTCCTAGCCTCGATACCTGGGTGGTGCTCGGCTTCGATCCCCGGGAAAACCCGCAAATCTGCCGTCCAAACGCCAAACTTAGCGTGCGTGCTGAATGGGCTGTGAAGCGCACCCTGTTTCAAGCTTTCTGTCGTAAGCCATTGATTTGGCTGGATAGCTATGAAATGTCAAAGCGGGTTCTGTCGACGTTGGCTGGCGATGCGAGCGCCGGTCCGGGGTTCGATTACAAGGTCAAAGGTGAACTGGTTTCGGCGCCGTTACTGGACTGTTTTGTTGCGGCGGCCGGCTTTATCGAAAACCTTGGGCTGGACGTGCCGGATGCCGTCGGCCGCATGAGTTTTGCCAAAGACGACCCGGACCGATTCTTCTTTGAGGCGCTGAGCCTGTTCTGGCGTGCCCTGGAAGATCATTTGCTCGATCAGAAGCCGCCGGTGATGACCTACAACCGAATGTTCGCGCTGTTCAGCGAACATTCGCCGGAGAACCTCAAGTTGCTCAGCGATGAGCTGCTGCGACCGATGTCGCACCTGATGATCGACGAGTTTCAGGACGTATCGCCGCAAATCGTCTCGTGGATCCGCGCCAGCCTGGCGGAAATCCGCAGTCGCGGCCCGGCCATGCATGTCGGGCGGGGTGCGCAGCGTTCTTCGTTGCTGTGTGTCGGCGACGATTGGCAGTCGATCTACGGCTGGCGCGGCAGTTCGCCGAGTTACTTCATGGAGTTCAACAAGGAATTCCCGTCACCGAGCACCACGCGGGTGATGCTCAGTGACAACTATCGCAGCCATCAGCACATCATCGATGCTGCCGAACACATCGTCCGCGCCGCGCCGGCAATCCCCGGCAAGAAGGCCAAGGCCAGCGGTGCTCCCAAGGCATTGCAGCCAGTCAATGTGCTGGAGCGCGATGATCAGGCCTTGGGACAGCGCCTGGCTGAACATTACAATCGTGGCGATTCGATCTTGATGCTCTATCGAAAAAGCAGCGATAAGTTATTGATAGAGCAGCATATTCAGCCTGTAGTTAATGTTGATTCGAGCTTGCCGTACGAAGCGCGACGGCTGAAACAGCTGACTTACCACAGCGCCAAGGGGCTGCAGGCTGATGCGGTGTTCCTGCTCGGTGACTGCCAGCACCTGACCAGTTCGCCCTACAAGAATCAGGTGTATCGCATGGCCGGCTTGGGCAAGGCTGGCGACAGTGAGCCTTATGACACGGCGCAGAAGGACGAGATTCTGCGGCTGGCCTACGTTGGTATCACCCGGGCGGTCAGCCATTGCTACTGGTACGTCGAGCCGCAGGATACCCAGGCGGTGAACATGCCAAGGGCGTCCGATCGGGTTGCCCAAGGCAAGGCATACTTCGTCGATCACCGAAAACAGCCGCAAAACGCGTAGCACGCAAGCACAAAAAAAGCCCGCCTGAATTGGCGGGCTTTTTTATATAAAACAATAGTTTATGCGTAACTCTTGAGAGATTCCGGAGGAATGAAAGCCTCCAGTTCGTCTTCCACAGCCTCAATGATGCGCTCGACATCGGCCGCGTTCATCACCGTCGCACAAGGAATACCGGCGATGGCGATCATGGTTTCACCGCTGGCACGATCAAACAGACGGGCAATCATGCTGCCCGGCGCATCCATCGTTGCCTCAAAACCCATGGGATGAAAGTGCCAACGCATCAGTTGGCACGCATTGGGAAACGTGACTTTACTGGAGCCTTTATTCATGTGTTGCCCGCCTTCTTCATCGAGCGCTTCCTTTTGCTCATGTTAGGTGGGAAGAGCCTTCATTGGCTCAACCGGTCAGTGACGTTAAAAGTAGCACCCGCGTGTGAATTTTCCGTGAGATTTTTCAGTTCATTTTGCGATTGCTGCGCGTTTTTTGATGTAAGTCACGTCGGGATCAGTCATCGCCAAATGGCCACTACGGTTTGCTCGTTGATCGTTTTGTCGAACTTGGGCAAGCTCGGTTCTTTTGCGCCGAGCCCTTTATGCACGCCGACGATGACGGCCCCGAACAGACCCCGGCCACGGCCGCCACGGTCATGCGCTACCACCTGAGCTGGAAGCACCGCGATCTGGACAGCGTCATGGCGCTGTATCACCCGGACGTCCAATACAACGATTTCTTTCAGAACCGGGTCCTCGGCCTCGACGAATTGCGTGAGTACGTGCGCGTGAGCATGCCGCGAGAATCCGACGAAGCGCTCGAGCATTGCGACCGGATTCGCGTGGATGGCAACACCGCGTTCATTCAATACGAAGTGACTTTGCGCGGTGGCGACGGGCTGGTGTCGTTCCGATCCAGCGAAGCGATCACGGTCAAGGACGGCCTGATCTGGCGGGTCAACGAATACGCCTCGCTGGTCCGCACGCAAACCAACGGCGCTGTCGCACCCAGTCAGCGCCCGGCGGTCAGTCGCTTGGGGCTGTCGCCGCGCCAGATCAGTTTCATGGCCGAGGATCTGCAGCAATATTTCGAACGCCAGCAACCGTATCTCGATCCGGAACTGGATCTGCAACGGGTGGCGAAGGAGTGCGGCTACAGCCGCAACCAGATTTCCTACCTGCTCAATCAGGTGCTCGGCCAAAGCTTTTACCGCTACGTCAATCAGGCACGCTTGCAGCACTTGCTCAAGACGCTGGATCAGGCCACGCCACCGCTGCGTATCGACGAACTGGCGTTTGCCGCGGGTTTCAACTCGCTGTCAGCGTTTTACAGTTGTTTTCGCCAGCACACCGGCCAGTCGCCGAAGGCCTACGCCAAACAAATTTCTTTGCGGGCACGCGCGCAAGACAGTGATTGAAGTCACACACTAGGATCGACGCCATCGAAGGTTTTCAGTGGCGGAGTCTTGCATGCCGGCGTGGCGCACTATCAGTTTGTGGATGGATCAACTCGACGAGCCGCTGATTGCGCGGCCGGCGCTGGAGCAGGATCTGGATGTCGACGTGGCGATCATCGGCGCCGGTTATACCGGGTTGTGGACCGCGTACTACCTGAAAAAACTCGCCCCCGGTCTCGATATCGCCATCGTCGAGGCGCAAACCGCCGGTTTCGGCGCGTCCGGGCGCAATGGCGGCTGGCTGATGGGTAACCTGCTGGGCGAGGATCGACTGCTCGCCGGTCTCTCTCCAGAACAACGTCGCGCATCGTTTGATCTGCTGCACAGCATTCCGGATGAAGTGGAAGTTGTCCTCGAACGTGAGGGCATCCACTGCGATTACCGTAAAGGCGGGGTGCTGTACTGCGCCGCCCGTTACCCGGAGCAGGAAGCCAGCCTGCGCGAATACCTCGACAAACTGCACGCCCAAGGCCTGACCGACAACGATTACCGCTGGCTGAACCCCGAGCAACTGGCGCAACAGATTCGTGTGGCGAAACCCTACGGCGGCATTTATGCGCCGCACGTGGCGACCATTCACCCGGCGAAACTGGTGCGCGGTCTGGCGCGCACCGTGCAGAACATGGGCGTGAAGATCTACGAAAATAGCCCCGTGACGCATTGGCAGTCCGGCAGTTTGCGCACGGCCAGGGCCAGTGTGCGCAGTCGCTGGATTGTGCCGGCGGTCGAAGGCTATTCGGTCACGCTCCCACCGCTGGGTCGCTATCAGTTGCCGGTGCAGAGTCTGATTGTTGCCACCGAGCCGTTGTCGGCAGCGACCTGGGATGAAATCGGCCTCAACCGTGGCCAGGCCTTCAGTGAGTTCAGCCGTCAGGTCACTTATGGCCAGCGCAGTGCCGACAATCGCCTGATCTTCGGCGCCCGCGGCGGTTACCAGTTCGCCGGCAAACTGCGCCACAACTTCGATCTGACCCGTGATGAAGTCGAGCTGCGCCGCTATCTGTTCGGCGAGCTGTTCCCGCAGTTGAAAAACGTGCAGATCACCCACGCCTGGGGCGGCAACCTCGGCATGTCCCGGCACTTCAAGCCGCACATGCTCTGCGATCGCGCCAATGGCATTGCGCTGTCCGGCGGTTATGGCGGGGAGGGTGTGGGTGCCAGCAATCTCGGCGGCCGCACCCTGGCCGATCTGATTCTTGAGCGCGATACCGAACTGGTGCATCAGCCGTGGGTGCTGCCGGACGGCGGAATTCATGCGCTACGCGCCTGGGAGCCGGAGCCGTGCCGCTGGCTCGGTTACAACGCGATCATCAAAAGTTTCGTCCACGAAGACCAGACCCTGGCCAACCCGGCCAGCGCACCGTGGCGGCGCAAGCTGGCCAGTCAGGTCGCTGGGTTCATGGAAGGTTTCATGCACTAACCGCCGTTTTCTTCACAAGACAGGTCTCACCATGAGCATTACGCAGTTCAAGAACACCGCCAGCCTGCAACTGGATGAATCCAACCCGGTGGCCGTGCCACTCGGCGAGCCGGTCGCCATTGCCTCGACCACCAGTGTCGAGCGCGACGACGGCGTTGAAACCGGCGTCTGGGAATGCACCCCGGGACGCTGGCGCCGGCAGATCACCGCGCAGGAGTTCTGCCACTTCATCTCCGGCCGTTGCACGTTCACCCCGGACGACGGCGGCGAAACCCTGCACATACAAGGTGGCGACGCACTGATGTTGCCGGCCAACACGCTCGGCATCTGGGATATCCAGGAGACCGTGCGCAAGACCTACGTTCTTATTTTCTGATTGTTTGATCCTTTGATTGCCTGCCAACAAAAATAGCCACTACAGGAATCGACCCCATGATCCAGAAAACCCTCGCTCTGGCGCCGCTGCTGCTGGTCGCCTCCATTAGTCATGCCGCTGAAACGGTGAAAATTTACAACTGGTCGGACTACATCGCGCCGGACACCACGAAAAATTTCCAGAAAGACACCGGCATCGGCGTCACCTATGACGTCTACGACAGCAACGAAACCCTCGACGGCAAGTTGATGACCGGCAAATCCGGTTATGACGTGGTGTTCCCGTCCAACCACTTCATGGCGCGGCAGATCCAGGGCGGGGCGCTGAAGAAGCTCGACAAGAGCCAGTTGCCGAACTGGAAAAACCTCAACCCGGTGTTGCTCAAGGCCTTGCAGGTCAATGACCCGAACAACGAGCACGGTTTCCCGTATCTGTGGGGCAGCACCGGCATCGGCTACAACGTCGCCAAGGTCAAGGCGGTGCTGGGTGATAACGCGCCAGTGGATTCCTGGGATCTGATCTTCAAGCCCGAATACATGGAAAAACTGCAGAAGTGCGGCGTGGCGATCCTCGATAACGGCCCGGAACTGCTGCCGGCGGCGCTCAATTACCTGGGCTTGCCGCCCCACAGCAAGAACCCCGAGGACTACAAGAAAGCCGAAGCACTGCTGATGAAAGTGCGGCCGTATGTCAGCTACTTCCATTCCTCGAAATACACCAGCGACCTGGCCAATGGCGATATCTGCGTGGCGGTCGGTTTCTCCGGTGACATCCTGCAAGCGGAAAACCGCGCCAAGGAAGCGAAGAACGGCATCGACATCGGTTACGCGATTCCCAAGGAAGGCGCCGCCATCTGGTTCGACATGGTCGCCATGCCGGCCGATGCACCGGACGAGAAGGCCGGTTACGCATTCATGAACTACCTGCTGCGCCCGGACGTGATGGCCGGCATCAGCAATTACGTGCACTACGCCAATGGCAACCAGCAGGCTGACAGCCTGATCGATCCGGCAATCAAGGGTGACACCAAGGTCTATCCGAGCCCGGAGATGATGGGCAAGCTGTTTGCGCTGGAGGCAATGCCGCTGAACATTGACCGGATCCGCACACGGGTGTGGAACAAGATCCGTACCGGTAGCTAAACCACATCACCCCTCCTGTGGGAGCGGGCTTGCTCGCGAATGCGTTCGATCAGTCAGCAAACAGGTTGGCAGATAAATAGCATTCGCGAGCAAGCCCGCTCCCACAAGTGTTTTAGCAACGCTGATTTGATTGATATCACTACACTGGCATCGCACTAATAGAGTGCAGCAAAGTGAGACGTATCTATCAAAAAGCAACTTACCCATATTTAATATTTAAATAGAAAATCGTCAGACAATTAGGCGAGAACAAACACCTCATAACAATCTTTCGACCCCGCAGTCATTGTTTACGGGCATTTGACGGAACAGTCGGTTTTGATCTCAAAAAAATGCTAGACGACAGATTTCAAATTGTGTCAGGTTTCTTACGCCTTCATTGGGCGAGTGATAGGACGATCTCGCCAGGGATCGTCGCTATCTGACAAAAACTGTTCCATTGCTAAACAAGGAAGTGTGTTTATGTCGAAAGTAAAAGCGAACGCTATTGATATCACCGCAGACACATTCGTGCCTGTCGGCGCAGCGCAATCTCTGGCTGCGACCAGCTCTGCCTGGAACCAGATCAATAGCTTCAGCCATCAATACGATCGTGGCGGCAACCTCACGGTCAATGGCAAACCGTCCTTCTCGGTGGATCAAGCCGCCACTCAACTGTTGCGCGACGGTGCCTCCTGGCACGACCTGGACAACAGTGGCAAGATCGAACTGACCTACACCTTTCTGACCGCCAAAACCGCTAACTTCAGCGGCCTGGGCGTCACCGGTTTCAGTCAGTTCAGCTCCCTGCAGAAAGCCCAGGCCGTGCTCGCCATGCAATCCTGGGCGGATGTCGCCAACGTGACGTTCACCGAATCGGCCCGAGGTGGCGACGGTCACATGACCTTCGGTAACTACAGCGGCGGCCAGGAAGGCGCAGCGGCGTTTGCGTTCCTGCCAGGCACCGAGCCAGGCTATGACGGTCAATCCTGGTACCTGACCGGCAGTGGCTACGACGTCAACAAAACCCCGGGTCTGAACAATTACGGGCGTCAAACCCTGACCCACGAAATCGGCCACACCCTGGGCCTGTCTCACCCTGGCGACTACAACGCCGGCGAAGGCAATCCGACTTACAAGGATGCTTCCTACGGGCAAGACACCCGCGGTTACAGCCTCATGAGTTACTGGAGCGAAAGCAACACCGCCCAGAACTTCAGTAAGGGGGGTGTAGAAGCCTATGCTTCCGGCCCGCTGATGGACGACATTGCAGCGATCCAGAAGCTGTACGGCGCCAACCTGACCACCCGTACCGGTGACACCACCTACGGCTTCAACTCCAACGCCGGTCGCGATTTCCTCAGCGCCTCGTCGTCGAGCGACAAGCTGGTGTTCTCGGTGTGGGATGCGGGCGGCAAGGACACCTTCGACTTCTCGGGTTTCACCCAGAACCAGAAGATCAATCTCAACGAAGCCTCGTTCTCCGACGTTGGCGGCATGATCGGTAACGTGTCCATCGCCAAGGGCGTGACCATCGAGAACGCCATTGGTGGTTCGGGCAACGACCTGCTGATCGGTAACAGTGCGTCCAACGAGCTGAAGGGCGGTGCCGGCAACGACATCATCTACGGCGCTGGTGGTGCGGACAAACTGTGGGGCGGTGCGGGTTCGGACACTTTCGTGTTCGCCTCCAGCTCCGACTCCAAGCCGGGTGCAATCGATCAGATCCTCGATTTCGTCAGCGGTCTGGACAAAATCGACCTGAGCGCCATCACCAACGGTTCCGGCCTGCACTTTGTCAGCAGCTTCACCGGTTCGGCCGGCGACGCGATCCTGACCTCGTCGGGCGGTAACAGCCTGTTGTCGGTGGATTTCTCCGGGCACGGCGTGGCGGACTTCCAGGTCAGCACCGTAGGCCAGGCAGCGACCAGCGACATCGTGGCGTGATGTGAAACGGGAAGCGGCGCTTGATGCGCCGCTTTCTTTGCTTGCATCGTGTTGATGGCTGGGCAAGGCTAGGTGCTGGAGCGAATTTTCTGATGATCTGTAAAGTTTTTACCTACAAGGCAATGGCGTGGCTTTCGGCGGCGTTCATCATGATTTCTGGAGAAACAACCATGGCAAGCAGCCTCAGACTTGAAGATCCATCGGTTTTTGCCGGGCAATGGCAGGCGACGTTGAGCACTGAAAATGACGCGCCCGAAGCGCAAAAGCTGCAGGATAAACCGTCGAACACCTGTGCCCTCGAACTGCAAGCCAATCAGACCGTCGGCAAGGGCGCCGAATGCCTTGGCGCATGGCTGGAAGATTCGCCCATCGGCTGGTTTCCGGAACCCGACGGAATTTCGATCACCGGCAAGGAAGGTTCAAGAATCGTGTTTTTCAGCCGACAAGGTGACGGGCTCTATTCCAGCACTTTGAAGTCGGGCCTGGTTGTTACACTCGAACGCGCGACGAAATAAACGCTCAACTAATTCAGATTGAATATATGGCAGTGTTTGAACGTTATAAGTGATCGTCGCAGTTGTTGTTGAATGGTAAGCGAGTACTTGCAAAACATCTTTCGCAGGTAGGCGGAACATTAATTGAGCGCTCGTCGAAGTCTGGCGGGATCTATCATTTCAGGAAGAAACAATGAAGATGGCGAAGGCCCCAGCCACCGCTCCCTTGTTCAAGGCTTTGGGTGACTATAAAAGCATTCTGATCAGCGTCGGGTGCTTTACCGCACTGATTAACGTGCTGATGCTGGTGCCCTCCATTTATATGCTGCAGGTCTACGACCGCGTACTGTCTTCGCAGAACGAAACGACGTTGGCGATGCTGTCATTGATGGTGGTTGGCTTCTTTGCCTTCATCGGCATGCTGGAGGTGATCCGCAGCTTCATCGTGATCCGCATCGGCAGCCAACTGGAGCGCCGCTTCAACCTGCGGGTGTATCAGGCAGCATTCGAGCGCAACCTGTTCAAGGGCGAGGGCAACGCCGGGCAATCGCTGGGCGACCTGACTCACATTCGACAATTCGTCACCGGCCCGGCCCTGTTCGCGTTTTTCGACGCGCCGTGGTTCCCGGTCTATCTGTTTGTCATCTACCTGTTCAACGTCTGGCTGGGCGTGCTCGCCACAGCCGGCGCGCTGCTGCTGATTGCGCTGGCCTGCCTCAACGAATACATGACCAGGAAGCCGCTGGGCGAAGCCGCCGGTTACTCGCAGAAGTCCAGCCAACTGGCGACCAGCCACCTGCACAACGCCGAAACCATTCAGGCCATGGGCATGCTCGGCGCGTTGCGCAAGCGCTGGTTCGGTGTGCACTCGCGTTTCCTCGGCCTGCAGAATCAGGCCAGCGACACCGGCGCAGTGATCAGCTCGATCAGTAAGACCTTGCGCCTGTGCCTGCAATCGCTGGTGCTGGGCCTCGGTGCGTTACTGGTGATCAAGGGCGACATGACCGCCGGGATGATGATCGCCGGTTCGATCCTGATGGGCCGCGTGCTGAGCCCGATCGACCAGTTGATCGCCGTGTGGAAACAGTGGAGCGGGGCGAAGCTGGCCTATCGTCGTCTGGACTCTTTGCTGCAGGCGTTCCCGCCGAGTGACGACGCCATGGCGCTGCCGGCGCCGAAAGGCCAGATCACCTTCGAGCAAGTCAGTGCCGGCCCTCCGGGGCAGCGCGCGGCAACCCTGCAGATGATCAATTTCAATCTGGGCGCTGGTGAAGTGCTCGGCGTGCTCGGTGCCTCCGGTTCCGGCAAGTCGACCCTGGCCCGAGTGCTGGTCGGCGTGTGGCCGACCCTCGGCGGCACGGTGCGCCTGGACGGTGCGGACATCCATCGCTGGAACCGCGACGAGCTCGGCCCGTACATCGGCTATTTGCCACAAGACATCGAACTGTTCAGCGGCAGCATCGCCGAAAACATTGCCCGTTTCAGCGAAGCCAACCCGGAGAAGGTCGTGGCCGCCGCGCAACAGGCCGGCGTCCACGAGATGATTCTGCGCCTGCCGCAAGGCTACGACACGCAACTGGGCGAGGACGGCAGTGGCCTGTCCGGCGGTCAAAAGCAGCGTGTGGCCCTGGCCCGTGCGATGTATGGCGATCCAAGCCTGGTGGTGCTCGATGAGCCGAACTCCAACCTCGACACTGTTGGTGAAGCCGCGCTGGCCAGCGCCATCGCCCAGCTCAAGGCCAAGGGCACCACCGTGGTGCTGGTGACGCATCGCTCTTCGGTACTGGCTCAGGCGGACAAACTGCTGGTGCTCAACGATGGCCGCTTGCAGGCGTTCGGCGCCAGTCAGGAAGTGCTCAAGGCGCTGTCCGGCGCTCAGGAACAACAACGGGAAAAATCCGCGCAGGCACCGGGCGGGCTCAGCATGAGCCGGCAGTACCAGCCCTCGACAAGGAATTCGGGTGTATGAGCAGCGCCAGCATGAACACTGAAAACGAAGCCTCCATGGAACACGCGTACGTCACCGAGCGCCCGGAGCGCGATGCGAAATTCTTCGCCCGCATGGGCTGGATTCTGGCCATCGTCGGCGCCGGCAGTTTCTTCACCTGGGCCGCACTGGCGCCGCTTGATCAGGGCATTCCGGTGCAGGGCACCGTGGTGGTCTCGGGCAAGCGCAAGGCTGTGCAGTCGATGAGCAGCGGCGTGGTCAGCCGGATTCTGGTGCGCGAAGGCGAGATCGTGAAGCAGGGTCAACCGTTGTTTCGCCTCGATCAGACCCAGGTGGCCGCCGACGTGCAGTCGCTGCAAGCCCAGTACCGCATGGCCTGGGCCAGCCTCGCACGCTGGCAGGCCGAGCGCGACAACCTCAAAGAAATCACCTTTCCTGCCGAACTGAGTAACGATCCGGATCCGCGTCTGGCGCTGGTTCTTGAAGGCCAGCGTCAACTGTTCAGCAGCCGTCGCGAAGCGTTCTACCGCGAGCAGGCCGGTCTGCGCGCCAGCATCGAAGGCGCCACCGCGCAGCTGGCGGGCATGCGTCGCGCCCGCACCGACCTCAATGCCCAGGCCGATTCGCTGCAACAGCAACTGAGCAACCTGCAGCCACTGGCGGACAACGGCTACATCCCGCGCAACCGCTTGATGGAGTACCAGCGTCAGCTGTCGCAAGTGCAGCAACAACTGGCGGAAAACACCGGTGAAAGCGGCCGGGTGGAGCAGGGCATCCTCGAATCGCGCCTGAAACTGCAACAGCATGGCGAGGAATATCAAAAGGAAGTGCGCACGCAACTGGCCGACGCGCAACTCAAAAGCGTGACCCTGTCCGAGCAACTGACCTCGGCCGGTTTCGACCTGCAACACAGCGAGATCCTCGCCACCGCCGACGGCGTGGCGGTCAACCTTGGCGTGCACACCGAAGGCGCCGTGGTGCGTCAGGGCGAAACACTGCTGGAGATCGTCCCGCAAGGCACCACCCTGGAAGTCGAAGGGCACTTGCCGATCAACCTGATCGACAAGGTCGGCACGCATCTGCCGGTCGATATCCTGTTCACCGCGTTCAACCAGAGCAAGACCCCGCGTGTACCGGGTGAGGTCAGCCTGATTTCCGCCGACCAGATGGTCGACGAGAAAACCGGCGTGCCGTACTACGTGCTGCGCAGCAGCGTCAGTGATCAGGCGATGGAGAAACTCCACGGTCTGGTGATCAAGCCCGGTATGCCGGCGGAAATGTTCGTGCGCACCGGCGAACGTTCACTGCTCAATTACCTGTTCAAACCATTGCTCGATCGCGCTGGCTCTGCGTTGACTGAAGAATAAGGATGTTCGGCTGTATGAATAAGCTTTCGATGTTGGGAGCAGCGTTCACGCTGCTCGCAGGAAACAGCGCGCTGGCGGCCATGGGGCCATTCGAGGTCTACGAACAGGCATTGCGCAACGATCCGGTGTTCCTCGGCGCGATCAAGGAGCGCGACGCGGGCCTGGAAAACCGCATCATCGGCCGCGCCGGGCTGTTGCCGAGACTGGGTTACAACTACAACCGGGGTCACAACACCTCGAAGGCCACGCAACTGACCGCTCGCGGCAACCTCACCGAAGACCGCAACTACAACAGCTATGGCTCGACCCTGACCTTGCAGCAACCGTTGCTCGACTACGAAGCCTACGCGGCGTATCGCAAAGGCGTGGCGCAGTCGCTGTTCGCCGACGAGGCGTTTCGCGGCAAGAGTCAGGAACTGCTGGTGCGGGTGCTGGATAACTACACCAAGGCCTTGTTCGCCCAGGATCAGATCGACATCGCCCAGGCCAAGAAAAAGGCCTATGAGCAGCAGTTCCAACAGAACGAGCACATGTTCAAGCAGGGCGAGGGCACCCGCACCGACATTCTCGAAGCCGAGTCGCGCTATGAACTGGCGACCGCCGAAGAGATCGAGGCGCGCAACGAGCAGGACGCGGCGCTGCGCGAGTTGGGCGCGCTGGTCGGCGTGCAGACGGTGGACATCAGCGAGCTGGCACCACTGGATCAGAATTTCCAGACCTTCGCGCTGATGCCGGCCAACTACGACACCTGGCATGAGCTGGCGATCAGCAACAATCCCAATCTGGCGTCGCAACGCCAGGCGGTGGAAGTGGCCAAGTACGAAGTCGAGCGCAACCGCGCCGGGCACCTGCCGAAAGTCAGTGCCTATGCGTCGATCCGCAAGACTGAATCGGACAGCGGCAACACCTATAACCAGCGCTATGACACCAACACCATCGGCTTTGAAGTCAACGTGCCACTGTACGCCGGTGGCGGGGTATCGGCCTCGACCCGTCAGGCCAGCCGCACCATGGAGCAGGCGGAATACGAACTCGACGGCAAGACCCGCGAGACGCTGATCGAACTGCGCCGCCAGTTCAGCGCCTGCCTGTCGGGCGTCAACAAACTGCGCGCCTACCAGAAGGCCCTGGCCTCGGCTGAAGCACTGGTGGTGTCGACCAAGCAAAGCATTCTTGGCGGTGAACGGACGAACCTCGATGCGCTGAACGCCGAACAGCAACTGTTTACCACCCGCCGCGATCTGGCCCAGGCGCGCTACGACTACTTGATGGCCTGGACCAAGCTGCATTACTACGCGGGGACGTTGAACGAACAGGATCTGGCGCGGGTGGATGAGGCGTTCGGTGTTGCTCATCGCTAATGTGCATGGCTTGGGAGTGGCCCTCACCCTAACCCTCTCCCAGAGGGAGAGGGGACTGAATGGGGGATGTTCCAGATGGGCACCGATATGAGCGAGCGGTGCTGAATCCATAATCGACTCGGTTTCTCAGGTCGATGCATGGCTCAAGACACCCGGATTGGCTCTCTCTCCCAGAGGGACAGGGGACTGAATGGGGGGTGTTCCAGATGGGCCCCGATATGAGTGAGCGGTGCTGAATCCATAATCGACTCGGTTTCTCAGGTCGATGCATGGCTCAAGACACCCGGATAGGCTCCCTCTCCCAGAGGGAGAGGGGACTGAATGGGGGGTGTTCCAGATGGGCACCGATATGAGTGAGCGGTGCTGAATCCATAATCGACTCGGTTTCTCAGGTCGATGCATGGCTCAAGACACCCGGATTGGCTCCCTCTCCCTCTGGGAGAGGGCTGGGGTGAGGGTTTTACACCGCAGAAGAACCTGCATAAAACAATAAAAGTGAGTGGTGAACATGGAAGTACGCATCAAGCCGGCAGCGGTCGGCACCCTGTTGCTCGCAGTTTCCATCGCGCAAGCCAATGCGCAGTACCTTGAAACCGGCAAGCCCGGCGATCCCGCCAGTTGGCGCAGCGCCGAATTCCAGCGTGACTGGGGCCTTGCGCGGATGCAGGCGGATCAGGCCTACGCTGCCGGCATCACCGGCAAAGGCGTGAAGATCGGCGCCCTCGACTCCGGCTTCGACGCCGCCCATCCCGAGTTCGCCAGCGACCGCTATCACCCGGTGCTGGCCTCCGGCAGTTACGTCGACGGCTCGCTGTTCAACGTCAACGGCACCCTCAACCCCAACAACGATTCCCACGGCACCCACGTGGTCGGCACCATGGGCGCGAGCCGTGACGGCACAGGCATGCACGGGGTGGCGTACAACGCGCAAATCTACGTCGGCAACACCAACAACAACGACAGCTTTCTGTTCGGCCCGAAACCCGATCCGCGTTATTTCAAAGCCGCGTATGACGCCCTGGCCGCTGCCGGCGTGCGTGCGATCAACAACAGTTGGGGCAGTCAGCCGCCGGACGTCAGCTATCGCACCCTGGCCGATCTGCATGCCGCTTACGCCCAGCACTGGAATCAGGGCACCTGGCTCGACGCGGCGGCGGACGTCTCGCGCCGTGGCGTGATCAACGTGTTCAGCGCCGGCAACAGCGGCTACCCGAACGCCAGCGTGCGCTCGGCGTTGCCGTACTTTCAGCCGGACCTCGAAGGCCACTGGCTGGCAGTCTCCGGGCTGGACCAAAGCAATCAGCAGAAGTACAACCAGTGCGGCATCGCCAAATACTGGTGCATCACCACGCCGGGGGCGAAGATCGACAGCACCATTCCGGGTGGCGATTACGCAATCAAGTCCGGCACCTCGATGGCCGCGCCGCACGCCACCGGGGCACTGGCGCTGGTGATGGAACGCTACCCGTACATGAATAATCAGCAGGCGCTGGAAGTGCTGCTGACCACCGCCACGCAACTCGACGGCTCGATTACCGATGCGCCGACCGAGCGGGTCGGCTGGGGCGTGGCCAACCTCAATCGGGCGATGCGCGGGCCGGGGCAATTGCTCGGCGCGTTCGATGCCAATCTGGCCGCCGGGCAGAGCGATGTTTGGAGCAATGACATCTCCGACAAGGCACTGATTCAGCGCCAGCGCGAAGACCTCGCCGAACACAGCGCCTGGCAGCAGACTCTGCAGGACAAGGGCTGGCAGAACGGTATTCCAGCCGGTGCCAGTCAGCAGGATCAGACCGACTACGCCGTCGGTATGGCGCGCGATGCCGCAGCAGCGACGCGGGTCTATCAGGGCAGCCTGATCAAGTCCGGGGCAGGGCGCTTGCTGCTGACCGGCGACAACACTTTCCGTGGCCCGACCACGGTCAATGGCGGCTTGTTGAGCGTCAACGGCTCGCTGGCCTCGGCGGTGACCGTCAACGACAGCGGCACCCTCGGCGGTTCCGGGCGGATCGCCTCGTTGCTCGCCAACAGCGGCGGCCGCGTAGCGCCGGGCAACTCCATTGGCACCTTAAGCGTGGCCGGTGACGTGACCTTCGCCCCAGGCTCGACCTACGCGGTCGAGCTGTCGCCGACCAGCAGCGACCGCATCGTCGCTGGCGGCACCGCGAGCATCAGCGGTGCCACGGTCAGCCTGTCGCTGGAAAACAGTCCGACCCTGCTCAGCACCACTGAAACCCGCAGCCTGCTCGGCCATTCGTACGACATTTTGCAAGCGGCCGGTGGTATTCAGGGCCAGTTCGGCGCGGTGCTGCCGGATTACCTGTTCATCGGCGGCAACCTCGACTACACGGCCAACGCCATTCAGCTCGACATTCAGCGCAACGCCACCTCGTTCGCCAGCGTCGGGCAGACCCCGAATCAGCGTGCGGTGGCGGCCGCCGTCGAAGGCCTCGGCGCCGGCAATTCGGTGTACGAAAGCCTGCTGCTGTCGGCGTCTGCCGCCTCGGCGCAGCAAGCCTTCCAGCAATTGAGCGGCGAAATCTACCCGGCCCTCGGCTCGATGCTGATCAATGACAGCCGCCAGTTGCGCGACGCGGTCGGCGAACGTCTGCACGATGCCAACGCCACGCAAAGCAATGGCTGGATCAAGGCCCTCGGCGCCTGGGGTTCGACCAACTCCGGTAACGACACTTCGCGCTACAGCACCTCAATCGGTGGTCTACTCGCCGGTGTTGACGGCGCGCTGGACGAGCAGACGCGCATCGGTCTGGTCACCGGTTACAGCGACAGCTCGCTGAACATGGGCTCGGACACGCACTCGTCGGCCAAGGTCGACAGCTATCACCTCGGCGCTTACGCCGGTCATGACATCGGCGCCTGGCGCCTGAGCACCGGCGCGGCCTACAGCTGGCATCGCGCCGATGTGAAGCGCGATCTGCAATACGGCGACGTCAGCGCCAAACAGAAAGCCAAGGTCGATGCGGGCACCACGCAGGTCTTCGGCGAAGCGGCTTACCGGCTGAACCTGCAGCCGCTGGCACTGCAGCCGTTCGCCAACCTCGCTTACGTGCATCTGGATACCGAAGGCTTCACGGAAAAGGGCGACGCGGCGGCGCTGAAAAGCTCCGGCGACCAGCGTGATGCGGTCCTCAGCACCCTCGGTGTGCGTGCGGTCAAGCGCTTCAATTTGTCGGCGCAACAGGCACTGGACGTCAGCGGCCACCTCGGCTGGCAGCACAGCCTGAGCGACATCGACGCCGATCAGCATCTGCGCTTTGCCAGCGGTAGCACACCGTACGCGGTCGAGAGTTCGGCGCTGGTGCGTGACGCGGCGCTGGTCGGCGTACAAGCCAGCCTGGCATTGAGCAAGGACGTGCGAGTCAACCTCGATTACAACGGACAACTGGCTAACCGCGAGAAGAGCCACGGCGTGGGGCTGAGCCTGAACTGGCAGTTCTGACGGAGGGCGTACGCGTATCCCTGTAGGAGCTGTGAACACATAACTGTGGCGAGGGAGCTTGCTCCCGCTCGGCTGCGCAGCAGTCGTAAATCCGCCACACCGGGTTCGACTGGAAACATGCACAGGGCCGCTTCGCGCCCCAGCGGGAGCAAGCTCCCTCGCCACACAAAGCAGCATTCATGAGATTGAAGTACACGGATTTTTCGCAACAACACTAAGGAAGGTCGCTGGATGAATAACAACAAAACCCCCGCGCAAACGGGCGGTCGCTTCGCCATGAAAACCCTCAATTGCGCCGTACTCTGCGCACTGGCCACTTGGGGTACCGCGCACGCGGCGCCTTATGTGGAAAGCGGCCGCAGCGGCGATCCCGCCAGTTGGCGCAGCGCCGAGTTCCAGGCGGAATGGGGCCTGGGCGCCATCGGCGCGGATTACGCCTACGCCGCCGGTTACACCGGCAAAGGTGTGAAACTGGGGATCTTCGACCAGCCGGTGTACGCCGCGCACCCGGAGTTTTCCGGTGCCAATAAAGTCATCACCCTGGTCACCAGCGGGATCCGCGAATACACCGACCCGTACATCCCGGTCAAAGCCGGCGATGCGTTCCGTTATGACGGTTCGCCCTCGGTCGGTTCCGACGGCAAGCTCGGTGCCCACGGCACCCACGTCGGTGGCATCGCTGCCGGCAGCCGTGACGGCGGGCCGATGCACGGCGTGGCGTTCGGTGCGCAGATCATCAGCGCGGATAACGGCGACCCGGGCCCGGAAGACGGCATCGTCCGTGGCAACGACGGCGCGGTGTACAAGGCCGGTTGGGATGCGCTGATCGCCAGTGGCGCGCGGATCATCAACAACAGCTGGGGCATCGGCATCACTGACCGTTTCGACCTCGGCGGCCGCGACCCGGCGTATCCGCACTTCACCGTCAACGACGCGCAAGTGCAGTTCAACGAGATCCGCACACTGCTCGGCACCAAGCCCGGCGGCGCCTACGACGGCGCCATCGCCGCCGCCCGCAGCGGCATCGTGACGATCTTCGCCGCCGGTAACGATTACAACCTGAACAACCCGGACGCCATCGCCGGCCTCGGCTACTTCGTGCCGGACATCGCGCCGAACTGGATCACCGTCGCCGCGTTGCAGAAGAACCCGGATCTGGCCAGCGCCAATCCGTACATCATGAGTACGTTTTCCTCGCGCTGCGGCTACACCGCGAGCTTCTGCGTCTCGGCGCCGGGCACGCAGATCTACAGCTCGATCATCAGCGGCACCAACGCCGATAACCTGACCACCGGCTACAAGAACTACAACGGCACCTCGATGGCCGCACCGCATGTGGCGGGCTCGATGGCGGTGTTGATGGAGCGCTTCCCGTACATGACCGGCGATCAGGTCGCCACGGTGCTGCGTACCACCGCCACCGACCTCGGCGCACCGGGCATCGACGCCTTGTACGGCTGGGGCATGATCAACCTGCGCAAAGGCATCGACGGCCCGGCGATGTTCGTCACCGAGCAGGACATCCCGGAAGAGTTCCGCATTCAGGGGGCCTACGGTTCCGGGCAGTTTGTCGCGGACTTGCCGGGCATCGGCGCGATCATCGACAAGGGCAAACCGACCGAGCGCCTGTGCACCGACATCACTTGCGGCCTCGACACCTGGCGCAACGACATTTCCGGTCACGGCGGCCTGACCAAGCAGGGCATCGGCACGCTGGTGCTGACCGGCAACAACACCTACAGCGGCCCGACCCTGGTCAATCAGGGGCGTCTGGCGATCAATGGCTCGCTGGCTTCGGCGGTCACGGTCAACGACAGCGGCATCCTCGGCGGTAACGGCCGCATCGGTGCACTGACCGCGAAAAGCGGCGGTACCGTCGCCCCGGGCAACTCGATCGGCACGCTGAACGTCGCCGGTGACGTGACCTTCGAGCGCGGTTCGACTTACGCGGTGGAAGTCTCGCCGACCAGCAGCGACAAGATCGTTGCCGGTGGCAAAGCGGTGATCGATGGCGCCACGGTCAGTCTGTCGCTGGAAAACAGCCCGACCTTGCTGACGACGACTGAAGTGAAGAGCCTGCTCGGTTCGCAGTTCAACATCCTGCAAGCGGCCGGTGGCATCCAAGGCCAGTTCGGGCAAGTGCTGCCGAACTACGCGTTCCTCGGCGGCACCCTGGCGTACTCGGCAAACGGCGTGCAACTGGACGTCGGGCGCAACGGCGCGTCGTTCGCCAGTGTCGGCCTGACGCCGAACCAGCGTGCGGTTGGCGCGGCTGCCGAGGGTCTGGGCGCGGGCAATGCGCTGTTCGAAACCCTGCTGCTTTCGCCGAATGCGGCCTCGGCGCAACAAGCCTTCCAGCAACTGTCCGGCGAGATTCATCCGGCCATCGGTACGATGCTGATCAACGACAGCCGCTACCTGCGTGAAGCGGTGGGCGAGCGTCTGCGTGAGCGTGATCTGTTCAATGCCGACGCACCGACCGACGACCGCAGCAACGCCTGGGTCAAGGTGCTGGGGTCGTGGGGCAAGAGCGATGGCGGCCACGAAAACGCCGACTCCAACAGCTCCATCGGCGGCCTGCTGGCCGGTGTCGACGGTTTAATCGCTGAAGATACGCGTCTGGGTTTCGTTACCGGTTATAGCGACAGCTCGTTGAACATGGGCAGCGACACGCATTCGTCGGCCTCGGTCGACAGCTACCACCTGGGTGCGTACCTGGGGCATCAGATCGATGCGCTGCGTCTGACCGCCGGTGCGGCTTACAGCTGGCATCGCGTGGACGTGAAGCGTGATCTGCAGTTCGCGGGCGTCAATGGCAAAGAGAAAACCAAGCACGATGCGGCGACCACTCAGGTGTTCACCGAAGCGGCTTACGATCTGCGCCTGCAACCGATGAATCTGGAGCCTTTCGCCAACCTGTCGTACGTGCACTTGAACACCGACAGCTTCACCGAGAAGGGTGATGCTGCGGCGCTCAAGAGCGGCGAAGACAACCGCGACGTGGTGCTGTCGACCCTTGGCGTACGCGCCAAACGCAGCTTCGCGCTGTCGGACAAGCATCAACTGGAACTGGGCGCGACCCTCGGCTGGCAGCACAACCTGAGCAGTGTCGATGCTGACAGCCACCTGGCCTTCGCCAATGGCAACAGCGCGTTCACCGTGCAGAGTGTGTCGATGGATCGTGATGCGGCGGTGGTCGGCGTACGCGCCGGGCTGGCGCTCAATCGCGATGTCCGGGTCAACCTGGACTACAACGGACTGATCGGTAACAACGAGAAGGACCACGGTTTGGGTCTGACCCTCGACTGGCAGTTCTAAAAGCGTGCCGGCAGTCCCTTGGGGGCTGCCGGTTTTGAAGGAAGAGAGAGCACAACATGGGATTGTTCGATTATAAAAATGCCGACGGCAAAGCGTTATACAGCGATGCCATCGCACTGACGCTGTATGCCTACACGCCAACCGGCCAGCCGTTGCCGGCCACCGCCTGGAAACCGCTCAGCGCCACGGCGCTGGGTTATCAGGGCAAGGTCGGCGCCCAAGGCACGTTCTTCGGCGAGAAGGACGGCTTCACCAGCGCCGAGGCTGAAGTGCTCGGCAAGTACGACGCCGGCGGCAAGCTGATCGGCCTCGGCGTGGCCTTTCGCGGCACTGGCGGGCTGGGTTACAGCGACACCTTCGGCGACATGAAGAACAACCTGCTGGCCGCCATCGGCCCATCGGATTACGCGAGCAACTACGCGAAAAACGCCTTCGACAACCTGCTCAAGTCCGTTGCCGCGTTTGCCATCGCCAACGGCATCGCCGCCAAGGACGTGCTGTTCAGCGGCCACAGCCTCGGCGGGCTAGGGGTCAACAGCGTGGCCGAGTTGAGTGCCAGCAACTGGGGCGGTTTCTTCAAGGACGCCAACTACATCGCGTTCGCTTCGCCGACCCAGAGCAGCACCGGCAACAACGTGCTGAACATCGGTTACGAAAACGATCCGGTGTTCCGTGCGCTGGACGGCACCACGTTCAGCAGCGGTTCGCTGGGCAAGCACGACGGGCCGCACGAGTCGACCACCGACAACATCGTCAATTTCACCGACAACTATGCGTCCACCGCGCAGAACCTGGTGCCGTTCAGCATCGTCAATCCGCTGAACTGGTCGGCCCACAGCTCGCTCGGGTATGCCGATGGCTTGAACCGGGTGATCGATTCGAAGTTCTACAACCTCACGCACAAGGACTCGACCCTCATCGTCTCCAACCTTGAGGAATCGTCCCGGGGCAAGACCTGGGTCGAGGATCTGGGGCGCAGCGGCGAGCCGCACACCGGCAGCACCTTCATCATCGGCACGCAGAGCAACGACTGGCTCAAGGGCGGGGCGGGTAACGACTTCCTCGAAGGCCTGGGCGGCGATGACCGCTTCCGCGATGACGGTGGTTTCAACATCCTCCTCGGTGGTCAGGGCCATAACACCTTCGAGCTGCAGAAACCGCTGCAGAACTTCAGCTTCGCCAACGACGGTGACGGCACGCTGTACGTGCGCGACGCCTACGGCGGCATCAGCATGACCCGCGACATCGGCGCGCTGGTGAGCAAGGAGTCGGGTTCGTGGTGGGGCAGCAAGGAAATCACCTGGGGTGTCACGGCCAAGGGTTTGACCAATGGCAGCGAACTGACCCAGTACACCCATTCGCTCAACGGCGATGCGTATGGCAACGCACTACACGCCAGCGCCGACGGTGACTGGCTGTTCGGGCTGGGTGGCGATGACAAGCTGATCAGCGACAAGGGCCACGTGACCTTCGTCGGCGGCGCAGGCAACGACGTGATGACGGCGGTGGGTGGCAACAACACCTTCCTGTTCAGCGGCGCGTTCGGTTTCGACGCGATCAATGGCTATCAGGGCAGCGACAAACTGGTGTTCATGGGCGTCGAAGGCGCGGGGCAGGGCTACGACTACAAGCAGCATGCTGCACAGTCGGGGGCTGATACCGTGCTGAAGATTGGCGAATATGCCGTGACCCTGGTCGGGGTGGGAGTGGCTAACCTGTCGGACTCGGCGTTCGTGTTCGCCTAGCTCCTTGTTAAGACAAACCCTGTAGGAGTGAGCCTGCTCGCGATCGCGGTCAGTCAGTCTCCATCCATGTTGCCTGACACGGTCTCATCGCGAGCAGGCTCACTCCTACAGTTAAAAGCAATGCAAGTAGTACTGAAATGCTCCGGGGCGTGCCCGTGAGGGGCGCCCTGGCTGTGAGCTATCTCTGACAATTCCAACAAAAGAGAGGCAATAGCAATGGGTGTGTATGACTACAAGAACTTCGGCACAGCCGATTCCAAGGCGCTGTTCAGCGATGCCATGGCGATCACGCTGTATTCCTACCACAACCTCGATAACGGCTTTGCCGCCGGTTATCAGCACAACGGCTTCGGTCTCGGCCTGCCGGCCACGTTGGTGACTGCGCTGCTCGGCGGTACTGATTCGCAAGGGGTGATCCCCGGTATTCCGTGGAACCCCGACTCGGAAAAACTCGCCCTCGACGCGGTGAAAAAGGCTGGCTGGACACCGATCACCGCCTCGCAACTGGGCTACGACGGCAAGACCGACGCGCGCGGAACCTTCTTCGGCGAGAAGGCCGGTTACACCACCGCCCAGGTGGAAATCCTCGGCAAGTACGACGCCCAGGGCCATCTCACGGAAATCGGTATCGCCTTTCGCGGCACCAGCGGCCCGCGGGAAAACCTGATCCTCGATTCCATCGGCGACGTGATCAACGACCTGCTGGCAGCGTTCGGTCCCAAGGACTACGCCAAGAATTACGTCGGCGAAGCGTTCGGCAATCTGCTCAATGATGTGGTGGCGTTTGCCAAGGCCAACGGCCTTTCGGGCAAGGACGTGCTGGTCAGCGGCCACAGCCTCGGCGGGCTGGCGGTCAACAGCATGGCTGACCTGAGTGGCGGCAAGTGGGGCGGGTTCTTCGCCGATTCCAACTACATCGCCTACGCCTCACCGACCCAGAGCAGCACCGACAAAGTGCTCAACGTCGGTTACGAAAACGATCCGGTGTTCCGCGCCCTCGACGGCTCGACCTTCACCGGCGCCTCGGTCGGCGTGCACGACGCGCCCAAGGAGTCGGCCACTGACAATATCGTCAGCTTCAACGATCACTACGCCTCGACCGCGTGGAATTTGCTGCCGTTTTCCATCCTCAACATCCCAACCTGGATCTCGCACCTGCCGACCGCTTACGGCGACGGCATGAACCGCATCATCGAGTCGAAGTTCTACGACCTGACCAGCAAGGACTCGACGATCATCGTCGCCAACCTGTCGGATCCGGCGCGGGCCAACACCTGGGTGCAGGACCTCAACCGCAACGCCGAAACCCACAAGGGCAGCACCTTCATCATCGGCAGTGACAGTAATGACCTGATCCAGGGCGGCAGCGGCAATGACTACCTCGAAGGTCGCGCCGGCAACGACACCTTCCGCGACGCTGGCGGCTACAACGTCATCCTCGGTGGCGCCGGCAACAACACCCTCGACTTGCAGAAATCGGTGAACACTTTCGACTTCGCCAACGACGGCGCGGGCAATCTGTACGTGCGCGACGCCAACGGCGGGATCAGCATCACCCGCGACATCGGCAGCATCGTCACCAAGGAGCCGGGCTTCCTCTGGGGCCTGTTCAAGGACGACGTGACCCACAGCGTCACGGCCAGCGGTCTGAAGGTCGGCAGCAACGTCACGCAGTATGAGTCCAGCGTGAAGGGCACCAATGGCGCCGATACGCTCAAGGCGCATGCCGGCGGTGACTGGTTGTTTGGTCTGGATGGCAACGATCATTTGATTGGCGGCGTCGGCAACGACGTGTTTGTCGGTGGCGCCGGCAATGACCTGATGGAGTCCGGGGGCGGGGCGGATACGTTCCTGTTCAACGGCGCGTTCGGTCAGGATCGGGTGGTGGGTTTTACGTCCAACGACAAACTGGTATTCCTTGGCGTGCAGGGCGTGTTGCCCAATGACGACTTCCGCGCGCATGCCTCGATGGTGGGGCAGGACACGGTGCTGAAGTTTGGCGGGGATTCGGTGACGCTGGTTGGGGTGGCGCTGAATAGCCTCAGTGCCGATGGAATTGTGATCGCCTGATGCATCCGTAACCTGTGGCGAGGGAGCTTGCTCCCGCTGGGTCGCGAAGCGGCCCTGAAGATTTTGTGAGCGCTACGCGCTCAAGCGGGAGCAAGCTCCCTCGCCACAACTCGGTATCAAAAGTGACTCAACAGCCACACCCTGACTCAAAAGCTCTGCAAACAGCAGAAGCGGCCTAAAGCCAGCACGTGCACACACGTTCTATAGCCAGCCGCCATTGAGTACAGGAGATGCACACGTGAAAAGGTTCAAGGGGTATATCGGGATTGTCGGACTGGCGCTGTTATCGGCCAATGCCTGGGCCGATCTGCCTCAAACCTCGATTCTGAGCCGCTACGGCATCAGTAGCGATCAATTGCCGAAACCGGCGAAGACCGAAGCAGCCGAGCCGGTCGAAGAGAAAAGCCTGTTTCAGATCCAGCCCGAACAGCCGTTCGTGACCATTCGCCTGGGTGACGGCAAACAGCAGCAGGCCACTGGCAATCTGAGCATTGACCGCATGACCCAGCAGGATCTGGAGCGCTGCCGACGTCTGCAAGCCGAGCTGGCGCGGCGGGGTGAACAGTATTTCAGCTGTGATCACAGCATTGTGGGTCTGCCTGCTTTCGAATAACCCAGGCGGATAACACTTCCCCTGTAGGAGCTGCCGCAGGCTGCGATCTTTTGATTTTGATCTTGAAAAACAAAGTCAAAAGATCGCAGCCTGCGGCAGCTCCTACAGGGTTATCGGGTGGTCAGTCTTCTTTGCGCACCGTCGCGACCTCGTCGCCGCGGACTCTCACCTTGGTCCCGGAAATATCCTCGAACTCATAGAACCCGTCCTTGTTTTTGGTTTTCGGCATGTCCTTGGTCAAATACTGAGTGCCGTTCTGCAAGGTCACCACGGTCGGTGTCGAGCAGCCGCCCAATGCCAGGAAGGCTGCTACCGCCAGGGGAAGACCCAGAGTCTTGATGTTCATACCCACCTCAAATCCCTCATTCCATATCAATTGACCGACTTCGGTCTCTAACGCGGTTGGTGCCATCGAACGGGGAAAAGTTCGATGGCACCCTGAAAAAATCCCGATTGCGCTGCCACTGATCTTTTTCCGTTTGCACGCGACGGGGCAGAGCTGGTATCTGTACGCATAACCAGTATTCGCTCGCCATGGCCCTGAATTACCGTGACTGCCAACCCGCTCGACTATCCGTTCTATTACCTCAACAACTTCCGGCAAGTGCTTGATTGGCTTGAGCTTCGCTATGCCGATGTGATGAGCGAATCCGAGCACGGCTTTATCCGCGACTTCAAGGCCTTGCCACGCGCTTCGCAGGGTTTGCTGGTGCGCATGATAATGCGCAAGGGCGTGCATTTCCGCTTCGGCAAACTCAACTACCCGGAAATCGGGGACATCAGCAACGCCGCGCAGCCGTTGTTGCGTCTCGGCTGGCTCGACGATCAGGCTTTATTGAGCATGCCCGAAGTGTTCGACGTGTTGCTCAAGGCTGAGCTGCTGCAGGCGTTCGGCAGCTTTATCGAGCAACCCAAGGGCCGCAAGGACGACTGGCTGCCGGCGCTCGCCGAGCAATTCAGCGAGTCGCGCAGCCTCTCCGATTGGGCACCGACGCTCGGCGACCGCTTGCTCAGCCTGACCATCATGGACCTGTGCGACCGCCTGCGTCTGATGTTCTTCGGCAACCTTTATCAGGACTGGTCGGAATTCGTCCTCGCCGACCTCGGGATCTTTACCTACGAAAAAGTCGAGTTCTGCGCCGACTCCCGTGGTCTGCGCAGTCGAGAGGACGTTGACGCCTGCCTGTTCCTGCATCAGTGTCAACAGCGTTTCGAAGCCGGTGAACCGTTGGAGCCCATTGTCGAGCAGGTCAGCGCGCTGCAGTTCGACAACCCGTGGCTGCAACGGCGGCGTGGCAAGGTGCTGTTCCAGATCGGCCAGTATTGCGAGCGCATCACTGAGTTCGCCCTGGCGCTGAGCATTTACCGCGATTGCGCCTACCCCGGCGCCCGTCAGCGAATGATCCGCGTGCTGGAGCGCTGTGGCGAATACGCACTGGCGCTGGAGCTCGCCAGCCTCGCCGAACAGGCGCCGGAAAGCGCTGCGGAGCAGCAGAGTCTGCAACGGATGCTGCCACGGCTGCGACGCAAACTCGGCGGGCCACCGCTCAAACGGGCAACGCCACGCCCGGTCGAGCGCCTTGATCTGCAACTGCCGCGCACTGATCCGGGATTGTCAGTGGAGTTTTACGTGCAGGCGCATTTGCACGAAGACAGCGGCCCGGTGCACTACGTCGAGAACAGCCTGATCAACTCGCTGTTCGGCCTGTTGTGCTGGCCGGCGATTTTTGCGCCGCTGCCGGGAGCGTTCTTTCATCCGTTTCAGCGCGGGCCGGTGGATCTGCTCAACGAAGACTTTCAGCAACGCCGCGCCGAACTGTTTCAGGCTTGCCTCGACCAACTCGACGACGGCCGTTATGCGGCGACCATTCGTGAGCGCTTCGCCGCCAAATGGGGCGTGCAGTCGCCGTTCGTGTTCTGGGGCGCGTTGAATGAGCAACTGCTGGAGCAGGCGCTGGCGTGTTTGCCGGCGGAACACCTCAAGCAATGGTTCAATCGCCTGCTGCTCGACATCAAGGCCAATCGCGCCGGCATGCCGGATCTGATCCAGTTCTGGCCGCAGCACAAGACCTACCGGATGATCGAAGTCAAAGGCCCCGGTGACCGCTTGCAGGACAACCAACTGCGCTGGCTGGAATTTTGCCACCAACACCAGATGCCGGTCGCCGTGTGCTACGTGCAATGGGCGGAGCAGAGCGCTTGAGCTACAGCATTGCCGTCCGCGCGCTGTGCGAGTTCACCGCCAAGACCGGCGACCTCGACCTGCGTTTTACCCCTTCGCCGACAGCCCTCGAAGGCATGCTCGGGCACCGCACCGTGGCCTCGCGGCGCAGCGACAAATACCAAAGCGAAGTGGCACTGGAAGGCGAGTTTCTGCAGTTGAAGGTCAGGGGCAGGGCGGACGGCTACGACCCGGCGCAGAACTGTCTGGAAGAAGTCAAAACCTATCGCGGCGACCTGAGCAAGCAACCGGCCAACCATCGCCAGCTGCATTGGGCGCAGGCGAAAATCTACGGCTGGCTGATGTGCCGCAAGCTGGAGCTTGAGCAGATCAATCTGGCGCTGGTGTATTTCGACATCGTCAGCGAAAAGGAAACCTGTCTGGTCGAGGCCTTCAGTGCGCCAGTCTTGCAGGCCTTTTTCGAACAGCAATGCCGGTTGTTCCTGAACTGGGCCGAGCAAGAAATGGCCCATCGCGAGGCGCGCAATCTGGCCGCGCAGCAATTGAGCTTTCCCCACGCCGACTTTCGCCCCGGCCAGCGGCATCTGGCCGAATCGGTGTTCAAAGCGGTCAGCACCGGCCGCTGCCTGATGGCCCAGGCGCCCACCGGGATCGGTAAAACCCTCGGCACGCTGTTCCCGATGCTCAAGGCGCTGGCGCCGCAGCAACTGGACAAGGTGTTCTTCCTGACCGCCAAGACCCCGGGGCGCAAACTGGCGCTGGATGCCAGTCAGGTGTTGTTCGATCAGTCTGAACGCTTGCCGCTGCGGGTGCTGGAGATGGTCGCCCGCGACAAGGCCTGCGAACACCCGGACAAAGCCTGTCACGGTGAGTCCTGCCCGTTGGCCCAGGGCTTTTATGATCGCCTGCCCGCCGCCCGGCAAGCGGCCAGCCGGATCAATCTGCTCGATCAGGCGGCGATGCGCGAAGTGGCCCGTGAGCACACGGTTTGCCCGTACTACCTGAGCCAGGAAATGGCCCGCTGGGCCGATGTGGTGGTGGCGGACTACAACTATTACTTCGATTTCAGCGCGCTGCTGTTCGGCCTCGCTCAGCTTAACCAGTGGAAGGTTGCGGTGCTGGCGGATGAAGCGCACAACCTGGTCGAACGTGGGCGTTCGATGTACAGCGCCAGTCTCGATCAGGCCGCGCTGGCCAGTGTGCGCAAGACTGCCCCCGAAGTGCTGAAAAAATCCCTGCAACGGGTCAACCGTGAATGGAACGCGCTGCATCAGCCGCAACTGGCGCCGTATCAGGCCTACGACAAGGCCCCGGAGAAGCTGCTGCAAGCGGTGTCGCTGTGCAGTGCGGCCATCGGCGACTACCTCAATGATCATCCGCAGGGACTCGACAGCGCACTGCAAACCTTCTACTTCGACATGCTGCAGTTCGGCCGGGTGGCGGAGCTGTTCGACGAGCATTACCTGTTCGACATCAGCAAGCGCGACCTTGAGCGCAAGCGGCCGCTGTCGCAGTTGTGCCTGCGCAACGTGGTGCCGGCGGCGTTCATCGGCCCGCGCCTGAAAGCGGCGCGCAGCAGCGTGTTGTTCTCGGCGACGCTGAGCCCGCGACGCTATTACGCCGATCTGCTCGGCACGCCCGCCGACACGGTATGCATAGACGTCGAATCACCCTTCAGCGCCGAACAGCTGCAAGTGCAGATCGTCAGCCGTATCTCCACGCGCTTCAATCATCGCCAGGCGTCGCTGGAACCGATCGTCGAGCTGATCGCCCGCCAGTTCAGCGAGCGCCCGGGCAATTACCTGGCGTTCTTCAGCAGCTTCGATTACCTGCAACAAGTGCTGACGCTGCTCGCCGAACGCCATCCGCAGATCAATCTGTGGCAGCAGTCCCGGGGCATGGCCGAAGGGCAGCGGCAGGCCTTTCTCGATCAGTTCACCGCCGACAGCCAGGGCATCGGCTTCGCCGTGTTGGGCGGTGCGTTTGGCGAAGGTATCGATCTGCCCGGAGCACGGTTGATCGGCGCGTTCATTGCGACCCTGGGGCTGGCCCAGCTCAACCCGGTCAACGAACAGTTGAAACGGCGCATGGCGGCGATTTTCGGCGCAGGTTACGACTACACCTATCTGTATCCGGGCGTGCAGAAAGTGGTGCAGGCCGCCGGGCGGGTGATCCGCACCCGTGAAGATCGTGGCGTGGTGATGCTGATCGATGACCGCTTCGCCGAACCGCGCATTCAGCAACTGCTGCCACGCTGGTGGTCGCTCGGCACCGACTCGTCCTCAATCAACCCATTGATCATGCCGTGAATAGAGGCGCGTTTGCACCTTCCCATGGCGCCGGATTGCCGCATACTTGCGCTAATGAAAACCAGCGGTGAATCTGATGAGTGACAACCCGAGCAAAACTGCCGCGATCGAGGAGATGCGTTTCCGTCTGCTGATCGATGCGGTGGTCGATTATGCGATTTACATGATCGACCCGGACGGCATCATCACCAGCTGGAACTCCGGCGCCAAACGCTTCAAGGGCTACGAAGAGGCGGAGATTCTCGGCGAGCATTTCTCGCGCTTCTATACCGCCGATGATCGTGCGGCGGGTCTGCCGCAACGCGCGCTCGACACAGCGCTGCACGAAGGACGCTTCGAAGGCGAAGGCTGGCGGGTGCGCAAGGATGGCACCAGCTTCTGGTGCCATGTGGTCATCGATCCGATCATTGATCCCAACGGCAAACTGCTCGGCTATGCCAAGATCACCCGTGACCTGACCGACCGCAAGATGGCCGAGGAAACCCTCAAGCAAAGCGAACAGCAGTTTCGCCTGCTGGTGCAGGGTGTCACCGATTATGCGATCTACATGCTCAGCCCCGAAGGTCGTGTGAGCAACTGGAATCAGGGCGCCCAGCGGATCAAGGGGTACCAGCCGGAAGAAATCATCGGCCAGCATTTTTCGGTTTTCTACACCCCGGAAGACCGTGTGGCCGGCGAACCGCAACGGGCACTGGAGATTGCCACCCGCGAGGGCCGTTTCGAGAACAAGAGCTGGCGCATGCGCAAGGATGGCACGCGGTTTCTGGCCCACGTGGTGGTCGATGCCATTCGCGGCGAAACCGGCACGCTGCTCGGGTTTGCCAAGATCACCCGCGATGTCACCGAAGCCCATGAGTCGCAAGTGGCGCTGGAAAAGACCCGCGAAGCGCTGTTTCAGGCGCAGAAGATGCAGGCCATCGGTCAGCTCAGCGGCGGCATCGCCCATGACTTCAACAATCTGCTGACGGTGATTCTGGGCAATCTGGAGATTCTGCAAAAACGCATCGGTGACGACCCGAAAAACAGTCGTCTGCTGGAAAACGCCACGCAGGGTGCATTGCGTGGCGTATCGCTGACCCAACGCATGCTGGCCTTCGCCCGCCGTCAGGAACTCAAGACCGAGCCGGTCGATATTCCGCAACTGGTGCAAGGCATCACCGGACTGTTGCGCAGCTCGATAGGCCCCGGGATTCGCATCGAGACACGCTTTCCCGAGGATCTGCAACCGGTGCTGGCCGACAGCAACCAACTGGAACTGGCGTTGCTCAATCTGGCGACCAACGCCCGCGACGCCATGGCCGACGGTGGCAGCCTGTGCATTTGCGCGCAGCCGGAAGTCGTGCTTGAGCAAAGCCATTCGTCAATGGCGGCGGGACGCTATGTGTGCCTGAGCGTGATCGACACGGGTGAGGGCATGGACGAAGCCACGCTGGGTTCGGCCAGGGATCCGTTTTTTACCACCAAGGGCGTGGGCAAGGGCACCGGGCTGGGCCTGTCGATGGTGCATGGCTTTATCGAGCAACTGGGCGGCCGTTTCATTCTCAAGAGCGAAAAAGGCCATGGCACCCGCGCTGAAATGTGGATACCGGTGGCGTTAGCCGGGGAGACGGCAAAAAACCTCTACCCGGCGGTCAAACCGGTGTTGGTGCCGCGCCTCAGCGTGCTGGTGGTGGACGACGATTCGCTGGTGATGACCAGCACCACGCTGCTGCTCGAAGACCTTGGCCATCGCGTGATCAGCGCCACGTCCGGTGCCAAGGCGCTGGCGTTGTTCGAACAGGGCGAAGTCATCGACCTGATGATCACCGACATGGCCATGCCGCAGATGAGCGGAGCGCAACTGGCGCATGCGGTGCGTTTGCTCAAGCCGGATCTGCCGATCATTCTGGCCACCGGTTACGCCGAACGTCTGGAAGGCTTTGCCGCGCAATTGCCGCGTCTGCCCAAGCCATTCACCCAGCTCAACCTGGTGGAAATCATCGCGCAGTCGATGAAGTGAATCCGCCTGAACTTGTCCGTGGCGAGGGCCTTCTAAAAGGTTTCCCCGCCACGGAGTGCGCGTCCCTTGCCCCGCATACTGACTCAGCCCAGCGCTGAAGAGCACCTGACCGAACACGATGCCAAGATGTTCGGCTCACCCAAGGAACGGCTGGATTTCTATCGCAAGGAAATCCAGTACGAAACCAGCATCCTCGCCAATCGCACCGATGCCTATCTGGCGGCGCAGTCGTTTCTGGTGATTGCCTTCGCTTCGTGCATGGCCAACCTCAACCCCGAGTGGGGCAAGCTGTTCACGCTGGTGGTGCCGCCGTTTCTCGCACTGCTCGGGTTGCTCAGTTCGCTCAACGCCTGGCCGGGGATTCGTGCGGCGTACGACATCATCGATCACTGGCACTACAAGCAGAGCGAGTTGTTGCGCAGCGAGCCGATCATGGGCATGGCTTACGACGAGTCGCCGCTGTTCAGTGAAATGGAGTCGAGCCACAAGGGCTATCGCAAGTCGCTGTTGTTTTCGGTGCGCACGCCATGGATTTTCGCCACGTTCTGGATCCTGCTCGGGGCTTACGCGGTGTTCATTCAGGTGACCAACCCTGGGGGCTGAACGCCGCCCAAAGAAAAAGCCCGGACATCGCTGCCGGGCTTTTTCTTGTGTGCTTTATTCGACGGTTTCAAGTTGCCGACGCAATTCCTGCGAGTGATGCGGTGACATTGGAATCGGCGGGAAGTCTTCGTTGAGGACGCACAAGTGATCGATGGCTTCCTCGAACTTCGCATCGGCTTTGCGGCGCAGTGCTCGATAGTACTCAAACTGTTCGAGGTCCAGATTGTCCGCTTCCAGCAGCTCGTAAGCCGCTCGGTTGAGGGCGTGGGCATCTTCGAACAGTTGACGATTGCGTTCCAGGGCCAAAGCCCTGCAAGCCTTGATTTGTGCCGGAGTCGAGCATTCTTTCATGACCGTGACCTTGTTATCCAAAGATTCCTCTTCATGGGCTGCAAGCCGCAGGGGAACCGAACCTGCCGGACCCCGCCGAGTGCATCCAGCGAGGGGTTATGGTTGTGACTGTCGGTTTTGGCCGAGGGATCCATTTATTTTCAGAAAAAACTTCGATGGATTTCCCGACATATTGCCGCCGGAAAAATCAGTTTTTTCGTTTTTGCCGTTGTTCGTAGCGCGCCAGCAGCGGCTGGGTGCTGATGCCATGCAGTAAAATGCTCAGCGCTACCACGGACAGGGTGATGTTGGTGCACAACGTCGCGACTGAAGGACTGAGGCCATGGTTCAAGGCATAAAACAGATAGAACAGACTGCCGATCCCGCGAATGCCGAACCAACCGATCAACAGCCGCTGACCACCGTCGAGCAAAGTGCCCCATGGCATCAGCGCAACGCAGGCCGGACGCACCACGCAGAACAGCACCGCGCCAATGACCAACGCCCGCCAGTCCCAATGTGGCACCAGCACCACACCGAGCAGGGTCACCAGAAACACTTCCATGGCCCGTTCCACCAGACTGCCGAATGAGAGCATGTCGCCCATCATGATCCCGGCCGCGACCTGGCTGCTTTCCAGTCGTTCGGTATCGCCGTGCACCGCGTGCTGCGGTTCGATGTTCTGGTGGCCGACCACCGGTTGCACCAGATGTTCGGCGGGCGGCTGGCTGGCGCCGGTGGATTTGACTTCTTCCTGACGCAAGCCGAGGCCGGCGGCGAATACCGACAGAAAACCATAACCGCCAATCGCATCTGCGCCGACGTAAGCCAGGGCAATCAGCGACAGCGCCAGATAATCATTCGGGCTCAGGGTGCTGTCGTCGTTACGGATGCGCAGCGACAGGGTCAACCGACCGATGCCGCGACCCATCCAGTAACCGGTCAGCAAACCGACCGGCACCGCCCAGAGCAAACCGTGCAGCACCCAATCGGTCAAGGCGCCGGGTTGCGCGTCGGCCTGCAACAGCAGCAAGCCGAGAATCACGAACGGAAAAGCGATGCCGTCGTTAAGCCCGGCTTCACCGGACAGGCCGAAGCGCACGCTGTCGACATCCCGCGCATCGTTGACCTGCACCAGCGCGGCCAGCACCGGGTCGGTCGGCGCGAGCATCGCCCCGATCAGCAGCGACGGCCCCCACGACAGTTGCAGGCCCCAGTGCAGCAATACGCTGACCCCGGCGATGGTCACGACCATCACCGGGCCCGCCAGCCCGAACGCAATCCGCCAACGCTTGTCGCGCAGTGGCAGACGCAGCTTGAGCCCGCAGACAAACAGCGAAAACAGCACCGCCACTTCCGTGAGGTGCTCCATCCACACCGACGCGTTTTCCAGTGACAGCTTCAGCAGATCCAGACCGCTGGGGCCGATGCCGATCCCCAGCAGCAGGCACACGGCCGAAGTGGTGACCGGCATCCAGCGCAGGTACGACGAGGTCAGCGCGAGGGTCAGCAACACCGCGCCAAGCACCGCGACCCAGATGACAAAGCTCATGGAGGCTTACAACATCGGCTTGCCGCCGGTGACGCCATAGCGCTGACCGGTGATGTAACTGGCTTCATCGGACGCGAGCAGCACATAGATTGGCGCCACTTCCACCGGTTGCCCGGGGCGACCGAGCGGGGTTTCGCTGCCGAAGTTCTGCACCTCTTCATCGGGCATGGTCGAGACGATCAGTGGCGTCCAGATTGGTCCGGGGGCCACGCAGTTCACGCGGATTTCTTTTGGCCCGAGTATCTGTGCCAGTCCGCCGGTGAAGTTGGCGATCGCGCCCTTGGTGGTGGCGTAGGCCAGCAGGGTCGGTTTGGGCATGTCCGAGTTGACCGAGCTGGTGTTGATGATCGACGCGCCGGGGCGCATGTGTTTGATCGCTGCCTGGCACAACCGGAAAATCGCCGTGATGTTGACGTCGAAGGTCATCACCCATTCTTCATCGGGGATTTCTTCGAAGGTTTCGTGGGTCATCTGGAACGCGGCGTTGTTCACCAGAATGTCGATGCGCCCGAAGCGTTCGACGGTCTTGTCCACCAGTTCCTGACAATGGGCCTTGTGCGCGAGATCGCCGGACAGCAACAGGCACTGGCGGCCTGCCTGTTCAACCCAGCGTGCGGTCTCTTTGGCGTCTTCATGTTCATTCAGATAGGCCACGACCACGTCAGCGCCTTCACGGGCGAAGGCAATCGCCACCGCGCGGCCAATGCCGCTGTCGGCACCGGTAATCAGCGCAATCTTGCCGGCCAGCCGCCCGGAGCCGACGTAGCTTTGCTCGCCGCAGTCGGGGTACGGCTGCATTTTGCTTTGCGCACCGGGGACGGCTTGGGCTTGTGCGGGGAAGGGTGGTTTTGGATAGTCGGTCATCACAGATCTCCGAGGTTCTTAGGGCAGGTATGGGTGGTTGACCTGGACGATTTGCCGTGAGTTCGATCGGATTTTGGATGACCACAAAACCATTGTAGGAGTGAGCCTGCTCGCGATAGCGGTGTATCAGCCGACATTGATGTTGAATGTCAGTCAGCTATCGCGAGCAGGCTCACTCCTACAGATTGGTGGTGTTTTCAGGTATTGCGCTGGGTCAGGGCGCGCTCCATGCGGCTGATGCCCTCTTCGAGCAACGACCGCGGGCAGCCGAAGTTCAGGCGCACGAACTGTTGGTGCTGATCGCCGAAATCCAGCCCGGCGCTCAGACCGACACTGGCCTGTTCAAGGAAGAACTGCTGCGGATTGTCCAGGTCCAGCGCCGAGCAATCGAGCCACGCCAGATACGTCCCTTGCGGCACATTGATCGTCACCCCCGGCAAGCGGCTGCGCACCGCATCCACCAACCAGTCGCGGTTGGCCTGCAGATAGGTTTTCAGTTCGGCCAGCCACGGCGCACCTTGGCTGTAGGCGACGCGGGTGGCTTCCATGCCCAGCGGGTTGACGCTGTCGACCATGCCGCAGCGCGCGTGGTTGACGCGTTCGCGCAGGGCGGCGTCCTGGATGATCATGAACGAGGTCTTGAGGCCGGCGATGTTGTAGGCCTTGCTCGCCGACATCAGGGTGATGGTGCGCTTGGCGATTTCCGGGCTGAGGGACGCGGTCGGAATGTGCACGCGGCCGTCGAAGCACAGTTCGGCGTGGATCTCGTCGGAGATGATCCAGGCGTCCTGTGCCGCACAGATATCCGCTACGGCTTGCAGCTCCTCACGGCCAAACACCTTGCCGATCGGGTTGTGCGGGTTGCTCAAGAGCAGGGCGCCGCCACCGTTCAGCGATTCGCGCAGGGTCTCCAGCGGCGTGGCGTAGCTGCCATCGGCCTGGGCGACGAATTCCAGCTCGACCTTGTTCAGCCCCCAATGCCCCGGTGCATGCCGCAGCGGCGGATAGTTCGGCACCTGCACCACGACGTTCTGCTGCGGCTGCACCAGCGCTTTCAAAGCCATGTTGAAACCGGATTCAACACCCGGCAGGAAGATCAGCTCCTGCGGTTTGACCTTCCAGGCGAACTTGTCCCACAGGTCGGCGACGATGGCTTCACGCAAGTTGTCCTGCGCCACGCTGTAACCCACCAGCGGGTGCAGCAGACGCTGCTGCAACGCCTCGATGATCACCGGTGGCGCGGCGAAATCCATATCAGCGACCCACATCGGCAACACATCGGCCGGGTAGCGGCTCCACTTGGTGCTGCCGGTGTTGTGGCGGTCGAATAGCTGATCAAAATCGAAAGTCATGCGCGGTCTCGTGAAGGCGGGATGGATCCTGGGCGCCATTCTAAGCCCAACGCGACCCATGTGGGAGCTGGCTTGCCAGCGATGGCGTCGTCACTGTCGCTATTAGTGTTGACTGATCCACCGCTTTCGCTGGCAAGCCAGCTCCCACAGGGTTTTGTGTTCGTTGGCGAATAGACCGACAAACGGCCGACGGTCGGTTTTCACACAGAGTGTGTGGTCATTGTCTACAGTGAAAAAGCCGGCAGGCATTCTGCCGTAACCGTGTTTGTCCAGAAAAAGCCCGGCTCAAGTACCGGGTTCCACCTGATCAGGAGTGCACGATGGATCTCAGCCGTCGTCAATTCTTCAAGGTCGCCGGTATCGGCCTTGCAGGCTCTAGCCTGGGCGCGTTGGGCATGGCCCCGACGCTGGCCTTCGCCGAGCAGGTGCGTCACTTCAAGCTTGCCCACACCCATGAAACCCGCAACACCTGCCCGTATTGCTCGGTCGGTTGCGGGTTGATCATGTACAGCCAGGGCGATGCCGCGAAGAACGTCGCGCAAAATATCATTCACATCGAGGGCGACGCCGACCACCCGGTCAACCGCGGCACCCTGTGCCCGAAAGGCGCGGGCCTGCTGGACTTCATTCACAGCCCGGGCCGCCTGCAATACCCGCAAATGCGCAAGCCCGGCAGCAGCGAATGGACCCGGATCAGCTGGGATGAAGCACTGGATCGCATCGCCGACCTGATGAAGGCCGACCGCGACGCCAACTTCATCGAGAAAAATTCCACCGGGCAAACGGTGAATCGCTGGCTGACCACCGGGTTCCTCGCCGCGTCGGCAGCGTCCAACGAAGCCGGTTACATCACCCAGAAGGTGATTCGCAGTCTTGGCATGCTGGGTTTCGATAACCAGGCGCGTGTCTGACACGGCCCGACGGTGGCAAGTCTTGCCCCGACGTACGGCCGTGGAGCCATGACCAACACCTGGACCGATATCGCTAACGCGAATCTGATCCTGGTGATGGGTGGCAACGCAGCAGAAGCGCATCCGTGCGGCTTCAAATGGGTGACCGAGGCCAAGGCGCATAACGCTGCCCGGCTGATCGTGGTCGACCCGCGTTTTACCCGGACCGCTTCAGTGGCCGACTATTACGCGCCGATCCGTACCGGTACCGACATCGCCTTCATGGGCGGATTGATCAATTACCTCCTGACTCAGGACAAGATCCAGCACGAATACGTGCGCAACTACACCGACGTCTCGTTCATCGTCAAAGCCGGCTATGGCTTTGAAGACGGCATCTTCAGCGGCTACGACGCGGCCAAACGCAGCTACACCGACAAATCCGGCTGGGGTTACGAGTTGGGCGAGGACGGCTTCGTCAAGGTCGACCCGACCCTGCAGGATCCGCGCTGCGTCTATCAATTGATGAAGCAGCATTACAGCCGCTACAACATTGAGCTGGCGAGCCAGATCTGCGGCATGCCGGTCGATGCCATGCAGAAAATCTGGGATGAGATTGCCACGTGCTCCACGCCGGGCAAAACCATGACCATCCTCTATGCACTCGGCTGGACGCAACATTCGATCGGCGCACAGATCATCCGCAGTGCGGCGATGGTGCAACTGCTGCTGGGCAACGTCGGCATGCCGGGCGGCGGGGTCAATGCCTTGCGTGGGCACTCGAACATTCAGGGCCTGACCGACCTCGGGTTGTTGTCCAACTCGCTGCCGGGCTATCTGACCCTGGGTGGCGATGCCGAGCAGGACTACAACGCCTTTATCAAAAAGCGTACGCAAATGCCGTTGCGTCCGGGGCAGTTGTCCTACTGGCAGAACTACAGCAAATTCCACGTCAGCCTGATGAAGTCCTGGTACGGCGCCAACGCGACGCTGGAGAACAACTGGAATTACGACTACCTGCCGAAACTGGATATCCCCAACTACGACGTCCTGAAGATGTTCGACCTGATGAGCCAGGGCAAGGTCAACGGCTACATGTGCCAGGGCTTCAACCCGATCGCTGCGTTGCCGGACAAGAACCGGGTGATGGCTGCGCTGGCCAAACTCAAATGGCTGGTAGTGATGGATCCGCTGGCCACCGAAACCTCGGAGTTCTGGCAAAACGTCGGGCCGTACAACGATGTGAAAAGCGCCGAGATCCAGACCGAAGTGATTCGCCTGCCGACCACCTGCTTTGCCGAGGAGGACGGCTCGCTGGTCAACAGCAGCCGCTGGCTGCAATGGCACTGGAAAGGCGCCGACGGCCCCGGCGAAGCGCAGACCGACATTCGCATCATGAGCGAACTGTTCCTGCGCCTGCGCAAGCGTTATCAGGCCGAGGGCGGCAAGTTCCCCGATCCGCTGCTGAACCTGTCGTGGCCGTACAAGATCCCCGACGAGCCATCGCCGGAGGAGCTGGCCAAAGAGATCAACGGCAGCGCCATGGCCGACTTCACCGATGCCAGCGGCGTGGCGGTCAAGGCCGGCTCGCAACTGGCCGGGTTCGGCCTGCTCAAGGACGACGGCAGCACCGCGTCCGGTTGCTGGATCTTCGCCGGCAGCTGGACCGAGGCCGGCAACCAGATGGCCCGGCGTGACAATGCCGACCCGTATGGCATGCATCAGCATCAGGGCTGGGCCTGGGCATGGCCGGCCAACCGGCGGATTCTCTACAACCGCGCTTCGGCGGACGTCGCGGGCAAACCGTGGGATCCGAAAAAACGCCTCGTATGGTGGAACGGCAAGGCCTGGGGCGGCACCGACGTGCCGGACTACAAGGCCGATGTGCCGCCGGAAGCGGGGATGAACCCGTTCATCATGAACCCCGAAGGCGTGGCGCGGTTCTTCGCCGTCGACAAGATGAACGAAGGGCCTTTCCCCGAGCACTACGAGCCGTTCGAAACGCCGATCGGCATCAACCCGCTGCACCCGCAAAACAAGAAAGCCACCAGCAACCCGGCGGCGCGGATCTTCGATTCGGTCTGGGAAAGCCTCGGCGAGGCCAAGGACTTCCCGTACGCCGGCACCAGTTACCGGCTGACCGAGCACTTCCACTTCTGGAGCAAGCATTGCAAGTTGAATGCGATTGCCCAGCCTGAGCAGTTCGTCGAAATCGGCGAAGTGCTGGCGAAGGAGAAGGGCATCGCCGCCGGAGATCGGGTGCGGGTCAGCTGCAAACGCGGGTTCATCGAGGCGGTGGCGGTGGTGACCAAACGCATCCGGCCGCTGCAGGTCAACGGCCAGGTGGTGCATCAGATCGGCATCCCGCTGCACTGGGGATTCACCGGCCAGACGCGTCACGGTTACCTGACCAACACCCTGGTGCCGTTCCTCGGCGATGGCAACACACAGACCCCGGAATCCAAGTCATTCCTGGTCAACGTGGAGAAACTGTAAATGGCCAGCCAAGACATCATTGCCCGCTCGGCCACCACCACGGTGCCGCCCTCGGTGCGGAATCAGCAGGAAGTCGCCAAGCTGATCGACACCACCAAATGCATCGGCTGCAAGGCCTGCCAGGTCGCCTGCTCGGAATGGAACGAGCTGCGCGACGAGGTCGGTCACAACCACGGCACCTATGACAACCCGCAAGACCTGAGCGCTGAAACCTGGACCTTGATGCGCTTCACCGAACACGAAAACGATGCCGGCAACCTCGAATGGTTGATTCGCAAGGACGGCTGCATGCATTGCGCCGAGCCGGGGTGCCTCGCGGCATGCCCAAGTCCCGGGGCGATCATCAAGCACGCCAACGGCATCGTCGATTTCGATCAGGACCACTGCATCGGCTGCGGTTATTGCATCACCGGTTGCCCGTTCAACATTCCGCGGATCTCGCAGAAGGATCACAAGGCCTACAAATGCACCTTGTGTTCCGACCGCGTCGCGGTAGGGCTGGAGCCGGCCTGCGTGAAAACCTGTCCGACCGGGGCCATCGTCTTCGGCACCAAGGAAGACATGAAGGAACACGCCGCCGAACGCATCGTCGATCTGAAAAGCCGGGGCTTCGACAACGCCGGTCTGTATGACCCGGAAGGCGTCGGCGGCACTCACGTGATGTATGTGTTGCACCACGCCGATACGCCGAAGATCTACGCCGGGTTGCCAGAGGCGCCGGCCATCAGCCCGCTGGTGGGCTTGTGGAAAGGCATCAGCAAACCGTTGGGCCTGCTGGCGATGGGTGCGGCGGTGCTCGCCGGTTTCTTCCACTATGTGCGCATCGGGCCGAATCGCACCGAAGAGGATGATCATCCGACGCCGCCCGATACCTCGGTGCATGTTGTCGATCCGGCGGTGCACACCTTCGATCCACGCGGGGAGGACCGGCCATGAGCAACAAGACGATCCTGCGCTACACCGCCAACCAGCGCACCAATCACTGGCTGGTGGCGATTCTGTTCTTCATGGCCGGGCTGTCCGGGCTGGCGTTGTTTCATCCGTCGATGTTCTGGTTGACCCACCTGTTCGGCGGCGGGCCGTGGACGCGGATTCTGCACCCGTTCATGGGCGTGCTGATGTTCGTGTTGTTCCTCGGCCTGGTGTTCCGCTTCTGGCGCGCGAACTTCTTCATCGACAACGACTGGAAGTGGATGCGCCGCATTGATCGGGTGCTGGTCAACGACGAGGAAAGCGTGCCGCCGGTGGGCAAGTACAACGCCGGGCAGAAGATGCTGTTCTGGACTTTACTGCTGTGCATGCTCGGTTTGCTGTTCACCGGTCTGGTGATCTGGCGTGCGTATTTCAGTGCGTACTTCGGCATCACCGTGATCCGCTGGGCCATGCTCCTGCATGCACTGGCCGGGTTTGTGCTGATCCTCAGCATCATCGTGCACATCTACGCCGGCCTGTGGATCAAGGGTTCGGTGGACGCGATGCTGCATGGCTGGGTCAGCCGCGCCTGGGCCAGGAAACACCACGAACTGTGGTATCGCGACATCACCCGCGATGAACGCAATCCGGACGTGCCGGAGCGACCGATCACCAAAAAGGGCTGACTTTTGGCAACCATTCTTGAACCCGGGGAAATCGAAGCGGCGGCCAGTTCGCCGCCGTTTCTGCACCTGCCGCCGCACAATCTGTTCACCCTGCGCGCCCAGCGTCTGGAGCAATTGGCTCAGGGGCATCCGCTGGCTGATTACCTGCGGCTGATCGCCGGATTGTGCCGGGCTCAGCAGCAGGTTTTCGACGATCCACCGCTGACGGTACCGTTTGATAAGCAAAGGATCGAAGCCTGTCAGTTGCATGGGTTGCCGCCGTTTGCTGCCGACACACTGGTTCGCGAAGACGTTTGGCGGGCTTATCTGGATGCTTTATTGCAACGTTACGTGGCGCCCGATCAACCCGCCGTAGTCGACGCGCTCGCGACACTGCGCGGCGCCAGTGCCGGCCAGTTGCGTGCGTGGGCGGTGGCGTTGGTCAGCGGTCAATTTTCGATGGTGCCGGCACAGTTGGTGCCGTTTCTCGGCGCCGGGTTGCAAGCGGCGTGGAGCCACTGGCTGCTCAGCGCACCGAACCTGCAACTGAAACCCGGCGACAGCCTCAGCCAGTGCCCGGGGTGCGGTTCGCCGACGATGGCCGGGGTGATCCGCCATCGCGGCAAACACAACGGCCTGCGCTATCTGGTGTGTTCGCTGTGCGCCTGCGAATGGCACGTGGTGCGGGTCAAGTGCGTGTATTGCGAGTCGAGTAAAGGCCTGGATTACCTGAGCCTGGAGGACGATCGCCACGCCGCCAATCAGGCGCCGATTCGTGCGGAGGTGTGCCCCAGCTGCAACAGCTACCTGAAACTGGTTTATCTGGAGAACGATGCCGAAGGCGAAGCGTTGTCGGCGGATCTCAGCAGCCTGCTGCTCGACATGCGTCTGGCGCAGGACGGTTTTCAGCGTCTGGCACCGAATCTGATGCTGGCGCCGGGAGACGAATGACCAGAGCGTCTACACTCCTGAAAAACTTGTGAGAGGGGCTTGCTCCCGAAGGGGCCGTGTCAGTCAGATCATTTGTGGCTGACTCACCGCATTCGCGAGCAAGCCCGCTCCCACAATTGGGGGCCGGTGTGCTGTATTTAGACGCGTTGCGTCAGGTCATGCCGGAGAGTCTTGTTTTCGGGAGTGGCTGATGTCTTCGAGTGTTGCCCTGCGGTTGCCTTCCATTGATGGTTTGTTGCGTCACCCGGCCTGTCTGCCGCTGGCCGAGCGTTATGGCCGTGAGGCGTTGCTGAGCGGCTTGCGGCAGTTGCTTGATGAGCTGCGGCTCAGCGTGTTGCAAGGTCAACTGTCTGCCATTGAAATCAGCCCCGAAGTGCTCGCCGGCCGCGTCGGTGAGCGTCTGGCCCAGCAACAGCGCAGCAACGTGCGGCGGGTGTTCAACCTCACCGGCACGGTGCTGCATACCAACCTCGGCCGCGCCTTGTTGCCCGAAGAAGCCATCGACGCGGTGCAGATGGCCGCACGTTATCCGCTCAATCTGGAATTCGATCTGGCGACCGGCAAGCGCGGTGATCGCGATGATCTGATCGAAGGCCTGATTCGCGAACTGACCGGCGCTGAAGCCGTCACCGTGGTCAACAACAATGCCGCTGCGGTGTTGCTCACGCTGAACAGCCTCGGCGCGCGCAAGGAAGGCATCATCTCGCGCGGCGAGCTGATCGAAATCGGCGGCGCGTTCCGCATCCCCGACATCATGGCCCGCGCCGGCGTGCGCCTGCATGAAGTCGGCACCACCAACCGTACCCACGCCCGCGACTACGAAGCAGCGATCAGCCCGCGCAGTGGTTTGATCATGCGCGTGCATGCGAGCAACTACAGCATCGAAGGCTTTACCGCCCGGGTGCCCACCGCCGAACTGGCCGAGCTGGCCCATCGGCACGGCTTGCCGCTGCTGGAGGATCTGGGCAGCGGCAGTCTGCTGGACCTGACCCGCTGGGGTCTGCCGGCGGAACCCACAGTGCGCCAGGCGCTGCTCGACGGTGCAGACATCGTCACCTTCAGCGGCGACAAATTGCTCGGCGGGCCGCAGGCCGGGTTGATTGTCGGGCGCAAAGACTTGATCGCGAAGATCAAAAAGAATCCGCTGAAGCGCGCCTTGCGGGTCGACAAGTTAACCCTGGCCGCGCTGGAAGCGGTGCTGGGTTTGTATCGCGATCCGGATCGCCTCGCTGAACGTCTGCCGAGCCTGCGGCTGTTGACTCGCCCGCAAGCCGAGATCCTCGCCCAGGCCGAGCGCCTGCTACCGGCACTGGTACAGGTTATCGGCGAACCGTGGAATGTCAGTGCAGTGAAAGCGCTGGGCATGATTGGCAGCGGCAGCCAACCGGTGGCGCGGTTGCCGAGTGCGGCGCTGTGCCTGCGCCCGCAGGTGTCGAAACGCATGCGCGGGCGTTGTCTGCTGAATCTGGAAGCGGCATTGCGTGCGTTGCCAATCCCTGTGCTCGGGCGCATTGACGACGATGCGCTGTGGCTGGACCTGCGGCAGCTCGACGATGAACCGGCGTGGCTGGCGCAGTTGCCGCAGTTGCAGGTCGAGTCGTGATCGTCGGCACCGCCGGGCACATCGACCACGGCAAGACCTCGCTGCTGCAAGCGCTGACCGGGCAAGCCGGCGACCGCCGCCCGCAGGAGCGCGAGCGCGGGATGACCATCGACCTCGGTTATCTCTACGCGGAGCTGGAAGCCGGTGCCGGGCTGACCGGATTCATCGATGTACCGGGCCACGAGAAATTCACCCACAACATGCTCGCCGGCGCGCAGGGCATCGATCTGGTGTTGCTGGTGGTGGCGGCGGATGACGGGGTGATGCCGCAGACCCGCGAGCATCTGGCGATTGTTCAGTTGCTGGGCATTCCCCGGGCGCTGGTGGCGATCACCAAATGCGATCGGGTTGAAGCGGGCAGGGTGGAGGAGGTGCAGCGCCAGGTTCTCGATCTGCTCGAAGCCGGGCCATTCGCCGATGCGCCGACGCTGGCGGTGTCGAGCGTGACCGGGCAGGGCGTCGATGAACTGCGCCAGAGCTTGCTGCAGATTCAAAGCGAAGTGCATGAGCGCAGCCGCGAAGGTGGTTTTCGCCTGGCCATCGACCGCGCCTTCAGCGTGGCGGGCGCCGGGATTGTGGTGACTGGCACGGCGTTGTCGGGCGCGGTTTGTGTCGGGGACAAACTGGCCCTCGGGCCGTCCGGGAAATCGGTGCGGGTGCGGGGCTTGCACGCGCAAAACCAGCCCGCCGAGCAGGCCTTCGCCGGGCAACGGGTGGCACTGAACATCAGTGGCGATCGATTGACCCTTGAGCTGATCCATCGCGGCCAATGGCTGTTGGCCGAGTGGCTGCACGCACCGACGCAACGGGTCGATATCGAGTTTCAGTTGTTGCCCGGTGAGCGCACCTTCGAACACTTTCACCCGGTGCACGTGCACCTCGGTACGCAAGACGTCATCGCCCGCGTGGCGTTGCTCGAAGGCCCGCGCTTGAGTCCCGGTCAGCGCATGTTCGCGCAATTGCTGATCAACGCCCCGGTGCACGCGGTGAAGGGCGATCGCCTGATCCTGCGTGACCACAGCGCGCAACGCACCCTCGGTGGCGGTCAGGTACTCGACCCGTTCGCCCCGGCCCGCCAGCGCCGCAGCCCGGAACGGCTTGCGCAACTGCAGGCCCTGGCCGGCAGCGACAGTCTTGAACTAGCGTTACCACTGCTGCTTGACCACAGCGCTGGCGGCCTCGATCCGCAACGGCTGGAGCGTCAATTCAATCGTCAGCGTGAAGACTGGGCGCTACCAGCCAACGTGCGCCTGATCGACACCCGCCAGGGACCGGTGCTGTTCAACGTGCAGCGCTGGGGGCAGTTGAAGTTCACCCTGTTGGAGCAGTTGGCCAAGTTGCATGAGCTGGAACCGGACCAGATGGGACCGGATCGCGACCGCCTGCGACGCTTCAGTGGTCTGGCGCTGGAGCGTTCGGCCTTTGTCAGCCTGCTGGAAGAACTGCGCGCTGCCGGGTCGATCAACGCCAGCGGGCCGTGGTTGCATCTGCCGGATCATCAGGTGCGCTTGAATGCTGAAGACGAAACCCTTTGGCAGCGCATGCAGCCGCTGTTCGAACAGGCCGGGTTTGATCCGCCGTGGGTGCGTGACGTCGCCAAAGTGTTGGGCGTGGAAGATGCGATGGTGCGCCTGCTGTTGCGCAAACTGGCGCGCTTGGGATTGATGCACCAAGTGGTGCGCGATCTGTTTCTGTCTGACGGGCAACTGCGGCGCATGGCCAACATTCTGTTGCAACTGGAACAGGAAAATCCGTCGATCCAGGTGACAACCTTCCGTGATGCGCTAGGCTTGGGACGCAAACGCTGTATTCAATACTTGGAATACTTCGACCGCCTCGGCCTGACCCGACGCATCGGCGAATCCCGGGTGATCCGCCATGACAACGCGCTGGCCGGTGCCGACGCACCCTGAGTTCAAAGGAAGGCAATCGCGCCCGGTGGCGCGGCCGGGCTTCAAACCCGGTTGGGGACGGCATCCGTTCCCGGGCAGGTTCGACTCCGGCTGCCTTCCGCCAATAAATTCCCGTCCTCGCCGCAGTGATGCTTGCTGTCGCGGCACAACGGTCAAGGCTGATAGGGAATCAGCTTGTCCTTCTCCAACTCTCCCAGAAACTGATCCAGCATCTGCTGCTTGTTTTTGTTGTTCGGGATCGGCACGTACCACGCCATCACGCTCCAGCCTTCGCGGGAATAGTTATAGGTCTTGAGCAGTTTACCGTCCTTGAAGACCGAGCTGCGCAAGTTGTCCTGGTAGTGATAAGGCACTGGGAGGGTGAACAGGGTCAGAACATTGAACATGGCCAGATAATGGGTTTCGCCCGACCACGGCTGGGTAATCAGCAGGCTGTAACCGTTGCGGGTGTAACCGCCGTCGAGCATGGAAAATGCACCGGAGTTTTTCAGTGCAGAAATGGTTTCACGCTGACGATATTCTTCGTGCCGGGTATTGGCCGGGCCCAGGCTCAACGTCACCGGCACATAGGCTTGCGTAGCGTGATAATCGAGAGGCGGCAGGGTGTTGGCGCAACCGCCGAGTGCCATTAGCGCACTGAGCAGCGCGCCGTTCTTGATCAAGGCCAGCTTCATTGGGCACTTCCCACGACAGGGATCAACCGGTCATGCTGAACGTCCTGGGCAAAGGCTCGTGCAATACGGCTGAGGTTTTGTCCTTCCAGCTCGCCACCCTGGTCGAGCAACCAGGTGTATTTCTGGGTGTTATTGCGATAGGTGTACTGCTTGAGGCGCTTGTCGCCTTGATACACCGAGAACTCGGCCTGCGTGTCATATTCCTTCGAAAGCGGCAGCATGAACAGTGTGGCGCAACTCAACAACACCACCGGGAACGGCGGGAACTCGCGTTGCATGTTCAATTTGACTTGGACGTTGTACGCATCGTTTTGGCCGGACCCGGTTTCGACGTTGCGAAATACGCCAGTTTCGCGCAGATGATTGCGCAACGACGAAGACTGCAGAGGGTCGTCGATCATGACGTGGATCGGTGCCAGATAATCCTGTCCGTCGGCCAGTGTGCGCTCTGGCAAGGTGTTGGTGGCGGTACAACCGGCCAGCAGAGCGACGGTGGCAAGCGTGGTGATTTTTTTCATGGTTTGATGTCCGCGGCAACACCCGGCGGGGTATCGGCAAAAATATAGGGTTCGGCGCTTTTCAGATCGAGCTTCAGTGATTGCAGAGGTGGTAGTCCGGGAACCTGGCGCTGGGCGATCACGGCGTCGCGGGCGCGCTGATCGCGCCAGAGGAAGGTGCAGCCGATGCCGTTGAGGCAGAGCGAGCGATATTCACCCATGTAATAGGCTTTTCCGGCTTCAAGACGTAGCGGGAGGTTGAATTTCTCACGCGCTTCCATCGAACTGTAAACGGTGCCAAGCCCCGGTGTGTATCGCGCAGAGAAGAACTGGAAATCGTAGAACTCGTAGTCGCCCGGTTTCAAAGCAAGGACGAAGACACTCGCGGCACCGCTAGCGTCCTGAATATCCTGCGGCGTTGAATAGGCACCGGCCATTTTCCAGATACCGGCAGCGCCGTACTGGGAGCCACGTTTGCGTATAAACAGGCGTTGGTTATCCGCCGGAGACAGTTTGAGCGAGCGCGGCCCGATAGACCCGATCAGATAAGCCACAGGCTCATTGGCCTTGGCCTGCAATGGTTCGCTGACCCATGACGCGCTTTCGGTGATACAACCACTGAGCAGCGAGGCCAGCAGGCCGGCGACCGCTATTTTGAAGACATGAAACATGAACATCCCTGAATCTGCGTGATTGATGACGTTCAGTTGCGAAGGCCAATCAAAGCCTTCCTGGCCAAACGTTTTTGCGGGGCGCGCAGACTAAGTGATGTAGTGGCATTTGGCTAGCCAATAACGCAGGTCGGCTTCCGTCCGAAAATCACGCAATGTTCAAAATGTCACTCGATCCCCTGGTTGGAGCCAGCCTGCTGGCGATGGCCGGTGTGTCACTAACCTCAAAGTCGGCTGTTCGACCGCCATCGCGAGCAGGCTCACTCCTACAGGGGATCGCGTTTTCAGGCGGGCGGGTCGAGGTTGTCGAGGGCGCGGTTGACGGTCAGTTCGCCGAGCATCACGACTTGCTGAATGCCCAGCAGGGCTTCGTTGTCGGCGGCTTCGTGAAGTTTTTTGAGTCGATGGATTCGTAGGGCGACCTCGGGTCTGAGTCCGGGTTTAATCACGGGCCATCAGAACCCCAACGGGTACTGAATCACCACATAAATTCGGTCGATATCATCGCCGGCCTGTGCCTCGTTGGCCCGGTGCGAGACGTGCGACAGCTGCACCGACAGGTCCTTCGCCGCACCCGATTGCACGATGTATTTCAGATCGATATCCCGTTCCCAATGCTTGCCGCCAGCGCCTTGCTGCGGCTGATAGTCGCCAGTCTCGGCATCGAACGGTTTGTACGCGCCGCCCTTGGGCGCGTGAGTGCCGTCGATGTGGTCGCCGGAGACGTAGCGGGTCATGAAGGTCAGGCCAGGGATGCCGAAAGCGCCAAGGTCGAGGTCGTAGCGTGCTTGCCAGGAGCGTTCGCCGGCGCCGTTGAAGTCGGCGTATTTGATCGAGTTGGCGAGGTAGATCGAGTCGCCGCCCACGAAATCGAACGGCGTGTCGCCATTGATACGTTGCCAGCCGAGCATGACCGCGTGCGGGCCGAAACTGTACTTGCCGGACAGGCTGAACGCGGTGTTGTCGATCGCGCCGGCCAGCGCCCGACCGGTATCGCGGGTGTGGTAGAGGTTGGCATCGAGCAACAGGCCGGACTGTTTGAAGTGCAGATTGGCGTAGTACTGATGCCAGGTGTCAGTCAGATCCGAGGCGTAAAGCGATCCACCCACCGGACTGTCACCGAACAGATCGGCGCCGAGAAAACTGATTCCGCCAGCCTCGGTAGTGGCTCCGTAACCGGAAAAGTCGCCGCGCCCTGAGGAGCTGTCCTGATTCTTGAATGCGGTGAAGTGTCCGGCCGTGAAGTTAACGTTGTCGATTTCACGACTGTTCACTAGCAAACCTGTGGCGTATTCCGGTTGCAGGCGTTTGTCCGAGGTGTCGAACACCGGCGTTTCCACGGTCATCTCGCCGAACGCGAGGGTGGTGCGCGAAGCTTTCAGTTTGAATGCGCCACCAGCGCTGGAGTAGTTCGGTTCACTACGACCATTGCTGTCGACCGGCAACAGACCCGTGCCGGAATGTCCTTTACCGCCATCGAGTTTCAGGCCGAGAAAGGCATGGGCATCGATGCCGAATCCGACAGTGCCTGGCGTGTAGCCAGAGGTGAACGTGCCGATAAAGCCCTGGGCCCATTCCTGTTTATAGTTTTTGCCGGAGGGAGAGGGCGAGCGGTAGTCGTTGCTCAGGAAGAAGTTGCGGCTGAGCACTTCGGTTTTGGCGTCGTCGAAGAAGTCATTGGCCAAAGCACTGTCGCTCGCTGCGCAAAGCAGTGCCAACAATGCAAAGTGTGATGTTGAGGAAGCCATCGAGAGAGACCGACAATCAGGGAAGGTCTGCTGATGATGGGCAGGATCAACCGGGCTGGATTGAGCCGATGTGCTGAGTTCAAGGCATACCTGATTTCCCTTGTAGGAGTGAGCCTGCTCGCGATAGCGGCGTGTCATTCACATCGATCTAAACTGACCGACCGCTATCGCGAGCAGGCTCACTCCTACAGGGGATATGGGTTACAGGCGGCCATACTCGCGCGCTGTGCGATCTACCGCGATGCGTGTCTTGTCGACCAGTTCATCCAGCTCCGCCCGTGTGGCGATCAGCGCCGGTGCCATGATCATCCGGCCCAGCGTTGAACGAATGATCAGGCCTTCCTCAAAACCAATGGTGCGACAGCGCCAGGCGATGTCGTTCTCGTTGGCGAAACGCTTGCGGGTGGCTTTGTCTTCGGCGAATTGTAGCGCCGCCACCAGCCCCACGCCCTGAACCTCACCCACCAGCGGATGGTTGCCGAACACCTCACGCAGGCAGTTCTGCAGATAAGCACCGGTGTCGTTTTTCACCTGAGTGACCACGCCTTCATCGCGCAATGCTTTGAGGTTGGCAATCGCCACCGCAGCCGCCACCGGGTGCCCGGAATAGGTCAGGCCGTGAGCGAACACACCGCCTTTTTCCACCAGCGCTTCGGCCATGCGTCGCGACAGTATCAGGCCGCCCATAGGGATGTAGCCGGAGGTCAGGCCTTTGGCGATCGACAGGGTGTCCGGTTCAAAACCGAAGGCCTGGTGCGCGAACCATTCGCCGGTGCGACCGAAACCGCCGATGACTTCGTCGGCGCACAGCAGCACATCATATTTGCGGCAGATGCGCTGGATTTCCGGCCAATAGGTGGCGGGCGGAATGATCATGCCGCCGGCACCCTGAAACGGTTCGGCGACGAACGCGGCGACCTTGTCAGCGCCCAGTTCGAGGATCTTGTCTTCCAGTTGCCGTGCGGCGCGCAGGCCGAATGCTTCCGGGCTGAGGTCGCCTTCATGGGCGAACCAGTACGGCTCATCGATGTGCGCGACGTCAGGGATGGTGCCGCCCATTTCGTGCATGAATTTCATGCCGCCCAGCGCCGTCGCGGCGAGAGTCGAGCCGTGGTAGCCGTTCCACCGGCCAATCATGATTTTCTTCTCGGGCTGGCCCATCACCTGCCAGAACTTGCGCACGGTGCGGATCAGCACTTCGTTGGCTTCGGAGCCGGAGTTGGTGTAGATCGCGTGGCTGTAGTGCCTGGGCAGCAGGCTGAACAGCAGTTCGGAGAGCTCGATCACCTGCGGGTGAGTGGTGTGGAAGAACATGTTGTAGTACGGCAGTTGTTGCAGCTGCGCGGTGGCCGCGGCGGCCAGATCCTTGCGCCCGTAACCGAGGTTGGTGCACCACAGGCCGGACATGCCGTCCAGGTAGCGCTTGCCGTCGTTGTCCCACAGCGCCAGCCGATCACCGCTGACCATCACCCGCGGGCCTTCCTCATTGAGGGCTTTCTGATCGACGAACGCGTGAATGTGGTGGGCGGCGTCGGCGGCCTGATAATCGCGGGTGCTGCGGGTCGGATCGAATTCGGCGGACATGGCGGTTCTCCAGAGAAACGGGGCAAGTGGGTGCGCGTTCATTCCAGCGGTGCACGGTTAATATTTGTCACTAAAAAAATTTTTGTAAAGAAAATATTTGTCGGTGAAAAAAGAAATCCGTAGGCTGACGCCGATCAGCAAGACAGGACATCAGCACCATGAGCGGGCTCAGAGAACGGCAAAAGGAACAGCGCAGGGAAGTCATCGCGCAGGCAGCGCTGGAGTTGTTCAAGACCAACGGTTTTGCGGCCACCACACTGGACCAGATCGCGGTCCAGGCCGGGGTTTCCGCGCCGACGGTGGTCAATTATTTCGGTGGCAAACAGGAGATTCTGCTGGCCTTGCTCAAACAGCCGGACGAGCAGGCGATGCGCGAGGCGCGGGCCAATCTGGACGACGACAGTGATCCGCTGGAGGCGTTGTGCGAGTTCGAAGGTTTGATGACCGACTACCAACTGCAAGCGATGCCGGCCTCGTTGTGGCGTGAACTGGCGCCGTTTCTGCTCACGGGTGAACTGGCTCAGGCGTTGAGTCCGTGGAATGCGGCGGTGATCGAAGAGACCAAGACGCTGCTCGGGCATTTTCAGGCGCAGGGCAAGGTGCGGGCGTCAGTCGATCTCGATGTGGCGGCGACGTTGTTCAACCAGTACGCGAATATGGCGTTTATTCGGCTGGCGACCGAGGCGGCACCCAATCGGCAAGCGCATGCCCGGCATATGCGCAGTGTGTTGGGTTTGATCTGCCACGGCATTTTGAGCAACGGCGCGGAATCGAAAGCCAAGTGACGAGAAGCAGAGCGCATGACCGTTCCTGATCAGCAAGAATGGCAACCGTGGACGCCGGAAGAACTGGCGCAACGGCTGAAACACATCTCGCGCCCGTGGTGCGTGGTGGGCGGATGGGCGCTGGATTTATGGCTGGGCCGGCCAACCCGTGCGCACAGCGATCTGGAGTTCACCCTCCTGCGGGACGACTTTCAGCGCTTCCGGCAAGCGCTGGCCGAGCTGGACTTCTATACCGTGCGGGACGGTGAACTGACGTTTTTGCCGGTGGGGCAAACGCCAGGCGAGAATATTTTCCAGGTGTGGGGATTTGATGCCGTTGCCCATGCCTGGCGAGTCGATCTGATGCTTGAATCCGGCACGACGGATACGTGGGTCTATAAAAGAGACCCGTCGATTGTCCATCCACGCGCCGCGATGGTGGCACTGAGTGATACGGGGATTCCCTATCTCAGGCCTGCGGCGATTCTGCTGTTCAAGGCCAAATACACGCGTCCCAAGGATCAAACCGATTTCAGTCAGGCATTGCCGGATTTATCTCGCGAAGAGCGGCGATGGCTGATGCAACATCTGGTTCGGTTGCATCCCGAGCATGAGTGGATTCAGCGATTGCAAACACCTGAAAAATACTCCCGACCCAACGAATGAACTGTGGCGAGGGAGCTTGCTCCCGCTGGGGCGCGAAGCGGCCCCGCTGTTGGGGAGGACTGCTGTGCAGTCCAGCGGGAGCAAGCTCCCTCGCCACAAAATGTCTAGCGGCGGATCGCCAGGTATGACTGGCCCAGGTCGCCGGCCCAACCATCGAGAACAGCCTTGACGTCATCGGCGGTCAGCACCTGTTTGTCGTTTTCCAGCGGTAGTCCGATGCCCTTGCGCACGACTTCGGCGACCACTTCGCCGGTGGAGCCGTCCTCGAACGAGACTTCGGTGGTGATTTCGCTGTCCTGATCGCGGATGCCGGTGGCGGTGCTCACGCCGGCGGCAACCAGCGTCACCGGTAGCCATTCATAGAAGCGCAAGCCTTGGGTGCTGGCGGCGACGCGGGTGATCGCCGGTCTGATGGTCAGGGTGTTCGGGCCGGGTTGCGGCATCAGGCGCATGACCTTGCCCAGTTCCAGCCTGAGCGCGGCGTCGTAGTAGTCGGTGACGCCGGACAGCGTGCTCAGCGGGATCCGCTCGGTCGGCGCGGCGCTCGGGTAGAACTGGCTGGGCGCCAGATAGGCCTGGGTGTAACGCCCCCGCGCCAGCGCCGGGCTGACCCAACCCAGCACCGTCTGCCCAGATGGCGACTGGCGCTCGCTGAGCACGCTGTAATCGTGCAGAAATCCGGTGTACTTCTGCGGTTCGACGGTTTTGCTGCTGCAGGCCGAAAGGCTCAGGGACGCCGTACATAGCACCGACATCAAGCAATGGCTTCTGATCATGCGAATCCTTGTTTTGCGCTTTTGCCCCGCGTGGTTCAAGCGCGGGCTGTGATTGGGGAGGAGAGTGGCGGGGTGTTGTCCGAGCATTCGATGTGCAACTGGCCGTGGCTCATGATCCATTGGATCAGGTCGGCGGTCGGAATCGAATGCACGTACTCCACCCATTGCGAATCGCTGGGGCCGTACTGCTCGAAATAGCGGCGCAGGACGATACGGCTTTGGTCATCTGACAGGCCCAGGCAGAACTCCTGGAACAACAGCGGCGTATCCTGCTCGGGCGCGCTGGTGCGCTGGCTGAGAATCAACGGATAGCGGGCGTCGTGGCCCTCGGCGGTATAACGGTTGTGCAATGCGCTCATTGAAAGCCCCCCGGTTGTTGATGGCGTGCAGGGTGCCTTAGGGGTTTTGCCGCAGAATGTCCGCTTGATGTCCGGGGCGACGGAATGTTGCTCGATTGAAATATATGACCCGCCCGCCAGAATAGTTTTAGATGCGTTCTTTTTGGCCTGAGGATCCTGTGCCCGTGAGCAGACTGCTGATCGTCGACGATGACGTGGAAATTCTCGCCCTGCTGAAGAAGTTCTTCGTCCAGCACGCCTACGAGGTCGATGTCGCCGCCGACGGCGCAGCGATGTGGGCGGCAATTGCGCAGCAGCGCCCGGACACGATCATTCTCGACCTGATGCTGCCCGGCGAAGGTGGCCTGAGCCTGTGCCAGAAAGTGCGCGCGCAGATGGGCATTCCGATCATCATGTTGACCGCCATGGGCGAATTGAGCGACCGGATCGTTGGCCTCGAACTGGGCGCCGATGACTACGTCACCAAACCGTTCGCCCCGCGTGAATTGCTGGCTCGCCTGCGCGCCGTGCAGCGCCGCGCCGGTGAGCAGGTCAGCCCCGCGAGCGAGCCGTCACGGCCGGTGATCGCCTTCGCCGGTTGGCATCTGGACATCACCTGTCGCGAGCTGCGCTCCCCGGAAAACGTGATGATTCCGCTGTCCGGTGGCGAGTTCGATCTGCTGGTGGTGTTTCTCGAACACCCGCAGCGCATCCTCACCCGCGAGCAACTGATCGACCTGTCTCGTGGTCAGGGCCACGACGCCTTCGATCGCAGCATCGACGTGCAGGTCAGCCGCTTGCGCCGCAAGATCGAGCCGGACAGTAAGCGCCCGGACCTGATCCGCACCGTGCGCAACGGCGGTTACATGTTTACCGCCAAGGTCACTCGTTCATGATCCGTCGATTCCTGCGCCGTGATCCGCTGAGTCGGCGGATCGCCCTGACCATCGTCGCGGCCATGCTCGCGTCGCTGGCACTCAATTTCCTGTTCGTGGAGGTTGCCGGGACCTGGGCGCGACCACCGATTGAACGTACCGGGTTGCTGGAGCAGATTGCCGCGACCGTCAAAGTGATCGAGGCTGCACCAGCGCCTTTACGCCCGAAACTGGCGCACGCGGCAACCGGCCCGACGCAGGAGGTGACCTGGAGTGCGCAACGCGACGAACTCGGATTGCCAGCGGGTGGTACGCAGCTCATCGCCAACAAGACGTCGGGGTTGCATCAGTTGTTGGGCGATGAGCGAGACATTCGGGTGTTCAATCCCGCTGACTGGCCGAGCGGCAGTCCGCTGGCGCGCTATGCGGCGTTGATTCAACTGCCGGATGCCAGTTGGCTGTTGTTCTCTTCGCCCGAACGCTCCTGGGGCCTGGACATCGGCACGCGCATCGCGATCATCATCGCCCTCGGCCTGATCGCCACCGTGCTGGTGGCCTGGCTGGCCACGCAGCAACTGGCCAAGCCACTGCAACGCTTTGCCAGCGCCGCCCGGCGTTTTGGCGGTGATCTGCGTGCGCCGCCGATCAAAGTCGAAGGCCCCGACGAGATCCGCCAGGCGATCATCGCCTTCAACACCATGCAGGCGCAGATTCAGCACTACATCAGCGAACGCACGCACATGCTCGCGTCGATTTCCCACGACTTGCGCGCACCGCTGACCCGTATGCGCCTGCGCAGCGAGTTCATGGAGGACTTTGATCATCAGGGCAAACTGATCCGCGACATCGAAGAAATGCAGTCGATGATCAACGCGGCACTGGCGTTCTTTCGGGAAGACACTCAGCCGGAGCAAAGCACCGCGTTCGACCTCTCGGAATTGCTGCAGACCATCATCGACGACTACCGCGACCAGAACATTGCGATCGATTTCACCGGCCCGGCGCATCTGGTCTACGAGGGCCGGCCGCTGGGGATCAAACGGGTGATCGTCAATCTGCTGGAAAACGCCGAAAAGTACGCGCAGCAGCCGGCTATCGCTCTGAGCAGCGACGGTTACAGCGTGTGCATCGACGTCAGTGACAATGGGCCGGGAATTCCCGAAGCGTCGTTGCAGCGGGTGTTCGACCCGTTTTTCCGCCTGGAAACCTCGCGCAACCGGGAAACCGGTGGTGTCGGGCTCGGGTTGTCGGCGGCGCGGGCGATTGTGCGCGAGCAGGGCGGCGAACTGAGTTTGAGCAATCGCAGCAGCGGTGGTCTGCTGGCTCGGGTTGAGTTGCCTTTGTAATACTTTGAAACATTTGCTCGTGACGGGCGGTCAACAGGACACATTCACTGCAAGAAGCGTCCATGAAAACCCCACGGCCCTCCGCACGTCTTGAACCGCTGTCACAACTGCGCAATCTGAAAATGGCTCGCTCCGCCCACGCCTATGTCCGTGGCAGTACGGTGCAGTTTTATGAGTGGCTGCACAGCCAGCCCGGGCGCAGTCTGCCGAAAGGGCCGGCGGTGTGGATCTGTGGCGATTGTCATGCCGGCAATCTTGGGCCGACTGGCGACCTGAAAGGGCGCATCGACATTCACATCCGCGACCTCGACCAAACCGTTATCGGCAACCCTGCGCATGATCTGGTACGCCTGGCGCTGTCCTTGGCCACCGCCGCCCGAGGTTCGGACCTGCCCGGCGTCGCCACCGCGCGCATGCTTGAAGAGATGATGCGCGGCTATGAACAAGCATTCGAAGACGACGTCGACAAAGAGCCGCCAAGACCCGCGCAAGTCAAGGCCGGCATGCGCAGCGCGGTGCAGCGCACCTGGAAGCATCTGGCCCAGGAGCGCATCGAGAGCACCAAACCAACTATTCCGCTGGGCAAGCATTTCTGGTCGCTGTCACGGGAAGAACGCAGTGCGCTGAAGACCCTTTGCGCCACGCCAGACCTGCACACGCTGGTGACCTCATTGAAGGGCCGCAACAAGGACGACCGGGTGAAAATGCTCGACTCGGCTTATTGGGTCAAAGGCTGCAGTTCGCTGGGGCTCAAGCGTTATGCGGTGTTGCTGGGGGTGGGCGAGGGCGACGATCAGGAATATTGCCTGCTGGATATCAAGGAAGCGATTGCCGCCGCCGCACCACGAGTGGCGCGAGCCGCGATGCCTCGCGACAACGGCAAACGTGTGGTCGAAGGTGCGCGTTTTCTCTCGCCGGGCCTGGGCAATCGGATGATCGCCACACGGGTGCTCGACCATGGCTTCTTCATCCGCGAACTGCTGCCACAAGACATGAAACTGGAACTGGATCAGTTGAGCCAGACCGACGCGATGCTCGCCGCCGGTTATCTGGCCCGCGTCGTGGGGCTGGCCCATGCCCGGCAGATGGACATGAGCACCCGGGCGTCATGGATGCGTGAACTGCAAGCGTGCCGCTCGAAGACACTGGATGCGCCGTCGTGGCTGTGGACCAGTGTTGTGCAGTTGGTTGGCAAACATGAGAAAGGTTATCTGGAGCATTGCCGGCGTTATGCGCTGGAGCATTGATCTGTGTGAGTGAAACAGTTGTCGGTTGCCGATATGAAATTTGTTCTGTAGATTTTCATGAAATTATAAGAAATAAATTTCATGAGGCGCCGAATGTTTCAGCAGTCCCAGCAGCATGTCGCCAGCTATTACGCCCACAGTTGCGCCGATATTCTCAGCACACGGCCCGTTCTGGAAGGTGAACACGACACCGAAGTGGTGATCATCGGCGCCGGTTTCAGCGGGCTGCACACCGCGTTGCGCCTGGCATTGGCCGGCAAGCGCGTCACCGTACTCGAAGCCAGTCGCGTGGCGTGGGCCGCGTCCGGGCGTAATGGCGGGCAGGCGATTCTGGGCTGGTCTTGCGACATGCCGCCGCTGGAGGCTGCGCTTGGATATGAGCGCGCCAGGCGTCTGTGGGACGGCATGCGTTGGGCCGCGCAGGAGCTGCGTGAATTGCCCGGGCGGCATGGTTTCGATTGCGACTATCGCCCGGGCCATTTGTGGACGTCGGTGATGCCGCGTCGGGTCAGCCTGCTGACTGAATGGCAACACGAAGCCAGTCATAAGTGGGGCCACGACGGTCTGCAGTTCATTCCCCGCGAAGACCTGCCGCAATGGGTCGCCAGTGAACGCTATCAGGCCGGCCTCTTTGACGCCGAAGGCGCACACCTCAATCCGTTGAAGCTTGCCCTGGGGCTGGCCGCCGCCATCGAGCGTGCCGGCGGGCATATTCATGAGCAAAGCAAAGCGTCGAGTTATCAGCAGGAGGGCAATGGCTTCCGGGTCAATACCGAGCGCGGTTCGGTGAAGGCCGATGTGCTGGTGCTGGCCTGCAACGCCTATCTCGATCAACTCGACCCGCAACTCTCCAGCTGCATCCTGCCGGTTGGCACCTATCAAGTCGCCACCGCACCGCTGACACCGGAGCAAGCCACCGCGCTGCTGCCGAGCAACGTCTGTGTGACCGACAACCAGTTTGTTCTCGATTACTTCCGTCGCACGCCGGACAACCGCTTGTTGTTCGGCGGTGGCTGCACTTATCTGGGCGGTATGCCCAAGGACATTGCGGCGGCGACTCGGCCGTTTCTCGAACGCGTGTTTCCGCAGCTTAAAGGTGTAGAGGTGGAATTCGCTTGGGGCGGGCATATCGATCTGACCATGAACCGCACGCCGGATGTCGGCGGCGAGGGCAATCGTTATTGGCTTCAGGGTTATTCGGGGCACGGCGTGTTGCCGACGCTGGCCGCCGCCCGTGCGGTGTCCGATGCGATTCTCGGCGAGGCGGATGAATTGGCGTTGTACCAGGGCCTGAGCAATGGCCGTTTCCCCGGCGGCAAGCACTTCGCAGCACCGCTGGAGGCTATCGGCAAGGCCTGGTATCGGCTGCGCGACAGCATTTGATGAGATTTTGACCATGAACAAGCAAGAAGAAATCGCTGCGCTGGCGATCCTGATCCACGACCTGCGCAAGCACAAGAAGTACACCCTTAAAGAGCTGGCCGACAAGATCGGACGTTCGGTGGGCTTTCTCTCGCAAGTCGAACGCGGCTTGTCGCGCCCGACCGTGGCCGACCTCACCGCGATCAGCGAAACCCTCGGCGTGCCGACCACCTATTTCTACAGCCTGCCCAAAGCCAAACAAGTGCCGTGGGTCACCCGTCCGGACGAACGACGCACGCTGTATTACGCCAACGGCATCACCGACATTCTGGTGTCACCGCAGATGCGTGCCTCGTTCTCCATGCTCGAAAGTCATCTGGAGCCGGGCGCGAGCAGCGGCGACCGCCACATGAGCGACAGCTCGGAGCAGGGCGGTTATGTGCTCGAAGGCGAACTGACCTTGTGGCTGGGCAACGACGACGAGCCGGTCACCTTGAGGGCCGGCGACAGCTTTCAATTCGACAGTCACACCCATTGTCGCTACGGCAACCTCACCGGGCAGCTCACCCGTGTGCTTTGGGTCTACACCTGATAACAACAAAGGATGAACACGATGGACGCTGTCTGCTCTGACCTGCTCGCCGAAGTGCGCGCGTTTCGCCAACGCTACCCCGAGGTGCGTTATGTCGACCTGATTTCCCTGGACATTCCGGGGCATTTTTACGGCAAACGCTATCCGGTGGACATGCTCGAAAAAGTCGCGGCGGGCAGCGCGCTGAAGCTGCCGCAGAACTGCGTGCTGCTCGGCGTGCAGGGCGGTCTGTTCAAGATTGGTGATTACTGTTTCAACGACGGCGACCCGGACGCCGTGCGCCGCTTGGTGCCGGGCACGCTCAAGCCCGTGACCTGGGAAGCGCAGCCGCTGGGGCAGATGCTGATTACCTCCGACGGCACCGCCAAACCGATCGAGTTCGAACCCCGCGAAGTGCTGGCGAAGGTACTGGATCGATTGGCGGGCAAAGGCATTCACCCGGTGGTGGCCTTCGAACTGGAGTTCTATCTGTTCGACAAAAAACTGCGCGACGGCCTCCCGCAATTCCCTCGGGACGAACTGACCGACGATGCCGATGATCAGCCGAACATGCACATCGAACGTCTGTCACGTTTCGCCCCGGTACTCGACGAAATGGTTGAAGCAACGCGGGCGCAGGGTATCGACGCCACGGTGATCACCGCCGAGCTGGGGCCGGGGCAGTTCGAAATCAATTTCGGCCATCTGGACGACGGTTTGTGCGCTGCGGACTGGGCGGCGCTGTTCTGTCGTAGCACCCGCGGGGTGGCGCTCAAGCACGGCTACCGCGCCAGTTTCATGGCCAAGCCGTACGTGGAGCATCCGGGCAGCGGCATGCACGTGCATGTCAGCCTGTATGACGCCGCTGGCAATAACCTGCTGGCCGCCAATCACCAGCAAGCGCTGCGCCATGCGGTGGCCGGCTGCCTGGATCTGCTGCCGCACAGCATGCCGATCTTCGCTCCAAACCAGAACGCCATGCGCCGCCTGAGCGGCACGGTGAACACCGCGACCCAGGCGAGCTGGGGTTACGAAGATCGCGACGCCTGCCTGCGCATCCCCGAATCGGACACGAAAAACCTGCGCATCGAATACCGTCTGGCCGGCGCCGACGCCAACCCGTATCTGGTGCTGGCGGCGATTCTGGTGGGCCTGGAACATGGTCTGGCATCAGGCAAGGAACCGATCCCGCCCCTCAACGATGACCGCAACAGCGGCATCGATTTTCCGACGGAAATCCTCGAAGCGCTGCGCGCCTTGCAGCATCAGCCGCAACTGCGTGCGGGACTGGGCGCCGAGTTTGTCGACGTGTATTGCGAGAACAAACGTCAGGATCACCTGGCATTCATGCAGGAGATCAGTGCGCGGGAGTATCGCTGGTATTTGTGATCACTGGTTCAGCACACCACATGAATCGGGTGCAGGGGCCGCGATGACCGGATGGAATTCAGTACCGGTGAATTCCATCGCTCATCAAACTGATGATGGAGCCACCAGGTATTTTGAACACCGGGCGTGACGATGGCGAAAGAGCGGCTTCGAATGACGTCTGGAGAAAATCCAACGCCATCCCATGCGGTGTCTGCGCTGAGTTGGAAATAGTTGACTTTGGCTGGCAGCTATCGGCCAGAAGGGGTCATTCAAAGGATGGTTGCCAGTCTCTAACTATTATTTCTTCACAATTTTTTTGCTTTATGGAGGTGCACCAAATAATTCATGTGCGCTCCTTTTTGATGCTGTTGCAGCCACATCTCCACAATTAAAGGCTCCGTTGGTCGTGGTTCATTTGCCAAAATGGTGCATAAAAAATAGTTTGACAGCGCAGTTCGGTTGAACATTAATTATCAGGGCGCTCAACTGGAATGTGAAGCACACTGCTACGGTTCGTGTTTAAGGGTTGCTACTTCGTATTGAGCAGTATGAGCGATTGGGCGCTCGACCGGTTGAGGCCGTTTCTACGATTGGCAGCTTGCGACTGTGGTAAGGGGGTTGACCATGTTTTTCGGCGTAAGATGGTATGGTCGAGAGTATTTCGAAAAGAATCGAGATATATACAAGAATAAAATGCACGGCCACCTCTTTTCCAAGTTTGGTGTGAGCGCAGAAAGCTTTAAAGTCAATCATTTTATAGCAGGCTGATTCGTGTGAAGGGGTCGCCATGGCAGGGAGCTATAGCGGCCACCATACGAAGAAGGAAATTATGAATTGAGTACATTCCGAACGTATCTATACCTGGAGTTATTGCTCTGGATCTACCTCGGATGTTGGAACACAACGCTGCCTCTGATTATTGTACAGCGGGGCAGCCTGTTTGAACTGGCTGTCTACGAAACAGCACTCGCATTCGCAGCGATAATTTCAATGTTGTGCTTTGCGCCACGCGTTGAGTCGATGCGCCGTAGTACTGCTCTTAAGGCAGGTTGTATTGTAATCTTGTTTGCCAGTGCATTGCGGTACTTATTTGCTTCTAACTGGTATTCGCTTGACGCCCTGATTCTCATCGACGTTATCGCCGTAGCAGCATTTGGAGTGGTCCAGCCTCTTTTTGGCATCTATCCTGCTGAAACTGTTGATAAACATCAAACGAGTGCTGCATTTCGCATTCGGCGTATCGTTGTTACCGTGGGTAGGGTTGCGGGGCCTTTGTTAGCGGGCATTGTAATTGCGGTGTATTCATTGGACATCTCGCTACTTTTTTCTTCAATACTGGGACTAGTAGCCGTAGTAATAGCAATGGCTCTACCGATAAGTGAAGCCCCCACAAAGCCGAGATCAACATCACATCGTATTAATGACATATTTCTTGGGCTTAAACTTAAATGCATTCTTCCGCCAGAACAATTTTTGACCTGTTCTGGGCTGCTACTTGGTTTGACCGTCACGGCGATCGTGCCGATGCTGGTTCCAACACTTATACATACTCGCAATCTTGCGGAAGGCAGTGCAGGCCTGTTGAATGCTGTCTTCGCGAGTGGAGCTATTGCAGGCTTGTTAATTTTGAGCCCAATTATTGCTAAAAGACAAAATCAGCGCAAAAAGTATCTTGGATGTTGGTCGTTACTGACTTTTTCACTTTGCGCGACGACGCAAAGCGATGAAGTTTGGCTATTGATTCCTTGGCTATTTTTCGCGGGGGCGGCCAGTGCTTGTATTACCTTGATCGGAATGGATAAAAGAGTTGTGTCTATACCTTCGGGTGCACGCGTAAGATTGATGGCGTCCACGTTGGTTATTAGTCAGTTGGGAAGCTCGGTTTCATTCGTGATGACTGGCGCTATCATGTCTAAATTCGGCACGGCGAGTTTGGTATGGCTGTATCTGGGAGTGTTTGCAGTTATCGTTTTATACTCCATGCGTTCAAAAGAGGTATGGCAATTCCTGGAGAATGATGCTGAGGTGGAGCTGTATTATCAAAATAAACATCCGAAGCTCGCGGCAGTTATGGCTACATGACATAGGCTTCAGGTAAATGGAAGGGTTTATTGTAAAATATCAAGGGATTGTGGTTGCTCGTGTACGTCACACAAACATGACCTTACCGTGATGGGCGCTCCATCGAGTAAAGGGCGAATTGCAGGTCTAGGACAGCTCTTGTAGGGGATGGGGGTGTCGAGTAGACGTCGGGCACCTCATATAGGTTGGAAGAGAGGCAGATACTACACAAATGCCAATACGTCCGCTTCTGGCCCAGAGTCTGTAAAAACGCTAGATCTCCTCTCGGTCTTCAAGGCTGACCCTGCTCTCGCGAAACGCGGGGTCGAAGTTATCTGATTTGGAACAGGCGGGAGATCGCGGTTATGGCCTTGTCTCCGTCAGTTTCATAGAGACCGAACAGGCGCGTTTGGTCGCTCAGACGATGAAGCCGAAAATGGTTATAGAACGCTTGGCCTAAGCGCTGATTATCGAATACACCGCGTTCCCAAAGAGTTAAAAACTCTTGATACGCAACGCGCTCAATTTCCAGTCTCGGCATGCTTTCCATATACACATCCATCTATGTCAGCGATGACCGAATCCTACTGACGCCGGACAGATGCGGCAATGCGTGTTTGGGGCGATTTTTAATCATCCGAGCTGGCTTTGGAGTTTTTATCGGGCAACTTCCGGTCAGAAGGCGACACTCGCGAGTGACCGCTTTCCCATAGCGGCCCTGCGCGAACGGCGGATAAAGAGGAAGTCTGTCGCTCTCGCTTAGCCCAACCTCACACCAGCGCATCATCCTGATGTGACAGCGGCTGCACCGCCAGGTGTGGCGTTTCGCCGAAGAACTCGATCAGCAGTTCAGTGAGCACACGAATTTTGCGCGCAGGGTGCGGACCCGGCGGGCGGATGATGTAGGCACCGGCCGGAGGGGGAGGATGGTTTGTCATGATCGGCACCAATGCGCCGGATGCCACGTGTTCATGGGTGAGGCAATCGGGCAGGTAGGCGACACCCAGGCCTGCGGTCGCGGCGGCGACCAGGGCGATGCCGTTGTCGGCCTTGAAGCGGCCTTGCGGACGAACCGTGATGACTTTGTCGCCATCCATGAATTGCCAGGCTTCGGTGCCCTGCATGAGCGCCTGATGGGCAATCAGTTCATCCGGCGTCTGGGGTTCTCCATGCGCGTTGATGTAGGCGGGGCTCGCGACGAGCTTGGTGTAGACCGGGCCAATCCGTCTGGCGATCAGATTGGAGTCCTGCATATAGCCCACCCGGATGGCGCAATCGTACCCCTCGGCAATGAGGTCAACGAAGCGATCGCTGTAACAGGTCTGGATGTGCAGCTGCGGATGCCGACGCGCCATTTCTGCCAGCATCGGGGCGAAGTGACTCTGGCCGAACGACAGCGGCACGGCCACGCGCAAGCGGCCGCGGAGGGCGCCGGCGGGCAGGATCGTTTCCTTGGCGATGTCGATCTCGGTGCAAACCCTGGCGGCGTAGTCCCGGAACGTCGCACCGGCCTCGGTAAGCGCCGCCCCGCGCGTGGAGCGTGCCAGCAATTGCACACCCAATTCGGTTTCAAGCCGAGCCAGGCGGCGGCTGACGATCGATTTCGACACGCCAAGACGCAGGGCAGCCTGCGAAATGCCCCCGGCATCAGCCACTTCCACGAAGGTCTGCAGTTCTTCGATGTCCACGCTTGCGTTCCTCTTTTCGCGACACAGCACGTCGCGCAATGCTACTACTGCGTCAAACATGGGAACAGCACAATGGATTTTCCGGGCATGGCGTCATTCGCACGTGTCTCGGAATCCATCACCCGCACAGGCTCCGGCCTGATTCACAAACGTGCGTCACCCATGAAAAGGATTTGCCAATGGCAAGCGAGACTCTCCGCAACCCCCATACCGATCAGCTACTGACCCCGGAAAACTCGGTGTTGATCATCATCGATTATCAGCCGGTTCAGGTTTCTTCGATCCGCTCGATGCCGCGTGATGAACTCGTCTTCAACATAACCAGCGTCGCGAAGGCGGCGGTCAACTACAACCTTCCGATCATCCACTCGACAGTCAATGTCGCGACCGGCCGCAACAAGCCGCCGATTCAGGAGCTGCAACAGGTGCTCGGCCATCTGCCGACCTATGACCGCACATCGATCAACAGTTGGGAGGACACGCAATTCAAGCAGGCAGTCAAGGCGCTCGGGCGCAAGAAGCTCATCATGACTGCACTCTGGACCGAAGCGTGCCTGACATTCCCGGTGCTCGACGCGATCCAGGAAGGTTATGACGTTTATGTGCCAGTCGATGCGGTCGGCGGCACATCGCTCGCCGCGCACGAGGCGGCGTTGCGCAGAATGGAACAGGCGGGCGCGAAGCTCATCAGCCGGGTGCAAATGTACTGCGAACTACAGCGCGACTGGGCGCGAGAAGTGACCGTGCCGGGCTTTCTGGGCGTATTCGAGAACTTCGACGGGTTCAACGCTGAAAAAGCGCTGGACGAAGCGGACAAGAAGGCCTGATTAGCGGGCAGGGGATGAAGGTGTCGCTCGCGAAAGCGGGCGCCACCTTATTTTTTACTGCTGCAAACGACTGCTTTTGTGCAGACCCTGCCGCCGATTCAGTACCTTGGATGCGTCATGACCCTGTCAGATATCAACATGTGGATACTGGACAGTCGTGTCGCTAACTCATGTCTCAGGAAGAGGCTTCACCAAAACCAATACGGCAAAAACTTCGGCGTGGGTTCGATCATGAGTTCCAGGTGGTAGGTGATCGGGTTGAAGAAAAACATATCCAGTATCAGAAATGCCGCTACGCCAAACGACAGCGTCATGAACTCGCGATAGGGATGCTCGGCGAAGTACTGGTGTTTGCCATGGTAGAAGCTCAGCAGCGCAGACAATCCCAAGGCTACGCCCAGGTAGTTGGGCTGTAGCGGGACATCGGCGAAGTTGTTGTAGACCAGCACCGCCACCAGCATCCCCAACCCCAGCAGGGGCAACTTCAGGCAGAATTTCAGCAGGCCGTTTTTGGCGCGGACCAAGGCGGCTTCCTTGCTGACGAAAAGGTAGGCGGCCAGCAGCGAAATGGTCGGGGTGATCGCGAGGATGTAGCGCGCTTTCTTCGAGCTGGGGATTGTAAACAGCACCAGCAGCACCAACAGCCACCCGGTCAGATACAGCAGCAGGTCGATGTCTTTATCGCGGGTCGGGCGAAAGAACAGTTTGTACTTCTTGATAATTACATTAATGGCGTAAAACACCGTGATGCCGTAGGTAAACAAGCCTGCGGAGAAGTAGAAGTAATAGCGTGGCGCGTGGTCGGAACCGAAGCGTCCGATGCCCTGCATGTTCAGCACTTCGTCTAGGAACGCTTGCCCACCTTGCAAGTAGGCGGCCCATGCCAGCAGCGCAACGCCAAGAGTCAGAATCACGCCCGAGAGCAATGAATACAGCAGCAACATGCGCCACTGCCGGCTCAGCAAGTAATAGGCGCCAATGACAGTCGCGGGTCCGATCAAGCCAATCGGCCCCCGAAAGGCGAAACCCAGTGCCAACCCGAGGTACAGAAATGCAAGGCGACGCGGGTCCTTTTTTACATCGGCCGCATAGGCAAAGTAGAAGCACATCACCGTTAACAGCGCCGGATAGATATCCAGTGCCAGCGAGTTGACGCCGTCAAGAAAAGCCCAGGTGAGCAGGCTGAAAAGAACGCCATACGCACCCCATTTCTTGCTGTGCAACGCGCCCAGCCGATAAATGAATACCAGCATCAGCGAAGCGGCCACGCAGGACGGAAAACCCATTGAAAGAATGGACACCCGGCCGAACGGCAAGGAAACCAGATAGACCAACAGGGTATTGAGAACCGTATAGTCGGGATAAGGCTTGAGGTCGTCGGCAATCGGGAACAGTGTGATGCCGTGCAGCAACATGTACTCGGCAAAGTCGACAAAACGTGTTGTGTAGTTGAGGACAGCGGGTTTGTACTGCAACGCCATGAACACGGCCAGTGTCATGAAAAAAATGCTCAGGCATGGATTTCTCGTAATCAATCCTTTGAACAACACTGCCCGCCAAGTGCGCTCTACAACAAGCGGGGCCTCATATCGATCCATCGGTAACCCTTTAGTGAAGTTGTTCTTTTTTACCGCAGTCCTGAAAGCCCGGTAAGCCGTAAGTGAAGTTGTGTATTTCGGAAAATTGAATTTGAGCCTAGCCCACGGCATGGACTATTCAAGCATGACGTGCCTAAACACTCCCTGAACAAGACTAATCAAAGTCGACAAAAAACATTATTAACGAGGCGCGTCGAGCCGGGCTTTCTACGTATTTCGCGCTCGGCAATATTGGCGGTGGGTAGAAAGGGTTTGATGTGAGTTGATCCCTGTTTAATCTTGAAAGTAACAGCGGACTCCATCTGTGCCAGTCAGTAGGCAATGGGGGTCGAAGCTCACTTTTTTGATTGTTCGGGAACATAACTATTCCTCCCAGACTACCGCGTCCAGGGTGAAAGCACTTTTGCACCTGGCAAATTAGCTAGGCCATGGCACCGCTGCGCAAGCGCCCGGCATCTCGGGCAGGAGGCAGGCCAAACATTCGCGCGTAGTCACGGCTGAATTGGGACGGACTCTCGTAGCCCACGCGGTAACCGGCACTCGCCGCATCCAGTGCTTCGGCTACCATCAGGCGCCGGGCTTCCTGCAGCCGAAGCAGACAGCGAAATTCGATCGGACTCATCGACGTCACCGCTTTGAAATGAGCATGAAAGGTGGAGCGGCTCATGCCTGCGATGTCGGCAATATCGTCAATGCGCAACGGTTCCTGATAATGGGCACGAAGCCAAGTAATCGCTTTGGCGATCTGGCCGAGGCGGCTGTCGGCCTTGGCCATTTGCCACAGCATGCCATTGCCACGGAGGGTGAGCAGGCGATAGAGCACCTCACGTACCACCAGCGGAGCCAGTTCGGCTGCGTCTTGCGGCGTGTCCAGTAAGCCAGCCAGCCTGGTCACCGCGTCGAGTAGCTCCGGCGTGCTGCCATTGAGTTCGATGCCGGTCGACACCACGGCCTTCTCGTGGCTGGTCGGAGGATTGCGCAAGGCCAGTTCGCTTAGCACCGTCATGTCCAGATCGAGCACCAGGCATAAATAGGGTTCTGCCTCGCTGGCTTCGATAACCGAACCCATCACCGGAATATCCACCGAGGCCACCAAGTAGTTGGCCGCGTCGTAAACGTAGGTCGTGCTGCCCACCAACACTTGCTTGCGGCCTTGCACGATGTAGCAGAGCGTCGGCTCATAAACCACGGGCATGGGCACTGTCGGGGTATCAGAACGCACCAGAGTAACGCCTGCCAGTGGTGTCAGGTGAAAACCATTTGACGGTGCATGACGGCTGATGAGGTCGATCAGCTTGTGCCGCGGATTCATGGCGTTTCCCAAAACGTTCTACTACGGAACGCAAAATGGTTCGGAGGATGATGCAAGGATGCTGGACGATACTGATACGTGCAAGTCGCGATCTCCACGCAAAATCTCCCTACAGAAAAACCTGTGTTTCGTAAGGAGTTCCTATGTCTACTCGTTCAGCACTCGATCACTACCGTCTGCTCGGCCGCTCCGGCATTCGCGTTTCCCCGCTCGCATTGGGCACGATGACCTTCGGATCTGACTGGGGGTGGGGGACGGACGCCGCCGGCGCCCGGCAAATTTTCGACGCCTATGTCGAGGCGGGTGGAAACTTTATCGACACCGCGGTCAATTACACGAACGGGGCTTCCGAGCGCATTCTTGGCCAATTGATGAAGGGCCGGCGCGAGCGCCTGGTTATTTCAACCAAGTACACCATGGCCCGTAATCCCGGTGATCCCAACTCAGGCGGCAATCAGCGCCTGAACCTGATGCGTTCGGTGGAAACCAGCCTTCGTCAACTGGACACTGATCGCATTGACCTGTTGTACCTGCATGCATGGGACTTCACCACGGGTGCGGAAGAAGTGATGCGCGGCCTGGATGACCTCGTGCGCAGCGGCAAGGTGGTGTATCTGGGCATCTGTAACACGCCCGCGTGGAAGGTGGCGCAAATGCAAACGCTTGCCGAGCTGCGCGGTTGGTCGCCCCTCGTGGCACTGCAAATCGAATACAGCCTGGTGGAGCGCACGGTGGAGCACGAGCTGCTGCCAATGGCGCGAGAAATGGGACTGGGCGTAATGCCGTGGTCTCCGCTGGGCGGCGGTGTTCTGACCGGCAAATACGGGCGTGACGACCTGAGCAACAGTAACGAAGCCGGCATAGCGGCAAATCGCAAGGGCGTGATCAGTTCATCGGGCCACTTGACCGAGCGTTCGTTGCAAATCGCCAGTGTGGTGGTTGATATCGCTGGGGAGATCGGCGCGAAGCCGTCCCAGGTAGCGCTTGCGTGGACATTGCAAAACCCGGCCGTGGTGGCGCCCATTATCGGCGCGCGAACATTGGCGCAAGCCGAGGACAACTTGAAAGCACTGAGCATCGAGCTGGATCAATCGCATATCGCCCGCCTGGATCAGGCAAGCGCGCCGGAGCTGATTTTTCCAGGCCGGTTTGTGGCCAAGCCGATGGTTCAGCAATTGGTATTTGGCGGCATCAAGCTGCAGGGACGAGCGGGCTAAGTGCCGCAAGCAGGAACACTATCGATAGCAGGAGCAAATACCATGGCCAGAATCCGTTTCGCCAATCTCACCTACAAGCTTGTGTTCTGTGCTTTGCTTGCCTGTTTTGCGACTTGCGCCTCGGCCAATCTCGAGCAAGGACAGGGGGCGGTGGTCGCAAGCAACAAGGCCTTTGTTGCCGCGGCGTTCGACCGTTGGGCGGCTGGTGGGGCTGACTTCTTCAACGATGTTGTGGCCCCCAACGTCGTGTGGACCATTGAGGGATCAGGACCTCACTCCGGCACTTACCGTGGCCGCAACGACTTGATGGAGCGAGCCGTTCGCCCCCTGACCGTCCGCCTCAAGACGCCCATCCGGCCAGTGTCAAGGCAGCTTTGGGCCGATGGTGATTACGTCATCATCCACTGGAAAGGCGAAGCCGTCGCTCACGACGCAAAGCCCTATACCAACAGCTACGTCTGGATCTTCCGCATGGAGCAAGGGCGTGCGACAGAGGTGACGGCGTTCCTCGATCTGTCTGCTTATGGCGATGTGTTACGTCGAATTCCCCCGTCAGAGTAAAGCCAGGCGCCATGGTGAGCAGGTCGTTAATCTGTTCGACTGTGCGGGGCTCTGGTCGACATCATCGAGGAAGGATTTGAGAAGTTTTCCAGCGCGTTCAAGCGCTGGATCGAGTCGAAATTGTTTCAGCGCCAAGGTGGGCCATCTGAGACTTTACGGGCTCCGACTGCCGCTTGAGGCATGGCAAATCTCAGCTTGTGGCAAACGGCTGCCGCTCCTTGAACCACGTCAGCGCCTGTTGTTTGAACGCCTCGGCCGGCGGTGTCAGTGGATAACGCTGGTCGTGGGCGAGCACGATGCGTTGTACCGGCAATGGCTCGCGAATGGGGCGGCAGACCAGTGGCTGGCCGTCGTAACTGTGATCGCCGAAGGGCCGGGTATAGGTCAACGCCACGCCAAATCCGTTGGCCACCAGACTGCGCTGAAACTCGAAACTGTGGGTGTGCTGGACGCTGGCCGGGGCATAGCCATGGAAGTTGAACAAGTCCAGCACGTGCTGCCAGCTGTGGATCTGATCCGTCACCACCAGAGGGCATTCGCTTAGTGCTTGCAGGCAGACCTCGGCCGCACTGGCCAGCGGATGATCGGCCGGCAGCAGGGCGTGTGCGCGCAGCTGACAGAGCTCGACGCATGTGGTGTTGGCCGGCAAGCCCAGATCGTAGGTCAACGCCAACTCCAGCGTGCCCTCGGCCAGACGCTTGCCGAGATATTCGAACTCGCCTTCGCGCATGTCCACCGTGACCTGCGGGTGTTCCTGCTGCAAGCGTCGCAGGATCTGGGGCAGGCAATACGGCGCCAGATCCGCGTAGCAGCCGAGCACCAGTTCTCCGGAAAAATCCGTGCTGTCAGCACCGATGTCGGCGAATGCCCGAGCCTCGCTCAACACGCGCTTGGCCTGAGTCATCAGCGTGCGCCCGAACGGCGTCAGCGAGACCCCGAGGCCTCGTTGACGAACGAACAACGGCTGGCCGAAAAGCTGTTCCAGTTCGGTAATCGCGGTGGAGATCGAGGGCTGTGAAACATGCAGTTCCTCGGCCGCCAGTGTCAGGTTGCCGTGCTTGGCCGCAGCGAGTGCGTAACGCAGTTGTCGCAGGCTGAACTTCATAAGATTTTCTTCGGTGACAGATCAAGACATATTATTTTCTCTTGGCTGAGTGTCATGGAATATTTGCCCTGCGCCTACTTTTATTTCTTGCGTGAGGGAGTTTCAGGTCATGACAGCCAGCGCTTACACCGTTAATGAAAAAGACATCGAAGCCTTCCAGCGCGATGGTGCGGTTTGCCTGCGCGGAGTGTTCTCCGGGTGGATCGACACGATTGCCGCCGGCATCGAGCGCAACCTCGCTGAACCGGGCGTGTATGCGAGCCGCTACGTTGAAAAAGATGACCAGCCGGGCGGATTTTTCGACGACTACTGCAACTGGCAACGGATCCCGGAATTTCGCCACATGGTCGAACAGTCCCCGGCCGCATCGGTTGCCGCTGCGATCATGCGTTCAAACTCGGCACAGTTCTTCCATGATCATGTGCTGGTCAAGGAGCCAGGCGCGCAGAAAGCCACGCCTTGGCATCAGGACATTCCCTATTACTTCGTTGAAGGCAGCCAGAGCGTGAGTTTCTGGATTCCGGTCGACCCGGTTCGCGAGTCGACGTTGCGCCTGCTGGCCGGGTCGCATCGTTGGGAGAAAGGCATCAAACCGGTGCACTGGGCCGATCAAAGTGACTTCTACCGCGATGCCGATGGCTATCGTGAAGCACCGGATCCGGATTCGGAGGAGGGCATGCAAGTGCTGGAGTGGGAGATGCAGCCGGGCGATGCGGTGCTGTTCGATTTTCGCACCGTGCATGGCGCCCGAGGCAACGCGTCGGCGCAGCGTCGCCGGGTGCTATCGCTGCGCTGGCTCGGCGATGACATGCGCTACTTCGAGCGGCCGGGGCGGACTTCGCCGCCGTATCCGGGGCATGCGATGCAAACCGGTCAACGACTGCGCGAAGACTGGTTTCCGACGATTCATCGGCAAGCCTGAGTTGTGAATTGCTGACAGGTGCCCGTCACGTCGTGATGAGCACCTGTACCGCCGTAATCCTGTTCACTGTGTTGGAGCGTGCGATTGTGAAAAGAACAAACAGCCTGTTGGCCCCCCTGTTTTCCATCGGCCTGTTGGCCGTCAGTGCGTCGAGCCAGGCCGCCGGTTGGTGCGAGTCGGGCAAACCGGTGAAGTTCGCCGGGCTCAATTGGGAAAGTGGCATGTTGCTCACCGAGGTGCTGCAGATCGTGCTCAAGGATGGTTACGGCTGTGCCGTCGACACGCTGCCCGGCAACTCCATCACCATGGAAAGCGCCTTGGGCAGCAACGATATCCAAGTGTTGGCGGAAGAGTGGGTCGGGCGCAGCGAGGTCTGGAACAAGGCCGCCAGCAGCGGCAAGGTCGTGGGTGTCGGTGCGCCGATCATTGGCGCCACCGAAGGCTGGTATGTGCCGCGGTATCTGGTCGAGGGCGATGCCAAACGCAACCTCAAGCCCAAAGCGCCGAACCTGAAAAACATCGCCGATCTGCCGCAGTACGCCGCGCTGTTCAAGGACCCGGAAGAACCGGGCAAGGGCCGTTTCTACAACTGCCCGGCCGGTTGGACCTGCGAACTGGAAAACAGCGAGATGCTCAAGAGCTACGGCCTGCAAGCCAGCTACACCAACTTCCGCCCCGGCACCGGCCCGGCCCTCGATGCGGCGGTGCTGTCGAGCTACAAGCGCGGCGAGCCGATCCTGTTCTACTACTGGTCGCCAACCCCGCTGATGGGTCAGGTTGATCTGATCAAACTGGGCGAGAAACCCGGCGTCGATAAACAGATCAGCATCAAGGTCGGCCTGTCCAGCGTGTTCCATGCGCAGGCACCCGAACTGGTCGGGGTACTGGAAAAGGTCAATCTGCCCATCGATCTACTGAACCAGAACCTGGCCCGCATGACCAACGAGCACATCGACTCGCCGAAACTGGCGAAGATATTCTTCAAGGAACACCCGGAAATCTGGCACACCTGGGTCAGCGATGCAGCGGCGAAAAAGATCGACGCGACGCTTTAGTTCGAATCCGGGCAGGGACGCCCGCTTGGCTAGATGACGCGACCTTTCTTCGACGGCGAATGATCGGCCGGCCCGGTTCTGGCGGTTTGCAACAACCGGGCGAACGCCGCTTTGTCTATTGGTCGACTCATGAAATAACCCTGCACCTCATTGCATTGATCCTTGCCGAGAATCTCCAGTTGCTCCTCGGTTTCCACGCCTTCGGCGGTCACGGTCAGGCCCATGGCTTTGCCCAGGCCGATGATCGCCTGAACCACGGCGCGATCGTTGGCGCCGTTGCTGATCGAGGCGATGAAGCGTTTGTCGATCTTGATCCCGTCGAACGGGTAGGCGCGCAGGTAGCCGAGGGACGAATAGCCGGTGCCGAAGTCGTCCATGTTCAGGCGCACCCCGAGTTGCTTGAGCGCATTCATCGTGGCCAGCGCGCCGTCGGTGTCGACGAGCATCACGTTTTCGGTGATTTCCAGTTCCAGGCGACTGGCCGGGAAACGGGTCTGGATCAGCGCTTCGCGCACGTCTTCGACGACATCGCTGAGGGCAAATTGCGCCGGCGACAGATTGACCGAAAGCAGAATGTCTGACGGCCAGCTCAGTGCGGTTTCACAGGCTTCACGCAATACCCAGCGCCCCAGCGCCACGATCAGGTCGGTCTGTTCCGCCAGGCCGATGAACACGTCCGGCCCCAGCAGGCCCTTGGTCGGGTGTTGCCAGCGCACCAGCGCTTCGACCGAGACGATGTGCTTGCCGTCGACGGTGTAGCGCGGCTGGTAATGCAGGATGAATTCGTCGTTCTTCAACGCGCCACGCAAATCGCTTTCCATTTGCCGGCGGGTCTGGATCTGGTCGTTCATGTGCGCTTCGAAATAGCACCAGGTGTTCTTGCCCTCGGACTTGGCCTGATACAGCGCGATGTCGGCGCAACGGATCAACTCGCTGGGCACGAAGCCCTGACGGCGGCTCAGGGCGATGCCGATGCTGGCCCCGACGTGCAATGGGTGAAGCTCGAAGACCATCGGTTGATGCAGGCTCTCGACCAGCCGGGTACAAAAGCGGTCGACCTCTTGCCGAGTGTCCATGCCATTGAGCACCACGACGAATTCGTCACCGCCCAGGCGCGCGACGATGTCGTGCTCACGGGTGCATTCGCGCAGGCGACTGGCGACCTCCTGCAACACCGCATCACCGGCCGGATGGCCGAGCGAGTCGTTGATCGGCTTGAAGTTGTCCAGATCGATCACCAGCAACGACAGTGGCGGGGCATGCTCTTTGAGCAGCAGCGCGTCATCCAGATAACGCGACAACTGATTGCGATTGGGCAGGCCGGTCAAGGCGTCGTGCATCGACAGGTGCTGGATCTGCGCATGGGCAGCGACTTCGTCGGTGATGTCACTGGCGGTGCCGCGATAGCCGACCACGCTTTGTTTCTCGATGATCGGCCGCGCTGATAGCCGACAGTGACGTTGCTGCCCGGCGTGATCGCGGTAGGTGCAGCGCAGGTCGCTGGCATTGCTGTCTTCGGTGAGTTTTTTCAGCCACAGCTCCAGCGGCGTAGTATCGCAGGACACCAGTTGCCCGATGCCTTGCCCCAGCCACTCGGTTTGCGGGTAACCGGTCACCTCGCTGAAGCGCGCCGAGAGATAGGTCAGGCGCAGCTGATTGTCGACTTCCCAGATCCAGTCCGATGCGGCTTCGGCCACCGCGCGAAAGCGTTCTTCACTGGCTTCCAGTGCGTGGTTGGCCGCCTCCAGCGCCTGATTCGAGGTCTTCAACGTGCTGAAACTCTGATCGACGTAGGTCGACGATCGCACGGCGTGACGCAGGAAATAGGCGGTCAACAGCATCAGCACGGCCAGCACGCTGCCGAGTGTTGGCAGCAATGACCACAACAATTGCTGCCCGGGTCGCTTCAGATCTGCCGTCAAGCTGAAACCGGTACTGTCCAGCGGCACGCGTGGTTGCTCCCCGCTGAGCTGTTCATCCGGCATCAGAGTCAGGTTGTTCAGGCCATAGGCCACGCCAAGCGCTTGCAGTTTGGCCGGTGTCAGCTTGTCGACGAATACCAGCACCGAGGTCTCTTGCGGATCGCCCACCGGACGCTCATCGTTGGGCAGAATGGCCGCCGCCGTGACCAGCGCCGGCCAGCCGTCGAACAGCGAGTAAGTGCTGACAGGCACAGTCAGATCAGACTGGTTTTGCACCTGATCAATCAACGACGCGGCAGGCACCGCGAGCCAGTGCGCGATGTCCGCGTCTTCCTGCTGTCCCTGCACCACGGCGTATTTGGTGCGCTGCCGATCCAGCACGAACACGCCGTCATAACCGTCAGTGGTGAACAGCGTCTTTCCAATGTTCTGTTGGGTGTACGCCCAGTCGGTATCGACTTGGGTGTGCAGGTGCTCATAGGCGGTGGTCCAGTCAGCGTAACTGGTGATGTAGCTCTTTGAGGTGCTGATGCGGTTTTCCAGGGCGCGGGCCGTGTAGAAACGGTTCTGCTCGACATCCTCGCGATCCAGGCGAGCGGCAATGCCGAGCAGGGTGCCGATAGCGGCAATCACCCCGACGATAAACAGCGTGCCGACCGCAAACGCCAGGCGGCGGGTGATTGCGCTTTGCTGAGGCGGAACCGGCGTGGCAGGAGCGAAACTGTCCATATGCTCGTCCTTGGTAGCTTGGGTTTGCTCATCTGGAACAGCGGCCCGAGCGCAATGTTCAGTCTCTTGCTGACGATTGCGCTGCGGCGGATTTCTCAAGCGTAGTGAATGCGCGGGGATTTTGCCTTTGAGGCCACGCTATTGCGCTCTGAGCAACTGCCCCAACGCCTGCAGCTCAGCTTTCTCCACATCCGACACCAGCACGAAACGCATATAACTGGCCTGCCACGACACCACATTGAAGCCGCGCAAGCTTTGGCTTTGCACAGCTTTATCAGCCTCGCTCGTAGGCAGGATGAACACGTTGATGATGTGTTTGCCATGCCCATAGCTCAGGGCAGCGGTGGTCTGGTGTTGCAGGTAATCCAGGCGCCCGCCGAGCAAGGGAAAGCCCTGCGCCGAGTAGTCGGAAACCGGGGGCGAGAAGTCGAGTTTGCCGGTGAACCACGGTTTTACGGTGTGGCGGTCGGATGACACCACGTCGTTGAGGTGTTCGCCCATCAACGAGCGCACATGGCTGGACACGGCCTCGTCGATCAAGGGTTGCTCGCTGCCCGGAGTGGCGACATACAGCACCATCGCCAGGGCCAGCGCTGTGGCGGAAAAGGCCGGTGCCAGCCATTTTTGCCAGCGCTGGATGAATCCCGGCGCAGGTGTGTCGGCTGCGAACACGCTGGCCGCCAATGAGGCGGGGGCGGGGTAGTACGGCGCATGGCGCTTCACGCTGACCTTGAGCAACTTCGCTTGATCATGCAGCCGCGCGCACTCGGCGCAGGCGCTCAAGTGCGCTGCCACCTGCGTAGCTGTCGCCGGATCAAGTTCCTGATCCAGATAGCCGTGCAGCTGTGTCTGGCAAACCGTGCAGTCGAGTTCATTCATGATCGTGCAACTTCAGTAGTTCGAGCTTGAGCAGGGCCCGCGCCCGGGCCAACCTGGACATCACGGTGCCGATGGGAATATCGACCACCAGAGCGATGTCCTTGTAGGGCAGGTCTTCGAGGTCCTTGAGCACGATCACCTCGCGAAACGCCGGCGGCAGGGCGCACAGCGCTTGCTGCAGCAGCGCGGCGTTTTCCGTGTGAATGGCCAGCAATTCCGGGGTCTGGCTATGGCTCAGGGGGCCGTCGTCAATCGCCATGTCGTCATTGATGGCGACCCAATGGCGTCCGGCCGAGGCCTTGAGCCAGGTGTAGCTTTCGTTGCGCACGATGGTCAGAAACCACGCCTTGGCGTTGCCATCGGCGAAACGCTGCAAAAACCGGAAGGCGCGCAGGGCGCTTTCCTGCACCACATCGCGCGCAGCGCTGTCGTTGCCGGTGAGCCAGCGCGCAAGGTTGTAGGCCGCGTCCAGATGGGGCGCAATCAGTTCCTCAAATCGCTTCATGGTCGGTTCCGCACCGTCACACCCCTATAACCGTGCTGCGGCGGGTTTTATTCGCGGCAAAAGATTTATTTTTTGCCGTGGAATAAAGCCTCGCGCGGCCAGGTTTACCTCGTGTCAGCTACCTCACTGTAGTTCGCCCGCGAGGACACACCGATGGACATTCAAGCAAAACATCCGCTGCGTACCGACGGCCCGCTCAACCCGGACCGGCGAACCCTGCTCAAATGCTCGGCGTGGGCCGGGGCAGGAGTACTCTGGGCCTTGAGCGGCGGGATTCCCAAAGCCTTTGCGCTGGACGAGGCGGGCAACGTCAATGATCCAAAAGCGCTGGCCAGCACCTTTCACTTCGTACAGATCAGCGACTCGCACATCGGCTTCAACAAGGAAGCCAATCCGGAGCCGGTCAAGACCTTGCAAGTGGCGATCGACAAGGTCATCGCACTGCCCAAACGGCCGTCACTGATCCTGCACACCGGCGACATCACCCACCTGTCCAAACCTGAGGAATTCGACACCGCCGCACAGCTGCTCAAAGGCCTGCCATCCACCGTGTATTACGTGCCCGGCGAACACGACACCCTCGACGAGGGCGGCGGCAAGCTTTATCTGGAACGCTACGGCAAGGGCACCAAAGGAAACGGTTGGTACAGTTTCGATGACCATGGCGTGCACTTCATTGGGCTGATTAATGTGTTCAATTTCCAGGCCGGCCACGAAGCCACCCTCGGCACCGATCAACTGGCCTGGCTGGCGGATGACTTGCGCGCGGTCAGCAGCAGCACGCCCATCGTCGTGTTCACGCACATCCCGCTGTGGACCATTTATCAGCCGTGGGGCTGGGGCACCGAGGATGGCGATCAAGCAATAGCGATGCTGCGCAAGTACGGTTCAGTGACGGTGCTCAACGGGCACATCCATCAGGTGATCCAGAAAGTCGAAGGCAATATCACCTTTCACACCGCCCGTGGCACGGCCTATCCGCAGCCGGCACCGGGTGCCGCACCGTCGCCGGGGCCGATGACGGTGGCAGCCGATCAATTGCGCAATTACCTGGGGATCACCGACGTGCGCGCGACTCAGGGCGATCATCCGCTGGCACTGATTGATTCGACACTGGTGTGACGGAGGGCGAACCGATGAAAACGCGACTGTTGGCGCTGATGGGCCTGTTGCTGGCAATGCCGCTGTGGGCCGCGGAAGTGAAGATCGACATCAAGGAATTCATGTTCGCCCCCAAGGACCTGACCGTGGCCGTCGGCACCAAGGTGACGTGGGTCAATGACGATCAGATTCCGCACACGGTGGCAGAAACCCACAAGGTGTTTCGCTCGGGAGCGCTGGATACCAATGACAGCTTTTCCTGGGTGTTCGATACGCCGGGGGAGTTTGAGTATTTTTGCGTGTTGCATCCGCAGATGATTGGGAAGGTGGTGGTGGTGGTGACGCAGTAGACGCTCTTTATCCAGCCGACAAAATCAAACGCCGCTCAGGGGATCTTTGCATAAACAGGATGACGTCGAAGATTCGACCTGGCTCTGTACTGAGTTCAGGATAGTTGCTCTGGAGAATTGCCTCGGTCAGCAGCGCTTTATTGTCGCGCCAGCATTGGCCCAAGGAAAATGGTAGATGGCAAATGCGCTGGCCAGCGGCTCTATAGGCGTTTTTTGGTAGAAGGTACTGTGTGCCGCTGAACCCGGATATTCCTGCACGTTGCAAACCCTTTCTGACCTGGCTGTCAAACGCGGGCATGAATCCAGTGATCAGTAGTAAAGCCTTCATTGGATAAGTGACGTTGGTATTGTTGATGAAGAGCGCATGCGCCAACGCCTCGAGGATACTTAGCAATTCAGTATCAAATTGGTTGAGCGAGCTGAAGGGTGTCTCTCGGATGAAGTTTCGACCGCCCGCAGGGTCTAGATCCAAAGCATCCAGTCCGATGCGGTCGAGGCACACAAGCCTGGAATGCAGCGCCTTGCTGCTCAGCGCTGCAGCGATGTGCTGAGTTGGACGGAGTATCGGAGCCTTGCGCGTACACGCTCCCCAGTTGGCCAATGCGGCGTATAAGGCCTCAGCGAGCTCGCCAGCACGCTCTATTGAAACATCAGCGGCAAGGTACCGACTGGAAATTTTGCGTACGTGAGCAAAATCAGCATGGTAAGAGGCGTTGAACGCATTGATTGCTGATTTGATATCGGTAGTCTGGCCAATCAACTGAAGCATTGTCTTTATCCGAATTGAAGTGAGCTGCGGAGCGAACAGAGCATATCGATACAACTGATAAGGGCAAGTGCCCGGACAGCCTGATCGCCACTTCAGGAAGTGCTCAGGTTGTAAACGAATCCAATTGTTCGTTCTCAGCCAGCACCTTTACTGACGAGCACACACTTTTTCACAAAGACCTCCCAGGATCCAATCGGTGGCAGAATCTCCCTGACTTGAACGTTCAGGAGAACATCATGCTTCGTGTGTTTGAACGAAGACTCGACCCTTTCCCGCCTGACGAGGTGCCACCGCCACCCAACGGTCTGGCTAAATTTCTCTGGGCCTGCACGCGGGGGGCTCGCGGCTACATTCTCGCGCTGGCGTTGCTCAGTGCTGCCGTATCGGTTTATGAAGCGTGGCTGTTTTCCTTCCTCGGCCAGGTCGTCGATTTGCTCTCCACGTGGCAGGCCGGCGGCGAAGCGGCGGTGCAGGAGAGCAGTGTGTTGTGGGGCATGGGCATCGTCATGGTCTTGAGTGTCGGGCTGGTGGCGTTGCGCACCATGGTCCAACACCAGATTCTGGCGATTAACCTGCCGCTGCGCCTGCGCTGGGATTTCCATCGGCTGATGCTGCGGCAGAGCCTTTCGTTTTTCTCCGACGAGTTCTCCGGCCGGGTCACGACCAAAGTCATGCAGACGGCGCTTGCCGTGCGCGACGTGCTGTTCACCATGATCGAGATTCTGCCGGGGATTGGCGTGTACTTCATCGCGATCATTGCCCTGGCTGGCGGTTTTGCGCTGAAGCTGATGTTGCCGTTTCTTGCTTGGGTCGTGCTGTTCGGTCTGGCCATGTGGTACTTCGTGCCGCGCCTGGGCAAGGTCGGCCAGGAACAGGCCAATGCGCGGTCGATGATGACCGGGCGTATCGCCGATGCGTACACCAACATCACCACAGTGAAACTGTTCTCCCACTCCAACCGCGAAGCGCACTTTGCGCGGGCGGCGATGGAAGATTTCAAGCAGACCGGCTTTCGTCAGATGCGTCTGGTCAGTCTGTTCGAAATCGTCAATCAGGCCTTGGTGGTGGGGTTGATCATGTCCGCCGGCGGCTATGCCCTGTGGCTGTGGCATCAGGGCGACGTCGGCGCCGGTGCGGTGGCGGCGATTACCGCCATGGCGTTGCGGATCAATGGCATGTCGAACTGGATCATGTGGCAGATGACCTCGCTGTTCGAAAGCATCGGTACCGTCCAGGACGGCATGGCAACGCTGACCCAAGGCACCAAGGTGCAAGACGCACCGGATGCCGGCGTGCTGGTCACTTCCGGCGGCGCGGTGACGTTCGACAAGGTGAAGTTCAACTACGGTGGCGAGCGTCAGGTGCTCGATGGCCTGAGCCTGAGCATTCGGCCGGGTGAGAAAATCGGTCTGGTAGGGCGCTCCGGTGCGGGCAAATCGACGCTGATCAATTTGCTGCTGCGCTTCTATGACGTCGACAGCGGCGAGATTCGTATCGACGGCCAGAATATTGCGCACGTGACCCAGGACAGCCTGCGCAGCGCGATCGGCATGGTCACCCAGGACACATCGCTGCTGCACCGTTCGATTCGCGACAACATCGCCTACGGCCGGCCCGATGCCACCGACGCACAGATCCGCCGCGCCGCTGCCAATGCGCAGGCTGACGAGTTCATCAGCCAACTCAGCGACCGCCAGGGCCATACCGGCTACGACACTCTGGTAGGCGAGCGCGGGATCAAGCTGTCCGGCGGCCAGCGGCAAAGGGTGGCGATCGCCCGGGTGATGCTGAAGAACGCGCCGATCCTGCTGCTCGACGAAGCCACCAGTGCACTGGACTCGGAAGTCGAAGTGGCGATTCAGGAAAGCCTCGATGACATGATGCAGGGCAAGACCGTGATCGCGATCGCACATCGACTGTCGACGATTGCAGCGATGGACCGGCTGATTGTCATGGATGACGGACGCATCATCGAGCAGGGCACCCATTCCGAATTGCTGGAGAAGAACGGCGTGTATGCGCGGCTGTGGGCGCATCAGAGCGGCGGGTTTCTTGGAGAAGACAAAGGCGTGGTGGAGGCCTTGGATCAGGCGTAAACGGGCAGGGCACATGGCCGGGGCATCTTGGGTGTTCCCGGCCGATTTGCCTCGGTTCATTCAAGCCAGATCGACACTCGCCATCATTCGAACACTGGCAAACGTCGATTCGTTTCTCGCCTGATCGAGCGTTGTCAGTGTGTTGATCGATGACGGCGGCGTTACCCGTTTACGACTCATTGCAGAACCTGAGCGCTCGTCGCTCGGCGGCACCCCAAAGTGCTCGCGATAGCATTTTGAGAAATGCGGTGTGGAGGCAAATCCGCAGACATACGCCAGTTCCACGATGGACAGCGAGGTTTGCTTGAGCAGTTGTCGCGCGCGAATCAGCCGCAACCGCAAGTAGTAGCGTGACGGCGTGCATTGCAGGTATTTCTGAAACAACCGCTCCAGCTGTCGGCGTGACAGATCGACGTATTCGGCTAGGTTGTCCAGCTCGATCGGTTCCTCAAGATTGGCCTCCATCAACGCAACGACTTCTTGCAGCTTGGGCTGATGCGTACCGACCACATGCTTGAGCGGTACGCGTTGATGGTCCTGCTCGTTGCGGATGCGCTCGTAAACAAACATCTCCGAGATGGCGGCTGATAACTCACGACCATGATCGCGGGCGATCAGGTGCAGCATCATGTCCAGCGGCGCTGTTCCTCCGGAACTGGTAAAGCGGTTGCGGTCGAGGGTGAAGAGGCTGGTGCTGACGTTTACGCGTGGGAAAGCTTCCTGCATGGCCGCCAGAAATTCCCAATGCACGCTGCACTCATAACCATCGAGCAATCCGGCTTTGGCGAGTGCCCAGCTACCGGTGCACACACCGCCCAAGCGTCTGGATTGGCGCGCCAGGGCTTGCAACCAGGATGTGTGCTCACGGGTGATCGCGCTCTGGATGCCGACCCCGCCACAAACAATCACCGTGTCCGCCACGCTGGGGTTGCTCCACGAGGCATCCGGCGTGATCGGGACCCCGTCGCTGGCCCAAACAGCCGCACCATTGGCGCTGAAGGTATGCCAGCGATACAGCGTTCGCCCCGACAATTGATTGGCCATGCGCAGTGGTTCGACGGCGGATGCCAGCGACATGAGGGTGAATTTATCCAACAGCAGAAACCCGACGGATTGGGTCGTACCGTCGGCCACGGAGGGGGTCGATGACATCGTGTCCTCACAGGAATCGGTCTGAGATGCAGGCGTCGGTCATTCCCTTGGTCTTCGCCAAGGGAATATCGGCTTCGGCGTGAACGCCTAGCCCACCGACGTTGCGCGTGCCGTCGGGGCAGGGTGACGCGACGTCATCAGGCCGATAAAGGAGATTGCCAGCGCCAGACCAATGGTGGTGGTGACTTCGGTGCGGTGCTGCGGGGTGATCATCATGACCGCCAGCGCCGCGCAGATGAAGCCGATCACCAGCCACGTCAGCCATGGAAACAGCCACATGCGGAAGGTCAGCTCGACCTTGCGCTGTTGCAATATCCGCCGCATGCGCAGCTGCGACACCGCAATCGCCAGGTACACCAGCAAGGCAATCGCCCCGGAACTGGCCAGCAGGAACTCGAACAGCCCGGCGGGCATGAAGTAGCTCCACACGGTGATCGACGCACCCAGCACGGTGCTGGCGATCACGGCGGCGCGTGGCACACCGGCCGCGGAAGTCGCCTTCAGCGTTTTCGGTGCATCGCCGCGACGGCCCAGCGAGTACAGCATGCGCGAGGCAATGTAGATCGAGGAGTTCATGCAACTGGCCACGGCGATCAGGACGACGACGTCGACCATGAACTTGGCGTTTGGAATATTCATGATTTCCAGGGCGCGCTGATAAGAGCCCACCGAAGCCAGCAACGGATCATTCCAGGGCACTACGGAGATGACCACGAAGATCGACAGCAGGTAGAACACGCCGATGCGCCAGATCACCGAGCGGGTGGCTTTGGCAATGTTCTGCGCCGGGTTATTCGATTCGGCGGCCGCGATGGTCACCGCTTCAGTGCCGATGAAGCTGAACATGATCGTGATGAAAGCGCCGACCACCGCCGACAAGCCGTTGGGCGCAAATCCGCCGTGCTCGGCCATCAGGCCGCTCAACCCGCTGACTTCGCGGTCGGGCACCCAGCCCATCAACACGGCAAAACCGACCCCGATGAAGCCGATGATCGCCACAACCTTGGCCATGGCGAACCAGAACTCGAATTCACCATACTTGGACACGCTGAACAGGTTGGTCACCACCAGCGCGATGATCGATCCCAACGCGAACAGCCAGGCATCGACCTGCGGAAACCATTGGTGCAGCACATGCCCGGCCGCCAGTGCTTCGATGGGAATCACCAACACCCAGAACCACCAGTACAGCCAACCGATGGTAAAACCGGCCCAGCGGCCGATGGCCTGGTCGGCGTAGGTGGAGAACGAACCGGTGTCCGGATTGGCCACCGCCATCTCGCCGAGCATGCGCATGACCAGCACGACGAGCAAACCGGAAAACAGATAGGCGAGCAGCACCGCCGGCCCTGCTGCGGCAATCGCGTGTCCTGAACCGACGAACAAACCGGCGCCGATAATCCCGGCGATGGACAGCATTGTGACGTGACGAGGCTTGAAGCCCTGCGCCAATTGGCTACTCGAATCCATGGAGTTCGGGCTGATCATCGGTATTTTTATTCTCTGCTGATCGACATTTAAGCAATTGAACGAGCACGCGATCGGTCACCATCGTTGCCTGCTGAACTCCCGAGAGAAGCCCGTCCAACCGCCGCAGTTCTTATCAACCCCATGATCTGACCGGGATTGTTTTGATAGGAAGACACGGCACCTTAGCCGGCCTTGCAGCAGATTCAATAGCCTGATTGCGCCATGATCGTGTCTGATATCGACATGTGAATACCATGAGGTCGTATTGGAGACCTGTCGGTCACGCAAGGCTCTGGCAATCAAAACCCAGATTGACCAAGTCATGTTCGTTTTTGAGATGGGGGCCTGAATTCGACGGCGAAGCCAAACTGGGCCCCACAAGCCAGGCTCTCTATACTGGCCCTCCAGGATGGTAAATAGAGCACACCCTATGCCCGTCGCACCCAATCAAAATTCCCCAGTCATTTTGGTCCCGGCTCAACCAAGCGACTTGGACAATCTTGTAGCCATTCGAATTGAGGCCATGCGCGAAAGTCTGGAGCGTGTCGGGCGATTTGATCCGGTGCGTGCGCGTGAGCGGTTTCTTGGCGGTTTTGACGCTCGCAACACACGCTATATCGAGGTATCTGGAGAGAGGGTTGGTTTTGTAGTGGTCAAGCATCACCACAATGAACTCTTGCTCGACCACTTGTATGTGAGACCGAGCGCGCAAGGATCAGGTGTAGGGGCTGCTGTTCTCACTCAGATTTTCAAAGAGGCGGATGCGGCTGCGCTCCCTGTTAAAGTTGGCGCTCTCAAAGAAAGTGCTTCGAATCGCTTTTATACCCGCCATGGCTTCCAATTCACCGAAAGCAGTGAAGTCGACAATTATTATGTGCGTCAGAGTGTTCCGGCGAAACAACGGTAGAAAGCGTTCTCAGGCTCGGTATATCCAGTAAACTTGGCGTCAATCTCGCGCCTTAGAGCGCCTGGGTATACAGAAGGAAACCGCCATGCTTGAACTCGAACCGCTGTGCTTCTCGTCCGACTGCCCTAGCCGAGCCTTATTCGAGCAGATCGCTGATAAATGGTCGATGATGGTGTTAGCCGTGCTTGATGACGGTCCGCAACGCTTCAACGCGATCCGTCGTCGCCTGCAAGGCGTCACCCAAAAAGCGCTCACGCAATGTCTGCGCCGGCTGGAGCGCAACGGCCTGGTATCGCGCGAGGTGATTTCGCTTTCGCCAGTCGCGGTGCAGTACCAAATCACGCCGCTGGGCCGCACGCTGCAACAACCTTTTCGGGCACTGCATGAATGGACGCTCGCCAAGCTACCGGAGGTTGATGCTGCCCGGCAGAAGTTCGACGCCGCTGCAATCGGACCGATAAGTACGTAGGGAAGGCTGCTTCACTGGATTACTTGAACGCGTTGTCGGCCGCCCATGCTGCGCTTCGGAACTTGTCATCCGATGGCTTGAAAAACACCGAAGATCTCAATCAAACCAGCGCGATCATGTAAGCATGAAACTCTGCCAACACTTTTTGTTGTTGGCAGTGCGCTGGTTTTTGCCTTTCAACCGCGGGCAATCATTCTCGATACCTGCTTCAACCGAATCTTCACATCGATTGCTCAGGCCGTTCGATCATGAACGCAGAGCGTCCTGCTCTTGCGCGCGAGGCCACTGTATACGGCTCGCCAGCCCATACGCCGCCGACCATTTCCTGACGGTAGGTATCCTCAGACCTACCAGGTGTACGAACGGTGCCTAATTGACGCCAGGTTTATTATTGATACCTTGTCGATTGTCCTCACTTGAGGGAAGCGGTCCGAACCAAACCCTTCGTTCGCCACTCTTGCCGGCGGCTTGCAGCCAGCCAATCGAGCATCCGACAGAAGCATTTCTTTGGTCGAGCCGCACTTGAGAAATCGTTAGGCACGGGCGGACATTCAATAAATTTATTCTGAGGAAAGTATGGGAAATTTTAAGCTTCTAACCCCCTTGAACAACGAAGAGCTCACTTTCAGAAATCGGGTGTTCATGGCGCCGATGACAAGAGGTCGATCCAAGGATCAGGTGGCCAACGAATTGACTGCGACCTATTACGCACAGCGCGCATCGGCGGGCCTTATTTTTACTGAAGGCAGCCAGATCAGCGCCCAGGCCGTCGGCTGGACGAATACCCCAGGGATCTATACGCCTGAACAGATTGCGGGCTGGAAGAAGGTAACTCAGGCAGTTCATGAAGCCGGTGGCCTCATTTTCGCCCAGCTTTGGCACACCGGCAGAGCATCTCATCCTGATTTTCATGGAGGAGAACTCCCGGTCGCGCCATCGTCAGTCCCCTTCAATAGCCAAGCGTTCACGCCAGAAGGCATCAAACCCTCGGTGACCCCACGCGAACTGACCATTGATGAAATCAAGTCCACCATTGCGGACTACGAAAAAGCTGCACAGGCCGCGAAAGATGCGGGCTTTGATGGTGTGGAGATACACGGTGCCAATGGTTATCTGCCCGCGCAGTTTCTGGAAGACGGCTCAAACAAACGCACCGACGAATATGGCGGTAGCATTGAGAAGCGGGCGAGGTTCTTGCTTGAAGCCACGGACGCTGCGATCAGAGTCTTCGGACCGGCCCGTATCTCGGTCAGGCTGTCGCCGCGCATTCCGTACAATGACATGGGCGACTCCAATCTCGAGCAGACCTACATGTACGCGGTAGAAGCGCTGGAAAGTAGAAACGTTGGAATTCTGCATTTCATGGAACCCGGGACTCTACCGGAAGGCGCGAAACCCTTGGCGCCCGGGGCTCGCCAGCGGTTCTCAGGAATTTTCGTGTTGAATGTTGGTTATGATCGGAAGTCCGCGGAACAGGCCCTGCAAACCGGCCTGGCCGATGCAGTCACATTTGGCACACTGTTCATCAGCAACCCTGATCTGCCGGAACGCTTCTTCCTTGATGCGCCGCTGGCTACTGCGGATGCCTCCACTTTTTACAGTGGTTCGGAAGAGGGCTACACCGACTACCCGCCGCTGGCCTAGAGATCGAAGCGCGATTTTCGTTTTGGTACCGACCAACAGTTTGATCATGGACGAGCAACTTGCCGCCTCAGGACGGCAAGTTGCTTCAGGCCTTACAGAGTAAATGACAACGCAGAGAAGACCATCCCGCCACTGCCTGCCCAACCCATGCAAAACTGGTCTTTCTCGGCTTCGCCCCGACTCATCGCATCGAAGATGCCGTAGGGGATGGACGCGGTAATGATGTTGCCGGTTTTATGCCCGACATGGTGCAGCTTGTGATCAATACCGATCAGTTGCCCAATGTGCTCCCACATCTTTGGCGAACCGGTATGAATAAACACTTTATGAACATCTGCTGCAGAGATGTTTTGCAGATTGAAGACTTTGATCGCTTCATTACGACCATCTTCATGCAAGGCTGCCGCGTAGGAGTTGAATTGATATTGCCCGCCGGTCGGTGCAATACGGGGAATATCCTCCTCATTGCAGAACAGTTTCCAGTCCGGCAGGGAAATGGTCGACAAGTCGCTCAAGTCCGGCCGGTTGATGTACGAGAACTTGAAGTTGCCGGGGGCCTCATGACTGAGGATGGTGACCGTGACGGCTTCGCCAATGGTAAAACTCGGAAACTTGTAAGCCAGTTCCGCCGACGACTGCAAAGAGAAGTTCTTGGGCATGACCGGCCCGCCAGCAGACATGCCAAATTCCATATTGACGATCGCCGCGTAGCGAATCTCGCCGGCCTGCATTTTGCTGTTGATGACATCCATGGCGGTCACCCAGCCGTTGCAGGCGTCCACCACATCAAAGTTTCTGCAGCTCAGGCCCAGCGCCTTGGCAATGAACGTACTGTTGGCCGGCTCGATGAAGCCTCGCGTGACGTTCGGATAGATCAACAGATCCAGGTCGGCCTTGTCGATGTTGGCCTGAGCGAGCGCCGAGTTGAATGCAGTCTCCATCAGTTGCATCGGCGTTTCATCGGCGCCCAGCCAGTGGCGCGTGCCGCTGCCGCTTTTTTCAAGCAACTTGCTGATGGTCTTCAAGGTTTTTGGCAAGTCTTCCTGGAACGTATCTTTAGAGTGTTCCTCGACCAGGTTTATAACGTCTTGATTGCTGATAATGCGTGACGGGAGAATCCCGGACAGACCAACTATTTTCATATGACTTCCTTGTTGAAAGTATGCATCCGTGGGCAATGGCTGCGGATGAGCAAACCCTTACTCATCCCTGTAAGGAGCCACTGGCGGCAATACTTTTAGCACAAAGAAAACGCGGATCAAGGACGTTGCTCGTTATTTGCCTCAATCGAATTGAATCATGACCTGGGTCAATTTAACGGCTTTCAAGTTAATCGAAAAAACAGTCGGGCGGACCCTCGCGACGCGGTTGGCATCTGTGTTTGATGTCGTCGGCTATCGGCGAAAAGGACACACCTGAAGGGATAAACACCCCTCAATAGCCAATTTTCGTCACGTGGTTGCGTAAAAGCCCCAAGCTGGCCCTAAAATCCTCGAAAACCGAGGGAACTATTAACGTCCACCAACAGACTGAGCTGCTGTTGCGACCTTCATGCAAACGTCGCACGAAACGATTTCTACAATAAATGGAGCACACAATGGGCAGGGCACGCGATGAGTTTGATTTCTGGTGGGGTACTTCCGGGTCGTGGGTGGAACCGCCGAATGTGCGCCGCAGCGGCACCAGCGGTGTCCAGCTGATTGTTCAAGGTGACAAGACGTTTTTTGTAAAGCGCCAGACCGGCCATTTGTTCCGCAGTCTCCGTTACCCCACTGGCCGACCGACCGCATTGCGTGAAGGCGTTGCCCTTTCAAGACTCGAAGAGCTGGGCGTGAATGCGCCAAGACCGGTATTTTATGGCGCGAGAAAAGTCGACGGCGTATGGCAGGGTGTCTTGGTTACCAAAGACCTGGGCGGCTTCATCGATCTGGATACCTGGTATAGCCAGGGCGCTGCAAGTCTGTTGACCACAGAGCAACATCTGCGACTTCTTGAACGTTTGGCGCAAATGCTGGCGCGGATGCACTCGGGCAAATGGCAGCACGGTTGCATGCGCTCCAAACACATCTTTATCAAGGCGTCGATTACCGACACAGACTTCGATTTCGAACTGGCGCTGCTTGACCTGGAGAAATCTCGCGGACGTGCTACGGCAATGGGCGCGGCGCGTCACGACATTCCGCAACTCAGGCGGCATTCTTTCTGGGATGAGTCGCAGTGGCAGCATTTCCTTTCGAGTTATGAGCAAGCCAGTGGTAGAACCCTGTAAGCAGGTGTGCAAAGCCATTGGTTAGAACAGGCTGTGGTGCGTGCTCAGCACGTAAGTCACGCACCAGCCTCCTCTGAATAATTACCACTGACCGCTTCCGAGGCAGGCGATTATTTCCCAGCCACTGAATTCCCACCAGGAATAGCGCTCATCAGAGCAACTTCTGGCCAGGCTGGCCGTCTGGATTTCTCCGGCTTTGCTATGTGTTGCGAATGGCGTGTTGATCGAGGCGGTCACCTGCTTGACCGTCTGTGGAGCAGTGATGGTGGTTGGATGCACGGCAGCGTTTGTGGCCGTTGCGGCGAGAGCGAGCGTCGCCGCGATGGCCAGAGTAGTCATGGACTTTTTCATGTTCGAATCCTTTCAGTTAGCTGACAGCGGGCTTATACATCGGCCCCGACCTGCCTTCTAAACAGATCGGGCATTCGCGTAATGTCACGCCAGAAAAGCCTATCACTGCGCTATCTCCAGAACAGTCGCACAACTGTGCTATTGACAACTTGTTGAACGGCCGGTCTTCGCCATGGGCGCTGGATCGAGTCAAATAATCTGAACCCCGCCCGAACGCCCACGCCTAACGATCAGCTTGTGTTCATTCGCACAGGCCCGGTGCCAATACCGGCACATTCCGAGAGGTGGTCAACGTGGCTAAAGACGAGAAGAAGAGCAAAAAAGACGATGCTTCGAAAGCCAGCAAGGACTTGAAAGACAAAAAGTCTTCGCCGGAAAAGAAATCAGCGGCAGCTTCGGCGCTTTCCAAGTCCTCCGACAAGAAAGACAAGAAGAAAGACGCCGAACCGAAAAAGTCTGCGAAAAAAGCCGATAGCAAGCCGGAAAAGGCCAAGGATGCTAAGAAGGCTGACAAGCCGGCGAAAAAGAAGAAGTAACACCTGCGACTCGCCAGGGCTTTACGCCCTGGCATCCCTCAGATCGTTCTTCAAGCCGTTTCTTCAACCCTGCGCGCATCCCCCAACGAATCACGCTGCATCGACTGCAGGTTTTTCTCGATGGTTTCGCACAGGGCTTCCATCTGGATCTGATGCTCGCTATGGCGAAACGGGCTTTGCAGGTCAGTACCGATGCGTTCGATGGCCAGCAGCATGAAGCCCACCACCGTCGAGGCCAGCGGGGTGAACCAACCCAGCGATTCCACCAGCCCCACCGGCACAATCAGGCAGAACAGCGAGATAAACAGGCGCGGGAAATACACGTAGGGGTAGGGCAGCGGAGTATTGGCGATCCGCTCCATGCCGCCCTGGCTGTTGGACAGATCGACCATCGTCGATTCCAGCCGTGCCAGCCGAATGCTGTCCAGGCGCCCGGCCTTGTATTCCCGAGCCAGCAACGCCGCGGAACCGGTGAGGATGTCGTTGGCAAAGTTGTTGGTGGTGCCGCTGCGGGCGAATTCATCTGCCGGGATGAACGCGCGGACTTCCTCCGGGCAAGGCTGACCCTGCAGATGCGCCGCGAGGCAATTGACGTACGCCACATGGCGGCGCAACAGCGTCGCCTTCACCGGGTTCACTTCGTTATCGGGATCATCCAGCAGCGTCAGCACCTGCCGGGCAAAGCTGCGCGAGCTGTTGATCATCATGCCCCACAGCGTGCGCGCCTCCCACCAACGGTTGTAGGCGCTGCTGTTGCGGAAACTGATCAGCACCACCAGCGCTGAACCGAGCAAAGTCAGAGGCATCAGCGGCAGGTTGATCTTGGCGTTGAGGAACAACATGAAGTCGACGGTGACGGCGATGTCCCAGAGCAACAACCAGAACAGCGACCAGCCCACGTAGCCCATGGTCTTGATGATCAAACGGTATTTTTTGACGATGGCTGCTTTCAAACGGAAACCTCGTGGCGAGCGGTAAGCGTTAACGCCCTAGCTCCGACGCTGGTTCGGGGGTAAAGGTTCGGTGTCGAGTGAGCTTCTTGGTTACGACAATTTTCAGGCAATAAAAAACCCGGTCATTACGCCGGGTTTTTTATTGCCTGCAGTTCTGCCAGACGTCAGAGCGAAGCTTTCACCTGCAAGCCAAACACCAACGCATTGTCGATGTCCTGCCCGGAAAACGCGCCCGGTTCGATGATGTATTGCATGTTCGGGCGCAGCGTCAGCCACGGCGTGGCCTGATAGCCGTAGCCGAGTTCGATCAACTGCTCGCCACTGTCCAGGTTCGGGAACTGCGTGCCATTGGCCATGGCAGCGTCCTGTTGCACGTCGCGGCTGCGCGAGTTAGGCACGGCGCGGCCGTAGCCCAGAGCGACGGTGTCACGCGGGCGACCTTCGAACGGTTTGTACAGCACCAGACCGGTGCCGTACCACTTGCTGAATGGCGAAGCCGCTTCGCTGGCCGCCGAGTATTGGCCGAACGCATGCAGGCTGCGGCCCTCGGACGTTGGCGAACTCCATACGGCCTGATCGATCAGCAGGTAGTGACCGCCACGGCCGGAGACTTCCTTGTCGCTGCCGACGCGTTTCACGTCGGAGCTGTCGTAGTAGTAACCGAGCTTGTATTCGCCAGGCAATTGGCCCGCGTGCTTGTACACCAGCTCGATCGGCACCACGGTGCCGGTGGTGTGTTTCGGGCCCAGATGCCAGGCACGGCTGGAGTTGCCGTTGCTTTCCGGATCGACGTTGAACGCGGCCACGCGCAGTTGCCAGGACGGCGACAAGTCGTATTTCACCCGCACGCCCAGGTGTGCGTTCGGGTAATTGGTCCAGCCGCTGCCGCCGGACATGTTCAGCGGATGGCCGCAGAAACCGGCGTTCATGAAGTTGCACAGAATGCCGCTGTCGAGGCCGCCGAGGTCGTTGCCCATTGCCATGTAACCCAGCTTCACGTTGAGCGCCGGGGTGAACAGACTGCGCTCATAGCTCAGTTCGGTCAGGCGGGTGTAGAGGCCGCCGTAGTTTTCCTGGATCGGCAGACGGTTGCCAACCAGATCTTCGGAGGCGCTGTTGCCGCGGCGGTCGTTGATGGTCAGCTGAACCTTGCCGGCGTTCTCTACGCCATACAACTTGCTCAGGTCGAACTGCGCGCCGAGCTTGATGTTCTGCGAGTAACGGCCGGAGCGATGCAGGCCGCCATCGGCGTTGTAAGCCATTTCGCCGGTGTAATCGCCGGTGAACTTGATGCCGTCTTCGTCCATCTGGTGGCGCAGGCCACCCCAGTCACCGGTCAGGGTGTTGCGGGTCAACAGGTTCGAATCGGTATCGGCGAAGGCGGGCAGGGTGGTGCAGGTCAGGCCCAACAGCACGCCGTTGACCCAGCCGTTACGAGTAAAACCAAACATGGAGATCTTCCTGCTCAAAGCTGTAGCGATATCGGAAAGCGGCGCGGCACCCTCAGGTGCCGCGCGCAAAAAGAAAGCGCCCGTGGTCAGCACGGGCGCTGCGGCTTACGGCAAGGCGTAAGCCATCACGTAGTCGCCGCGATCGGTCGACTGACGCGCACCACCGGCGGTGATGACGATGTACTGCTTGCCGGTCTTCGGCGAAACGAAGGTCATCGGGCCGCCCTGACTGCCGACCGGCAGACGCGCTTTCCACACTTCTTCGCCATTGGCGCTGTTGAAGGCGCGCAGGTAGAAGTCCTGGGTGCCGGCGATAAAAATCAGGCCACCTTGGGTCGACAGGGTGCCGCCGAGGGTCGGCAGACCGATCTTGATCGGCAGGTGCATGCGGATGCCCAAGGGACCTGTGTCTTCAACGGTACCGACCGGAACCTGCCACGCGACTTTCTGGGTCTTCATGTCGATCGCGGTCAGAGTGCCGAACGGCGGAGCCTGGCACGGAATGCCGGCCACCGACAGGAAGCGGTTTTTGTTCACCGCGTAAGGCGTGCCTTTGAGCGGTACCGCGCCCATACCGGTGTTCAACGCTTCGCCACCGGAGGAAGCTTGAGCCTTGTTCTGCGACGGGATCATCTGAATCCACAGACCCAGGCGCATGTCGTTGACGAAGATGAAGCCGTGCACCGGGTCAGTGGAGATGCTGCCCCAGTTCATGCCGCCCAGCGAACCCGGGAAGCTCAGCGATTTATCGGTACCCGGCGCGGTGTACAGGCCGTCGTAACGCATCGATTTGAAATCGATCCGGCACAGCAACTGGTCGTACGGGGTGGCGCCCCACATGTCCGACTCAGTCAGATGCTGAGCACCGATCTGTGGCATGCCCACCGATTTCGGCTGGGTTGGCGAGTACGGTTCGTTCGGGATGTTCGCGGCTTTGACCGGGACTTCTTTAACCTCGGTCAACGGTTTACCGGTGGCACGATCGAGCACGTAGATCTGCCCGGCCTTGGTGCCGATGACCAGCGCCGGAACGGTTTTGCCGTCCTTGGTGAAGTCGATCAGGCTCGGCTGCATCGGCAGGTCGAAGTCCCAGAGATCGTTGTGCACGGTCTGGAATACCCAGCGTTCATCACCGGTGGTGGCGTCCAGCGCGAGGATCGAGGCGCCGTAGGTGTGATCGAGTTTGCTGCGCTCGACACCATAGATGTCGGTGGACGAGCTGCCCATTGGCAGGAACACGGTGTTGGTTGCCGGATCGTAGGACATCGGCGCCCAGCTGTTCGGCGTGCTGCGCACATACGTGCTGCCGTCGGCCGGGGCCTTTTTGGCCTGCGGGTTGCCCGGGTCGAAGGCCCAGCGCATGGCGCCGGTGATTACGTCGAAACCACGGATCACGCCGCCCGGCATGTCGGTTTGCACGTTATCGGCTACGCGACCGCCGACCACCACAGTGGTGCCGGCCATCAGCGGAGCGGAGGAGAGCTGGTAGTAGCTGTCCGGTACGTCACCGAGACCGGCCTTCAGATCAACCTGGCCATTGTTGCCGAAGCCCTGGCAGAACTCGCCGGTGTCGGCATCGACCGCGATCAGGCGGGCGTCGATGGTGTTGGTCAGCAGACGGCGCTGGCAATTGGCGGCCGGCGCCGGTTTGGCTTCGATGATGCTCGAATTGCTTGGTTGAGCGATGCTTTTGGTCGCATCGAAATAGGCCATGCCACGGCAACGCTGCCAGACTTTCGACTTAGCGTTGATCGCGTTCTTCCACAGCTCTTTGCCGGTGTCGGCATCCAGCGCGATCAGGTTGTTGTGCGGGGTGCAGATGAACACTTTGTTGCCGATCTGCAGCGGAGTGAGCTGGTCTTCGGCACCGTTGCCATCGCTCTCGGCGACGTCACCGGTGTGGTAGGTCCAGGCTACTTTCAGCTTGTCGACGTTGTTGCGGTTGATCTGGTCCAGCGCAGCAAAGCGGCTGCCGCCCTCGGTATTGCCGTAGTGCGCCCAGTCTTTTTGCGCCTTGTCTGGCTCAACCGGGGTCAGGCCTGGGCCAGTGCCGGTGGCAGCGACGGTCGGATGCGCGACGAACATATTGCCGGCAGCCACCGCCAGTCCCACGGCCAGGACAGCGGCAACGGCGTAAGCGCCACGACCCGGAACACCACCGTTGGCACGCTTGAGCAGCGGATAGACCAGCGTCACCGCCAGACCCACGGCGCTGAACATGAACAGACGCGAAAACACCGGCCAGAACACCAGCCCGGCATCGCTCACCGCCCAGATCGCTGTCCCCACCAGAAACGCTGCAAACAGCCAGGCGCCGGCCGTCTTGAAGCGAGCGATCAGCAGACCGGAAACGGCCATCACCAGACCGCCCACGAGGAAGTACCACGACCCTCCCAGGCTGACCAGCTTCACTCCGCCAGCCGCAAGTGCCAGGCCGAGCAGGGCGATGATCACCCCCAGCCCGACCAGAATGAATTTTGATATGCCCGAGAGGCGTTGACTCTGCTTCACGTTGAATGTCCCGTTGAAATGAGGCGTGCATTATATAGATAGGTAACTACCTAGTTAAATCACTAATTCAGTAATGAACTGTTGTTCATTGCGAAATCCCCGTCCTGAGCGGGGACCTGCGCTTTCAAGGGCCTGGAAAGATATTTTGAATGCCTGAAAAAGCGCCTTTTTGTCAGAAAAAATGGGAGTTATGACAGCTGCCGTCATCAACCACGGTTATTGCGCAGAATCGAAAAATTCAACGCCGCCGCTACACACAGCCAGGCCAGATACGGAAACAGGATCAACCCGGTGATCAAATCCAGGCGCAACGCCATAAACACCATCACCGCGACCACCAGCCACAACAGCAGCAGAATCACCATGGCGGCGGCCACCTGATGCGCGCCGAAGAACACCGGCGTCCACAACGTGTTCAAGGCAATCTGCGCGGCCCATAGCGCCAGTACTGTCTGACTGCCAGGAATCAGGCTCAAGCGATAACCGGCCCAGGCCAGCAATAGATAGATTATTGTCCAGGCCAGCGGAAACGCCCAATTGGGTGGAGTAAATCCGGGTTTATTGAGCCCTTCGTACCATGGCCCGGGTTTGAAAATCACCCCGGTAGTCGCCGCAGCGCCGCACGCGATCAGAAAAATCAGAAACGTCACCATTTATCACTCCTTGGCCGCAGCCACTCTCTCTGGGATTTCAGCGCCGCAACGGTCGCTCATTCGGATTTCATCGCCATCAGGTCGCTGACCCGCGCCACCAGCGTGTCGACGGCAAACGGCTTGGTCAGCACCTGCATGTCCGGGCCCAATTGACCGGCACCAATCACCGCGTTTTCTGCGTACCCGGTAATGAACAGGGTCTTCAGATTCTGGCGGATTTCCCGGCCGGCATCGGCCAGTTGCCGACCATTCATGCCACCCGGCAAGCCGACGTCGGTGATCAGCAAGTCGATGTGTATGTCCGAGCGCAACATCTTCAGCCCGACCACACTGTCAGCGGCCTCTATCAAGGTGTAGCCGAGATCGCCGAGCACGTCAGTCAGCAGCGCACGCACCGTAGGCTCGTCGTCCACCACCAGAATCGTCTCGCCAGACTTGGGCAAGGCTGCCGGCGTGTTGTCCTTGTGATCCTGATTCGGCACGGGCTCGCCATGGTAGCGCGGCAGATAAATGCACATCTCAGTGCCCTGGCCAACCTGCGAATGCACGCGCACCTGGCCGCCGGACTGCTTTGCGAAACCGTAGATCATCGACAACCCCAACCCCGTGCCCTGGCCCAGCGGTTTGGTGGTGAAGAACGGGTCGAAGGCTTTGGCGATGACATCGGCGGTCATGCCGGTGCCGGTATCGGTCACGCACAGGCACAGGTATTCGCCCTCGGGCATGTCCAGGGTGCGCGCCGTCTCGCAGTCCAGCGCACGGTTAGCCGTCTCGATGGTGATGCGCCCGCCGTCCGGCATCGCATCGCGCGCGTTGATGCACAGGTTGAGCAGGGCGTTCTCCAACTGGCTGGCGTCCACCAGCGTTGGCCAGAGCCCCGGTGCGGCGCGGGTTTCCAGAACGATGCTGGGGCCGACCGTACGCTGGATCAACTCGGTCATGCCGGTCATCAGCGTGTTGACATCGGTCGGCCGCGGATCGAGGGTCTGGCGTCTGGAAAACGCCAGCAGACGGTGGGTCAGGGCGGCGGCGCGCTTGACTGCGCCCTGGGCGGTCACCATGTATTTGTCGACCTCATTCAGCCGGCCCTGGCTGATGCGCGCGCCCATCAACTCCAGCGCGCCGGAAATGCCGGCCAGCAAATTGTTGAAGTCATGCGCCAGGCCCCCGGTCAGTTGGCCGACGGCTTCCATTTTCTGCGACTGACGCAGTTTCTCTTCGGCTTGCATCAGCTCTGAAGTGCGCGATGACACGCGCTGCTCCAGCGTATCGTTGAGCGCGCGCAACGCGGCGATGGCGCGGTCGCGCTCCGCTTCGACATTGCGCCGTTCCTCGACATCGATCAGCACGCCGGGAAAGCGCAGCGGCGTTCCATCATCGGCACACTCAACACGGCCGTTGGCCTCGATCCACTGATATTTGCCGTCTGTGCGGCGCACACGGTACTGGTGGGAGTAGGCGCCACCACGGCCGATGGCTTCGTTGATCGCGGTGGTCAGTCCATCCTGGTCTTCGGGATGCACGGTCACCATGACTTGTTCGAGGCTGAGCCCTTCGCGGCCCAGCGCCGGGTTGAGATCAAACACCCGGGCGAACGCTTCGTCCACGGCGAAACGATCGGTGAGCAGGTCCCAGTGCCAGGTGCCGATGATCGCACCGGCGGCGAGCGCCAGTTGCACACGCTCGACGTTCTCCCGCGCCAGCGCTTCACTGGCACGCAAACGCTCTTCGGCGTCGCGCCGCTGGGTGACGTCGTTGAACAGGATCGCGATCTGCCGGTCGGCCGGATCGCCGACCCGTACCGCGCGCACGTCGAACCAGCGTTCGAAGGTGTTGGCGTAATTTTCGAAGTTCGCCGGCTCTCCGGTTTTGGCCACATGGCCGTAGGTTTCGAACCAGAATCTTTCCAGATTGGGCGCGAACTCGGTCACCCATTTGCCGCGCAGGTTGACCCCGCACTGGTGTTCGAACGCCGGGTTGGCTTCGACGAAGTAATAGTCGACGGGCTTATCCTCGGCGTCGAATTTGACCTTGACGATGGCGAACGCCGACTCGATGGTTTCCAGAATGGTGATGAAGCGAGCCTCGCTGCGTGCGAGCGCATCCCGACTGGCTTGCAGTTGCGCCGCCATGTCGCGATCGAGGTCAACGTCCTGCGTGTCGACCAGGGTGCTCTGAAGCGCCGCGCGCAATCGCCTTACCTCTGACTCAAGCGCTTCGCGACTAAGGTGTTCAAGGGTATCCATGTGACCTGCTTTATTGAATGTTCAGGGGCTGGCTTCATAGAGCGCGTAGGCACAACGCGAGCAGTGAACGTCGCGCTCGCAGTGGACTCGAGCGCCAATCATCCGTTGACCGGGCGCGCTGTGCTTAAGTTTCACCACCCGCGCAAGCGAGCGCTCATTTCAGATCGATTCGCCGTTATCCAGGCGCGCCAACAGGTTCTGCCCGCGTTGCCACAGTGCTTCCTGTCTGGCTGGCGGCATGCGGTCGAGGTTCTTGTACATCATCGCCATGCGCTGATTGCCGCGCAGTTGTTCACCGTGGCGCATCAGAAAATGCCAATACAACGCATTGAACGGGCAGGCATTGTCCGCGGTACTTTCGCTGACCTTGTAGGCGCAGCTTCGGCAGTAGTCGGACATGCGATTGATGTATTGGCCACTGGCGCAATAGGGTTTGGAACCGAGGTAACCGCCATCGGCATGCATGACCATGCCCAAGGTGTTGGGCAGCTCGACCCAGTCGAAGGCGTCCATATAGATCGCCAGGTACCACTCACAGATCTGGCTCGGCGCAATGCCGGCGAGCAGGGCAAAATTACCGGTGACCATCAGCCGCTGGATGTGATGCGCGTAGGCGTGCTGCAGACTCTGGCCAATGGCCTGGCGCATGCAGTTCATCTGCGTCGCACCGGTCCAGTAGAACTCGGGCAGTGGCCGGTCGTTGCCGAATGCATTACCGAGTGCGTAGTCCGGCATTTTCAGCCAGTACACGCCGCGCACATATTCCCGCCAGCCGATCAGTTGCCGAATGAAGCCTTCGGCGGCATTCAGGGCAATCCTGCCGGCCCAATAGGCCGACTCGACGTCGCTGCACAACTGCCGCAAATCCAGCAGGCCAATATTGAGCGCAGCGCTGATGCGCGCGTGAAACAGAAACGGTTCGTCACTGGCCATGGCGTCCTGATAGTCGCCGAAACCTGCCAGGCCATAGTCCAGAAAATACTCCCAGAGCGCCTGCGCGTCGGCATGGGTGACCGGGTAGTTGAAGTCGTCGAGTGCGCCGTAATGCTGACTGAAACGGGCCTTCACCAGGTCCAGCACTTCGCGGGTGATGGCGTCATTACCGAAACGGATCGGGTAGGGGGCTTTCACGCCTTTGGGCAGGGCCTTGCGATTCTCCGCATCGAAATTCCACGCACCACCCACCGGCGTGCCGTCGCCATTGAGCAGCAAGCGACTCTTGCGGCGCATCTCGCGATAGAAGAACTCCATGCGCAACTGCTTTTTGCCGGCGGCCCAGGCGGCGAACTCGCTGCGACTGCACAGAAAACGCGTATCGGCGTGCCAATGGATAGGCAGGCCACAGTCCCTGATCGATTGCTCCAGGCGCCAATCCCCGCACTCGGTGACGTGCACTTCCTCGACCTGCAACCGCTGTTGCCAGCGGCGTAATTCCCCCGGCACCGAGCCGCTGTTGTGCGGATCATCCAGGGTCACGTATTCGACACGAACGCCCTGGTCTCGCAGGGCCTGGGCGAAATGGCGCATGGCACTGAAGATCAGGGCAATCTTTTGTGGATGGTGCGGCACATGGCTGGCTTCTTCCATGACCTCGACGAGCAGCACGCTGTCGCGCTCGCTATCAAGCGTCTGCAATGAAGCCAGATCAAAGGACAACTGATCGCCCAGTACCAGGCACAACCGACGGTTCTGGTTCATTCACAGCATCCGTTTCATAGCGATGTGGCCAAGGAAAACGGAATCCGCAGCTCTTCGACGGGCCCGCTATCACGCCCGCACATTTCGTCGTGCACGCATTGCTGCACCAGCACGCAGGGGAATGCCGGCACAGTCTGTAGCAGGTCACGCAGATGGGTGATCGAGCGCAGATGCATCGGTTTGGCTGCATCGTCGAGCAAGGTGAACTGGCCGTGATCCAGACGGATGCGGGCCAGATAAAAACCACCTTCAAGCGACAGCAGCTCCAGCTCACGTATTTCGCTGTTGGCCGCACGTTCGGTCAGGGTTTGCAGATTCATGCTTCACTCCTTGCCTACCAGGGCAGGCGTTGTCCATCGTAGGCAAAGAACTGGCCGCTGTCGGCCGCGGTCAATTGGTCAATCAGGTTGAGTAACTGGTCAGCGGCGACATCTGCCGGACGCGCGCTGGAAGCGCCGCGAAAAGGTTGCGACAAGCCCGACACGACTGTGCCTGGATGCAAACTCAGCAAGCGGCTTTGCGGGCGGGTGCGCGCCAGTTCGATCGCCGCCGTCTTGATCAGCATGTTCAGTGCTGCTTTGGAGGCGCGATAGGCGTACCAGCCGCCCAAACGGTTGTCGCCGATGCTTCCGACCTTGGCCGAGAGCATCGCCATCGCCCCTTGGGGAGCGAGCAGCGGCAGAAAATGCCGCAACACCATTGCCGGTCCCAGCGTGTTGACTTGAAACACGGCTTGCAGCGCATCCGCCTCGATCGCGCTGTAGCTCTTTTCTGGCTTGATCCGCTCACGATGCAGCAGACCCGCAGCTTGCACGATCAACTGATAGGGCGCTTCTGCGGCCAATTCGGTGGCTGCGCTGGCGATGGTTTCCGGTTGCTCCAGATCCAGCGCCGGAACGGTACGACGCCCCAGCTCACGAACGCCGGCACAGCGCGGATCCTGACTGAGCTGCTGGCAAAATGCGCTACCGATAGCGCCACTGGCGCCAATCACCAGTGCGCGATAACCATCGCCCAGGGAGGCCATACTGAACGGGCTGTTCATTGATTTTCTCCCGCGCCCTGGCGACGAAAGAACAAGGTCACCTGGCCGACTTCAACCCCGAGTTTGGACATGCTGGTGCGGTTGATCAGCGTGTCCTCGTCCATCTGGTACATCCAGTCGTCCATGCTCATTTCATAGGTCGAGCCATCAACTGGCAGATTCAGGCGATAACGCCAGTGCAGCGCATTGCCAGCGACCTGACCTGTAGCGACACCCACCACATCACCCGCACGCCCACTCCAGCGTCCCTGGCCCTCGGGCGTCAGGGTCCAGACGCGGCGTTGGCGCGTGCCGTCGCTGTACAGGAAGCGCTCATCGAGAATCAGGTTGTCGCCTTCACGATGGCTGACGATGTTGACCTCAAAGCGCTTGACCACTTCCCCGGAGCGCTTCTGAAACATCCCCCAGGCTTTCACGGGTTTGCTGAAAAAGCGTTGCAGATCCAGCGCCGGTTGCTGATCGGCATAGTGGCTGACATCCACGCTGCCGCAGCTTGCAACGCCGAGTACCAGAGCCAGTAAGAGCACAAGTCGGGCCATTGCCGTTCTCCCTGAGTGCACAGGTATGGGGGTGAAGTTGGGAATATCGTGCTTGTACAGTGGATTTATCGTGTACAGGTTTATCGCGCCTGTCGAAGGTCGGAAATCAACTTCGCCGCCCGATCAATTGCAGGAACTCCTGACGCGTCGTGGAGCTGTCGCGAAAAGCACCGAGCATCACCGAAGAGGTCATGATCGAATTCTGCTTTTCGACGCCGCGCATCATCATGCACATGTGCCTGGCTTCAATGACCACGGCCACGCCGGCGGCATCGGTGATCTGCTGGATCGCCTCGGCGATTTGCCGGGTGAGGTTTTCCTGGATCTGCAGACGACGGGCGAACATGTCCACCACGCGCGCTACTTTCGACAGTCCCAGCACCCTGCCAGTGGGGATGTACGCCACGTGTGCCTTGCCGATGAAAGGCAACATGTGGTGCTCGCACAAGGAATAGAGCTCGATGTCACTGACGATGACCATCTCATCGCTTTGCGATTCGAACAGGGCACCGTTGGTGACGTCTTCCAGGCTCATCGAGTAGCCGTTGCACAGATACTGCATTGCTTTGGCCGCACGTTGGGGTGTGTCGAGCAGACCTTCGCGCTCGGGATTTTCACCGACACCGACGAGGATTTCGCGGTAATGGCTGGCTAGTAGTGGGTTCATTCAGGGTGCTCGCGGCAGTGCTGTGCGTAGGGGCCAATCCGTAGCGGAAGAGTTGTACGTAAAGAAGTGCTTTGTATAGGTTTTATTCAAGATAGGCTGAAAAAATAAACCTGACAATCAATCGGCAATCTTTTTTGTGCAGATGCGAAAACCTCGCAGCGCAGCGCGCGAGGTTGCGGGTGTAGCGGGGGAGAAGAGGAAGCGCTCCCGGTGAGTGGGAGCGCTGTGCGAATTCGCGGAATTATTCGCTGTAGGTCGGGTAATCCACATAGCCTTCGGCATTGCCGCCGTAGACCGTCGCGGGATTCAGTGGATTGAGCGGCCAGTCATTGGCGATGCGCGCCGGCAGGTCCGGGTTAGCCATGAACGGACGGCCGAAAGCCACCAGATCAGCCAGTCCCGATTCAAGCAATTGCGCACCGGAGTCAGCGTTGTAACGCCCGGCGTAGATGATCGCGCCATTGAAGGTATCGCGCACTGCACGGCGGAAGGTTTGCGGCATCGCGGGCGCGTCGTCCCAGTCCGCTTCAGCGATGGACAGGTAGGCAATGCCCACATCCTCAAGCACTTTGATCGCTTCGATGTAAGTGGTATGCGGATCCTCTTCGACCATGCCCAGATAGGTGCGCGCTTCATCGGTGGTGGTGAACAGCGGCGCGAAACGCACGCCGACTTTCTCTTTACCGATGCACTCGGCGACACCCGACACCACTTCGCGCAGAAAGCGCAGGCGATTGTGCAGCGAGCCACCGTACTGATCGGTGCGCACGTTGCTGTGGGCAGAAATGAACTGGTTCACCAGATAGCCATTGGCGCAGTGCAGTTCGATCCCGTCGAAGCCGGCGTCCATCGCATTGCGCGCCGCCTGTATATAGAGCTGAACCAGTTCCTGGACCTCATCGGTGCTAAGCGCTCGCGGCGCGGATGGCGTAACCAGCTCGCCGGCGCCCGGCGCAGTTTCGATGAACACGCTGACTCGCTCGGTGGCGATGGCGGACGCTGAAACCGGTGCCGCCCCATCAGGTTGCAGCGCGGTGTGGGACACACGGCCGACGTGCCAAAGCTGGGCGAATATCACGCCGCCCTGTGCATGAACCGCTTCGGTGACTGTGCGCCATCCGGCAATTTGCTCAGGGGTGTGAATGCCGGGAGTCCAGGCGTAGCCCTGACCGCGAGGTTCGATCTGCGTGCCTTCGGTAACCAGCAGACCGGCGCCGGCGCGTTGCTGGTAATACTCGGCCATCAATGCGTTGGCGACATTGCCCGGTTGTGTGCTGCGCTGGCGGGTGAGGGGCGGCAGGACGATGCGGTTCTTCAGGGTGTGCAGGCCCAGTGTGACGGGGGTGAAGTAAGGGCTGTTTTTCATGTGATTCCTGTTTTGGCCTTATTAGACCAGTCGACTAGTAATGCGGTAAAAAAACACCGTGCGGGATGCGCACGGTGTCTGGACGCTGGAGGGCTCAGGCCAACAGCTTCAGCAGTTTTTCGGCGACGGCTGCCGAGCTGGCAGGGTTTTGACCCGTCACCAGTTGGCCATCGCTCACCACGTGAACCTGCCAGTCAGCGACCTTGGAGTAGCGACCGCCGAGACGCTGGAATTCGTCTTCGATCAGGAACGGCACGACATCGGTCAGGCCTACCGCGGCTTCTTCAGCGTTGGTGAAACCGGTGACGTCCCGGTCTTGAATCAACGGCTTGCCATCGGCAGCCACCACGCGACGCAGAACGCCCGGCGCATGGCAGACGAAACCGTGAGGTTTGTTGCTGCGGTCGAACGCTTCGATCAGCGCAATCGAGTGTTTGTCATCGGCCAGATCCCACAGCGGGCCATGGCCACCGGGATAAAACACGGCATCGAAATCCTCAGCGCTGACATCCGCCAGGCGCCCGGTATTGGCCAGCGCCTGCTGAGCAGCAGGGTCCTTGCGGAAGCGGTCGGTTTCAGCGGTTTGCGCATCGGGCTCATCGCTTTTCGGATCGAGCGGTGGCTGGCCGCCGGCCGGCGATACCAAGGTGATTTGCGCACCGGCATCCTTGAAGGCGTAGTAGGGAGCTGCGAACTCTTCGAGCCAGAAGCCGGTTTTCTTGCCAGTGTTGCCAAGCTGATCGTGGGAAGTCAGAACCATCAAGATTTTCATAGAGCGCCCTGTATTGGTCTGGTGTCCTCGACGGGTTCGTCTGCGACACCTCGGAAGGAGTGACGGCCACAGAATAGATTCATATTAGACCGGTCGTCTAGTAAATTTTTACGCCCGTGTTTCCGAGCCATCACTGTGGCAAACTCCTGCCCATCAGAAATATACGACTGGTCTAATGTTTGGTATTTTGCGCCCCATGAAACCGACCTACGACGATACCCGCCAACACCTGCTCGACACCGGCCACCGCATGATGGCCGAAAAGGGCTTCACCAGCGTTGGCCTGAGCGAGATCCTGCAGACCGCCGGTGTGCCCAAGGGCTCGTTCTATCACTACTTCAAATCCAAGGAACTCTACGGCCAGGCGTTGCTGGAGGACTACTTTGTCGGCTACCTGGCAGATATGGAGCGACGCCTGACTCTGCCTGGGCTCAGTGCCTATGAGCGGCTGATGGATTACTGGCAGGGCTGGCAGAACCGCTGCACCCTGGAAGGCCATGGTGATGAATGCCTGGTGGTGAAGTTGAGCGCGGAAGTCGCCGACCTGTCCGAGTCGATGCGCCTGACCTTGCGCGACGGCGCCGAGCGCATCGTTGCGCGAATTACGACGTGCCTGGAAGAAGGGCAGTTGGATAAAAGTTTGCCGCAGACTGACGCTCGGCAACTGGCAGAAACCCTCTATCAACTGTGGTTGGGGGCGAGTCTGTTGAACAAACTGCAGCGCACGGGGCAGTCGTTGCAGACGTCGATGGTGATGACCAAACAGCTTTTGCAAAGCTGAGGACACCCACAACCCTTTCTCCCGACCCGCCAAGGAAGCGTAAATGGGCCTGCGACATACTCCTTTTTTTCACACGCCAACAGGTTGCATCTTGGCATTGGTCGGCGTGCTTCTCAGCGGCTGCTCCAGCCACACGGTGCCCCGACCGGTCGAGCGCGACCCTTGCCTCGACGCAGGCCCGGTAAACAGTGTCGGGTACGATCACTGTGTGGCTGAGCGGGATCGCCAAAGGAAGGAAGCACTTGAAGCGCTGCTTGACGATGACCCGGCTCATCTGCAGCACTTGCAAATCATCGAAATGCCCGAGAGCAAGTACCAATCTTCTGATTTCCCGGATACGCCCATCCCCATGTCCTACAGGGGAGTGGATTCGATTTCGCTGGCTGAAAAGCAAGCGCTGCCGTTCAAGGCCCGGATAATCTGGAAATATTCTTCACCGAGCCTCCAGCCAGAGCGCCGGGACGCCCTGCAAATGGAGAAAATGCAGGTGCTGATCATGTCGGCGGTGCAGGAAAACGGGCTGGCGAAGTGGGTATGCACAGCCACCGGTGGGCAACAGCGGGAGTGGATCTTCTATACGCAAAGCGATGAGGCCTTCATCACCAAGGTACGAGCCGCTCTGGCGCAGACCGGTCCATACCCCGTCGAGTTAAAGGCACAGAGGGACGCGGCGCCCAGCGTCGGGAGGCAACCAGCACAAGACATCCGTGTCACCCCCAAATTGTGTATGGAATGAAACGCGTGCCGCGGGCGCGGCGATTACCATTTTTTCAGCACCACTGACGAGCGGCAGCCATAAAAAGTGGAACTCCAACTCCCAGCCACCAGTCAACTTTTCTGTCGAGACTCAGAGCTTCCCACTTACACGAAGGTTTATGAATCATGAAGAGTGAACAGGTAGAAGGCGTAGCGGAAAAGTTGGCTGGCAAGGCGCAGAGCGCGGTCGGGAAACTGATGGGTGATTCGAAGATGGAAGCTGAAGGTGCCGGACATCAGGCAGCTGGACAGCTGACTAAGTCCTACGGCGATGCACTGGATAACGTATCGACCTTCGTCAAAGAAAAACCGATAGCTGCAATCGCGATAGGTGCTGCGGCATTGATCCTGATAAACCGAATTTTTCGTCGCTGAGTGAGTGACCGGGTTTTTCACCAGACGTTGAAAGACAGGAAAATTGAATTAAAGGAAAGGGCCCTTAGGGGCTCTTTTTTTTAACCGGCCTTTCATGGACGTTATGGATTCAACGACATCCCGCTCAATGCGCGGGAAATGCAGTGTTCTTCTCAGTGGTAGTGGATGATGTTCTGGAAGATGAGCGCGCCGCCCAATCCATCCCGTCGCTCAGTTCGCCGCCCAATCGGCTCGATACTGCAACAGGAAGTCGGCGAATGCCCGAACCCGCTGAGGAACATAGCGGCCATGGGGGTAGAGCAGGGTGTAAGGCCTGGAGCGTCCATTGTAGGGCTGGAGTACCTCGACGAGGCTGCCATCGGCCAGTTCGCGCTCGACAATGAATTTGTAAGTCTGGAACAGACCCGCACTGTGTTTGGCCAGGGTAACGCCGCCCAGCACATCATCCGAGCAGCAATAACTGCCCTCAGTGAAGATCTCCCGATGTTTGCCCTCGACGTCGAACAGCCATGAGATGCGTCGACCGCTGCTCGGCAGTTCAAATTGAATGCACTCGTGAGCGACGAGGTCATCCAGTGTCGTTGGCGTGCCGGCCTTGCTCAGGTATTCAGGTGTTGCGACCACGACCAGTTGTGCGTCTTCGAGCAAGCGCGCAATCAGGGTCGAGTCCGGTTGAGCGCGAACCCGAATCGCCAGGTCATAGCCCTCCGCCACGAAGTCGATATTTCGGTTACCCAAGTGGATATCTACGGTGACGTCTGGATAAAGCGCTCGAAACTTCGGCAGAAGCGGCAAGATCCGATGATGCCCATAGGTGGTCGGAAGACTGATACGCAGCCGCCCTGAAGGCTTCGATTGAGCGCCCATGACTTCTTGCTGCGCTTCCACCAATTGAGTCAGGGCCTGTCGGCATTGTTCGTAGAACACCCGCCCCGGTTCAGTCATCCGGATGCTGCGCGTGGTTCTCACGAACAGGCGTGATCCCAAACGCTCCTCAAGACGCAAAATCGATCGGCTTACTGCCGCAGGCGTCACACCGGCGACCTGCGCGGCTGCGGTAAAACTGCCGGTTTCCGAGGCGAGGCAAAACAGCTCGATGCTGCCTAACTGCAGGTCATCAAAATGGCGCTTCATATTAATCACACCGGGTATTCGCGAAGTGCCCGAAGCATACCGATGTCGATGATGCAGTGGCGAGGACCGCGGATCGATTCATTACACCGCGTCACAAATGAAGTAACCGCACCCGCATTTATTCATTGAAGGCAACCTCCTAGAGTTCACTCCACTGCCGCCTCCTCATGCCGATGAGGCGCGAACTGGAGACTCTCCCGTGCCTTTCATCAGCGTTCGTATCACCCGCGACGGCGTTACCAAAGAACAGAAAGCCCAGGTCATCGCCGAGATCACCAAAACCATGCAGACGGTGCTCAACAAGGATCCGCACCTGACGCACATCGTGATCGAGGAAGTCGATACCGATAACTGGGGCTACGCAGGAATAACCACTACCGAGTACCGCCAGTCGCTGGTGGAGCCCAAGTAATCACGCCATCAGGCTCGTCTGTGTGTGAAACCCCTTTCGTAAACTATTGAGGAATTATCATGAGCCATTCAAAAAAAGTCGTTGTGGTCACTGGCGCATCCCAAGGGCTGGGCGCAGGCATCGTTGAAGGTTTTCGCAAACTCGGCTATCAAGTGGTGGCGACTTCGCGTTCCATCAAACCGTCAGCGGATCCGGACATCCTGACCGTCGCCGGTGACATTGCCGATCCGGTGACTGCCGAGAAAATCATCCGCGAAGGCGTAGCGCGTTTCGGCCGCATTGACACGTTGGTGAACAACGCCGGGATCTTCCTCGCCAAACCGTTCACAGCCTATACCCGCGAAGAGTATGTAAATACTGTGGCCACCAACATGGGCAGCTTCTTCCACATGTCGCAGCAGGCGATTGCCCAGATGGAGAAACAAAGTGAGGGTGGACACGTGGTCAGCATCACCACATCGCTGGTCGATCATGCCATCGATGGGGTGCCGTCGGTGCTGGCGTCGCTGACCAAAGGTGGCATGAACGCCGCGACCAAATCCCTGGCGATCGAGTACGCCAAGCGCGGCATCCGCGTTAACGCCGTATCGCCTGGCATCATCAAGACCCCGATGCATGGCGAGGAAAATCACGCCGCTCTGGGCAGCCTGCATCCGGTCGGACACATGGGCGAGGTGCAAGACATCGTTGCAGCGGTGCTGTACCTGGACAGCGCCAACTTCGTCACCGGCGAAATCCTGCATGTCGATGGCGGCCAAAGCGCCGGTCACTGATGAAGAAAGCGAGTCGACAAGAAGCCGCCCCAGGCGGCTTCTGCCTTACTTATCTGTAGCCATCACATCTGTTTGCCGTTACGCGCAGCGATCGCAACGGTGGTCGGCGAATCAGCCAGTGACACGAATTTGCGGGTCGCGCCATCCAGAGCATCGATGCATCCCGCTTCGATGTCGTAGACCCAGCCGTGCAGATTCATGCGTCCCTGCTCAAGCGCCAGGGCCACCGATGGATGCGTCCGCAGATTCGCCAGTTGCGCGATCACGTTTTCCCGCACCAGACCATCAAGCTTGGCGCGGGGGGTGTCGAACTCATGTGCTGCGTTAATCGCTTTCGCGGCGTCCGAGTGACGTAGCCAGTTAGCGACCGCCGGAAGATGGTCCAGGCACGTGCAGCGTGAAATCGCGCCCATCGCCCCGCAGTCCGAGTGGCCGCAGATCACAATATCCTGTACCCCGAGCACGGCGACCGCATACTCGACGGTCGCCGACACGCCACCCGGTTCAGGGCCGTAAGACGGCACAATGTTGCCGGCGTTACGAATCACGAACAGTTCGCCCGGCTCGCGCTGCGTAAGGAGTTCCGGCACCACACGGCTGTCCGAGCAGGTGACGAACAACGCCTTTGGATTCTGTTCTGTCGCGAGCTGCTTGAACAGCTCGACGCGTTGCGGATAAACCTCGCGCTGAAAGCGCAGAAAGCCGTCAATAATGTCCTGCATGAAGTCCTCCAAACCCGAAAAGCAGATGTGGGCACGAGCACTCGATATGCCTTCGCGCCGCTGTGGTCGGCATTATTGCAGACGTCGCAGGTGTTGGCAGTAGTCGTGCAAGATGCACTTCGAGCCAAGTGATGTCGGCGACGAAGCTCTGGCATTGCTGGCGTCGTCGCTGCGCAGCATTTCGATCCGCGCTTGGCGACTATTATTCTGCAACGGCGGTTACCTGATCACTTATAAGCTGAGCCAAAATTCGCACAGGCTCGGTGAAACTCTGTCGAGATCGATGTACCAGCCCGATATCCCGGTGAAAGGTGTGTTGTCCCAAATCGATCGCTCGTACACCTTCGGGCCATTCCTGATGGGGCTCTGTCTGTGGCACCAGCGCTATGCCTACACCTTTTCCCACCAGTTTGATGATGGCCTCCAGTTCATCCAGTTCGCAAACTTCCTGCAAGGTGAAATGCATCTGTCGCAGGAAACGATCAACCTGCCGGCCGCCGAAAGATGATCGGTCATAGCGAATGAATGGCTGGCTGGACAGCAGTTCCGACCAGTCATTTCCCTCCAGCTCGCGCGGCACGATCAGTCGGTAGGGTTCTCGCGCCAGCGTCGTCCAGCGCAGGTCACTTTGAAGAGAGAAGGGCGGTCGAATGATGACAGCCATGTCGATTTCGCCGGCGTCTACGAGGTTCACCATTTCCATCGACAGCCCTGGAATGACACGTGTGCGGCATTGCGGACACTGCTGGTGAAACTTCGCCAGCGCATCGGGCAAATAGGAACGTTGCACGGATGCGATCGCACCGATGTTGATGAGTATGTTGGTAGGTTGGCCCAGCGCAGTGGAACCCAGATTGTCGTATAGCCTGAGTAACTCCTGCGCCTGCAGAAGTATCTGGTGACCCATTTTGTTCAGATGGGCCGAACGTCCTTTCCTGTCGAAAATCTCAAAACCGAGTTCGGTTTCCAGGCGCTGAATCTGCGCGCTGACGGCGGCCTGGGTCAGGCCGATCTTGTTCCCGGCAGCGGCGAATGTGCCTTCCCGCGCCACCGCAATGAGTGTTTTCAGTTCTTTGATCATTCACAAATATTAATTGTGTTTCTGAGAAATATATATTGATTTTTCTGTTTGTTTTTTCGTCCTAGGATGTTTTCCAACCCCCGGCACCGGCTGAACCCAGAGAGCTGATGACGGTGGAAATGTTCGCCAACCAACAAAAAATATTTGGAGTTCTGATGAGCCTCTCGCCATTTCACCTCGCGATCCCTGTTTATGACCTGGCTGCGGCGCGCACCTTCTACGGTGAGGTCTTTGGTCTTGAAGAAGGGCGCTCCAGCACGCAATGGGTCGATTTCGATTTTTATGGTCACCAACTGGTGATCCACGAACATCCGAAAACAGCCTCACAAGAGAGCGTTCACAGCAACCCGGTCGACGGACACGATGTCCCGGTTCCGCACTTCGGCATCATTTTGGGTTGGGAACAATGGGAAGCGCTGGCCGAACGTCTGAAGTCGTTTGGTACCGAGTTTGTGATCGAACCGTACATTCGGTTTAAAGGCCAGGTAGGCGAGCAAGCCACCATGTTTCTCTTTGACCCGTGCGGCAACGCTCTTGAATTCAAGGCGTTCAAGGATATGAGCCAGCTCTTCGCTAAATAGGAGCACGCATGGCACAACCCGTTTGTGCCATTCGATCTCAAGTGAGCTGGAAGCTCATGACTCTAGCAACTGCGAATAGACGCAGACCTTTCATTCCAACAAGAAGGCTAGACATGAAACGTATTCCCTTGGTGTGGCAAATCGTTGCCGGGCTATTGCTTGGCGTGCTTGCAGGTTGGTACTTCAATACGCATCCGCACTATCAGACATGGGTGAGTGCGGAGATCCTCAAACCGCTCGGTGACATCTTTATCAAGATGATGAAGATGGTGGTTGTTCCGATCGTGTTCTGTTGCATGATTTTGGGGATCGCGGGCGGCGGTGACAGCAAATCGTTCGGCCGTATGGGGGTGAAGTCGCTCGGCTACTTCTTTGCGATTACCGCGCTGGCCATTGTCATAGGCCTGTGTTTTGCCAACCTCTTCGAGCCAGGACGAGGAACCGATATTTCAGGCCTTTCGCATGGTGCTGCATCGATCACGCTTGAGCCGTCCAAAGGGGCGCTGGTGATTTTGCAGAACATCGTTCCAGACAACGTGATAGTGGCAATGTCAGAAGCGAAGTTGCTGTCGGTACTGTTCTTCGCTGTGCTGTTGGGGCTGGCGTTGAATGCTTTGCCCAAAGACAAAAGCGCGCCATTTATTGCGGTTGTTCAGAGCCTTTCCGATGCGATGTTCAAGGTGGTTTCCATTGTGATGGCCTACGCGCCGATAGGGGTGTTTGGCATGATCGGCGCGACCGTCGCGACGTTTGGTTTTGCCTCGCTGCTGCCGCTGCTCAAGTTGATTGGGGTGGTGTATCTGGCGCTGATGGTGTTCGCTTTAGTGGTACTGGGTGGCATTTGTTATTTGATTGGCGAAAACATCTTCAAGTTGATCCGCTACTTCCGTAATGAGTTGATTCTGGCGTTTTCCAGTGCCGCCTCAGCCGCCGTCATGCCGCAACTGATGACCAAACTGGAAAGCTACGGTGTACCGCGTCGGATCGTCAGTTTTGTGGTGCCGGTGGGGTATGCGTTCAATCTCGATGGCGCATCGATTTTTCTCGGTGTGGCGACCATTTTTGTGGCGCAACTCTATGGGATCGACCTGTCTCTGTCACAGCAGATTCTGTTGGTCGTGACGATGGTACTGACCTCGAAGGGCGCCGCAGGTGTGCCTGGGTTTGCAATCGTGATCTTGTCAGCCACCTTGGCCTCTGCCGGTCTTCCGTTGGAAGGTGTGGCATTGATCGCCGGCATTTTCAGGATTATCGACAGCGGCACCACCACGCTCAATGTACTGGGCAATGCGATTGCGCCGCTGGTTATCAGCAAGTGGGAGAAAGTCGCGCTAGAGCCCTCACGAACGGGTCATACAGACGACCACCTGTGTGACCAGGTGCAACGCTGCCGGTAACAGTCGTGAACACGATGGCAGCTTTTGAAACAGCATTATCACCAGCAAACGCCTGCTGACAGAGGGGCGTATTTTTTTAACCTTCCACTAGACGACCGGTCTATTCAGTCGAGGATTTTATGACGGCTAACACGTTTGATACCGACCTCTTTTCGCCCATGCAAATGGGCGCACTCCAATTGGCTAACCGAATTGTCATGGCACCTGTGACACGCAGCCGAATGGCCGAAGACGGCGTACCGAATGAAATGCACGCGACTTACTACGCCCAGCGCGCCAGTGCAGGCTTGATCATCGCCGAAGCGACCAATATTTCTCCCCAGGGGCGGGGTTACGCCATGACCCCGGGTATCTGGTCGGAGGCACAGGTAGCTGGCTGGAAAAAAGTCACTGACGCGGTGCACGCGGCGGGCGGCAAAATCGTCAGTCAGTTGTGGCACGTGGGGCGCTTTTCGAGTGTCGAGCTACAACCCAACGGCGAAGCGCCAGTAGCGCCTTCGGCGATCAAGGCCGAAGGCAGCACTTACACCGAGAAAGGCTTTGTCGAGGTGTCGATGCCTCGCGCACTGGAAACCTCGGAGATTCCAGGAATCATCGAGCAGTACAAACTGGCCGCAGAGAATGCCCGGCGCGCCGGTTTCGATGGTGTGGAAGTGCATTCCGCCAACAGCTATCTGCTTGACCAGTTCCTGCGCGATTCCACCAATCAACGCACTGACCCATATGGCGGCTCCATCGAGAACCGGGCTCGACTGACGCTGGAAGTCACCGCAGCCGTGATTTCGATCTGGGGTAGCGATCGGGTCGGTATTCGCCTCTCGCCAGTCACACCCGATGCCGGAAATACACCTCCCGACAGCAATGTCATGGCGACTTACGGTTACCTGATTCAGCAGCTCAATCAATTCAATCTGGCTTATCTGCATTTTGTCGAAGGCGCCACGGCGACCTCCCGCACGGTCCCGGAAGGCGTGGATCTGGACGCGCTGAGTGCGCAGTTCGAAGGGCCATTCATTGGCAATAACAACTACGACCTGCCGATGGCGCTAGAGCGTCGTGCGCAGGGGCGGATCGATGCGGTGGCGTTTGGTCGTTTGTTCATTGCCAACCCCGACCTCGTGGAGCGCTTGCGTCGCGGGATCGAGCTCACCATCGCGCCACGCGAGAGTTACTACGGCGGCGGTGCCAAGGGTTACATCGACTGGCCAACCGCGAACGCCTGAACGACGGCATTTATCGATAAGAGGTAATGAGCATGAATTATCTGCAAAACAAGGTAGCCATCGTCACCGGCGCGTCTTCCGGCATCGGCGCCGCCACCACCCGCGCGCTTGTCGCCCAAGGCGTGCGCGTAGTGGCCGCTGCACTGGATGAACAGGGTCTGGAAAGCTTTGTCGCCGAGTTGCGGGCGGGCGGTAACGAAGTGGTCGCTTTTACCACCGACGTGACTCAGGCGCATCAAACTCAACACTACGGCGGCGGTGCTGCCTTTCATGCTGGAGCGCAAGTCCGGGCAGATTCTCAATATGGACTCTGTTGCCGGTCATCAGGTCGGACCGGCGGCGGGTGTTTACAGCGCAACAAAATTTTTCGTTCAGGCCATGACCGAGTCCATGCGCAAGGAGCTCGGTGTGCAGCACGGCATCCGCGTCAACACGGTCAGCCCGGGTGTCATCAATACCGGCTGGGCCGACAAGGTCAGTGATCCTGAAGGGCGCAAGGCTGCCCAAGCGCTCAACCGAGTTGCCATCGCCCCCGACGATATCGCGGGTGCCGTGATTTACGCGCTCAACCAACCGGAAAACGTCACCGTCAACGACTTGATCATCTCGCCGACCCGCCAGGATTGGTGACTGTTTACCGAGCCTCATCCGTAAACCTTCCTTGCTTTCTTCAGCCATTTACTAACTCAGGAATACCTCATGTCCACTTCAACTTATGTTCAGGAATACAACGCAATCGTCGACGTGCTCAGCCAGTACAACGAAGGTGGTGCCAAAGCTGACAGCGCCTTGATGAAGCCCGCATTCAACCAGCAGGCCACCATGTTCGGGGTCGACGAAGGCAAGCTCGTCGGCGGTGCGATCCAGAACCTGTACGACGTCATCGATAACGCATTCCGCCCATCTCCGGAAGCGCAAGCAGCGATCGTTCGCATCGACATCGTAGGCTCGGCAGCCAGCGCCCGGGTCGACACCGACAATGTTTCAGGATTTCGTTTCACCGATTTTTTCAACCTGCTGAAGGTTGAAGGTCAGTGGACGATTGTCAGCAAGATCTACCACACCCACCCAAGCGCCTAAGCCGTTGAATGCAATTGGCGAGGTGCGTCGCGCCTCGTCCTTACTGGAAGGACAGACCCATGTCGAAAAACATCAAGGCAGTACCCACCGCTGAGTACAACGCTGTCATCGCCATTGCCAATCAGTATGTTGAAGGGCTGCGTGTGGGCAGTGCACAGAGCGTTGCGCAGGCGTTTCATAAAGACGCTGTGATGTACGGATTCACCAATGGTGAACTGCTGGGCGGCCCGATCAGGAATCTGTTTGATTTCGTAGAGAAGAACGGCGATGCCCCGAACATCATCACCCGACTCGACGTGCTGGCGATCACGCCAACCACCGCCGTGGTTCGTGTCGACATGGAACAGGATGCAATCGGCGCTGATTACAACGATTACCTGACCCTGATCAAAATCGACGGGGCCTGGAAGGTCATTGCCAAGGTTTATCACCAGTTCGAAGGTTGAGCGTCTTCCGGTCCCGGTTGATCCATACCGGGACCGGAGTTCATCCACCTGACGTGCGCAGAGGTCAGGTTCGAAAGCAGTTGATTTTGAGGGTGTACACGATGCCGCTAGTTGAGTTCTCCGCTGTTCTGGACAGCGATATAGCGCACGCCTGGAGCGTGTTGAAGAGGTTTGGTGAGATTGGTAAATGGCATCCCTCCATTTTGGAAAGCAGCATTGAGGACAACCAGCCCGATGGATTGGTTGGCTGTATTCGCAAACTCACGTTGGTCGACGGTGCGGTGGTCAGGGAGCGTCTTTTGTCGGTAGATGATCGCAATACGATGCTGTCTTATCGCTTCGAGGAGGCTCCGTTACCGTTGGACAACTATGTAGCTACTGTTCAATTAGCCTCGCTGACTGGACAGTCAAAGACGTTCATCCGTTGGTCTGCAAGCTTCGATCTGCAAGATCTCACTACTGCCGAACACTATGAGGCGCTTGTTAGAGGACTGATCGTAGACGGCCACAACAGTCTCCAGTCATTTCTGCAGCAACAAGCTGAGGAGGGCGGTGAAGTAGGGTGAGGGCAGGGCCATGCCATTGGAAATGACAATTCAGCCATTGGAATGCCAGGAATGCGGTTAGAGTACCCCTCCGTAAATCCATCGTTATGTGAACAATGAATCGTCCGCTGTTTGTTTCTCTGGATGGGCCCAAAGGCACCGGCAAAACCACGCTGTTGGAGGCCGTTACGACGGCACTGAGGGCCGGCAACAAGAAAGTCATCCGGCTCTGCGAGAGAAAAAGCGATCCTTTCCGGGGTGAAACCATGGCCCTGATCAACTCGCTTGTCAGAAATCCTTCCCGGGATCTGGAATGGGCTGTGTGCCAGCGCCTGGCTGATAGTCGGCGCTGGATTTCCCGACACGTACTGACGCAGCAGCCGCTGGACAGCATTATCCTGATTGATCGCTGGTATCCGTCTGATGCAGCGTTTCGCCGATCTATCCCGTTTGCCGAGATTCTCCAGTTGAACCTGGATCGAGACGTGCGCGTGCCGGATCTGCATGTTGGCGTCGTCACCGATCCGGATATTTCATGGGCAAGGGCTGCGACAAGATCGCGAGGATTGGGCGGCACTGTGATTCAGAAGCACGCAGAGCATTTGTCGTGTACGGAGATGTTCGAGCAAGCGGTCAAGGAGCACGGTTGGGTTTTGTGCCGTAATGAGAGAACAATCGAAGACGCTACGATGCAGGTGGTTTCTGAGATTTATAGGGTGCTGGGGTGATTGTTGGAGTGGAGACAGATGTTGGTGCAGGAAGGCGCGTAGCGTAATACGTGGTTTAACATAATATACATTACACGTAACAAGATGTTTCAGGATTAGCCCGGTTGCACGCCAGATTTCAATCCAGAGTTTTACCCTGAGTCCTCTTTTCAAAACCTCGGCCTTGCCTGCAATTGGCGACCTTCAATCAGCATCCCGCGTCAGTTTTTCAATCAGCATCCGGTGCTGTGGAAATCGCGCAATCAGTTTGCGTCGATCACCCATCTCCATATCCGCAAAATCAAATCCCGGCGACACGGCCTCGCTGATCAAGCCAAATCCATGTTCTCCCTCGAGCAGTCGCGAAGCTTTCCAGATTCCGCCAGGCACGTGCATTTGCAGATGCTGTCCCGCCAGAATGTCGTTGCCCATTACCAGCGTTTCCAGCGAGCCGTCAGCATGGATCATGCTGTACTCGATGGGATCGCCCAGATGGAAAAAATGCACAATGTCGGAATGATTGAAATGAAACTGGCCCACTGGTGATTGTTCGGTCAACAGGTAGTAAATCGAGGTCATCAGGTACCGTGGGCCACCGACGGTATCGAGCATCTCTCTATGATCGGCCTGATAGGTTCTGCGAAAATAACCGCCTTCCACGTGAGATTGCAGATCCAGCGCCTGAATCAAGGCCTGTGCGTTTACTGTGCGTTGAGACATGGTCTGCTCCGGTGGATGGCGGCTTATTTTACGATAGCTCTACTAAACGGCTATTTAGTGTAGTTAACAGTAGATCGCTGAATTTAGAAGATTTTACCCTCCTTTTAAGTGACCCTTTTATTCAAGAAAGCAATTCAGAAATCCACCGTTGCCGATAGCAGATAAGTCCGTGGCGTCGAAAGCGTCAAACCGGGTTCACTGTCATCTGATGCGCCCGCCGAACTCCAATAGCGTTTATCCAATACGTTCTCGACATTGGCGCGTACGGTGATGGTCTTGTCGTCCAGTTTAAAGGCGTAACGCGTCCCCACGTCAAATCGCTCCCATGAGTCGATTTCCTTCTGGTTGGACTGATCCAGATACTGCGAACTCGAATAGATTCCACGGCCTGTCAGCGTCAGCCCCTGCATATTGGGTACATCCCACTCTGCGCCGAGATTGACGTTGTATTTGGGTGTCGCGGGCGCGCGGTTACCGTCAAAGGTTCCATTGGTGGTCTGGGTCAGTTCGCTGTCGATGTACATCACGCCGCCGAGCAATCGAAACCCTTTGAACGGCTCGCCGAACACACTCAATTCCACACCATCGTTCTGTCGTTTGCCGTTCGGGCCGAAGACTCGTGTCGAGGCGTTGGTTTCATAAGCAGGCTGTTTGATCCGGAACACAGACGCTGTAAGCGCATACGAACCCGCGTCATATTTGGCCCCGACTTCGACTTGTCGGCTGATAAAAGGCGGGAAGATTTCATCCTCGTTGATCGACGTCGATGGCGCAATTTTCCCTTGGCTGAGGCCTTCCATGTAGTTGGCGTAGAGCGAGAGCTTGTCCGTCGCCTTGAACAGAATGCCGCCCGATGGCGAGAGTTTTTCTTCGTCATAGGCTGTGTCACCCTTCACATCATCGCTCCAGTCGTCGACTTGAACCCTTTGCCAACGGGCGCCAAGGGTCAGCTGCAGGCGATCATCGAAGAAACCCAGCGTATCGGACAGTGCGACGCCGCTGAAGCGGTTTTCCGTGTAGACCCTGGCGTCGTAGCGTGTTGGCGTGCGCGGCTTTGCGGTTTCCACCGGGTCATACAGATTGCTGCGCCCTGCCGCATACCGCGCGCCACCATTTTCGAAATCCATGTAGAAGTAGCTGGCCGCCAGATTGACCTCGTGGCTGACTGAACCGGTATGGAACCAGTTGCGCACACCTGCCGTGGCGGTCCGGACATTTTCGTCACGGGTGAAATTCCGCGGTTGAACACTGAAGTCGCCGGCGTCGTTGGTCACCGACACCGCATGCCGAAGGAAATCGTGGTTACTTTTACGGGCGCCGACGCCGCCATACAACATGACCGAATCGCTGACGTCGAACTCGCCATTGAGCGTGCCAAACGTATCTTTGGTTCGCGCCTGGCTCCAGGGTTGCGCGTAGTTGTCGCGCACATCATCAGCATCCGGAACTTTCGCGTTTGCACCGACCTGCACACGTTCTTGCGGTGTATCGGTATCGCGCTCGGTGTGACCGATATCGCTGGAAAGCCGCAGGCGCTCACCGCGAAAATCCAGGCCCAGCACTGCCATGTCGCGATCGACGCTCTGGTGATCCCATTCAGTGTCACCCGCTTGTTTGACGCCGTTGAAACGCAGGCCGAACTGGTTGTCCTCACCAAAGCGACGGCCGATGTCGACGGCGCCGCCGAGTTGATTGTTCGAGGCGTAACTGGCCGTCAGCGATGTATTCGGCTGATCGCCGGCGCGCTTGGGCACCACGTTGATCCCCCCTCCTACACTGCCCCGCGGCGAAATCCCGTTGATCAGTTGGCTCGGGCCCTTGAGGATGTCGACGCGCTCGGCCATTTCCATGTCGATCGTGTAAGTCGGCAAGACACCGTAGAGGCCGTTATAGGCCACGTCGCTGTTGAACAGACTGAAACCGCGGATGGTGAATTGCTCATAACGGCCGCCTGCCGGGTTGGTCGCACGCACCGAGGGATCGCTGGCGATCAGATCGCCCAGAGTGCGGGCCTGCTGGTTTTTCACCGTTTCGCTGGTGTAGGTGGTCATGCTGAACGGGGTCTCCATGAAATCCCTGGAACCCAGCAGTCCTTGCGAACCACGGCGCGCCACCTGGCCACCGGCAAAAACCTCGGTATCCGTGCCACCCGTCGATCCAAGAATCGAAGTGGGTGCCAGTTCCAGACTGCCACCGTCCGGCGCAGGAATGACTGTGTAAGCGCGGTCGCCCGCCGGTTGCAGCTGTAGACCGGACCCCAGCAACAACCGGGTAAAGCCCTCCTCCACGTCAAACTCACCCGACAAACCATTGCTGTTGCGCCCGCTGACCAAGGCCGGATCTACCGACAGATTGACCCCGGCCAGTCCGGCAAAACGGGTCAGCGCAGCACCGAGACTGCCGGCCGGCACCTGATAACCGCGGCGGTCGGCGCTTTCCGCCCAACTGCTGGGGATCAACAGGGGGCTGGCACTCAGGCTCAACAAAAGGCTCAACTGCAACAACGGACGCAAACGACCTGGAAATACTGCAGGCATAGGAAAAAGCTCTCGATTTGGTTCACTTGCCTGGAATGACCAGCGAGGCGAAAAAAAGGGACAGGTCTCAGACTGTTTTTTTGGACTGGGACAATTTTCGCGGAACGAGAGAGACCCAAAAGCGCGTGCGTTGCTGCACGTCGATCGGCAGGCTGGCCGCCAACAGTGAGAGCACTTGATCGGTGTTATCCAGGCGAAAACTGCCGGTGATGCGCAGCGCCTCCAGCTCCGGATCCCAGCGCAGCACGCCTGGGCGATAACGGCTCAATTCGCGCAGAAAATCCCCCAGCGGCTGGTTTTGCGCCATCAATACACCGTCGCGCCAGCTCGGCATCGATGCGTCAAACGCTCGGACAGAACCCGCGCCAGAAGCCTGCAGCCTGATCTGCTGGCCCTGATTGAGGACCAGCGCCGGCCCGCTTGACGGTTGCAACTGCACCGAGCCACGGACCACCGACACATTGCAGTCACGCTCATTGAGACGCACGCAAATCTCACTGTGACTGACGATGATTCGCCCGTACGGCACATTGATGATCAGGGCTGAGTTGCCTGGTACATCAAGGGCCATCTCTCCTCGCACCAGCGTCAGCTGACCGGCAGCAAGATCCACATTGACGGCACTGTCGGTATTGAGCTGCAACGAACTGCCATCGGCGAGTGGCAATGTCTTGTGTTCACCCGTGCCCGTCTGCAAATCCGCGCGCCAGACATCCAGCGGCAGTTGCCGACTGATCAGCCAGGCAGCCGGCACCAGTGCCGCGATACCAAGCGCGCGTTTCAGCACGGCCCGACGCGTTGCGTCCGGACGATCCAGCGTAGCCATGGCCAGCGCAGAAGGCAGAGCGGAAAACCGTTCGCGCAAGCGCTGGATTTTCTGCCACGCGTGTTCATGCCGGCTATCGCTGTTGCGCCAGACCTGCAATTGCGCATGATCGTCAGCGCCCGCTTCGCCGGACTCAATCAACGCCAGCCAGTGCGCGGCGGCGCGGGCGACTTCGCGGGCTTCATCACTGGGGGCTACGCGCATCAAAGCTCCACCAGCAGACAATGCTCGTAGGCCTGCGCCATGTAACGTTTGACGGTGCGCTCGGACACTTGCAGGCGCTCGGCGATTTCGCGGTAACCGAGGCCCTCAAGCTGACTCCACAAAAACGCCCGACGCACTGCTCGCGGCAAACCATCGAGCAACTCATCCAGCGCTTGCAGGGTTTCCAGCAGCAGCCAACGCTGCTCGGGCGATGGCACGCACTCTTCCGGCAGTTGCGCGAGGGCTTCGAGGTAGGCTTTTTCCAGACTGCGGCGGGTGTAGAAGTTGCTCAGTAGACGCTTGCCCACGGTCAGCAGATAGGCACGAGGCTCACGCATGTCGGCAATCGGTTGCGCACTGCACAGCACGCGCATGAAGGTGTCCTGGCTCAGATCCGCCGCATCCCACGCATTACCCATGCGTCGACGCAGCCAAGTTTCCAGCCAGCCTCGGTGATCGCGGTACAGCGCGTGCAGGCTCTGCTCAGATGGCGTGGCGGCTTCAATCATCTCAAGAGACCCTGCGCGAAGTTAGATTCAAATGAGACTGATTCTATTTAACTTCGCTTGGGACACAAAGATCTTTTTGCCCGTTACTGCAATCTCTAGCGTTTCAGCGTCTCGCTCGGCAGCTCTTTGAACAGCGCACGATAACTGCTGGAAAACCGCCCCAGATGCCAGAACGACCAGTGCATCGCCACCTCGGCCACAGTAGTTTCGGTAGGCCGGCGCTTGAGCAATTCGCGGTGTGCGCTGTTCAGCCGGCGCAGGCGTAGCCAGTGACTCGGGGTCATCCCGGTGTAGGCCTTGAATGCCTGCTGCAATTGTCGCAACGGCACCCCTGCGACCTTCGACAGTTCGAGCAGATTGACGGTGTCTTCCGGCGAATCCGCTGCCCACTCCCCTACTCGCTTCATGATCGTCCGTTCTTCACTACGCCGCTGTAATCCGCCGCGATCAAGACGGGTGTGTGCGTTGTCGAGGATGAACAGGCAGTCTTCGAGTAACTGCTGAGTCAGTGAGTCTTTATCAAACGGATCAACAGCTTGCGACAACTTCGTGAGAGTTGAGCTTAACCAGCGACTGAACAAGGCGTTCTGCCCGCAGTTAAGCGGCGCCATGAACAATCCTTCGAGTCTCGCCACATCCAGACCGTGCTGACGGACGAATTCCGGGCCGAACACCACGGCAATTTCCTGGTAGTTCTCCGGGGTGATCCAGATGTTGCGGCTGTCTTCGTTGAGCAGATACAGCGCGTTGTCGCTGCGATCGAAACAGAACGCCAAGGCACCCGATGGCGCGCTGAATGTCTGCTCGACGCGGGTGTTCATCTGTTCTTCGTAGACCTGCACACCCTCCAGGTCCAGATAGCGGATCTGCCCGGCGAAATGTCCGGGAGACATCTGCTGGTAATGCTGAACCCAACCCGGCGTGGCGCGGATTTGTTCGCTGACATCAGCGGTATTGAAAGCCTGAACCTGTAGCGGATTACACATTGTCATGGGAGACCTTGCGCACTCTTTTGGTGCGCTTTGGTGCTGCTTAAAGTGGATAGATGGAACGGCAAGGCACGCCCAAGATAGTCGTCAACGCGCCACAGGGGAAGGGGCGGAAGATGAAACCCGCCCTCCCCGGCGTCTATAAAACCAATAACGAGGTCTTTATGAATGCCCCTTTCGATCAGCTGTTCACGTGGCTGAAAGATCACAAGATTACCGAAGTTGAATGTGTGGTCAGCGACCTGACCGGCATCGCCCGCGGCAAGATCGCACCGACCAACAAGTTCCTGCATGAGCGAGGCATGCGCCTGCCGGAAAGTGTGCTGCTGCAAACGGTAACCGGGGATTTTGTCGACGACGATATCTACTACGACCTGCTCGACCCGGCCGACATCGACATGGTCTGCAAACCGGTGAGCGACGCCGTGTATGTGATTCCATGGGCGATCGAGCCGACCGCCATCGTCATCCACGACACCTTCGACAAGTTCGGCAACCCGATCGAACTGTCGCCGCGCAACGTGCTGAAAAAAGTCCTGCAGCTGTACACCGACAAGGGCTGGAAGCCGATCGTGGCGCCGGAAATGGAGTTCTACCTGACCCAGCGCTGCGAAGACCCGGACCTGCCACTCAAGGCACCACTGGGGCGCTCGGGCAGGGCTGAAAGCGGGCGGCAATCGTTCTCGATCGATGCCGCCAACGAATTCGATCCGCTGTTCGAAGACGTCTACGACTGGTGCGAGCTGCAAGGTCTGGATCTGGACACGCTGATCCATGAAGACGGCCCGGCGCAGATGGAAATCAACTTCCGGCACGGCGACGCACTGGATCTGGCCGACCAGATCACCGTGTTCAAACGCACCCTGCGCGAAGCGGCGCTCAAGCACAACGTCACTGCCACGTTCATGGCCAAGCCAATTGGCGACGAACCCGGCAGCGCCATGCACCTGCACCAGAGCGTGGTGGAGATCGCCACCGGCAAGCCGATTTTCGCCGATGCCGACGGCAAGATGAGCGAGCTGTTCCGCCATCACATCGGCGGCCTGCAAAAGTACATCCCGAAAGTGCTGCCGATGTTCGCGCCGAACGTGAACTCGTTCCGCCGCTTCCTGCCGGACACTTCGGCACCGGTCAACGTCGAGTGGGGCGAAGAAAACCGCACCGTCGGCCTGCGTGTGCCGACCTCCGGGCCGGAATCCATGCGCGTGGAAAACCGCCTGCCGGGCGCCGATGCCAACCCGTATCTGGCGATCGCCGCGAGCCTGCTGTGTGGCTACATCGGCATGGTCGAAGGCATCGAACCGAGTGCCGCCGTCGAAGGCCGCGCCTACGAACGCCGTAACCTGCGCTTGCCGATCACCATCGAAGACGCGCTGACGCAAATGGAAGAATGCGACACCGTTGCGCGTTACCTGGGCAACAAATTCGTGCGCGGCTACGTCGCGGTCAAACGCGCCGAGCATGAAAACTTCAAGCGCGTGATCAGTTCGTGGGAGCGCGAGTTCCTGCTGCTGAGCGTCTGACTCCAGCACAAATCCCCTTCCTCCATGGCATGACTTTTTGTGGGAGGGGGCTTGCTCCCGAAAGCGGTGTATCAGCCAGCTGTAATGTTGGAGGTACCGGCCTCTTCGGGAGCAAGCCCCCTCCCACAAAGAGCAGGGGAACAATGATCCATCTGAAAATCCAGAACCACCTGAAAAACTCCAATAATTCCAAGAGGTGTCGATATGCGTCTATTGAAATCCATGGTTCCCGCCGCACTGGCGCTGTTGTGCAGCACCGCAGCCCTGGCCCAGCCACAGGTCAGCGTCTACAACTGGACCGACTACATCGGTGAAACCACCCTCGCCGACTTCCAGGCCAAGACCGGGATCAAGGTGATCTATGACGTGTTCGACTCCAACGAGACCCTGGAAGGCAAGCTGCTCGCCGGCCGTACCGGCTACGACGTGGTGGTGCCATCCAACCACTTTCTCGCGCGTCAGGTGAAGGCCGGGGCGTTCCTCAAACTCGATCGCGAGCAGTTGCCGAACTGGAAAAATCTCGATCCCAAGCTGCTTGAACTGCTCGAAAAGAACGACCCGGGCAATCAGCATTCGGTACCGTACCTGTGGGGCACCAACGGCATCGGCTACAACGTCGACAAGGTCAAGGCTGTGCTCGGCATCGACCACATCGACTCCTGGGCCGTGCTGTTCGAGCCGGAGAATCTGAAGAAACTCACCCAGTGCGGCGTGTCGATGATGGACTCGGCGGACGAAGTGTTTCCGGCGATCCTCAACTACATGGGCATGGACCCACGCAGCGAAAACCCGGAAGACTATAAAAAGGCTGAAGCCAAACTGCTGAGCATTCGCCCGTACATCACCTATTTCCACTCCTCGAAATACGTTTCCGATCTGGCCAATGGCGATATCTGCGTAGCCTTCGGTTACTCCGGCGATGTGTTCCAGGCGGCCAACCGCGCCAAGGAAGCCAAGAACGGGGTGAACATCGCTTATGCGATTCCGAAGGAAGGCGCCAACCTGTGGTTCGACCTGCTGGCGATCCCGGCCGACGCCAGCAACACCAAGGAAGCCCACGCCTTCATCAATTACCTGCTCGATCCGCAAGTGATTGCCAAGGTCAGCGCTTCGGTCGGTTACGCCAACCCGAACCCGGCCGCCAAGCAGTACATGGATCAGGCGCTGGTGAACAATCCCGAGGTCTACCCGTCCCAGGCGGTGCTGGACAAGCTCTACATCTCCTCTACCCCGCCCCAGTCGATCATGCGTCTGATGACCCGGTCCTGGAGCAAAGTGAAGTCGAACAAATGAATCAGTACAGCAAAGAACACGCCCGCTCCTATTACGCAGCTTCGGCCCGTGCCAGCACGCCCTGGCCGACACTCGACGGTGATCTCACCGCCGATGTCTGCGTGATCGGCGGCGGCTTCACCGGGGTCAACACCGCGATTGAACTGGCGCAGCGCGGGCTGTCGGTGGTGTTGATCGAAGCCCGGCGCATCGGCTGGGGCGCCAGCGGGCGCAATGGCGGTCAATTGATTCGCGGTATCGGTCATGAGGTCGAAGGCTTTGCCCGTTACGTCGGCAATGACGGCGTGCGTTACTTGCAGCGCGCCGGGATCGATTCGGTGGAACTGGTGCGCCAGCGCATCACCGAGAACGCCATCGAGTGCGACCTGCGTTGGGGCTTCTGCGAGCTGGCCAACACTCCGGCGCAATTCGCAGCGTTCAAGGACGAACAGGTCAGCCTCGACAAACTCGGTTATCAACACCAGACCCGTCTGGTCGGCCCGGAGCTGATCCGTCAGCAAGTGGTCAACGCCGACATCTACGCGGGTGGTCTGATCGACATGGGCTCCGGTCATCTGCACCCGCTGGATCTGGTGCAAGGCGAAGCGCGTCTGGCGGCGTCCCTCGGTGTGCGAATCTTCGAGCAAAGCCCGGTGCTGCAGATCATTCATGGCGAAACCGTTGAAGTGCGCTGCGCCACCGGCAGCGTTCGCGCCGGCAGTCTGGTGCTCGGTTGCAACGCGCATCTGGATGAACTCGAACAGCAACTCAGCGGCAAGGTACTGCCGGCCGGCAGTTACATCATCGCCACCGAGCCGCTGTCCGAGGAACGTGCCGCGCAATTGATCCCGCACAACCTCGCGTTGTGCGACCAGAAAGTCGGCCTCGATTACTACCGGCTTTCAGCGGATCGACGCCTGCTGTTCGGCGGCGCCTGTCATTATTCCGGCCGCGACCCGGCGGACATCGCCGCCTACATGCGCCCGAAGATGCTCAAGGTCTTCCCGCAACTGGCGGACGTGCGCATCGACTATCAATGGGGCGGCAAGATCGGCATCACGGCCAACCGTTTCCCGCAGGTCGGCCGGCTCCAGCAGCAGCCGAACGTGTTCTACGCTCAGGGTTACTCCGGGCACGGCCTCAACGTCACGCACTGGTGCGCCAAGCTGCTGGGCGAAGCGATTCACGCCGGCCACAGTCAGGGCATGGATGTGTTCAGCGCGGTGCCGCACATGACCTTCCCCGGCGGCCCGGCCCTGCGTTCGCCGCTGCTGGCACTGGGCATGTTCTGGTATCGCCTGCGTGAAATCCTCGGCTGAGGCATCCACCACGTAACCATCTCCTCGCTTATTTGCTCTATCGCCAAGCACTTCTATATTGATGAAGTGCTTTTGCGTTCCTGACGCTCAGCATCCACAAAACCGAGGAGGACATGGATGAAGTCGTCAGCCGCCGATGAGCCACGAGCACCGGGCCAAGCGCCGATCAAGACGCGTCGCTTCGGTATTTCACTGGTGTGGATCGTGCCGATCGTCGCGGTGCTGGTCGGTATTTCGCTGGTGGTGCACAACCTGATGCAGGAAGGCCCGACCATCGTCGTCAACTTCAAGACCGGCAGTGGCCTGACCGCCAACAAGACCGAGGTCAAATACCGCAATGTAGTGATCGGTCAGGTGACTGACGTCGAGTTGAGCGGCGATCAGAAGAGCGTCGACGCCACGATCAAACTGGCCAAGCAGGCCGAAACCTTTACCCGCGAAGACTCGCACTTCTGGGTCGTGCGCCCGCGCATCGGCGCAGGTGGTGTGTCGGGCATCGACACCCTGCTCTCCGGCGACTACATCGGCGCCGACATCGGCCAGTCCGACAGCCGCGCCAAACACTTCAAGGGCCTGGAGAATCCGCCGCCGATCACGTACGGCGAACCGGGCAAGCGCTTCATGCTGCATGCGCCGGATCTCGGCTCGCTGGACATTGGTTCGCCGGTTTACTACCGCAAGATTCCGGTCGGTCAGGTGGTGACCTACACGCTCAACCCCGAGGGCAAGGGCGTGGACATCGAGGTGTTCATCCATTCGCCGAACGACGCGTTCGTCACCGAAAACACCCGGTTCTGGAACGCCAGCGGCATCGACATCAATGTCGGCGCCAACGGCTTTGCAGTGAAGACCGAATCGCTGTCGACCATGCTGGTCGGCGGCATTGCCTTCCGTGCGCCGGATTACAGCCCCAACGATGTGGCAGCCGCCGACGACAAGGATTTCGAACTGTTCGCCGATCAGCAGACCGCCCTCGCCCCGCCCAACGGCAAGGCGCAATACATGGTGCTGCGCTTCGAACAGTCCTTGCGCGGGCTCAAGGTCGATGCACCGGTAGAGTTTCTCGGCATGGAGATCGGCCGGGTCGTCGGGATCAACCTGGACTTCGACGCGAAAAAACGCAGCTTCCCGCTTAACGTCGGCATCGTCATTTACCCCCAGCGCCTGGGGCAGGCCTACAAAAAGATGCTGACCGAATTCAAGCACGATCCCGACGACGAAGCCGCCGGCATTCGTTTGCTCGGCACCTTCGTCGACAACGGTCTGCGCGCCCAGGCCCGCAGCGGCAACCTGCTGACCGGGCAACTGTACATTGCGCTGGATTTCTTCCCGAAAGCCGAGAAAGTTGCGTTCGACGCGACGGCTCGGCCGGTGGTCTTGCCAACCGTGCCCGGCAGCCTCGAACAGTTGCAGGAAAAACTCGAAGCCGTGGTCGACAAGCTCAACAAACTGCCGGTCGAACGGATTGCCGGCAACCTCGACAGCAACCTCGTCGAGCTGCGCAAAGGCCTGACCCAGTTCAACGCGAAAACCCTGCCAAGCGTGCAGACCACCCTGGCCGACGTCAGCAAGACCTTGCAGTCCGCCAGCTCGACCCTGGCCGAAGATTCGCCACAGCGCGAGAAACTCACCGAGACCCTCGACGAACTCGGGCGCATGTCGCGTTCGCTGCGTGAGCTGTCGGATTATCTCGGTCGCCATCCGGAATCACTGATTCGCGGTCGTCCCGACAACGCGGCGCCGCTGGATCTGAAAGGACCGCCGCGCAATTGAGCACAGGAGCTCCCCCATGGCTTTACCGCTGAAGATCACCGTGCTCGCTGCGTTCATGCTGCTGGGCGCCTGCCGCAGCGAGCCGATCAACTTTCACACCCTGACCCCGGTGCAACTGCCGGCGTCCCGCTCGGGCGCGCAGATTCCGATCGAGGGGATCAGCGTGCCGCCACAAGTCGACCGCCCGCAAATCGTCATCCGTCAGGGCAACAACGGCCTGGCGATTCTGGAAACCCAGTGGTGGGGGGCGAGTCTGGCGGATGAGCTGCGCAGTGCCTTGAACGATCAACTGAGCAATACCGGCAGTCGCGGCAACGTCTCGGTGCGCATCGATGTGCAGCGTTTCGACTCGATCCCCGGCCAGTACGGGCTGATCGACGTCAAATGGCGCCTGCGTCCCAGCGGTGCGGCGGACAATGCTCTGCTGACCTGCCATTCAACCTTGCAAACTCCGTCCGGCCCGAGCATCGACGAACTGGTGGCCGCGCAACAGAACAACGTCAAACGCCTGGCTGCCCTGATCAATCAAGCGGCGGGTAATTCTCGCGTCTGCCCTTCGGCCTCCTGAGCCGCCGACAGCGTGACGGTGAAACGGCAGCCGTTGGGTTCGCGAGTCACCAACTGAACCTGCCAGCGCTGATGGCTGCAGATCCGCTGCACCAGCGACAATCCCAGCCCAAGGCCTTCACCGCGCTGCTCGTCACCGCGCACGAATGGCTGGAACATCGCATGACGTTTCTCTTCCGGAATACCTATGCCGCTGTCCTCGACCACGAAGCTGTCCTTGAGCAGGGTCAACCTTACAAAGCCCTGATCGGTGTAGTGCCAGGCATTGCGCAGCAGATTGCCCATGACCGACTGCAAGAACGTCAGGTCATAACGCGTGGTGCCCGCCAGTTGCGGCTCGTAGATGAATTCCAGACCCTTTTCACGAATCAGTCGCCCCCAGATTTCCACTTGGGCGTCGGCGATCGATTTGAGTGTGCAAGTGGATTCGGTGCCAAGCTCTTCCGGCTTGCGCGCCAGCATCAAGAAGGTTTCGACCAGTTGGCGCATTTCAGCGCTGGCCCGGGCAATGCGTGTGACCTGCTGAGTGGAACGCTGATCCAGCGAGGGGTTGGCCAGCAACAGCTCGCAGGAGCTGGCCAGAATCATCAACGGTGTGCGCAGTTCATGACTGACATCACTGGTGAAGAGTTTTTCGCGGTTCAGGGTTTCGCGTAACCGGCCGAGTGTCTGGTCGAAAGACAGGGCCAGCTCCCCTACTTCATCATCGGCGTAATCCGGATGCAGGGCCGGCGCCAACGCGATCAACTGATCGCGATGACGTACCTGCCCCGCCAGGCGAATCACCGGCGCCATGACCTGCCGCGCCAACAACCTGCCGAGCGCGACCGCCAGCATGACACTGAGGATGAACCCGACTATCACCACCACGAACAGCAGGTGTTCACGCTGTTCGAAGCTTTCCTGATTGCGCAACAGCACATATTTGCGGCCACCGACCGCCTCGACCATCGCATAGAAGTCGTCGCCGTTGAACGTGATCTCTTGAAACCCCACGGGCAGTTCCGCCAGTTGCGGCGTCAGCGCCATGGGCCCCGGGCCGTTCTCGAAAAAAAACAGTTCGCTCTTTTCCGGCTCGTGGCGCCACTGGTTGATGTCGTCCATCGCCAACAACCGGCGCAGCCCACCGCCGAGGGCGGTCATGGTCAACTTGTGCTCCACGACATGCACGGTAGCCACAATGCCCATCGCGAAGACACCGGCCACCACCGCGCTCATCAAGGCGAACACAATCACGATCCGATTGGCGAGGCTTTGCTTGAGGTCCATCCGGTTCAATGACTCCAGTGCTGATGTCGGGGGCTGAAAGCAGCTGCGCCACGACGTTATCCAAAGTCGCAGCTTCGCCTCCAGTGGCGCCATTGTTAAGTGGCCAAAACAAACAAAACGACTATTTGAGTTTAGTTATCAAATAGACTTTTCCGCTAATACCTGCGCTTCTCTCGCAAATTTTTCACATGTTCTTCACTGCCCCGCCACGACTCTGAACGTAGTGTTCAGCAGCCATTCAAGCAGATCCCCGTAAAGTAACTAATCTCCTGGAGCTTACGTTGCACTTTGCGTGTTGACTGAATGGAACTCGGGAATGACAAGGGGCAACGTTGTGGTTGAATTAGTACAAGTACAATCAGCGTCCAAGCGATGGGACCTGTCTCGTCCGCGCACCTGGGCAATCATAGCCGTCGGTTTGCTGCTGATCGCACTGATTTGCGGCTTCGTCTGGATGCAACGCTCGCCCCCCAACCTGCGCTATGCGAGTGCGTCGGCTACCCAGGAATGGGTAAAGGCCTGGCAGGCCGGTGAAGTCGTCGCACTGGTTCGCCACACCGAACGTTGCGACCGCTCGACCAATACTTGCCTGGGGCCGGCGGACGGTATCACCCAGGCTGGCAGCATTGCTGCAGCCGACGTCGGCCGTGGCTTTACGCAACTGGGCCTGGAAAAGACCCAGTTCTTCAGCAGCCCGTTGACGCGCACCATGCAGACTGCGCATTACATGCTTGGCCACGATGCCGTGGCGGCGGAATGGCTGGAAACCTGTGGCCCGACGATGCGCAATGAATTGGTGGCGCACAAGACCCCGGGACAGAACATGATTCTGGTAACCCACAGCGGCTGCATCGCCGATTTTGAACGGCAGACCGGTTACCCGCGCGCGGTCGCCGCCGAATATGGCAGCACTGTTTTGGCCCGGATAGATGCGCAAGGAAAACTTGATGTAATCGGCATCATGAATCCCGAAGGCTGGCAACGATTGGCCAAGTAATCATCAAACTTAGTCGAGAACAAACGACTCGGCCAATGCTCTGGCACAGGGTATTGGCGTGTATGAAATTTGTAATAAGAAATGTTTTTCAGACTGAAAAAACTGGAAATATTTCATTTTAAAGCTTGTCTTCCCGAGGAGAACTTAAAGCTGGAAGCAGACCCGTTCTCTGAATGCAGGACACGCCCCTCGGCCGTGCTCGCCTCTGCATTCATTCAACCCAGTGCCGCGCCTGCTACGGAAATCGCCGGGCCGTCACTGAAACGCACACTTTGTACTGCACCAAGGTCCAGTCATGACGTCTGAGAACAAACCGCTGCACCATGCAGCGCTGAATTTGCCGCGCCTCCACCAGAGCTCCCTGATCGAACGCTTTGCGATACCCGGTCTGGTGCTGGCATTCGTGGTGTTTTACCTGCTGCCGCTGATGACTCACGGTCTGTGGATTCCCGATGAAACCCGTTATGGGCAGATCAGCCAGGAAATGCTGCAGAGCGGCAACTGGGTGGCGCCGCGCTTCATGGGCATTCGCTACTTCGAAAAACCGATCGCCGGCTACTGGATGATCGCCATCGGCCAGGCGATTTTCGGTGAAAACCTGTTCGGCGTGCGCATCGCCTCGGCACTCAGCTCCGGGGTTAGCGTGTGGCTGGCCTACCTGTTGGCCCGGCGCCTGTGGAACAACCCGCGAATCAGCGCCGCGTGCGCCCTCCTTTATATGAGCTTCGGCCTGATCGCAGGACAAGCCGGCTATGCCAACCTCGATCCGCAGTTCACCTTGTGGGTCAACCTGAGTCTGGTGGCGATCTGGTTTGCCATCGACAGCAACACCCCGCGCGCGCGGCTGGGCGGCTGGGCTTTGTTGGGATTTGCCTGCGGCATGGGCCTGATGACCAAAGGTTTCCTCGCCCTGATGCTGCCGGTACTGATCGCCCTGCCCTACATGATCTGGCAACGGCGCTTCGGTGAACTGGTGCGTTATGGACTGGTTGCCGTGGCGGTGGCCGCGCTGGTCAGCGTGCCATGGGCACTGGCCGTGCATGCCCGTGAACCGGATTTCTGGCGGTTCTTCTTCTGGCACGAACACATCCGCCGCTTCGCCGCCGGTGAAGACGCACAGCACGCACGACCATGGTGGTTCTACCTGCCGCTGCTGTTTGCGTCCACCTTGCCGTGGGCACTGCTGTTGCCTTCGACGCTGCTGCGTACCTGGCGCGAAAAGCGTGATCCGAAAATCGCCTTCCTCGCCTTGTGGTTCCTGCTGCCGCTGGCTTTTTTCAGTGCGAGCAGCGGCAAACTGCCGACTTACATCATGCCGTGCCTGCTGCCATTGGCTCTGTTGATGGGCTACACCGTGATGAACTGGATAGCTGACCAGAACGGCCGCGTCTTACGCATCAACGGTGTGGTCAACGTAGTGCTGGCCATCGCCGCACTGATCGCGCTGATTTATCTGCAAGCGACCCGTGAAATTTACGAACACACCGAAATGTTCAGCCTGTCGCTGGGCTATATCGTGCTGCTCGGCTGGCTGATTGCCGGATCGCTGCAAGCCTTGCGCCCTCTGGCGCTGTGGGCGATGCCGGCGTTGGGCATCGGCCTGCTCGTCGCATTGCTGCCAGCGGCGATGCCGGCGACCATCGTCAACAGCAAGATGCCGGATCAGTTCATTGCCGAACATCAGCAGGAACTGAGCGAAACCAGCTCGTTGCTGAGTAACGACCTGGGAGCCGCTTCCGCATTGTCATGGCGTTTGCGCCGCCCGCAAGTCGACCTGTTCAACACCGTTGGCGAGCTCAAGTACGGCCTCGATGACCCGGCCATGGCCTCACGCAAGGTCAGCCTCGACGGCGTAGGCGAATGGATGACCGAAGCGCGCAAAAAAGGCTCGGTGGGCGTGGTGATGCGCGTCAACAGCACCTCTGACGAGCAGCAACTGGAGCTGTTGCCGATAGACGGCAAGCACTACCGCCGTGGCCAGATCGAAATCCTCATCTTCAGCCAGAGCCAGCCATGACCCGGACCAGGACTGAACGGAGGCAATTGCTGCTTCTGCTGACGGCGACTGCCCTGCTGTTATTGCTCGGCCTGGGCAGTCGCGAGCTGTGGGGGCCGGAAACCCGCTGGGCCAACATCGCCTTGCAGATGCTGCAAAGCGGCGATTATTTCGACCCCTATCTCAAGGGCAGTCCTTATTACGACAAACCGCTGCTGTCGTACTGGCTGATCACCGCCACCTCCTGGTTCACTGGCGGACTGGGACATTGGTCGTTACGCCTGTCTTCGGTGATTTCCGCGTGGCTTAGCGTGTGGCTGGTGTACCTGCTCGGCGAGCAACTGTTTCGCAAAGGCACCGGGCTGATCGCCGGCTGGATGCTGGCGACCACCTTCTATTTCGTGTTCTGGGCCCGAGTCGCCACCGCCGACATTCTCACCGTCTGCGGCGTGCTGGCGGCCGTCTGGTGGTATTGGCGCGGCCCGGATGACACCCGCTTCTGGCGCTACGTGGTGTTCTTCGGCCTGCTGTCGCTGACCTCGCTGTTCAAAGGCCTGATCGGTTTCATCCTGCCGGGGCTGGTGCTGCTGCCGCACCTGCTCAGCGAACACCGCTGGAAACGTCACCTGAACCTGCGACTGTTCGGCGCGCTCTTGATCGCCGGGGCGTTTTACATGGCGCCGTTCCTGTTGTCTCACCTCTACGGTGCGCCCAACTACGAACAAAGCGGCCTCGGCCTGGTGCTGCGTGAAAACGTCGTGCGGTTTTTCCAGCCGTTCGATCAGTTCGGGCCGATTTACACCTACTTGATCTACCTGCCGGTCTACACCCTGCCATGGGCGCCGTGCTGGTTGATCGCCTTGTGGGTGGCCGCGCGCAACTGGAAGCACATCGAACCGGATACCCGCTGGCTGATTCAAGGGCTCGCGTTGCTGATGCTGTTCTTCACCGCCAGTGGCAGTCGCCGCAGCTATTACGTGTTGCCGCTGGTGCCCTTCGCGCAATTGCTGGGTGCCTGGTGGGTGACCCGGCGCATGGCCGCCCGCAAAAGCGAAGGCCGTGGGCTGAAGATCGGCTTCGCTGTCACTACTATACTGCTCGCTGCGGTACTGGGTGTGCTTTACCCATGGACCAACAGCGGCGGCGGTGTCATCCGCTTCGGCGAGCAGGTTCGCGAACAGGCCAGTCAGCAGGCACCGTTGAATCAATGGCGCATGGTCATGATCGAGGTCGACAACAAAGTACCGATGTACCTGCAAACCGGTGGTGCACCGTTCTACTACGTGCCGGAAACGATCGAGGACTTCCCGCACAATGGCGACACCGCGACGCTGATCGCCTGGCTGGAAAGGACCAGCGGGGAACATTGGGATCCGCAACGCACGATCTTCGTCGCGCAATATCGTTCCGGTGACGCCGTGCCACTGGATGCGCTGAAGGCTGATCATCAGGTCATCACCACCACCCCGACCCGTGGCGAACAGGTATTCCACGGGCGTGCAGACCAGAGCGTGGCTTACATTCCCCACTCCTGAGCAATGACGTTAAGACAAAAGGAGAGAGTCGCGGTAAATTTGAATGGCAATGACAAGTATTAACGGCTTCTTTGACGTTTTTTTCTCATTTGCCACCCTACATTGCCGCGACTCGACACTTGCAAATCGTTCGCATTGTTTCCTGCGAGGGTTTGCTCATAACGTCTGAAAACAGGAGCTGCCCGAATGAATCCACGCTTTCCATCCTTCTTCAAGCGCGCATTGCTGGCCACTGCGTTGCTCGGCACCGGGCAGGCTTTTGCCGCCGATTCGGTGGGTCTGGTGGTTTACAACGCCCAGCATGAAACCCTGACCAAGGCCTGGGTGGCCGGCTTCACCGAGGAAACCGGCATTCCGGTGACCATTCGCAACGGCGATGACACCGAGATGGGCAACCAGCTCGTGCAGGAAGGCGCCGCCTCGCCGGCAGACGTATTCCTCACCGAGAATTCCCCGGCGATGGTGCTGGTGGACAACGCCAAACTGTTCGCCCCTCTGGCGCCCGCTACCCTTGAGCAAGTCGATTCCGCCTACCGTCCGGCCCACGGCAATTGGGTCGGCATCGCCGCCCGCTCCACCGTGTTCGTCTACAACCCAAGCAAACTGACTGAAAAGGACTTGCCCAAATCCCTGCTCGACCTCGCCACCCCGGCCTGGAAAGGCCGTTGGGCCGCCTCCCCGGCTGGCGCGGACTTCCAGGCGATCGTCGCCGCCGTCCTGCAACAGAAAGGTGAAGCTGCCACCCTGGAATGGCTCAAGGGCATGAAGACCAACGCCACGATCTATCGCGGCAACAGTGCGGTGCTCAAAGCGGTGAACGCCGGACAGATCGACAGCGGCGTGATCTATCACTATTACAGCTTCGTTGATCAGTCCAAGACCGGCGAAAACAGCAAAAACACCAAGCTGTACTACTTCAAACATCAGGATCCGGGCGCGTTCGTCAGTACCTCCGGCGCCGGCGTGCTGGCCTCGAGCAAGCATCAGGATGAAGCGCAGAAGTTCGTCAAATACATCACCAGCAAGGAAGGTCAGGAAGTTCTCGAAACCGGCACCTCCTTCGAATACGCCGTGGGTAAAGACGCGCCGTCCAATCCGAAGCTGACTCCGCTGAAAACCCTCGACGCGCCGAAAGTCGATGCGTCGACCCTCGACAGCAAAAAAGCCGTCGAGCTGATGACCCAGGCCGGATTGCTCTAAGTGATGCCCGAAACCTTGCCTGCACCGGCCGTTGCGACGGCCGCCGCCAGCCTCATTCACCCGCCCCGCACGCTGGCCGGGCGTGGCAGTTCGTGGGTGGTGAGCTCGGCGGTGCTGGTGTCTTTGTTGTCCCTGCTGCCGATCGCGTTCGTCATCGGCGTTGCGTGGTACACCGGTTGGGCAACCATCGAAGCTCTGATCTTTCGCCCGCGGGTCGGCGAATTGCTGATCAACACCGTGCTGCTGGTGCTGATCACCCTGCCGCTGTGCATCCTGCTCGGAACCACCTTGGCCTGGCTGACCGAACGCAGCAACCTGCCCGGCCGACGCCTGTGGTCAGTGCTGGCGGTGGCTCCGCTGGCCGTGCCGGCGTTCGTCCACAGTTATGCGTGGGTCAGCCTGATTCCGTCGATCCACGGTCTGCCGGCCGGTGTGCTGGTGTCGGTGATCGCCTATTTCCCGTTTCTGTATTTGCCGATTGCCGCGACCTTGCGCCGTCTCGATCCGGCGATTGAAGACGTCGCGCAATCCTTGGGACTTAAGCCGTGGGCGGTGTTCTTTCGGGTGGTGTTGCCGCAATTGCGCTTGGCAATCTGCGGTGGCGCGTTATTGGTCGGTCTGCATTTGCTGGCCGAGTACGGCTTGTACGCGATGATCCGTTTCGACACCTTCACCACGGCGATCTTCGATCAGTTCAAATCGACGTTTAACGGCCCGGCGGCCAACATGCTCGCTGGCGTTCTGGCGCTGTGCTGTCTGGCGATGCTCACCGCCGAATCTGCCGCCCGTGGCAACGCCCGCTACGCGCGAGTCGGTTCCGGCAGCGCCCGCGATCAGCGCAGCGTGCGACTGAACCGAGGCGTGACAACCCTGGCTTTATTGCTGCAAACCTTGACCTGCCTGCTCGCGCTCGGTGTGCCGTTGCTCACGCTGGGCCGCTGGCTGCTGGCCGGTGGCGTGCAGGTCTGGCAAGGTGACGAGTTGCTGCCGGCGCTGCTGCAGACCTTGTCTTACGGAGTGGCCGGCGCATTGCTGACCAGTGTCGCGGCGATTCCCATCGCGTGGCTGTCGATCCGCTCGCCGGGCAAACTGCAGCGCTTGCTGGAAGGCTGCAATTACATCACCAGTTCACTGCCCGGCATTGTCGTTGCTTTGGCGCTGGTCACCGTGACCATTCATTTCGCCCGGCCGATCTACCAGACCACCATCACGGTGCTCTTGGCCTATCTGCTGATGTTCCTGCCCCGGGCGCTGGTCAGCCTGCGCGCCGGTTTCGCACAGGCCCCGGTCGAGCTGGAAAACATCGCGCAAAGCCTTGGCCGCTCGCCGATACGCGCATTGTGGCTGATCACCGTACGCCTGGCAGCTCCCGGCGCGGCGGCAGGTGCGGCACTGGTGTTCCTGGCAATCACCAATGAACTGACCGCAACCCTGCTGCTGGCGCCCAACGGCACGCGGACCCTCGCCACCGGATTCTGGGCGATGACCAGCGAAATCGATTACGCCGCCGCCGCGCCCTACGCGTTCTTGATGATCCTGCTTTCACTGCCGCTGACGGCCATTCTCTATCACCAATCCAGGCGTACCGCTGGCCGATGAACGCTCTCGAACTGCTCAACCTCAGTAAAACCTTCGGCGCGCAAAAGGCGCTCGACGACGTCAGCCTCAACGTGCCGACCGGCAGCCGCACGGTGATCGTCGGCCCCTCCGGTTCCGGCAAGACCACGCTGTTGCGAATGATCGCCGGCTTCGAGTTTCCCGACAGCGGCAGCCTCACCCTCAACGGCCAGACGCTGGTCGACCGCAGTCACGCAGTGCCGGCCTATCAACGGCAGATCGGCTACGTACCGCAAGACGGCGCGTTGTTCCCGCACATGACGGTGGCGGCGAACATCGGTTTCGGCCTGGCCCTGACCGGTGCGGCCCGCACCCAGCGCATCCTTGAGTTGATGGACAGCGTCGCCCTCGACGCCAACATGGCCAACCGTTGGCCCCACGAATTGTCCGGTGGCCAGCAACAGCGGGTCTCGCTGGCCCGCGCTCTGGCGCAGCAACCACGGCTGATGCTGCTCGATGAGCCGTTCTCCGCCCTCGACACCGGTTTGCGCAGTGCCATGCGCAAAATGGTCGCGCGCCTGCTCGAAGACGCCGGCGTCACCACCATTCTGGTGACTCACGATCAGAGCGAAGCGTTGTCGTTTGCCGATCAATTGGCGGTGATGCGCAGCGGCCGGCTGGTGCAGTCCGGGCATCCGATGGATCTCTACCGCTATCCGCAGGATGAACAGACCGCGCACTTTCTCGGCGAAGCGGTGGTCCTGCCCGCGCGAATCGAGGCGGGTTGGGCGCATTGCGATCTGGGTCAGGTGGCGGTGAACAGCAACGGCTTCAGCGGCGCCGCGCAGATCATGCTGCGCCCCGAGCAATTGCAGATCGCCGAAGGGGCGTCTGACAGTCAAGGCTGCCATGCGCTGGTCACCGACCGTGACTTTGCCGGCAACACCTGCACCCTGACCGTTGAACTGAGCTCATCCGCGACTCAGGATCCGCCCCGTTCGATTCTGGTGCGCAGCTCCGGCATGCACGCGCCGCCCGCCGGCAGCGCGGTGCAGCTGTCGGTACTCGGTGCGGCGCATGTGTTTGGCCTGAGCTGATCAGAGATCGAAGCGATCCACCGCCCGCCGCCGCTCGTTGTCATCGCGCACATCGTAGTTGGCGGTGGTCTGGATGTTGCTGTGATGCGCCAGTTTCTGCGCGATCGACAGGTCGTGCTCCTCGATCACCCGAGTGATGAACGAGCGACGGAAATCGTGGGGCATGATCTTCACCCCGACCTGCGTGCCGCGCTGGCGGGCGATGTAGTAGATCGCATGCTTGGTGATCCGCTCGCGGGTGATGTGGCTGCCACGGCGAATACGGTTGAACAGGAAGGCATCGTCGCTCTCGCCTTCCTTGAGCTGCGAGCGGCGCAGTTCGAGCCATGCATCGAGCTTGCTGAAAGCCCATGCCGGCGCGTACTTGATCAACTGCTTGTTGCCCTTGGCGGTGACGCACAGGCTGCGCTCGCTGAAGTCGACCTGATTCAGGTCCAGATCCACCGATTCCGACTTGCGCATACCGGTACCGTACAGCAGCGCGATGATTGCTGCATCACGCAAGCCCTGCGGGCGTGGGTCGGCGGCGCAGACTTCCATCAATTCGTGAATCAGCGTGCGCTTGAGATTGCGCCCCTGAGACAGCCGCGTGCCGGCAATGCCCTTGACCGAGCGCATCTTCAACAGATGTTCCTGGCTGATCAGACTCATGCGCCAGGCCTCATTCATCACCCCGCGCACCGCATTCACATACAACGAAGAAGTGTTCGGTGCGTAGTTGTCTGCGCGTAATGCAGCGACCAGCGCTACAACATCTTCCGGTTGCAAGGCATGCCAGGGAATCTCTTCGACATTCATGTCTTCAAAGCCCAGGCGATCGGCCGCATCTTGCAGCACATAGCGCATGGTCAGTTGGCTGGAGGGCGCCAAACGCGCGAGGTACAGGCTCATCGGGTTGGTTTTTGGAGCGTCGGGGGTTGCAGCAACTAAATCAATCAAACGTTAAACCTTGAGTAAAAAACGTACAGCACTACAACAACTAACAAATGCAATGTACTTGAAGTAAAGAAGGTACTTGAGCGGCACTGTCCGAGAAAAAACTGCGATGGACGGCAGAAGCCTGAACAGCGGCTGTATAAGTGACAGATAAACGATTCGCCAACCGGTTTTTCATGTTCCTTTCACAAAAACCGGCATAACCTTAATTCCCATAGGTTCGGTAGTGGCTATGCCCCAACCTGCCGGGCAAATCGTGAAAAGTCAATCAATCCCCGACGTCATGCTTTTTTTGCCAAGTTATTGATGCAGGAGCGCTTTTCTGTGTCTACGCTGTGGTTGGATCCAACAGTTACGTGAGTCCATCCTTTTATTTTTTGCAATGAGGTGCCCATGAGTCAGGCGTTTCTCCCCTTCTCCCGCCCAAGTATTGGCGATGAGGAAATTGCCGCTGTCGAGCAGGTGTTGCGCTCGGGCTGGATCACCACGGGACCGAAAAACCAGGCACTCGAAGAGCAGTTTGCGCAGTACGTGGGTTGCAAGCACGCGGTGGCCTTGTCTTCGGCCACCGGCGGCATGCACATCACGCTGCTGGCCCTGGGCATCGGCCCGGGCGACGAAGTCATCACCCCGTCGCAGACCTGGGTCTCGACCGCCAACATGATCTCCCTGCTGGGCGCCAAACCGGTGTTTGTCGATGTCGACCGCGACACGCTGATGACCGACGCTGCGCGCATCGAAGCGGCCATCACCCCGCGAACCAAGGCAATCATTCCAGTGCACTACGCCGGTGCTGCATTCGATCTCGATCCGCTGTATGCCCTGGCCGACAAGCACGGCATCCCGGTCATCGAAGACGCCGCCCACGCCGCCGGCACCCGCTACAAGGGGCGCCACGTCGGTTCGCAAGGCACGGCGATCTTCTCGTTCCATGCGATCAAGAACATGACCTGTGCCGAAGGCGCGATGTTCGTCACCGACGACGAAGCGCTCGCCAGCCGCGTGCGCATGCTCAAATTCCACGGCCTGGGCGTTGACGCCTATGACCGTCTGACCGGTGGCCGCAAGCCGCAGGCGCAAGTGATGGAACCGGGCTTCAAGTACAACCTGGCCGACATCAACGCCGCGATTGCCCTGGTGCAGCTGCAACGTCTGGACGAAATCAACGCCCGGCGCACCGAACTGGCCACCAGCTACCTGCAAAAATTCGAAGGCCTGCCGGTGCAACCGCTGGCCCTGCCCGCCTATGCCCAGCAACACGCCTGGCACCTGTTCATCCTGCGCATCGACAGCGAGCGTTGCGGCATGGATCGCGAAGCCTTCATGAAGGCGTTGCAGGATCAGGGCATCGGCACCGGTATCCATTTCATCGCCACCCACCTGCACACCTGGTATCGCCAGCGTGACCCCGACCTGTACCTGCCCAACACCGAATGGAACTCGGCGCGGCTGTGCTCGATTCCGCTGTTCCCCGACATGACCGGTCAAGACCTTGACCGGGTGGTCGGTGCCATCGCACACATCATGGAAAAACGCCTGTGAAACCTTATCCAATCCGTAGCGTGTCGATCGTCATCCCGGTCTACAACGAACAGGAAAGCCTGCCCGAGCTGCTGCGTCGTACCGAGGCGGCCTGCCGCCAACTGAATCACGATTTCGAAATCGTGCTGGTCGACGACGGCAGCCGCGACGAATCGGCGAACATGCTCGAAGAAGCCGCCGGGCGTGAAAACAGCCCGTTCGTGGCGGTCATTCTCAACCGCAACTATGGTCAGCACGCCGCGATCATGGCCGGTTTCGAACAGTGCAAGGGCGACGTGGTGATCACCCTCGATGCCGACCTGCAGAACCCGCCGGAGGAAATCCCCCGGCTGGTGGCCGAAGCCGAAAAAGGTTACGACGTGGTCGGCACCGTGCGCGGCAATCGTCAGGACTCGGCGCTGCGCCGTTATCCTTCGAAGCTGATCAACCTGGCCGTGCAACGCTCCACCGGCGTCGCCATGAGCGACTACGGCTGCATGCTGCGCGCCTACCGCCGCACCATCATCGACGCGATGCTCGCCTGCCGCGAACGCAGTACGTTCATCCCGATCCTGGCCAACAGCTTCGCCCGTCACACCACCGAAATCGTCGTGGCCCACGCCGAGCGTGAACACGGCGACTCGAAATACAGCCCGATGCGCCTGATCAACCTCATGTTCGATCTGGTCACCTGCATGACCACCACGCCGCTGCGTCTGCTGAGCATCGTCGGCTTCGCCATGGCCGGATTGGGCGTGCTGTTCGCGATTGCGTTGATTGTCTTGCGTCTGGCCTTCGGTGCCGGTTGGGCCGGTGACGGTACCTTCGTGCTGTTCGCCGTACTGTTCGTGTTCACCGGTGGTCAGTTCATCGGCATGGGGCTGCTGGGTGAATACCTCGGCCGCATGTACAGCGATGTGCGCGCCCGTCCACGTTTCTTCATCGAAAAGGTGTTGCGCAGCCAGCCGGCCGATCCGGCCCCTGCCGTCACCGTCGATGGTCTTTCTTCTACCGCTACTTCTTCCACTTCCGATCAGGTTCTCTCATGAGTGCAAAAACTGTTGTCTTCGCCTACCACGATATTGGCTGCGCCGGCATTGAAGCCCTGCTCAACAGCGGCTTTGACATTGCAGCAGTGTTCACTCACGCCGACGATCCGAAAGAAAACGCGTTCTATGCGTCGGTTGCCCAGCTGTGCGCCAACAAAGGCATCCCGGTCCACGCCCCGGAAGACGCCAACCACCCACTGTGGATCGAGCGCATCGCCAAGCTGGACCCGGAGTACATTTTCTCCTTCTACTACCGCAACCTGCTGAGCGAACCACTGCTGGCCCTGGCCAAAAAAGGCGCGTTCAACCTGCACGGTTCGCTGCTGCCACGCTATCGCGGCCGCGCTCCGGCGAACTGGGTGCTGGTCAACGGCGAAACCGAAACCGGCGTTACCCTGCACCGCATGGTCAAGCGCGCTGATGCCGGCGCCATCGTTGCCCAGCAGCGCGTTGCCATCGAGCGCAGTGATACCGGCCTGACCCTGCACGCCAAACTGCGCACCGCCGCCAGCGACCTGCTGCGCGACACCCTGCCGAACATGCTGCAAGGCAAGATCACTGAAACTCCGCAAGACGAATCGAAAGCCACCGTGTTCGGTCGCCGCACCCCGGCGGACGGCAAACTGGTCTGGGCCAAACCGGCAGAAGAACTGTTCAACCTGGTGCGCGCCGTCACCCGTCCTTACCCGGGCGCCTTCTGCGCTGTGGGCGAACACAAACTGATCGTCTGGAGCGCTGAAGTCGTCAAGGGCAACGAAGGTCAGGCGCCAGGTCGCGTGATCAGCGTCGATCCGCTGCGCATTGCCTGCGGTCAAGACTCGCTGGTGATCAACGCCGGTCAGCGCAACGACAACGGTCTGTACCTCAGCGGCCCGCAACTGGCCAACGAACTGGGTCTGGTCGATGGCTCGCTGCTGCGCGGTGCCGAATCCGGTCGTGCGCCACGTCGTACTCGCGTACTGATCCTGGGCGTCAACGGTTTCATCGGTAACCACCTGTCCGAGCGCCTGCTGCGTGACGACCGCTACGAAGTCTACGGTCTGGACATCGGCTCCGACGCCATCGAGCGTCTGCGCAGCCACCCGAACTTCCACTTCGTCGAAGGCGACATCAGCATTCACTCCGAGTGGATCGAGTACCACATCAAGAAGTGCGACGTGGTCCTGCCGCTGGTGGCCATCGCCACCCCGATCGAATACACCCGCAACCCACTGCGCGTATTCGAGCTGGACTTCGAAGAAAACCTGAAACTGGTTCGCTACTGCGTCAAGTACAACAAGCGCGTGATTTTCCCGTCGACTTCGGAAGTCTATGGCATGTGCCAGGACAAGAACTTCGACGAAGACAGCTCGAACCTGATCGTCGGTCCGATCAACAAGCAGCGCTGGATCTACTCGGTCTCCAAACAACTGCTGGACCGCGTGATCTGGGCTTACGGCGCCAAGGGCCTGAACTTCACCCTGTTCCGTCCGTTCAACTGGATGGGCCCACGTCTGGACCGTCTGGATTCGGCGCGTATCGGCAGCTCCCGCGCCATCACCCAGTTGATCCTCAACCTGGTGGAAGGTACGCCGATCCGTCTGTTCGACGGTGGCGAGCAGAAGCGTTGCTTCACTGACATCGCTGACGGCGTTGAAGCCCTGGCGCGGATCATCGACAACGACAACGATGTCTGCAACGGCCAGATCATCAACATCGGCAACCCGGACAACGAAGCCAGCATCCGTCAGTTGGGCGAAGAGCTGCTGCGTCAGTTCGAAGCGCACCCGCTGCGTCACAACTTCCCTCCGTTCGCCGGTTTCCGCGACGTGGAAAGCAAGGCGTTCTACGGTGCCGGTTACCAGGACGTGGAACACCGCAAGCCAAGCATCGCCAACGCCAAGCGCCTGCTGAACTGGGAGCCGACCGTGGAAATGCGCGAGACCATCGGCAACACCCTGGACTTCTTCCTGCGTGAAGCCATGCTCGAAATCGCGGACAAGAAGTAATGCAGGCAGGTCTTCGTATCGATGTCGACACCTACCGTGGCACCCGAGAAGGTGTGCCGCGGCTGCTGGAGATGCTCGACGAGGCGCAGGTCAAGGCAACGTTTTTCTTCAGTGTCGGCCCGGACAACATGGGTCGGCATCTGTGGCGCCTGATCCGCCCGCAGTTCCTCTGGAAAATGCTGCGCTCCAACGCTGCCGGCCTCTACGGCTGGGACATTTTGCTGGCCGGCACTGCCTGGCCCGGCAAACCGATTGGCCGTGATCTCGGGCACCTGATGCGTCAGGCCCGGGACGCCGGTCACGAAGTCGGCCTGCACGCCTGGGATCACCATGGCTGGCAGGCCAACGCCGGGCGCTGGAGCGACGCGCAACTGATCGAACAGATCCGGCGCGGCGTCGACACCTTGAGCGACATCCTCGGCGAAAAGATCCAGTGTTCGGCTGCCGCCGGCTGGCGTGCGGACGAGCGCGTGATCGAGGCCAAGCAGACCTTCGGCTTTCGCTATAACAGCGATTGCCGCGGGCAGAGCCTGTTCCGTCCGCTGCTGGCGGACGGTTCGCTGGGCACTCCGCAGATTCCGGTGGACCTGCCGACCTTCGACGAAGTCGTCGGCCCGCACGTGGCGGCGAAGGACTTCAACGCCTTTATCCTCGACCGGTTCCAGGCGCAAGCACTCAACGTCTACACCATTCATGCCGAAGTAGAAGGGATTCTGATGGCTCAGGACTTTCGTCAATTGCTGGCCGATGCACGCCAGCGCAACATTGACTTCAAACCCTTGGGCGACTTGTTGCCCGAGTTTTTCAACACCCTGCCCGTGGGCCGCGTGCAGCGCGGTGTGCTCGAAGGCCGTGAAGGCTGGCTGGGAGTGCAAGGCGCATGACCAGACGCTGGGCACTGCCGCTGTTGGTCGGCCTCTGTCTGCTGGCCTATCTGTTGCCATTGAGCACCCATGGCCTGTGGATCCCCGACGAAACCCGTTACGCACAGATCAGCCAGGACATGCTGCTCAGTGGCAACTGGGTGTCGCCGCATTTCATGGGGCTGCGGTATTTCGAGAAACCGATTGCCGGCTACTGGATGATCGCCATCGGCCAGGAATTGTTCGGACAGAACCTGTTCGGCGTGCGCTTCGCGTCGGCACTCAGCACGGCGTTGAGTGTGCTGCTGGCCTACCTGGTCGCGCGGCGGTTGTGGAACGATCCGCGCAAGAGCTTCGTCTGCGCCCTGCTCTACATGAGCTTTACAGTCGTCGCCGGTCAGGCCGGGTATGCCAACCTCGATCCGCAATTCACCTTCTGGGTCAACCTGAGCCTGGTGGCGCTGTGGTTTGCGCTCGACAGCAAAAGCACCGGGCACCGTCTGGGCGCCTGGGCGCTGCTGGGGCTGGCCTGCGGCATGGGTTTCATGACCAAGGGCTTTCTCGCCTGGTTGCTGCCGGTACTGATCGCGTTGCCGTGGATGCTCTGGCAGAAACGCTGGCGTGAACTACTGGTGTTCGGTCCGGTGGCGATCGCCATCGCGATCATCGTCAGCTTGCCGTGGGCGCTGGCGGTGCACGCACAGGAACCGGATTACTGGCGGTTCTTCTTCTGGCACGAACACATCCGCCGCTTTGCCGGTGACGATGCGCAGCACGATGCACCGTGGTGGTTCTACTTGCCGCTGCTGGTGGCATTCAGTCTGCCGTGGGTTGGCCTGTTGCCGACCGCGTTCAAGCAAGCCTGGCAAACCCGGGCCCAGCCGAACATGGTTTTCCTGTTGTTGTGGTTGTGGCTGCCGCTCGGCTTTTTCAGCCTGAGCAACGGCAAGCTGCCGACCTACATTCTGCCGTGCCTGTTGCCATTGTCACTGCTGCTGGGCAATGCGCTGGCTGATCGCTTGCGTCTGGAACAAGGTCGGGCGCTGGGGATCAACGGTCTGCTGAACCTGCTGCTGGGTGTGGTCACGCTGATCGCATTGGTTTACCTGCAACTGAACAAACCGGTGTACGACCACGAACTGCACAGCCTGGTGCTGGTGTTCATCGCCCTGATCGGCTGGATCATCGCCAACCTGGCGCAAGCGTTCCTGCCGTTGCAGTGCTGGGCGGCACCGGCGCTGGGCAGTCTGTTACTGGCCGGGATCCTGCCGGCGGCGTTGCCCAAGTCGGTGGTGGCCAACAAGACCCCGGATCAGTTCGTCCGTCATCACGTCACTGAACTGTCCGGCGCTACGCATCTGCTGAGCAACGATCTGGGCGCGGCGGCGGCACTGGCCTGGCGCATGAAACAACCGGAGGTCGCGCTGTACAACACGGTCGGCGAACTCAAGTACGGTCTTTCCTACCCGGAAGGCGCCGAGCGCCGACTCACCAAGGACAACGTTCAACAATGGGTACGTGAAGCGCGCCGCAGCGGATCGGTCGGTGTGCTGATGCGCGTCAAGGGCCAGGACGAGCTCGAAGAGCTGGACTTGCTGCCCAAGGACGGTACCCGTTACGAATCGGGCAATCTGGTGATCATGGTGCTGCCCAAGGATCCGTCATGAGCTGGTTGCTGTTACTGACGGCGTGTCTGCTGACGTGCCTAGGGCAAGTCGCGCAGAAATTCGCCGTGGAGAGCTGGCGCGGCGTTGATTCGTCCTGGGCCGACAAACTGCGTTCGCCATGGTTGTGGCTGGCGCTGTTTTCGCTGGGTAGCGGGCTGCTGGTCTGGCTGCTGGTGTTGCAACGTCTTGAAGTGGGCATCGCTTACCCGATGCTCAGCCTCAACTTCGTGCTGATCACCCTGATTGCCCGCTTCGTCTTTCGCGAGCCCATCGACCGCCAGCATTGGCTGGGCGTGGCGCTGGTGATCGGCGGCGTGGTTTTGCTGGGGCAACAGTCATGAACCAGGCTCGTGGAATCGGATTTGCTCTGGGCAGCGTAATGCTGGTCAGTGGCGCCCAACTGGGCATGCGCTGGAGCATGACGCGCCTGCCGCAACCGGAACAATGGCTGACGGCGCTGAGCGCCGGCAGTGTCGATCTTTCGGCGCTGGCGGTGGTGCTGGTGGCAATTTTCGCCTACGCCCTGTCGATGCTCTGCTGGCTCGCGGCATTGCGCGATCTGCCGCTGGGCCGGGCTTATTCACTATTGAGCATCAGCTACGCGCTGGTGTACCTGCTGGCGGCCAGTCTGCCGCTGTTCAACGAATCGTTCAGTTTCACTAAATCGCTGGGCGTGGCACTGGTCATGCTCGGGGTCATCACTATTAACACTCGTCCGTCTCGTGCGCCCGAATTCAGGAGTGCTCCATGAAAATCACAGTATTTGGTAGCGGTTATGTCGGCCTGGTGCAGGCCGCCGTGTTGGCCGAAGTCGGTCACGACGTCGTGTGCATGGACATCGATCAGAAGAAAGTCGAACTGCTGCGCCAGGGTCACGTCAGTATCTTTGAACCGGGCCTGTCGAGCCTGGTACGCGAAGGCCTGGACTCCAGCCGCCTGCATTTCACGTCCGATGAAAAGCTCGCCGTACAACACGGTCGCGTCGCATTCATCGCCGTCGGTACGCCGTCCAGCGAAGACGGCTCGGCCGATCTGAAATACGTGCTGTCGGTAGGTGATGCCGTGGCGCGCCATCGTGAGCAGCCGCTGATCCTGGTGGAGAAATCCACCGTACCGGTCGGCACCGGCGACACCCTGCGTGCGCACATTCAGGCCGCGCTGGACAAGGCCGGTCGTGAGCTGCAGTTCGATATCGTCTCCAACCCGGAATTCCTCAAGGAGGGTTCGGCGGTGTCCGACTGCCGTCGTCCGGACCGCATCGTCATCGGCTGCGAAGGTGACGAAGTGCGCGATGTGATGCGCGACCTGTACTCGCCGTTCAACCGCAACCATGACCGCATCATGTTCATGGACCTGCGCAGCGCCGAGCTGACCAAATACGCCGCCAACTGCATGCTGGCGACCAAGATCAGCTTCATCAACCAGATCGCCGAACTGGCCGAACACCTGGGCGCCGACATCGAGTCGGTGCGTCAGGGCATCGGTGCCGACACGCGCATCGGTTACCACTTCATCTACCCAGGCTGCGGTTACGGCGGTTCGTGCTTCCCGAAAGACATGCGCGCGCTGATCCACAGTGCCGAACAGGCGCATTGCTCCAGCGACCTGCTGCAAGCGGTCGAGGCGATCAACGAGCGGCAGAAGCACAAGCTGTTCGACCGCATCAATGCGTTCTACAAAGGTGATCTGCGCGGCAAGACCTTCGCCCTGTGGGGCCTGGCGTTCAAGCCGAACACCGACGACATGCGCGATGCGCCGAGCCGCGTGCTGCTCGACTCGCTGTTCGCCGCTGGCGCCAGCGTTCGCGCGTTCGACCCGGAAGCGATGCAGGAAACCCAGCATCTGTATCCGAACGAAGAAAAACTGATGCTGATGGGCACCCCGGAATCGGTGCTGTCGGGTTCCGATGCGCTGATCATCTGCACCGAATGGCAGCAGTTCAAGGCGCCGGATTTCGACCTGATCGAGCAGCGCCTGAAAGCCCCGGTGATCTTCGACGGCCGCAACCTGTACGACGCCGAGCGTCTGGCACGCAACGGCTTCAAGTACTTCCCGATCGGCCGAGGCGATTCGCGCAAACTGCCGATCCCGCTGCAGCAGTGGCCTAACACTGCGGACGTCGCTTGATCACGTTGTCGCCTGTCATCCGCCGGCAGTCCCTGATCGCAGGGCTGCTGGCACTGCTGTTGTTTATCGCCGGGGTTTACGGACAGGCTCCCATTGGCTTCGATTCACGGTTCGTACTGTTTGCCCAGGAAATGTTGCGACACGGGCCAACGGTATTCCCGACCACATACGGTCAACCTTACGCCGACTATTCAGCGCTCTCGACGCTGTTCATCTGGTTGTTGTCGTTGCCCTTCGGCGCGATCAACACCCTGACGGCATGGCTGCCGAGCGCCATTGCCGGCGGCGTGATCGTGACGTTGATGTATCGGTTGCTGGCGGTGCATTCGCAACGCTGGGCCCTGATCAGCATCGCGCTGTTGATGCTCACCAGCACCTTCGTCACCGAAGTGCGCGCCGTGTCGCAAGACCTGATGCTCGCCGCCGTGGCGCTGTCGGTGTTTTACCTCGGTTACGCGCACGACCATTTCGGCTCGCGCCGTCGCTGGCCGCTGATCTTTATCCTGTTGTTGCTGGGCTTCGGTATTCGCGGGCCCATCGGCCTGGTGGTGCCGACCGGCATGCTCTGCAGTTACTACTTGCTTAACCGCGAGTGGAAACGGCTGTTGGTGTTCGGTGTGCTGGCGTCGATCCTGCTCGCTGCATGCGTCGGCCTGCTGTTGTGGCTGGCTAAACTCAGCGGTGGCGAGGCGTTCCTGCAAGACGTCATTCGTATGCAGTTCATGGGGCGCATGGACGGCAGCGAAGGCGTCAGCGGTTCGCTGTATTACTTCACCAGTTCCATGGGCAATTACGCACTGGCGTATCCGCTGGCGATACTGGCGTTGGCCGCGACCTGGCTGAGCAAGCCGCATCAGCGCGGGCCGGCCTTGCGTCTGGTGCAATACTGCGCGGCCGCCGGGCTGATCGTCATGGTCGGTCTGTCGATTCCACAGGCGAAGAAGGCGCGTTACCTGCTGCCGATGTTGCCGATGGCGGCGATCATCGCGGCGTACCCGTTTCAGGTGCTGCACGGACGAGTGTTCCGCGTATTGCGTGGGGTAATTCAAGGCATTTGGCTGGTGACGCCGGGGCTGTTGATGGTGGCCCTGCTGGTTGCCAAGCGCCGCTTTCCCGAGCAACTCGACGGCATCACCCTGGTACTGGTCGTGCTCGGCGTTCTGCAATTGCTCGCGTTGTCGCGTCTGATGATCCCGCGCTGGCGGGCCGAAGTGTTGGCGCTGTGCTCGGTGTTAGCCTTGTGGACGGTGTATGCCGCGGTGTTCGAACCGGTGGAACGACGTCTGTACGACACGCAGGCGTTCAGTCGTGCTGCCTTCGCGCAGGTGCAGCAGAACCCGGCCCCGCTGGTGCTGCACGGCATGGGCAAAGACGCCAAGGCGATCAAGTTCATGGTCAACGTCGAGCATGATCTGCAACCGCAGTTCACCGAAACAGTCCAGCAACTCGAAGCCCTCAAGGGCCCGGCCTGGCTGATGATGGACAGCAAGGACCTGCAAACGCTACAGGGCACCCCGCTGGCCGGCCTGCAACCGGTGCTGACCGGGCGTTTCGACAAGAACGATTACGTGCTGTTGTATCTGAAGCCCTTGTAGGAACTGATTGAGGCTGCGATCTTTTGCGCTTTCAGGAAAAAGATCGCAGCCTGCGGCAGCTTCTACAGGGACTGTTTACCATGAGTTTTGTTGTACGCCGGGCGCGGCTGAATGATGCCGCCGCCCTCCCCGCCATCGAACGCTCGGCCGCCGAGCTGTTTCGCACAGATCCAACCCTCGCCTGGCTTGCCGACACCGACGTGGCCAGCGCCGCGCAACACCGCCAAGCCATCGACAATGCCCACGTCTGGGTCGCCGAAACCACCTCGGCGCAACTCGCAGGGTTTATCCGCGCGCTGGATTTCGACAACTTGCTGCACATTGAAGAACTGTCGGTCAGCCTCGAGTTTCAGGGTCAGGGCGTGGGCCGGCAACTGGTGTTGACTGCGATCGAACATGCCCGCCATGAGCAAATGCGCGCCGTGACCCTGACCACGTTTCGCGACGTGCCGTGGAATGCGCCGTTTTATCAGCGGATGGGGTTTGTGGAAGTCGCGTCCGGTGAGCATGAAGCGCATTTGCTCGACGCTTTGCAGAAAGAAGTCGAGCATGGTTTTGCCGCCGAGCGACGCTGCGCCATGCTCCTGCCCCTCTATTGATAACACCGCCAATCCCCTCTGTGGGAGCGGGCTTGCTCGCGAAGGCGGTGTGCCCGCTGATAACGATGCTGGATGTGCCGGCCCCTTCGCGAGCAAGCCCGCTCCCACACGGATTTGCGGTGTGTCAGGTTGACCGCCGAGCGGGACCCGGTGAGGATGGCAAGGCTAACCCGCGCATTCTGAAATAAGGACATTGATCTCCTCGTGGCCACCTACTCCCGCCTGATCCGCCGACTGATGATCACCTCGCTGAGCATCGTCATCAGCCGTGCCCTGATCAGCCCGCTGCTGACCCTGTTCCTCAGCAACAAACTGGCCCTCAACCCGCAGGACGTCGGTCTGCTGTTGGGCATCGCCGTGTTCAGTGCCACGCTGCTGTCGCTGTACGGCGGCTACATCATCGATCGCCTCGACAAGCGCCAACTATTGATTCTGACCATGCTCTCCAGCGGTGTCGGCCTGATGCTGCTGACCTTCGCGCAGAATCTGTACCTGGTCACGCTGGTGCTGATCATCAGTGAAACGGCGTCGGCGCTGTTCCTGATCTGTTCCAAAGCGATGCTCAGTGAAAACCTGCCGGTCAGCCAGCGGGTCAAGGCGTTTTCGCTGAACTACACGCTGACCAACATTGGCTACGCCGTCGGCCCGATGATCGGCGTGGTGTTTGCAGGGGTTCAGCCTTCAGCGCCATTTATCGTCGCGGGGCTGATTGCCGCTGGCAGCGTTTTCCTGCTGCTGGGCGTCTCTCGCGAGGTCAGCCCGCTGTCGCAGGCGAGCCAGCCGCAGAGTTTCCTGAACACCCTGATCATCCTGAAAAACGACCGCACGATGATCCTGTTCACTCTCGGTTGCCTGCTCAGCACCCTGGTTCACGGGCGATTCACCCTGTACCTGTCGCAGTACCTGCTGGTGACCCACACGCAGGATCAGACACTCGACACCATGGCCGCCCTGCTCGCCTGCAACGCGATCACGGTGATCCTGCTGCAGTACCAGATCGGGCGATTCCTCAAACGTGAGCATCTGCGCTACTGGATTGCCGGCGGCACCGCGTTGTTCATCGTCGGTCTGATCGGCTTCAGCCTGGCCGACAGTCTGGTCGGCTGGTGCGTGGCGATGTTCATCTTCACCCTCGGCGAGATGATCATTTACCCGGCGGATTTCCTCTTCGTCGACACCCTGGCCCCGGAAGAACTGCGTGGCAGTTATTACGGCGCACAGAATCTCGCGGCACTGGGCGGCGCCGTGAGTCCGGTGATGTGCGGGTTCCTGTTGATGCACACGCCGGCGCCAAGCATGTTCTACGCCTTGAGCGCCCTGGCTGCGCTGGGTGGGTATCTGTGTTTTGTCAGTGGACGCCGTGTGGCGACAATTCAAAAATAATGCACTGAAGCAGCATTTATATGAATTTGTCAGCATCGACTTTGCACGGCACACTGTGCGCGTTCCTCCCCCAATAGTTGGAACGCTTCGAGGACTTTCCGAAACGGACAAGTCCTTTTTTTTGCCCCGAATTTACTGCAAGGACCCGATTCACATGCTCGCTCGCTGGTTGCCCGCCGCCATCAACACTCGCCCCACCGAATGGAGCCGCGCCGCGATCGGCATGGCGCTGGGCACCTTGTTCAGCGTCTGGGCGTGCAGTCAGGTGTTCGGCATCGAGGTCGCGTACCACCTGATCGGGCCGTTGGGCGCCTCGGCCGTGTTGCTGTTCGCCGTGTCTTCCGGCGCACTCGCGCAACCCTGGTCGATCATCGGCGGCTACCTGTGCGCCAGCGTGGTCGCGCTGTTGGTGGCCCACGTCCTCGGTCGCACCTTGGGGAGCGCCTGCCTGGCGGCGGGCATGGCGCTGATCCTGATGTGCTGGCTGCGTTGCCTGCATCCGCCGGCCGGCGCACTGGCGCTGACGCTGGTACTGGCCGATCCGGCCACCATCGCCATGGACTGGAAAGCCATGGAACCGGTGATGCTCGCCGCCGCCTGCATGCTGCTCAGCGCGCTGGCCTACAACAACCTGACGCGCATCCGCTATCCCAAGCGCCCGGCCGAGCCAGCGCCGGCACTGGTGCCAGTCGATAGCCAGGCAATTACCGCCGAGGATTTGAAACTGGCACTGGCCGACATGGAAGCGTTCATCGACGTCACTCCCGAAGACCTCGAACAACTGATCCACGCCAGCGAACTGCACGCCAAACGGCGCAGCATCGGCGAAGTCTTCACCCGATAACCACCTGCATCATTGTGGCGAGGGAGCTTGCTCCCGCTCGGCTGCGCAGCAGTCGTAAACCCGCGGTGTCGGGCCGCTTCGCAACCCGGCGGGAGCAAGCTCCCTCGCCACAAAGGCAATCCTCAACCTGCTGCAAAAACGCAAACTCCCCCTGCACATATCCCGGTTGTACACGGCAAATTTGCACTGTTACGATCCGTCAACGCTCGCGCGCGAGCTTCTCGAATAAAGACAATAAAAGCAGGGAGTTAGTGATGACTGCTCAGGCTTCATCCCCGCGGACGCCGTCCATGGATGCCACGCAAAACGAAGTGCTGGCCGAGGTTCGCAATCACATCGGTCACCTGACCCTCAACCGCCCCGCCGGTCTCAACGCCATCACCCTCGACATGGTTCGCCAGTTGCAGCAGCAACTCGATGCCTGGGCCGCTGATGCCAGTGTGCATGCGGTGGTGCTGCGCGGTGCCGGTGAGAAGGCGTTCTGCGCCGGTGGCGATATCCGTTCGCTGTACGACAGCTTCAAAAGCGGCGACACGCTGCACGAAGATTTCTTCGTCGAGGAATACGCCCTCGACCTGACGCTACATCACTACCGCAAACCGGTGCTGGCCTTGATGGACGGTTTTGTCCTCGGCGGAGGCATGGGCCTGGTGCAAGGTGCCGATCTGCGGGTGGTCACCGAAAAGAGCCGGCTGGCGATGCCGGAAGTGGCGATCGGGTATTTCCCCGATGTCGGCGGCAGCTATTTCCTCTCACGGATAACCGGTGAACTGGGGATCTATCTAGGCGTCAGCGGCGTGCAGATTCGCGCGGCCGATGCGTTGTACTGCGGGCTGGCCGACTGGTTTGTCGACAGCAGCAAACTGGCGAGCCTCGACGAACAACTCGATCACCTGGAATGGCGCGACACTCCGCTCAAGGATCTGCAGGGCCTGCTGGCGAAAAACGGCGTGCAAACCCTCGCCGATGCGCCGCTGGAGAAACTGCGCCCGGCCATCGACCATTTCTTCGCCCTGCCCGACGTACCGAGCATCGTCGAGCAACTGCGCGCAGTCACCGTCGCCGACAGCCACGAGTGGGCGACGAGCACCGCTGACCTGCTGCAGACCCGCTCGCCACTGGCGATGGCCGTGACCCTGGAAATGCTCCGTCGCGGTCGTCAGTTGAGCCTGGAACACTGTTTCGCCCTCGAACTGCATCTGGATCGCCAGTGGTTCGCACGCGGCGACCTGATCGAGGGCGTGCGCGCCCTGCTGATCGACAAAGACAAGACACCACGCTGGAACCCGCCGACCCTCGCTGCGCTGGACGCCGGGCATGTCGCGAGTTTCTTCCACGGCTTTACTGAGAGCGGGAGCTGAGCCATGCACGATCTCGAACTGACTGAAGAACAAGTGATGATCCGCGACATGGCCCGAGACTTCGCCCGTGGCGAAATCGCGCCGCATGCGCAAGCCTGGGAAAAGGCCGGCTGGATCGACGACACACTGGTGGCGAAGATGGGCGAACTCGGTTTGCTCGGCATGGTGGTGCCCGAGGAATGGGGCGGCACTTACGTCGATTACGTGGCCTATGCCTTGGCGGTGGAAGAAATCTCTGCCGGCGATGGCGCGACCGGCGCGTTCATGAGCATCCACAACTCGGTGGGCTGCGGCCCGGTCATGAACTACGGCAGCGAAGAGCAAAAACGCACCTGGCTGGCCGACCTTGCCAGCGGTCAGGTGATCGGTTGCTTCTGCCTGACCGAACCGCAGGCCGGTTCCGAAGCGCATAACCTGCGCACCCGCGCCGAACTGCGCGACGGCCAGTGGGTGATCAACGGCGCCAAACAATTCGTCAGCAATGGCAAACGGGCGAAACTGGCAATCGTGTTTGCGGTGACGGATCCGGATCTGGGCAAGAAAGGCATTTCCGCGTTCCTCGTACCGACCGATACCCCGGGTTTCATCGTCGATCGCACCGAACACAAAATGGGGATTCGCGCCTCCGACACCTGCGCGGTGACCCTGAACAACTGCAGCATTCCCGAGGCCAATCTGCTCGGCGAGCGCGGCAAGGGTCTGGCGATTGCCCTGTCCAACCTCGAAGGCGGCCGCATCGGCATTGCTGCGCAAGCCTTGGGCATCGCCCGGGCCGCGTTTGAGGCGGCGCTGGTGTATTCCCGCGATCGCATCCAGTTCGGCAAGCCGATCAACGAACACCAGAGCATCGCCAACCTGCTGGCCGACATGCACATGCAAATCAACGCGGCGCGCTTGATGATCCTGCACGCGGCGCGCCTGCGCACGGCGGGCAAACCGTGCCTGTCGGAGGCCTCACAGGCCAAACTGTTCGCCTCGGAAATGGCCGAAAAGGTCTGCTCCTCGGCGATTCAGATTCATGGCGGGTATGGGTATCTGGAAGACTATCCGGTCGAGAAGTACTACCGCGATGCGCGGATTACCCAGATCTACGAGGGGTCGAGCGAGATTCAGCGGATGGTGATTGCTCGGGAGCTGAAGAACTATCAGTTGTAACGCCAAAAGCTTCGCGAGCAAGCCCGCTCCCACATGGGATCTGCGTCGTACGCAAATCCAGTGTGGGAGCGGGCTTGCTCGAAAAGGCGTCAGTCAGCTCAGCGCATTATTTACCCTGAAACTCCGGCGTCCGCTTGGCCACAAACGCCGCCATGCCTTCCTTCTGATCCTGCGTGGCAAACGCCGCATGGAACACCCGGCGCTCGAAGCGCACGCCTTCGGTCAGGTTGACCTCAAAGGCGCGGTTGACGCTTTCCTTGATCATCATCGCAATCGGCAACGACTTGCTGGCGATCACCGCGGCGACTTTCAGCGCCTCGTCGAGCAGTTCATCGCTCGGCACGATCCGCGCAACGATGCCGCAGCGTTCGGCTTCCACCGCATCGATCATCCGCCCGCTGAGGCACATTTCCATGGCCTTGGCTTTGCCCACGGCGCGGGTCAGGCGCTGGGTGCCGCCCATGCCCGGGAGCACGCCGAGGTTGATTTCCGGCTGACCGAATTTGGCGTTGTCACCGGCCAGGATGAAGTCGCACATCAGCGCCAGTTCGCAGCCGCCACCGAGGGCGAAACCGTTGACCGCAGCAATGATTGGCTTACGGCGGTTGGCCACACGGTCGCTGTCGCTGAACAGGTCATCCATGTAAATCTGCGGGTAGGTCAGCTCGGCCATTTCCTTGATGTCGGCGCCGGCGGCGAAGGCCTTCTTCGAACCGGTGATGACGATGCAACCGATGTTCGCATCCGCTTCCAGACCATCGAGGGCATGGTTCACTTCGCTGACCAGTTGCGCGTTCAGGGCGTTCAGCGCCTGTGGGCGGTTGAGGGTGATCAGGCCGACGCGGCCGTGGTTTTCCAGCAGAATCGTTTCGTAAGTCATGGGCAAGATTCCTTGTCAGAGATTGCGCGAAATAACCATGCGCTGAATGTCGCTGGTGCCTTCGTAGATCTGGCACACGCGCACGTCGCGGTAGATGCGCTCCAGCGGGAAGTCGTTGAGGTAACCGTAACCGCCCAGCGTCTGCAACGCCATCGAGCAGACTTTCTCGGCCATTTCCGAGGCGAACAGTTTCGCCATCGAAGCCTCGACCAGCGCCGGCTGACCGCTATCGCGCAGGGCCGCGGCGTAATGCACCATCTGCCGGGCGACGGCGATCTGCGTGGCCATATCGGCGAGGCGGAAGGCCACAGCCTGGTGCTCGATGATCGGCTTGCCGAAAGTATCGCGCTCACGTGCATAGTCGCGAGCCGCTTCGAACGCGGCACGGGCCATGCCCACCGCTTGCGAGGCGATGCCGACACGTCCGCCTTCTAGGTTGGCCAGGGCGATCTTGTAGCCTTCGCCCTCTTCGCCCAAGCGATTGGCGACCGGCACTTTGACGTCTTCAAACAGAATCTGGCAGGTGTCCGACGCGTGCTGGCCGAGCTTGTCTTCGACCCGCGCGACTTTGTAGCCGGGCGAATCGGTGGGCACGATGAACGCTGTGATCCCGCGTTTGCCGGCACTCGGATCGGTCACCGCAAACACGATCACGATCCCGGCGTTCTGCCCGGAAGTGATGAACTGTTTGCAGCCGTTGAGTACGTAGTGATCGCCTTCCAGCCGTGCCCGGGTTTTCAGGCTGCTGGCGTCGGAGCCTGCCTGCGGTTCGGTCAAGGCGAAGGCGCCGAGCATGGCGCCGCTGGCCAGCGGTTTGAGGAAGCGCTCGCGCTGGTCGTCGTTGCCGAACTTGAGGATCGGCACGCAGCCCACCGAGTTGTGCACGCTCATGATGGTCGAGCAGGCGCCGTCGCCGGCGGCGATTTCTTCCAGGGCCATGGCGTACGCCAGGTAGCCGGTGTCACAGCCGCCCCACTGCTCCGGCACAAGCATGCCGAAGAAGCCCAGTTCGGCCATTTCGCCGATGGCTTCCTTGGGGAAACGATGCTCGCGATCCCACTCGGCGGCGAACGGTTTCAGCCGTTCCTCGGCGAACTGCCGAGCCATGTCGCGGATCTGGGTTTGGTCTTCGTTGGGAATCATGGTGAATCCTTAAATTCAAGTCGCACCGCCTATTCATTGTGGGAGGGGGCTTGCTCCCGAATTGGCCGTGTCAGTCAGACAATTTCTGAATGACACACCGCCTTCGGGAGCAAGCCCCCTCCCACAGGGAGAAAGGGCGTTGGCCTCAGTAGATGCATTCCACGGCCATTGCCGTGGCTTCGCCGCCGCCGATGCAGATCGCCGCGATCCCGCGTTTCAGGTTTTTCTGGCGCAGGGCCGAGAGCAAGGTCACCAGAATCCGCGCGCCCGAGGCACCGATCGGATGGCCCAGCGCGCAGGCGCCGCCGTGCACGTTGAGCTTGTCGTGGGGGATTTCCAGGTGGGTCATCGCCGCCATCGCCACCACGGCGAACGCTTCGTTGATTTCGAACAGATCGACCTCGTTCAACGCCCAACCAGTCTTCTTCACCAGCTTCTTGATCGCGCCAATCGGTGCCACCGGGAACAGGCCCGGCGTGTCGGCAAACGCCGCATGACCGTGAATCACCGCCAGCGGTTTCAGTCCGAGTTTCTGCGCTTGCGACTGGCGCATCAGCACCAGCGCCGCCGCGCCATCGGAGATCGAGCTGGAGTTGGCCGCGGTTACCGTGCCGCCGTCGCGGAATGCCGGTTTCAGCGAGGCAACCTTGTCCAGTTTGGCTTTCGGCGGCTGCTCGTCGTTGCTGATCAGCACCTGTTCTTTGCCGACGGTCACGGTCAGCGGCACGATCTCGGCTTTGAAGCTGCCGTCGTTGATCGCCTGTTGGGCACGGGTGGTCGAAGCGATGGCAAACGCATCCTGGGCTTCGCGGCTGAAGTCGTTGGTTTCGGCGCAGTCTTCGGCAAAGGTGCCCATCAGACGGCCCTTGTCGTAGGCGTCTTCGAGGCCGTCGAGGAACATCGAATCGAGCACCCGGCCATGGCCCATGCGGTAACCGGCGCGAGCACGGTCGAGCAAGTATGGCGAGTTGGACATGCTTTCCATACCGCCGGCGATCACCACATCGGCGCTGCCGGCCAGCAGCATGTCGTGGGCGAGAATGGTGGTTTCCATGCCCGAGCCGCACATTTTGTTGACGGTGGTGCAGCGTGTCGATTTATCCAGCCCGGCACCCAGTGCCGCCTGCCGCGCCGGCGCCTGACCGAGGCCGGCCGGCAATACGCAACCGAACAACACTTCATCAACCGCATCGCTGGCAACCCCGGCGCGTTCAACCGCTGCCTTGATCGCGGCAGCACCGAGTTGCGGCGCGGTGAGGCTTTTCAGTTCGCCCTGAAAACCGCCCATCGGGGTGCGGACAGCGCTGACGATAACAATCGGATCGTTGGAACTAGTCATGACAAATCCTCCTTACTTGGCGGCCATGCGCAAGGCGCCGTCGAGACGGATCACCTCACCATTGAGCATGCTGTTTTCGATAATATGCCGAACCAGCGCGGCGTACTCGGCAGGTTTCCCGAGGCGCGGCGGAAAAGGTACGCCGGCGGCCAGCGACTCGCGCACTTCCGGGGTCATGCCGGCCATCATCGGCGTTTCGAAAATGCCCGGGGCGATGGTCATCACGCGGATGCCGAAGCGCGCCAGTTCGCGGGCGGCCGGCAGGGTCAGGCTGGCGATCGCGCCTTTGGAGGCGGAATACGCGGCCTGACCGATCTGGCCGTCGAACGCAGCGACCGAGGCGGTGTTGATGATTACCCCGCGCTCGCCATCGGCATTGGCTTCGCTCTCGGCGATGGCCGCTGCGGCCAGACGCAACATGTTGAAGCTGCCGATCAGATTGACGTTGATCACCTGGGCAAAACTCGACAGCGCATGCGGGCCGTTCTTGCCGAGGATCTTTTCGCCACGGACGATACCGGCGCAGTTGACCAGACCGTTGAGGCTGCCAAAGGCTTTGAGCGTCGCCTGTACGGCGGCTTCGGCAGCGGCTTCATTGCTGATGTCGGCGACGACGCTTTGCGCGCCGAGGCGCTGGGCCTGAGCGGCAACGGCTTCGGCGTTCATGTCCACCAGCATCACTTTGGCGCCGGCGCTGACCAGCAATTCAGCGCTGGCCGCACCCAGGCCGGAGGCGCCGCCGGTGACGATAAAAACCTTGTTCTCGATCTGCATGACTGACTTCCTGATTCAAGCTGAAACGTTGTGCGCCGCGGCCTCTTGAGCCTTGGCGATTTCCTGGTTGCGCAAGATAAAGCGCTGCAATTTGCCGCTTGAGGTTTTCGGCAATTCGCTGACAAATTCGATTTCCCGCGGGTACGAATGCGCGGCCAAGCGTTTGCGCACGTGTTGCCGCAACTCTTCGGCCAGCGCCGGTTCGGCGCGGTATTGCGGGTTGAGCACGACGAACGCCTTGACCAGTTCGGTGCGCTCCGGATCCGGCTTGCCGACCACGGCGGCTTCGACCACCGCCGGGTGTTCGATCAGCGCGCTTTCGACGTCGAACGGGCCGACGCGGTAGCCGGAAGTGGTGATCACGTCATCACTACGCCCAACGAAGCTGATGCTGCCGTCCGGGTTCCATTCCACCGTGTCGCCGCTGAGGTAGTAATCGCCGACGAAGGCTTTGGTCGGCACGCCCTCGTAGCCGCCGAACCAGCACATCGGCGACTGGGTGCGGTCGATGGCGAGAATGCCCGGCTGACCGACACCGAGCTCGTTGTAGTGCTCGTCGAGCACCACGATGCGATGGCCCGGCGAGGCGAAACCGGCGGCACCGAGGTGAATCGGGTGTTCCAGGCCGTGGTGGTTGCACAGGACCATGCCCAGTTCGGTCTGGCCGTAATGGTCGTGAATGACTACGCCGAGATTGTCGGCGAACCAGCGGATCACTTCCGGGTTGAGCGGCTCGCCGGCGCTGCTGACGATCCGCAACTTGCCCTTGATCGACTTGGCGAACTCGTTGCCGCCGGCAATCAACAAGCGGTACGCGGTCGGCGAACCGGTGAGGTTGGTGATGGCGTATTTGTTGATCACCCGGCAGGTGCTTTCGAGGGTGAACGGGCCATCGTAAAAGGTGATCGGGTGCCCCATCGACATAGGGCCGGTGACGCCGAAATAGATGCCGTAGGCCCAGCCCGGATCGGCGACGTTCCAGAACGAATCTTCGGGACGCAGATCCACCGCGTCGCGGGTGTAGCTCTGGAACGCGACGATCGCCTTGAGCGGCACCGACAGTGCTTTCGACGGGCCGGTGGTGCCCGAGGTGAACATCAGCAGGAACGGATCTTCGCCGCTCAGCAGCACCGGCTCGCAGAGATTGGAATAGTTGGCCAGCTCGGCCCAGAAACTGAAATCGCCACGGACGATGCCCTGGCCCTTGGCGCCGCCGACGGTGACGATGGTCGGGCAATCGCTAACTTCAGCGAGCTTCGGCCGGTTGACCGCGTCGGTGACCACCACTTTGGCGCCGGAACTGTTCAGGCGATGCTCGATGGCCTTAGGGCCGAACGCGGTGAACAGCGGCTGATACACCGCGCCGATGCGCCAGGTGGCGAACACGGTGATGAGCAATTCGATGTTGCGTGGCAGTAGGCCGGCGACCTTGTCGCCCTTCTGCACGCCTTGTTCGCGAAGGAAATTGGCGAAACGCGCGGCTTGGTCTTGCAGCTCGCTGAAGGTGTACGTGGCACTCGCGCCATCGCGGCCCTCCCAGAACAACGCAATGCGCCCCGGCAAGGCGTGGCGGTCGCAACATTCGACGCAGGCGTTGAGCGCCTCCAGCGTGCCGCTGAGCGCAGCGGCCACGGTGTGCTGATAGTTGAACTGTTCGGTGGCAGACAAGTAATCGCGCATTGCCAGAATCCCTCGGTGTTTTTATTAGGCTGGGAACCGTAAACAACACAGGGATAGTCGCGCTGCGGCGCGGAGGCGGCAATGGTCAAAGCTGTCAATCTGGCTGATTGGTTTGGCCAAGATTCCAGAGATGTGCCGCCTGGACTGGCGCCTTCGGGAGCAAGCCCCCTCCCACAAGGGAATTGCATTGCAAAGGGGGGATCACTGTGAAAGCTGCAATCACAGAAGATTGCATTTCAAAGAATGCTCCACCTGTGAAAACCAGGAAGGCTGCAATCACAGAAAGAATGCATTTCAAATGTGGGAGGGGGCTTGCTCCCGAAGAGGCCCGATCAGGCGACTGACAATCCGGATCAGACGGCTTCGTTGAGGATCAGCGTGCGGTAATGCCCCGGATTCGACCCGGACCACTTGCGAAAAGCCTTGTAGAACGAACTCGCATCGGCAAACCCCAGCCGCGTCGCGATTTCGACGAAGCTGATCGACGGTTCGGCCAGCCAGGTAATTGCCAGTTCCTTGCGCACGCTGTCCTTCAGCCCCTGATAGGTCTGCCCTTCCTCGGACAAACGTCGGCGCAGGGTCGAGGCGGACATGCACAGTTGTTGCGCCAGCGCCTCGGTCTCCGGCCACTGTTCGGCGGGTAGCTGCCGCAGGTCCTGTTTGATCCGGCTGGCGAGGCTTTCGGGGTCGCGGTATTTCACCAGAATGTTCGCCGGCGCATGGGCCAGAAAGCGTTTCAGCTCTTCGGCCGTACGCTTGATCGGCAGGTCGAGGCAGTCAGCAGCGAAGATCATCCGCGTGCGCGGACGGTCGAAGCGTAGGTTTTCCGAGAACATTACCCGGTAGTCGTCGCAGAAATCCGGCTCGGCGCAGCGCAGTTCGATCGCCAGAATCGGAATCCGCCGCCCCGCCAGCCAACAGGCCACGCCGTGGACGATCATCCAGTAGGTGAAATAGGTAAACGCCCGGCGCGGCTCGGGATCGTCTTCGAGCAGGACGATTTCCGCCAGGCTCTGCTGATGCGCCAATTGCGCGGGCATTTTTTCCAGCATCAAGGAGAGGAAATTCAGGCCCATGCTCAGGCCGACGGCCAGGGTCGGTTGCGCCATGGCGCTTCGACAAAGGAACTCAAGGCTGCCGGACTTGAGCTTGCGTGGATCCATGCCGAAGAACTCGTCATCGCCACGCCGGGCCAGCAAGCGCCAGAGTTTCGCGTATTGCGAGGCCGGCACCCGGCCTTGCTCGCTATGCAGCAGCGCCGGAGCAATCCCGACCTTGTTCAAGACTTCATCCGTGGCCGCGCCCGGGGCACAACTTTGCAGCAGCGCTTCACGCACCAGTTGAACGGCAATGGTGTCTTTTTCCGACATGGAGCGAGGCAGACCTTGTTGTTTTCGAGTGACCGGCATCTTAACGCAGGATGCGAATTCAACACGAATCCCCTGTGGGAGCGGGCTTGCTCGCGAAGGCGATGTGTCAGCAACATCCTTATCGACTGACACGCCGCCTTCGCGAGCAAGCCCGCTCCCACCGGGATTTGTGCGTGGCAAAAAACAGGTTGTTCAGCTTGCGTTCAGGTTTATGTCAATCATTGTCATGTGAGAATGGTTGTCATTATGTTACAACTTGTAACTTCTTCGAATGACTTAGTGGACACCGAATGCTCGTTCCCTTTCTGATCATGCTGCGCGAAGGCATTGAAGCCGCGCTGATCGTTGGCATCATCGCCAGCTACCTGCAACAGACCGGTCGTGGCCAGTGGATGCCGGCAGTGTGGATCGGCGTCTTCCTCGCCGCTGCGCTGGCGCTGCTGGTCGGCGGTGGGCTGGAACTGGTCAGCGCCGAATTCCCACAGAAACAGCAGGAGTTGTTTGAAGGCATTGTCGGACTCGTCGCGGTGGGCATTCTCAGTTCGATGGTGTTCTGGATGCGCAAGGTTGCGCGCTCGATCAAGCATTCGCTGCAAGCCTCGCTCGATCACGCTCTGACTTCGTCAAAGCACCAGGTAATCGCGCTGATCGCCATGGTGTTCTTCGCCGTGGCTCGCGAAGGGCTGGAAACCGTGTTCTTCCTGCTCGCCGTATTTCAGCAGAGCGAAGGCCCGGGCGCGCCGATCGGTGCCCTGCTCGGCCTGGTGCTGGCGATTGTCGTCGGTTTCCTGATCTACAGCGGCAGCATGCGCCTGAACCTGTCGGCGTTCTTCAAATGGACCGGGTTGTTCATTCTGGTGGTCGCCGCCGGGATCCTCGCCAATTCGGTGCAAGCTCTGCATGAAGCCGGCGTGTGGAACCACCTACAAACCGTGCTGTTCGACTTCAGCGCGACGCTGCCGATGGACGGCCCGCTGGGTTCGGTGCTGGCCGGCATGTTCGGGTATCAGGATGCGCCGACCGTCAGCACTCTCGGTGCGTACCTGATCTATCTGGTGCTGGCGCTGGTGATGTTTTTCTACCCAGCCGCGCCGGCCTCCAGCGCTGACGCCGCCGGCAAATCGTCTTCCGTTTCCAGCCAATAAGGGCCTCCATGTCAAAGCCTAATACTCCTCAGGCCTCGCCTCCCCGCGCCTTGCGCTGGGCGGTGGCCGGTTCGGTGGTCGTGATGATCGCCGCCGGTGGCCTGTTCTACTACGCCTCGAAAATGGCCGCGGCCAAGCGGCAGCATAACCATGATGAAGTGGTGGTGAACATCAACGCGCACAGCTGCGATCCGAACGAGCTGACGGTTCCCGCCGGTCGCGCCAGTTTCCGCATCGTCAACCGCTCCGACCGGGCGGTGGAATGGGAAATCCTCGACGGCGTGCTGGTGATCGAAGAGCGCGAGAACATCGCCCCCGGCCTGAGCCAGGTGATCAACGCCAATCTGCAACCCGGCGACTATGCGATCACTTGCGGTCTGCTGAGCAATCCACGTGGCGTACTGCACGTAACGCCGACTGCGGCTTCCGATGCTGCCGCCAAGGCCAAGCCATCGATGGTCGCTTTCGTCGGGCCGCTGTCGGAGTTCCGCGTGTATCTGGCCACTCAGGGCAGCGCGTTGATCAAAGCCGTGACCGCGCTGAATCAGGCGATTACCAGCGGCGACCTGGCCCAGGCACAGGCGCTGTACCTGCCGGCCCGTGCCGCTTACCAGCGTCTGGCACCTGCCGCGCAACGCCTGGCGGAACTGGACAACAGCATCAATGCCCGCGCCGATTACTTCGAAAAACGCGAACAGGATCCAGCGTTCGTCGGTTTCCACCGGATCGAATACGCGCTGTTTCAGCAACGCAACCTCGACGGCTTGAACCCGGTGGCCGAGCGTCTGCTGGCCGACGTCACCACCCTCAAACAGCAACTGTTGGCGCAATCGCTGCCGCCGGAGCAACTGGTGAGCATCGTGGTGCGCAACCTCAACACCCTGGCCGACGTGCGCGCCGCCAGCGGTGAAGAGGAACGCTACAGCCACGGCGACCTCAACGGTTTTGCCGGCAACCTGGAAACCGCGCACAAAGTGGTCGAGCTGCTGCGGCCGATGCTGACCAAGTCAGCGCCGGATCTGCTGCCGAAAATCGACGCAGCGCTGAGCGATTTCGACAACGTATTGAAGAGCTTCAAGGTCAAGGACGGCTACGCCACTTACGACACGGTCAGTGGCGAACAACGCAAACAGATCGCTGACAAGGCTCAGGCCCTGGCTGACGCTCTGGATGGCATCGATCCCGCCCTCGGCCTCTCCGGCCTGTAAGCAGAAGACGAATACCGATGAAAGATTTGCAAAACCTCGATCTGCAACGTCGCCGCCTGCTGATGGGCATGGGCGTCGCTGGCGTCGCCCTGGCCGGTTCGGCCCTGAGCTGTCCGGCGATGGCCGCGGCCCCGGCACAAGTGACCGAAGCGCCGAGCAGCGACAAGACCGAAGATCGCCACGACTTCCACGGCGTGCACCAGACCGGCATCGTCACCCCGCGGCCGGCGGCCGGCATGTTCGTTTCGTTCGACGTACTGGCCAGTGATCGCGAAGACCTGGAGCGGCTGTTCCGCACCCTCAACGAACGCATCGCGTTCCTGATGAAGGGCGGCCCGGTGGCGCAGATCGACCCGAAACTGCCGCCGCCGGACTCCGGCATTCTCGGGCCGGTGGTGACCCCGGACAACCTGACCATCACCGTCTCCGTAGGCGAATCGTTATTCGACGAGCGCTTCGGTCTGGCCGCCGCCAAACCCAAGCGCCTGCAACGCATGGTCGGTTTCCCCAACGATGCGCTGGAAGCCGATTGCTGCCACGGCGACTTGAGCTTGCAGTTCTGCTCGAACACTGCCGACACCAACATTCACGCCTTGCGCGACATCGTCAAGAACCTGCCGGACCTGCTGCTGGTGCGCTGGAAACAGGAAGGCAGCGTGCCGCCGCAAGCTCCGGCGAAACCGGGTGTGCCGGCGCAATCGGCGCGTAACTTCCTCGGTTTCCGCGACGGCTCGGCCAACCCCGATTCCAACGATGCCAAAGCGATGGACAAGATTGTCTGGGTGCAACCGGGCAGCGATGAGCCGGCGTGGGCGGCCCACGGCAGCTATCAAGCGGTGCGGATCATCCGCAACTTCGTCGAGCGTTGGGACCGTACACCGTTGCAGGAACAGGAAAGCATCATCGGCCGGGTCAAGACCACGGGCGCACCGATGGGCGCGAATCACGAAACCGAAATCCCGGATTACAGCAAAGACCCGGAAGGCAAACTGACCAAGCTCGACGCGCACATTCGCCTGGCCAACCCGCGCACCGCCGCGAGCCAGGCCAACCTGATCCTGCGCCGGCCGTTCAACTACTCCAACGGCGTGAACAAGAACGGCCAGCTCGACATGGGCCTGCTGTTCATCTGTTACCAGGCCGATCTGGAAAAAGGCTTCATCACCGTGCAGACCCGGCTCAACGGCGAGCCGCTTGAGGAATACCTCAAACCGGTCGGCGGCGGTTACTTCTTCACCCTTCCGGGTGTCACCGGCGACAAGGATTTCATCGGTCGCTCGCTGCTCAACGCCACCCAACCCAAAACAGCTGCCTAACCATAAAAACCATCGGAGCCGCTCCATGAAAAAGTCGCCACTCGCGTTACTGCTGACCCTCGGTTTGCTCAACACCCCGCTGTCGGCGTTCGCCGCGACGGCGCCACTGGATCTGGTCGGCCCGGTGTCGGACTACAAGATCTACGTCACCGAGCAACTGGATGAACTGGGCAGCCACACCAAACAATTCACCGATGCGGTGAAAAAAGGTGACCTGGCCACCGCGCAAAAGCTCTACGCGCCGACCCGCGTCTACTACGAGTCGATCGAACCGATTGCCGAGCTGTTCAGTGATCTCGATGCGTCCATCGACTCGCGCGTCGACGACCACGAAAAAGGCGTGAAGGCTGAAGACTTCACCGGTTTTCACCGCATTGAATATTCGCTGTTCTCGGAGAAAACCACTGAAGGCCTGACCGACTTGGCGGACAAGCTCGACAGCGATGTGAAAGACCTGCAAACCCGCGTCGCTGGACTGACCTTCCCGCCCGAAAAAGTCGTCGGTGGTGCGGCCGCGCTGCTGGAAGAAGTCGCCGCGACCAAGATCTCCGGTGAAGAAGACCGTTACAGTCACACTGACCTGTATGACTTCCAGGGCAACATCGACGGCGCGAAGAAGATCGTCGACCTGTTCCGACCGCAGATCGAGAAGCAGGACAAGGCGTTCGTTGCCAAAGTCGACAAGAACTTCGCCACCGTGGACAAGATCCTTGCCAAGTACAAGACCAAGGACGGTGGTTTCGAGACTTATGACAAGGTGAAGGATAACGACCGCAAAGCACTGGTCGGGCCGGTCAATACCTTGGCGGAAGACCTGTCCACATTGCGTGGCAAGCTCGGTCTGAACTGATTGATGTAGAGGCCTTAAGTGCCCCATCGCGAGCAGGCTCACTCCTACAGTTGGAATGCATTCCCCTGTAGGAGTGAGCCTGCTCGCGATAGCGGTTTAACCGCACCGAATAATCTGAAGGGTTACAAAATCCGGTAGAGCAACCGCTCGATCCGCACCCGACTCACACGCTTCAAAAACTTCGCCACCCCCGCCGGGTACTCCGGCAAGGTTTCCAGGTTCTGGAAGCTGGCGATCCGCGTGGTGTTGCGGAAGATCTCTTGCTGCTCCTTCGCCCGTGGCTCAAGCCACTCACCTTGCGGATCATCGATCAAAAGAGCGTTTTCCAGGTCGAGACGGAACGCCCGTGGATTGAGGTTGTTGCCGGTCAGCAGCGTATAGCGCTGGTCGACCCACATGCCCTTGAGGTGATAGCTGTTGTCGCCGTCACGCCACAGATGCAGGTTCAACTGGCCGCTGTCGATGTTGCGCTGATGCCGCTTGGCAAAACGCCGCAGGCTGATTTCGTACAGATACGGCAGCGCCGCAATCACCTTGAACGGCTCGCTCGGCGGAATGTAGAAATCGTTGGCCGTCTTGTCGCCGACCACGATGTCGATCTTCACCCCACGGGCCAGCGCACGGTTGACCTCGCGGATGATCGGCAGCGGCAGGTTGAAGTACGGCGTGCAGATGGTCAGTTGCTGTTGCGCACTGGCGATCAGCTCGACAATCACCCGGTTCAACGGGTTGTTCTTGCCCACGCCCAGCAACGGACTGACCGACAGGCCGGTATGCGCGGTGCTGCCGGCACTGGTGTCGTACGCCGCATATTTGAGACGACTGCGCAGATCGCCGATGTCGTTGCGCAGGCTGCGGGTGGTCGGCAGGTTGGGCAGGTCGAGGCGATGCACAGCCTTGGATTCGATCAGGCCGTGCTTGACCAGGTGATGCATTGAATCCGCCAGTTCGCGGCTGTGCAGCACGTGGTAGCGGTCGAAACGGTACTTTTCGAACTTGTGCAGGTAGACGTTGTTCAGGCTCGCACCGCTGTAAACCACGCAATCGTCGATCACGAAGCCTTTCAGATGCAGGACGCCGAACAGTTCGCGGGTCTGCACCGGCACGCCGTAGACCGGCACTTCGCTCTGATGGGTGCGGGTCATTTCCTGGTACCACGCCGAGTTGCCCGGCTGTTTGCCGGCACCGATCAACCCGCGCTGGGCGCGCAGCCAGTCAACCACCACGACGATCTCCAGCTCCGGGCGCTTGAGCTTGGCGGCGTGCAAGGCATCGAGGATTTCCTGACCGGCCTCGTCGTGCTGCAGATACAGCGCAACGATGTAGATGCGCCGGGTCGCCTCAGCGATTTTCTCCAGCAGGCAACGACGGAACTCGGCGGCGCCGGACAGAATGGTCACGGCCTCGGCAGTCAGCGGAAAGCTGCGCAGTTTGGGCAGCAAAGAGCGTTTGAAAAGCAACGGCATAGGGCTCGCAATGGGTCGAATCCGAAGAACCCGAGAGCTTACACCATCAACCGGTTCGGGTCTTGTTACTGTCTGTAATGCCCCCTTCGCGAGCAGGCTCGCTCCCACAGTGGATCGCATTTCAAATGTGGGAGCGGGCTTGCTCGCGAAAGCGGTATCGCAGACACAAAAATAACTGCTTGACCAAGGAGAACGATCGTTCTACTGTTCGCCACATGAACGAAATCACTGACACCTCGACCCGCGACATCATTCTGGATGTCACCGAAAAGTTGATCTACAAAAGTGGCATCGCCGCCACCGGCATGGATCTTCTGGTGAAAACCGCCGGCGTCTCCAGAAAAAGCATCTACCGCTACTTCGCCAACAAGGAGGAGCTGACCGTAGCCGCCCTGCAACACCGCGACGTGCGCTGGATGCATTGGTACAGAAGTGCTGTCGATCAGGCCGAAACCCCGGCCGACCGCCTGCTCAACCTGTTTACCGTGCTCAAAAGCTGGTTCGCTTCGGAAGGTTTCCGTGGCTGTGCCTTCATCAATACCAGTGGCGAGACCGGTGACCCCGAAGACCCGGTGCGCCAGGTCGCCAAAGACCACAAACAGAAGCTGCTCGACTACCTGTGCGAGCTGTGTGCCGAACATGGCGTCGAAGATCCGCAACGTCTGGCCAGACAATTGCTGATCCTGATTGACGGCGCCATTACCGTAGCGCTTGTGATGGGTGATCACAGTGCCGCTGATAATGCGCAATGCATGGCGCGTAAGTTATTGGACCTGTAACGCCTTAAATAAGCCTCAACCGTTGTTTAATCGTTAATTAGATCGGGAGACTGAAAATGTCGACTGCTGCCCAAGTGCGTCCGCCTTTACCGCCGTTCAACCGTGAATCGGCTATCGAAAAAGTACGTCTGGCCGAAGATGGCTGGAACTCCCGCGATCCCGAGAAGGTGTCGTTGGCCTACACCCTCGACACAAAATGGCGCAACCGCGCCGAGTTCGCCAACAACCGCGAAGAAGCCAAGGCGTTCCTGACCCGTAAATGGGCCAAGGAACTCGATTACCGCCTGATCAAGGAACTCTGGGCTTACTCCGACACACGCATTGCCGTGCGTTACGCCTATGAATGGCATGACGATTCGGGCAACTGGTTCCGCTCCTACGGCAACGAAAACTGGGAATTCGATGTGCACGGGCTGATGTACCAGCGCTATGCCTGCATCAACGACATGCCGATCAAGGAAAGCGAGCGCAAGTTCCACTGGCCGCTGGGTCGGCGTCCGGATGATCATCCGGGGCTCTCCGATCTAGGCCTCTAAGTCCACATAGTTCCAATTGTAGGAGTGAGCCTGCTCGCGATAGCGGTGTGTCAGTCAGCCTGAATATTGACTGTTCATACGCAGTCGCGAGCAGGCTCACTCCTACAGGTTTTTGTGGTGTTTCAGGCTACTGCGGCAGTCTTTTCAGCCTCCAGTTCCCGCACTAACGGCAACACACGTTTGCCGAAATACTCCACCTCCTCCTGAAAGTGCAGAAACCCCGCCAACACCAGATCCACCCCCACCGCTTTCAGCGCCACAATCCGCTCGGCAATCTGCTGTGGCGTGCCGATCAGGTTGGTCTTGAAGCCATCGTTGTATTGCACCAGATCCTCGAACGTCGATTTCGCCCAGTTACCCTCACCCTCCGGCGACGCCCTGCCCGCCTGCTTCGCGGCGTCACCGAAAGCGTTGACCGCGTCCGGGTCAGCCTGGTCGATGATCTGCGCCAGTACCGCACGCGCTTCTTCTTCAGTGTCGCGAGCAATCACGAAGGCGTTGACGCCGATCTTCACCGAGTGATTGTTGGCTGCCGCTTTGGCCCGGATGTCATCGACCTGCGCCTTGATCCCTTCGACGCTGTTGCCGTTGGTGAAATACCAGTCCGAGACCCGCGCCGCCATGTCCCTAGCCGCACGGGAACTACCGCCCTGAAAGATCTCCGGGCGGCCCAGCGGTTTCGGTTTGAGGCTGTAATTGTCGAAGCGGTAGAAGTCGCCGCGAAAGCTGAAGTTATCCTGGCTCCAGATCCCGCGCAGCGAGCGGATGAATTCCTCGGAACGCCGGTAGCGCTCGTCGTGTTCCAGCCAATGTTCGCCGATGGCCTGGAATTCGCCCTTGAACCAACCGCTGACGATGTTCACCGCAATCCGGCCGTTGGTGAGTTGATCGATGGTCGCCAGTTGCTTGGCTGCCAGCGCCGGCTGCCATGGCCCCGGCAGAATCGCCGCGATCACCTTGAGCCTGGTGGTAGCCGCCAGCAGCGCATGACTGAACGCCACCGACTCATGCTGGAACTCGGCACCGTAACCGGCGGTAAAGCGGATCTGCGTCAAGGCGTACTCGAACCCGGCCGCTTCGGCGAGTTGCGCGAGTTTGCGGTTGTAGTCGATGCCCCAGTCGGTGCGCTGCTCGATTTTGCTGACCACCAGGCCGCCACTGACGTTCGGCACCCAGTAGGCGAATTTCACGGCTTGCTTGCTCATTGGCGTGTCCTCGGGACATTGGGAAGGTCAATGGGACAGAGCAGCAAGCGTGCCAGCGTCCAGAGGGCCGGTTTTATTGGGCTTGAGGCTGATGGAGTTGCATTGTTGGAGGGTGATTTGTTGTCGAGGTGTTGGGTGGGCAACAGTTGAATAGGCGGTGCCTGAGCCGACCTCTTCGCGAGCAAGCCCGCTCCCACAGGTTGAATGCATTCCAGAATGTGGGAGCGGGCTTGCTCGCGAAGGCGTCCGACGGGTCGCCGCAAAAGCCGGATACAGGTAACATGACCGACCTCCCGCAGCCCTTCTGCGCCCTGCCGAATAAGCCGATTCCATGCCTTTCGAACTCAGCGTTGACCTCACCACCCTGGCCGTTCTGGCCCTTGTCGCTTTCATTGCCGGTTTCATCGACGCCATTGCTGGCGGCGGCGGTCTGTTGACCACCCCGGCGCTGCTCACTGCCGGCCTGCCGCCGCACCTGGTGCTGGGCACCAACAAACTGAGTTCGACGTTCGGCTCGGCCACCGCCAGTTTCACCTTCTACCGACGCAAACTGTTCCACCCCCGGCAGTGGATGCACGCGATCGTCGGCACCCTGGTCGGTGCGCTCACCGGTGCCATCGTCGCGCACTATCTGCCGGCGGAATGGCTGAACAAGATGCTGCCGGTGATCGTCTTCGCCTGTGGCCTGTATCTGTTGTTCGGCGGCACGCCAAAAGCGCCGCTGGACAGCGACGCGCCGATCAAGAAGAAATGGCAATCGACCCAAGGCTTCAGCCTAGGTTTCTACGACGGCGTGGCCGGCCCTGGCACGGGTGCGTTCTGGACGGTCAGCAGCCTGCTGCTCTACCCGATCGACCTGGTCAAGGCCAGCGGTGTGGCGCGCAGCATGAACTTCGTCAGCAACATCGCGGCGCTGTCGGTGTTCGTGTTTTCCGGGCAAGTGGACTGGATCATCGGCCTGAGCATGGGCCTGTCGGTGATGGTCGGCGCATTCTTCGGGGCGCGCACCGCGATCAGCGGCGGCGCCAAGTTCATTCGTCCGGTGTTCATCACCGTGGTATTGGGTTTGACCGTGCGCCTAGCCTGGCAACACTGGTTCAGCGTGGCCTAAGCGGCGGGCCACGTAGACGTCGATCAGATAACGGGCAATCGATTTTGACGCCGGCAACGGCGGCAGGTCGTGCACGTTGAACCATTGAGCGTCTTCAATCTCGTCTTCCTGGCAGACGATCTCGCCCCCGGCGTATTCGGCATGGAAGCCGAGCATCATCGAATGCGGGAACGGCCAGCACTGGCTGCCCATGTACTGGATGTTCTTCACTTCGATACTGACTTCTTCGCGCACCTCGCGAATCAGGCAGTCCTCCGCCGACTCGCCCGGCTCGGCGAACCCGGCCAGCGTGCTGTAGACCCCGGTGACGAAACGCGGTGAGCGCGCCAGCAGGATCTCGTCGCCACGGGTCACCAGCACGATCATGCTCGGCGAAATGCGCGGATAACTGCGCAGGTCGCACGGCTGGCAATACATCGCTCGCTCGCCTGGCACCTGGGTCATCGCCTGCCCACAGTTGCCGCAAAAGCGATGCTCGCGGGCCCAGGTACCGATCTGCGCGGCATAACCCAGCACTTTGTAAACGGTGTGATCGCCATCGAGCATGAACGCCCGCAGACCTTTCCAGTTGCAGCCCGGCACGTCGCTGGAACTGCGCAGCTCCAGCAGATACACCGGCTCGCCATCGAGATGGCCGATGCCGTGTTCGGCGAGGATCGACAAGTCCTGACGCTTGAGCCATTCCCGGGGGAACAGCGCTCCGTTGTCATCGAACAGAAAGCCATCGGGGCTGCGCGCCACGGCCCAGCCGCCGGGTTGATCGGTGTCCAGTACTGCAGTGGTCCAGCGAGCTGTCATGGTTTCTCAATCCAGAAATTCGGGTTTCTGTTTACTCATATGGGCGGCCATGGCCACGCGCAAGTCGGTGGATTGCAACATGGCGGCGTTCCAGGTGGCAACGTATTCGAGGCCGTCGTCGATGCGATGGTCGCGCATGTAGCTGATCATTTCCTTGGTGCCGGTGACCGCGATTGGCGATTTGCTGGCGATCTCGCGAGCAATGTCCATCACGCCGTCGAGCAGCAGCTCCTTGTCAGCGTAAACACGATTGACCAGACCGATGCTGCGCGCTTCATCTGCGCCGAAAGTGCGCCCGGTGTAAGCCAGTTCACGCAGCATGCCGTCCCCGATGATCCGTGGCAACCGTTGCAAAGTGCCAACATCGGCAGCCATACCGATATCGATTTCCTTGATCGAGAACTGCGCGTCTTCGGCGGCGTAGCGCATATCGCACGCAGCAATCAGGTCAATCGCACCGCCGAGGCAGTAGCCCTGAATCGCCGCCAGTACCGGTTTGCGGCAGTTGTCGACAGCATTGAACGAGGCTTGCAGGGTGAGAATCTTGCGCCGCAGCAGGCGCGCGTTACGGCCGACGTCCTTGCCCAGTTCATTGGCGACGCCGGCGAGCATCATCAGGTCGATACCCGAGGAAAAGTGTTTGCCGTTGCCACTCAGTACCACCACCCGCACTTCGTCGGTGTCATCGATCCACTGGAAAATCTCGACGATCTCGCTCCAGAACGCGGGGTTCATCGAGTTGATCTTTTCCGGGCGATTGATCTGCACATGCGCGATGTTGTCGGCCAGTTCGACGCTGAAGGCGGTGTATTGAGTCATGGCAGTGATCCTTTACCGGGCTGAAAATGAGGCCCGAACTATAACAAGGCATGACGATGGCGGTTCGGCCAAATGCGGGACTGGGTCGAGAGATGCAGTGTCAGGGCTGGCCTCTTCGCGAGCAAGCCCGCTCCCACAGGGTCAGGTTTGATCACAGACGTTGTGATCCACCCAAGACCTGTTGGAGCGTGGCTTGCCCGCGATAGGCTCACCGCCGATCTAACTAACCTTCACCGCCACATAAGCCGCCGTCTCATAAGGCACCGTCAGCACATGCCGCCCACGCAACGCCGGCTCCGAGGCAATCAACGCGCGAATCTGCTCATCAACCTTGTCGCGCTGCGCCTGCGGCAAGGCCGCAATGAAACTGGTGGAGCGCACCCGATTGAAGATCACGTCCTCGGGCGAGCCGGTGTGCCCATGATGAAACTGCTGCAACTGCAACGGCCCGAACGCCGGATGCGGAAACGCCTGACGCCATTGGCCGGTGTAGTAACGCGGCGTGTCCCCCTCCAGCGCATTCACGATAGCGTCGAGTTTCGGCACCCAGCTGACCTGTGTATCGCGCAGGTTCCAGATCAGCCCGAGTCTGCCGCCAGGCTTGAGCACGCGGGCGATTTCCGTCAGGGCTTCCGGGGTGGCGAACCAGTGAAACGCCTGCGCGCAGACCACCGCATCCACCGACGCGTCGGGCAATGGCAGATCCGTGGCGGTGCCGCTCACCGCCAGCACCTGCGGCCAGGCAGCGGAAAGTTTTTCCAGCATCTGCGCCACCGGTTCCACGGCGATCACCTGTGCATCGGTCGCCACCAGCCGTCCGGTGAACTTGCCGGTGCCGGCACCCAGATCGATGACAGTCTTGTGATTGTCCAGACCCAACGTCTGGGTCAGCCACTGACTGACCTGCGGCGGATAGTCCGGGCGGCCCTTGATGTAGGTGTCAGCGGCAGTCTTGTAGCCGGCAGCAGCGGAATGATGGACCTGATCTTTCATGGCAGTTCCTCGTGTGTCAGCGCCGGGGCATGGCAAAGCGCTGGATGGACGGCAGGCGTAGCCGAGCATAACGCCGCGATTTGCGCGTACCTTGAACAGAGCCTGACAAAGCAATGAATAAAATGCCGGGCTGTGGTGTTCAAAGTGAAACATAACCCTCTGTGGAGCCTTGCCCATGACTATCCGTTCCGTTATGTTCGCCGCCCCGTTGCTGCTGGTCACCGTGTTGTCCGCATCGATGGCGTTTGCCAACGGTGATGAAAGCGCGCCCGTGCAGAAGCCCAACTGCCCCAAAGGCCAGGTCTGGGACAGCAAATCACAGAAATGTGTGCTGCAGACCAGCGGCGCCGTACGGGATGTCGATCGCACCGACTATGCCTACCGATTGGCCAAGGACGGTCGCTACGAAGAGGCCCTGGCTCTGCTCGACACCCTGCAACAACCGAACACCGCCAAAGCCCTCAACTATCGCGGTTACGCCACACGAAAACTGGGGCGTACCGATGAAGGCATCGGCTATTACCTGCAATCGGTGAAACTCGATCCGCAGTACGCGCAAGTGCGTGAATACCTCGGCGAAGCCTATGTGATCAAAGGCCGCGTCGACCTGGCGCAGGAGCAATTGCAGCAGATCAAATCGATTTGCGGCACCGCCTGCGAGGAATACCAGGACCTGGCTGAAGCCATCAACGATTCATCGAAAACCTGACATAGATAAAGGAACGCCATCATCGTCAGCGATCAGGCATTCAGAGCGGAACTCGGACAGCATCTGGCGCGGCTGTGGCGCTACGGCCTGCTGCTGTCGCGCAATCGGCACGTGGCCGAGGATCTGGTGCAGGCCACGTGCGTGCGGGCGCTGGAGCGTGCCGGCCAATATGTCGCCGGCACGCGCATGGATCGCTGGTTGCTGAGCATCCTGCATTCGATCTGGCTCAACGAAGTGCGCGCCCGCCGGGTGCGTCAGGGCGCCGGTCAGGTCGATGCCGACGGGCAACTGGCCTTCGATGGCGAATACGCCGCGCAGACTCATGTAATGGCGGCGCAGGTGATCCGCCGGGTCGATGCGTTGCCGGAAACCCAGCGCGAAACCGTGTATCTGGCTTATGTCGAAGGCCTGTCCTACCGTGAAGTCGCCGAGATCCTGCAGGTGCCGATCGGCACGGTGATGAGCCGTCTGGCCACCGCGCGCCTGAAACTGGCCGAATACCCGCCCCTGCAAGCCGTGCCGAAAACCACCGGAGGTGACCGCCCATGAACAAGCCCTCCGACGAACAACTGGTGGCCTACCTCGATGACGAGCTGGACCCCGCCTATCGCAGCCAGCTCGACAGCGCGATTGCCGACGATCCGTTGCTCAGCCTGCGCGTGCAATGGTTCGAACGCAGCAGCCTGCCGTACAAGGATGCCTATGACGAACTGGCGCAACAGGCACCGCTGGAACGTTTGCAGGCGCGCCTCGATGCCATCCCCGCCCCCCAGCGGCCTGGCTTGAATCGACGCTGGTTCATCGGTGCGGCCGCCGCGAGTCTGCTGGCGGGCGGCGTGTTGGCCGATCGCCTGTTTCTCGCCTGGCAAACGCAGCAAACGCATAACTGGCGCGCCCTGGTGGGCGACTACATGGCACTGTATGTGCCGCAAACCCTCGATCACCTGCCCAGTGACGAAGCCAGCCAGCGCGCGCAACTGCGTGCGGTGGATGCACGATTGGGGCTGAGTCTGTCGCCGGCACTGGTGAGGTTACCGGGCGCCGAACTCAAACGTGCACAAATGCTCGAGTACGACGGTGTGCCGATTGCGCAACTGACCTATCTCGATGCGAAACACGGGCCGCTGGCCTTGTGCGTGACTCGCTCCAACAGTGGCAGCCAGCCTTTGGCGCACGAACGGCGCCACGAAATGAACGTGGTGTACTGGACCGAAGGTGAGCATGCGTGGATGTTGATCGGGCACAACCCGGCGCCGGCGCTGGAAGACCTGGCAAAACACCTGGTCGACAAGCTGGGCGCGTGAGTGCCGCTCCACTATGCTGAGCGGGTGATTATCCAAGGAGGAAGCCCCGATGCAGATTTCACCCCGCACCGCCCTGCTGGTCATTGACGTGCAGAACGACTTCATCCCCGGCGGCCAGTTGGCCGTGCCCGAAGGCGATCAGATCGTGCCGCTGATCAATCGCCTCGGTGGCCTGTTCAAACAGGTGGTGATTGCCCAGGACTGGCACCCGAGCGGCCACGCGTCCTTTGCCTCAAGCCACCCCGGACACCAGCCTTACGAGGTAATTCAGTTGCCCTACGGCGAGCAGGTACTCTGGCCGGAGCATTGTGTGCAAGGCACTGCCGGCGCCGAGTTTCACCCCGAGCTGAACCTGCCGCACGCGCAACTGATCATCCGCAAGGGCTGTAATCCGGACATCGACAGCTATTCGGCGTTTCTCGAGGCGGACCGGCGCACCACCACCGGTCTGGCCGGTTATCTGAAGGAGCGCGGTATCGACACGGTGTACATGGTCGGTCTGGCGCTGGATTTCTGTGTGATGTTTTCTGCACTGGATGCCCGGGCGGCGGGGTTCAACGCGTTCGTGGTGCTGGATGCCTGTCGTGCCATTGACAGGGATGGGTCACTGGCAGCGGCGATGGAGCGGATGCAGACGGCCGGGGTTGGCTTGATTCAGTCGAACCAACTGATCTGAGCAACACAAACCCCCTGTGGGAGCGGGCTTGCTCGCGAAGGCGGTGTGTCAGATTAATTTATGTCGACTGACACTCCGCCTTCGCGAGCAAGCCCGCTCCCACGGGTTTCGGGTCAAGTCATGTCAGGCAACCACAACCTGAACCGCGCCCCACCCAGCGGCGAACTTTCAACCGTCAAGGTCCCGCCCTGCGCCTCCAGCGCCCGACGGCTGATGGCCAGGCCCAGACCAAAGCCGCCGGTAGCCCGATCACGACTGCGATCAAGTCGATAAAACGGTTCGAAAATCCGCTCACGCTCGTCATCCGGGATGCCAATGCCATCGTCGTCGACCCAGATCTCGCAACCATCGGGGCTGACCTGCACGCCAATCTGAATGCGTTTTTCGCAATAGCGCATGGCATTGCGCAGCAGGTTCTGGATCGCCCGGGCGGTCAGGCGCGGATCCAGCGTGAAACGTTCGAGCTGACCGTGCAGCAGCACGTCGATGACGATGTCCGGCGAGTCCAGTTCTTCATCGACACTGCCCAGAATGCTGTCGATGAACTCATCCAGCGAAACCTCGACCTGCTCCGGCAACTGCGCCGGGTTCTGCAGGCGGCTGTAAGACAGCAGTTCCAGCACCAGCTCATCCAGTTCCCGAATGTGTGCGACCAGTCCTTGCAGGCGCTCGCGACTGGTCGCCGGCAAATCATCGGACAGCGCCAAGGCCAGACCGAAGTCCAGACGGGTCAGCGGCGTGCGCAATTCGTGGGACACCGCATTCAGCAGGTCGCGCTGCTGGTTGAGCAGATTTTCGATATCGCCGGCCATGGTGTCGAACACGTTGGCCAGGCTGCCGATGTTGGAGCTGGCGGGGATCTGCGTGCGCTCGTTCAGGTGGCCCTTGCCGAAGCGTTCGGCAGCGCCCTTGAGGCGCTCCAGATCGCGCCAGTGCGGGCGAATCCACAGCAGCAGGCAGGCGAGCATGCTCGCACCGATCAGCACGTTGATGCTCCAGTACAACAGATTGACGTCCAGCGGATCCGGCGGTACCACCATTTGCACAGCGACGTCTTCGTTCAGCGGCGTGACCGCCAAGGTGCGCCATCCCCAATCGCCAATGCGCACCACGTTTTCCCCAGCGCGCAAGCGCACTTGCTCGGGGGCGGTGAACCCGGCGTCGTCGATGCGCGCCAGAGCGATGTGCAGCGGCTGGAAATCCTTGTCCATTGATTGCGCGAGTGCCGGCCACTGATCCTGCGGCACCGCGTGAAACTGCCGGGTGATCAGCGATTGCAGGCCGCGCGAGTAGTCGAGGTTGTAGGTGATGAAGCGCTCGCGGAACGCCATGATCACCAGATCCGGCACCAGATAGATCGCCGCGCTGTAGGAGACGATCGTCACCAGATACAGGCGAAAGAGGATTCTGAACATCAGCTCAGCATTCCCACTCGGAGCGGCTGAACAGGTAGCCCTTGCCCCATACCGTCTTGATCTTGCGCGCCTCGCCGGCGTGGTCGTCGAACTTGCGCCGCAGCTTGGAAATCGCCACGTCTACCGAACGGTCGGTGCCGTTGAACTCGATGCCGCGCAGGCGTTGCAGGATTTGATCGCGGCTCAGCACTTCCCCGGCATGCCGGGCCAGCACCACCAGCAAATTGTATTCGCCGCTGGACAGCTCGACCGGTTGCTCGCGCCAGGTCACGGTGCGCTCGGACAGGTCGATGCAGAGATTGCCCATCACAATCCGGTCATTGACCGTCATCGGTTCACCGAGGCTGCTGCGCCGTAGCAAAGTACGCACCCGGGCCAGCAGAACCCGTGGCTCGCAGGGTTTGGTGACGTAATCGTCGGCGCCCATTTCCAGGCCCAGCACCTGATCGTGACTGTCGTCGCGAGCGGTCAACATCAGGATCGGCAGCGTCGCCGAATCGGCCCGCAGCAGGCGGCAGACTTGCAAGCCGTCAAGGCCCGGCAGCATCAGGTCGAGGATCACCAGATCCGGCGGATTGATCCGTGCTCGCTCACGCACGTGGTCACCACGGCCGATCACGCTGACGGAATAGCCGTTGCGCTCCAGGTAGCTGGAAATCAGTTCGGCGAGGGCGGTGTCGTCTTCGACCAGGAGGATGTTGGGCATGGGGTGTTCCAGGAAAGTGCTGTGGCGACTGTTTGGGCCTCATCGCGAGCAGGCTCACTCCTACATTGGAACTGTGTCAGACACGAACCTTGTAGGAGTGAGCCTGCTCGCGATGGCGGTTTATCTGTCGCAATAAATTTCAAGGCGTAAAGGATATACGCCCTCGCCCGTCCCTGAGTAAAACCCTTACACAATTTCACACAGCACCTACAAAGCTTCACCGCTACCCTCGGCGTCTGGCCTTAGGATGCGGGCTTCAATATTGGGGGTGGTACATGTCAAAAAATCTTCTGGCCGGGCTCGGCCTGATCGCCGCTGCGCTGTTGCTGAGCGCCTGTGATTCGTCCTCGAAGGCCGAAGAAGAAGCGCCGCCAGCTACCGTGCGCATCGAGACCATCGAGGCCCGCCCCCTGTCGATCAGCAGCGAACTGAGCGGGCGTATCGCCGCCCCGCGCATCGCTGAAGTGCGTGCCCGAGTGGCCGGGGTGGTGCTGCAACGGACCTTCCGTGAAGGCAGCGACGTGAAAAAGGGTGACGTGCTGTTTCGCATTGACCCGGCACCGTTCAAGGCTGATCTAGATAGCGCCGAAGCCGCGTTGCGCAAGGCCGAGGCCAATGCCTTCCAGGCCAGGCTGCAGGAACAACGCTACGCGCAGTTGATCGACGACAAGGCCATCAGCGCTCAGGATTACGACAACGCCCGCGCCAATTCCCGGCAAACCGCCGCCGATGTGGCGGCCAATAAAGCTGCAGTGGAACGCGCGAAGCTGAACCTCGGCTACGCCACCGTCACCGCGCCGATTTCCGGGCGGGTCGGCCGTGCATTGGTCACTGAAGGTGCGCTGGTCGGGCAGAACGAAACCACGCCGCTGGCGCTGATTCAGCAGCTCAACCCGATCTACGCCGACCTTACTCAGTCGACCCGTGAACTCAACGAACTGCGTCGCGCGCTCCGTTCCGGGCAGTTGCAGGCAGTCGGTCAGGATCAGGTCAAGGCCACGCTGATTCAGGATGACGGCAGCCTCTATCCGTTGCCGGGTAAATTGCTGTTCAGCGACATCAGCGTCGATCCGGGCACCGGCCAGATCATTCTGCGCAGCGAGTTCCCCAATCCCGATCTCGACCTGCTGCCGGGCAGCTTCATCCGTGTACGTCTGCAACAAGCCACCGTACAGAACGGCATCACCGTGCCGCAACGTGCGGTGCAGCGTGACAGCGCGGGTATCGCCCAGGTGCTGACCGTCGACGAGCAGATGCGCGTCGCCCAGCAGCCGGTGCAACTGGGCGCGGTGCAGAACGACCGCTGGATCGTCACCGGCGGCCTCAAGCCCGGCGACCGCATTGTCATCGAAGGCCTGCAACACGCCCGTCCAGGCGAAAAAGTGCAGATCGACGACACCCCTCTTCCACTTGCCCAGACCTCTGGTCAGTAAGCAGGACGCTTTCATATGCCGCAGTTCTTTATCGATCGCCCGGTGTTCGCCTGGGTTGTCGCCCTGTTCATCCTGTTGGCCGGTGCGCTGGCCATTCCGCAATTGCCGGTGGCGCAGTACCCCGATGTCGCGCCGCCACAGATCGAAATCTACGCGGTGTACCCTGGCGCCTCGGCGCAGACCGTCGATGAAAGCGTGGTCAGCCTGATCGAAGAAGAACTCAACGGCGCCGATCACCTGCTGTACTTCGAATCGCAGAGCAGCCTCGGCAGCGCGACGATCAAAGCGACGTTCCAGCCGGGCACTAACCCGGAACTGGCGCAGGTCGATGTGCAGAACCGCCTCAAAGTGGTCGAGTCGCGCCTGCCGCAGGCAGTCAATCAGCAAGGCCTGCAGGTGGAGAAAGTCTCTGCCGGTTTCCTGTTGCTGATCACCCTGACCTCCAGCGACGGCAAGCTTGATGACGTAGCGCTCAGTGATTATCTGGCGCGTAACGTGATGAACGAAATCAAGCGCATCGACGGCGTCGGCAAGGCGCAGCTGTATGGCGCCGAACGGGCGATGCGGATCTGGATCGATCCGCAGAAGCTGATCGGTTTCAACCTGACCCCGGCCGACGTCAACGCCGCCATCGTTGCGCAGAACGCCCAGGTCTCGGCGGGCAGCATTGGTGACTTGCCCAATCCGTCCTCGCAGGAAATCACCGCGACGATTCTGATCAAGGGGCAGTTGTCGACGCCGGAAGAGTTCGCCGACATCGTGCTCAAGGCCAACCCAGACGGCTCCACCGTGCGCATCGGCGATGTGGCACGGGTCGAAGTCGGCAGTCAGGAATACCAGTTCGGCACGCGCCTGAACGGCAAGCCGTCCACCGCCGTCGGCGTGCAACTGGCGCCGGGGGCCAATGCCTTGGCGACCGCCACATTGATCCGGGCGAAGATGGACGAACTGTCGCGCTACTTCCCGGCCGGCGTCGAATACAAGATTCCGTACGACACCTCGCCGTTCGTCAAAGTCTCGATCACCAAAGTGGTTTACACCTTGGGCGAAGCGATGCTGCTGGTGTTTGCGGTGATGTTCCTGTTCCTGCAGAACATCCGATACACGCTGATCCCGACGCTGGTGGTGCCGGTGGCCCTGATGGGCACCTTCGCCACCATGCTCGCGCTGGGTTTCTCGATCAACGTACTGACCATGTTCGGCATGGTCCTGGCGATCGGCATTCTGGTGGACGATGCTATTGTCGTGGTGGAAAACGTCGAGCGCATCATGGCCACTGAAGGCCTGTCGCCGAAAGAAGCGACGCGCAAGGCGATGAAGCAGATTACCGGGGCGATCATCGGCATTACCCTGGTGCTGGTGGCGGTGTTCATCCCGATGGCATTCATGCAGGGTTCGGTGGGCGTGATTTACCGACAGTTCTCGCTGTCGATGGCGACCTCGATTCTGTTCTCGGCGTTTTTGGCCCTGACGCTGACGCCTGCACTGTGCGCCACGCTGCTCAAGCCAATTGCCAAGGGCGAGCACCACGAGAAAAGCGGATTCTTCGGCTGGTTCAACCGCCGCTTCGAGCAACTGACCGATCGCTATCAAGGCTGGGTCGGCTACGCGCTGAAGCGCAGCGGGCGTTATCTGCTGATCTACGGCGTGCTGCTGATCGGCATGGGGTTGTGCTTTGCGCGTCTGCCCTCCTCGTTCCTGCCGGTTGAGGATCAGGGTTACACCATCACCGATATTCAACTGCCACCCGGGGCCACCAAGAACCGTACGGTGCAAGTCGCCGAGCAGCTTGAAGCGCATAACGCTGGCGAGCCCGGTATCAGTGACAGTGTGGTGATTCTCGGATTCAGCTTCTCTGGTAGCGGGCAGAACGCGGCGCTGGCCTTTTCCACGCTGAAGGATTGGTCGCAGCGCAGCAGCGATGATGCGGCAAGCTCGATTGCCGACCGTGCCAACATCGCCCTGAGCCAGATCAAGGACGCCATGGCGTTCTCGGTATTGCCACCGCCCGTAGACGGCCTCGGCACGTCGAGCGGTTTCGAATTCCGTCTGCAGGATCGCGGCGGTCTCGGTCATGCGACATTGATGCAGGCGCGCACTGAACTGCTCGCCGCCGCCGAGAAAAGCCCGGTGCTGATGAACGTGCGCGAAAGCGCGCTGGCCGAAGCGCCGCAGGTACAACTGGAGGTAGACCGCAAGCAGGCCAATGCGCTGGGCGTGTCGTTCGCAGACATCGGCAGCATGTTGTCCACCGCCGTGGGTTCTTCCTACATCAACGACTTCCCCAATCAGGGGCGCATGCAGCGGGTGGTGGTGCAGGCCGAAGGCAATCAGCGCAGTCAGGTCGATGATCTGCTGAAAATGCACGTGCGCAACAATGCCGGGCACATGGTGCCGCTGTCGGCGTTCGTCCAGGCGAAATGGACCCAAGGCCCGGCGCAATTGACCCGCTATAACGGCTACCCGGCGATTGCGATTTCCGGCGAGCCATCGCCCGGGCACAGCACCGGCGAGGCCATGGCGGAGATCGAACGGCTGGTCGCCCAAGGGCCGAAAGGTCTGGGTCAGGAATGGACCGGGCTGTCGTTGCAGGAACGTTTGTCCGGCAGTCAAGCGCCGATCCTGCTCGGTCTGTCGTTGCTGATCGTGTTCCTGTGCCTGGCGGCGCTGTACGAGAGCTGGTCGATTCCGACTTCGGTGCTGCTGGTGGTGCCGCTGGGTGTGCTCGGCGCAGTGCTGGCGGTGACCTTGCGCGGCATGCCCAACGATGTGTTCTTCAAGGTCGGGCTGATTACCATCATCGGTCTTTCGGCGAAGAACGCGATCCTGATCATCGAGTTCGCCAAGAGCCTGTACGACGAAGGTCACGACCTGATCGACGCGACGTTGCAAGCCGCGCGCCTGCGTCTGCGCCCGATCGTCATGACTTCGCTGGCGTTCATCCTCGGCGTGGTGCCGTTGGCCATCGCCACTGGCGCCAGTTCGGCGAGCCAGCAGGCGATCGGTACCGGGGTGATCGGCGGGATGATCACGGCGACATTGGCCGTGATTTTCGTGCCGTTGTTCTTCGTGGTGGTCATGAAGCTCGTACAACGCTTTACCAAACACCACTGAACCCTGTGGGAGCGGGCTTGCTCGCGAAGGCTTCGTGTCAGTCAGTATTCATGTAGCTGACACACCGCTTTCGCGAGCAAGCCCGCTCCCACAAGGTCATCGAACAGTCACGTCAGTGGTCATCCGGTGATTTTCGTGCCGTTGTTCTTTGTGGTAGTGATGAAGCTCGTTCAACGCTTCACTAAACACCACTGAACCCTGTGGGAGCGGGCTTGCTCGCGAAGGCGTCGTGTCAGTCAGTATTCATCTGGCTGACGCAGCGCTTTCGCGAGCAAGCCCGATCCCACAAAGTCATTCGAACAGTCAAGTCAGTGGTCATCCGAGACGTCGCTGGGCTAAGGTGTAAAAACATCCTGGCCCATCGAGTCCCCATGCGCTTTCTCGCCCGCACCCACCCTCGCCTGTCCGCCGCCGCTTTGGTCGGCCTTGCCACCGGCCTGCTGGTCCCTGCCGACTCCGTCGTCAGCAAAATCCTCATCGGCTGGAACGCCGGCGTCTGGACTTACCTGATCCTGATGTTCTGGCTCGCCACCCGGGCCAAGGCACCGGACGTCAAACGCATCGCCGTCGTCGAAGACGAGAATGCCGGACTGGTGCTGTTCGTGGTGTGTATCGCAGCATTGGCCAGCCTGGCCGCCATCACCCTGGAACTGGCCGGCACCAAGGATCTGGATACCCATCACAAACTTCTGCATTACGCGTTCACCGCCGTCACCGTCGTAGGTTCCTGGCTGGTGATCGGGGTGATCTTCTGTGTGCACTACGCGCGCCTGTTTTACACCTGGGATGGCAAGGAACCGGCCCTGCGTTTCGCTGAAGGCCTGACCACGCCCAATTATTGGGACTTCCTGTATTTCTCCTTCACCATCGGCGTGGCGGTGCAGACTGCCGATGTCGGCGTGGCTACCCGCGATATTCGCAAGATCGTCCTGGCGCAATCATTGATCGGTTTTGTGTTCAACACCGCGATTCTGGGCTTTTCGATCAATATTGCTGCCGGCCTGTTTGGCTGAGCATTGCGCAGATACTTCAATAACGCTGAGCACCGCCCGTCGGCGCCAAGTTGAAGTACCACGCGCATTTACTTGACGGAGTGTCAGCATCTGGTGTTTCCTGAAACCGGTTTCATCGCCATCGCGGCGCATGAAACGAATAAATCCAATAATAGGTTTCAGACCGTGAACGACTTCTCCGCCGCCCAGCGCAGCCGCGTGACCATGCTTGATGTTGCCGAACGCGCCGGCGTATCCAAGGCCAGCGTCTCGCGCTTCATCGGCGACGACCGCGCCCTGCTCTCCGATGCCATCGCCTTGCGAATCGAGCAGGCGATCAGTGAGCTGGGTTATCGCCCGAACCAGATGGCCCGTGGTCTGAAACGCGGGCGCACGCGCCTGATCGGCATGCTGGTGGCCGATATCCGCAACCCTTATTCGATTGCCGTGATGCACGGGGTGGAAACCGCCTGCCGTGCGCACGGCTACAGCCTGGTGGTGTGCAACACCGACCGCGACGACGAGCAGGAGCGCCAGCATCTGGCGCTGTTGCGCTCGTACAACATCGAGGGGCTGATCGTGAACACCCTAGGCCATCACCGTGACGAACTCCACGAGTTGCACCGGGAAATGCCCTTGGTGCTGGTGGACCGCAAGGTCGATGGCCTCGACAGCGACATGGTCGGGCTGAACAATCCGCAAGCTGTTGAGATGGCGCTGAAGCACCTGGAACAGCGCGGCTATCGCGATGTGTTGCTGGTGACTGAGCCTTATGACGGCACCAGTTCGCGGATCGAGCGGGTCAGTAGTTTTCGGACGCAGATCGCCCAGCGCTCCGGGTTGACCGGGGCGGTGCTGGAAACCGGCGACGCACTCGCTACTCATCTTCAAATCTTTTTGGACACACCGGCGACCGGGCCGAAAGCACTGTTCTGCGCCAACGGTGTGGCAGCGCTGACCTGTACCCTGGCCTTGCGTGAAATCGGTTGCCGATTGTTCGAGGATGTCGGGCTGATTGCCCTGGATGATCTGGATTGGTACCCGTTGGTCGGCAGCGGAATAACCGCCCTCGCCCAGCCCACAGCCGAGATTGGCGCGCGGGCGTTTGAGTGTTTGCTCAAGCGTTTGCGGGGGGATGTCGAGGTAGCGCGCAGAGTGGATTTTGCGCCGGTGCTGATTGAGCGCGGGTCTACCCGAGGATCTTTGCGGTGAATGTTATGGCGCCATCGCGAGCAGGCTCACTCCTACAGGGGGAGCGCATTCCAAATGTAGGAGTGAGCCTGCTCGCGATGGCGCCCGAACGCCCGACGAAGATCAATCAGATTTTTTTGAACAAAAATGAAACCGGTTTCAGAGGTAGATAACAATGAATAAACCTGCCGTTTCCATCAGCCTTTCCAGCTACGGCGCCGAGCTTGTGCGCCAACGCGGGCAGGACTTCTTCATCGATGTGCTGGCCGCCGCTGGCGCTGATCGCATCGAATGGCGCGAAGAGCTGCTTACCCGCGAAGTGCCCGAGCAACTGCAAGCCGCCACTCGGGCGCAGGGACTGCAAAGCATCTATTCGTCGCCGAGCGAACTGTGGCTCGCCGGTCAGGCGCGGCCCAATCCCGAGCTGATCAACGCCCTGCAACATGCAGAAGCATTCGGCTCGAAATGGTTGAAAGTCTCGCTCGGTTACTTCACCGACAACTGTGATTTGCAGGCGCTGAAACAGCTGCTCGGCGCCAGCCCGGTGCAACTGCTGGTGGAAAACGACCAGACCTTGCAGGGCGGCCGCATCGAGCCGTTCCAGCGTTTTTTCGCGGCGGTGGAGCAGCATGATTTGCCGATCAAGATGACCTTCGATATCGGCAACTGGCAGTGGCAAGACCAGTCCGCCGCCAACGCCGCACGTCTGCTCGGACGCCACGTCGGCTACGTGCACTGCAAAGCCGTGGCCCGCCGCGCCGACGGCAAACTGGTCGCCGTGCCGCCCGCCGTCAGCGACCTGCATTTGTGGGAACAACTGCTGCGGCACATGGCCCAAGGCGTTATGCGTGCCGCCGAATACCCGTTGCAGGGCGATGACCTGGTGGCACTGACCACCGAGCACGTCGCCGCCCTCGCCCGCCTTGGTCAATCGCGTCTGGAGCCTGCCCATGTCTGACATCGATATTCTGTCGTTCGGCGAAACCATGGCGATGCTGGTCGCCGAGCAGACCGGAGATCTGGCTGCGGTCGAGCATTTTCACAAACGCATTGCCGGCGCCGACAGCAATGTGGCGATCGGTCTGTCGCGGCTGGGCTTCAATGTGGCGTGGCTGAGCCGGGTCGGCGCCGATTCCCTCGGACGTTTTGTAGTCGAGACCTTGATCAAGGAAGGTCTGGATTGCAGTCACGTCGCGGTCGATCACCAGCACCCGACCGGTTTCCAGTTCAAGTCGCGTAACGACGACGGCAGCGATCCGCAGGTCGAGTATTTCCGCCGTGGCTCGGCGGCCAGTCATCTGTCCGTACAGTCGATCAGCGACACTTTGCTCAGCGCCCGCCATCTGCACGCCACCGGAATTCCACCAGCGCTATCGGCCAGTGCGCGGGAAATGTCGCTTGAGCTGATGACACGCATGCGTCATGCCGGGCGCAGCGTGTCGTTCGACCCCAATCTGCGCCCGAGTCTGTGGGCCTCTGAGCAAGAGATGATCCGCGAGATCAACCGCCTCGCCGCCCTCGCCCACTGGGTCTTGCCGGGCTTGAGCGAAGGTCGCTTGCTGACCGGCTTCGAAGACCCGGCGGACATCGCGGCGTTTTATCTCGATCAGGGCGCCGAAGCCGTGGCGATCAAGCTTGGGCCGCAAGGTGCCTATTACCGCACGCATCTGGATCAGGGTTTTGTCGCCGGGGTGCCGGTGGCCAACGTGGTCGACACCGTGGGTGCGGGTGATGGCTTTGCGGTTGGCATGATCAGTGCCCTGCTGGAGCATCAGAGTTTTGCCGAGGCGGTGCAACGCGCGAACTGGATTGGCAGTCGGGCGGTGCAGAGTCGCGGGGACATGGAGGGGTTGCCGACCCGGCCCGAGCTCTCCGCTGAATTCGAAGCCGCTGATCGCGAGCAGGCTCACTCCTACAGTGGATCTCCGCCAGTCACAGCTGCAGCGGCAAACACATAACCCTTGTAGGAGTGAGCCTGCTCGCGATGAGGCCCGCTCAGACAACCCATTAATTGAACCTGCTGCGACAAAAACAACAAGCTCAGGAGCAACACCATGAAAACCGCATCCCTCGCCGCCCGCCGCTGGTGGTACATCATGCCGATCGTGTTCATCACCTACAGCCTGGCGTATCTCGACCGCGCCAACTATGGCTTTGCCGCCGCCTCCGGCATGGCCGCCGACCTGATGATCACCCCGGGCCTGTCTTCATTGCTCGGCGCGCTGTTCTTCCTCGGTTACTTTTTCTTCCAGGTACCGGGAGCGATCTACGCGCAGAAGCACAGCGTGAAAAAGCTGATTTTCTTCAGCCTGATTTTCTGGGGCGGCCTCGCCACCCTGACCGGCGTCGTGTCCAACGCCTACTGGCTGATCGTGATTCGCTTCATGCTCGGCGTGGTCGAAGCCGCGGTGATGCCGGCGATGCTGGTTTACCTGTGCCACTGGTTCACTCGCGCCGAACGCTCGCGGGCCAACACCTTTCTGATCCTCGGCAACCCGGTAACGATGCTGTGGATGTCGGTGGTTTCGGGCTATCTGGTGCAGCACTTCAGCTGGCGCTGGATGTTCATCATCGAAGGTTTGCCGGCGGTGATCTGGGCGTTTATCTGGTGGAAGCTGGCCGATGATCGTCCTGCTCAGGCCAAGTGGCTGAGCGAACAGGAAAAGCACGACCTGGAAAGCGCTCTCGCCGCCGAACAGGTCGGGATCAAAGCGGTGAAGAACTACGCCGAAGCGTTCCGCTCGCCGAAGGTGATCATTCTGGCGCTGCAGTTTTTCTGCTGGAGCATCGGCGTCTACGGCTTCGTGCTGTGGCTGCCGTCGATCCTCAAGGCCGGCGCGCAAATGGACATGATCGAGGCCGGCTGGCTGTCGGCGCTGCCGTACCTGGCTGCAGTGATCGGCATGCTCGCGGTGTCGTGGGGCTCGGACAAACTGCAGAAGCGCAAACGCTTCGTATGGCCGCCACTGCTGATCGCCTCCATTGCGTTCTACGGTTCCTACGCCTTGGGCGCGGAACATTTCTGGTGGTCGTACACGCTGCTGGTGGTCGCCGGCGCCTGCATGTACGCGCCGTACGGGCCGTTCTTCGCCATCGTTCCGGAGATCCTCCCGGCCAACGTCGCCGGCGGTGCCATGGCGCTGATCAACAGCATGGGCGCGCTCGGTTCGTTCGGCGGCTCGTACCTGGTCGGCTACCTGAACAGCTCCACCGGTTCGCCCGGTGCTTCGTACCTGCTGATGAGCGGCGCGTTGCTGCTGTCGGTGGTGCTGACGATTTTTCTCAAGCCTGGCGCCAGTGATCGTGTCGTGGCCAAAGCCGTAGTCACGCGTCCCGTGCCGGCGCATTCCTGAAGAGATTTTTGCCCATGAAAAAGCAAGTCGTGCTGTACAAGAAACTCTCGCCGGCGCTGATGACGCGCCTGCAACAAAACTGCGAAGTGACGCTGATCGAAAGCCTCGACGCCGACGGCTTGATGAAACTGCGCGACGCCCTGCCCGGCGCCCACGGTTTACTCGGCGCCAGCCTGAAACTCGACGCCGCGCTGCTCGATCTGGCGCCGCAGCTTGAGGCCATCGCCAGTGTCTCAGTGGGTGTCGACAACTACGACATCGACTACCTGACCCGGCGCAAGATCCTCCTTAGCAACACCCCGGACGTGCTCACCGAAACCACCGCCGACACCGGTTTTGCCCTGATCCTCGCCACGGCCCGACGCGTGGTCGAGCTGGCGAACATGGTGCGCAGCGGCCAATGGCATCGCAACATCGGCCCGGCGCATTTCGGCACCGATGTGCATGGCAAGACCCTGGGCATCATCGGCATGGGCCGTATCGGCGAAGCGCTCGCGCAGCGCGGGCATTTCGGTTTTGGCATGCCGGTGCTCTATCACAGCCAGTCGCGCAAACCGGCAGTCGAGACGCGTTTTGCGGCGCAGTACCGCAGCCTGGAAGCGCTGCTGCAAGAGGCCGATTTCATCTGCCTAACCCTGCCGCTGACTGCGCAGACCGAAGGCCTGATTGGCGCCGAGCAGTTTGCGTTGATGCGCCCCGAGAGCATCTTCATCAATATCTCGCGCGGCAAAGTGGTGGATGAAGCGGCGCTGATCGACGCGTTGCGCCATCAGCGGATTCGCGCAGCGGGGCTGGATGTGTTCGAGCGTGAACCGCTGAATCATGATTCGCCGTTGTTGCAGCTGAATAATGTGGTGGCAACGCCGCACATGGGTTCGGCGACGCATGAGACGCGGGAGGCGATGGCCAGGTGTGCGGTGGACAATCTGCTGGCGGCTTTGGCTGGGGAGAAGCCGGTGAATCTAGTGAATCCGGCGGCTTGGCAGGGCTGAAAAATGCGCTGAATGGCGGATTGCATTCGCGAGCAAGCCCGCTCCCACAGGGTTCGGTGTGTACAGATAACATTATGTACACACCCATCCACTGTGGGAGCGGGCTTGCTCGCGAAGAGGCCAGTTCAGGCAACACAACACTGTCAGGCACTACGCGCCTGCAACAGCTGCACCGCACACAACGCAATCCGCGCACAGGCATCCGCCAGCTGCACCCGATCCAGCACCAGCCCGATGCGAATATGCCCCGCCGCACTCGGCCCGAACGCTTCGCCAGCCAGCACAGAGACCCCATAACCTTCCAGCAAGCGCTCGGCAAACCCCTGCGCGCCAAACCCGGTCTGGCGCACATCGACCATCACGAACATCCCGCCATCCGGGCGAATCGGCTGCAACCCCGGACAACCGCGCAAGCGCTCGCACACCAGATCGCGGCGCAAACGGTATTCGTCGCGCATCTGCGTCACCTCCGGCAGATCGCTTGCCAACGCGACCTCCGCTGCTTTCTGCACAAAATCCGGCAGGCCGAAAAGCATGCTCAACGACAGGTTCACCAGATGCTCGGCCAGCACCTTCGGCCCGATCGACCAGCCAATGCGCCAGCCGGTCATGGCATGGGATTTCGACAGGCTGTTGATGGTTGCCGTGCGTTCGGCCATGCCCGGCAGGCTCGCCGGGCTGATGTGTTCGCCCTCGTAGAGCAGATCGCTGTAGACCTCGTCGCTGATCAGCCACAAATCGTGGCGCACGCACAGCGCCGCCAGCTCTTGCCAGATCAGCAGCGACAGGCTCGCGCCGGAAGGATTATTCGGACTGTTGAGCAACATCGCGCGGGTCTTCGGCGTGATCCGCGCGGCGACATCGGCGGGGTCAACGCGAAAGCCATTCTCCGGCCTGACCGGCACCGGCACCACTGTCGCGCCGCACGCGCCGAACACACCCTCATACGTCACGTACATCGGCTCGGCGACGATCACTTCGTCACCCGGATCCAGCAGGCATTGCGCGACGGAATACACCGCGCATTGCGCGCCGGGCAGCACGATCACGTGCTCGGCATCCACCACCTGACCGCTGCGCCGCTGGTGGCGGGCGGCGATCAATTTGCGCAGCGCCAAGCGACCACGCACTTCGGAATAATGCGTATCGCCGGCCAGCAGACTGTCGATGGCGCCATGAATGATCGGCAGCGGCGTATCGAAATCCGGATCCCCCACGCTCAGCAGCAGGATATCGACGCCCTCGGCGCGCAGCTCCAGCGCTCGGTCATGAATCTGCCAGGCAGCGGCTCCCTCCCCGGCGATGCGTTGGGTCAAGGCTGAATAGCGCATGCACGTCTCCTGATTGCGCGGTCTCCAGCCTTCACCCTAGGTCAAATCACAAACCGCGCCAGCCGCTTTGTCCTTTGGATGAATTTAAAGAAGAACTTCGTACTGTGGTCGATTAGCGGTCGACTGACTACCTGTCAGAGTTGACAGTAGACCCACTTCACAAACGCTCGCTTAATCAACATGAGGAAACAACTGCGGCCCCCTCTAATCGAAACGACGGAGTGTTGAAACGATGACGAATCTGAATGAAAAAATCCTCTTATTGGACGCACCGGAAATCCCGGATGCGCGGCCCAATTTCCCTGGCAGTCAGGTTAACCTGTTGCCATTGAGTGCATTAGGATCTCCACTAAAGGTGTTAATTCCAGAATGGTATAGTTCACCTTCTGATCCAGGCGTGCCCGTACTGTTAAGGCTGTTGTTAAACGGGAATAGGGTGGCGGACTATCCTTTTACGACACCCATCGACCCGGCGCTTTTCCCATTTGAGGCCCATATTCCTGAGGCACACCTGGTACAAGAAGGCGTATATGAGGTTTCATACATCCTCGATATTGGCGGGAATGAAGACATGGCCGCGAGCACGCCGATTACGGTCGATCTAACGGCTCCCAACTTCGGCAATCCGGGAGAGCCTCCGCAATTTCCACCAGAAATCGACAGTGAGGGGATCACACCGCAGTATCTCGCCGCCCACAATGATGAAGTTCTGGTAACCATTGCCATCTATATGCAGCAGCGAGCCTGCGACAGCATCGAATTTCACTTTGGCTCACTTGCGGCGGAGCCAGTCATCATTGAAACGGTGCATGACGCAACTTCACGTACCGTTATCAAACTGAGTGGCGCGATTATCCGTGAGATAGGTTCCGGCACGATGTTCGCGTTTTACAGGCTGCGCGATCGTGCAGGAAACCTTGGGCAACAGTCTTCGTTTAAGCAAGTCAAAGTGGACCTGTCTTGAAGCGCTGACTCTTCGAGGTGGGCCGAACACTCATCTGGTTCGGCCCACATCAGGCAACTGCGTATTTCTCAAATCACAAACCGCGCCACCATGGCATTCAAATCCACCGCCAGACGCGACAGCTCATGGGTCGCGGCGCTGGTTTGATTCGCGCCGGCGGCGGACTGCGTGGCCAGATCACGGATGTTGACCAGGTTGCGGTCGACCTCACGCGAGACCTGGGCCTGTTCTTCCGAGGCACTGGCGATCACCAGGTTGCGTTCGTTGATCTGGTGGATCGACTGGGTGATTTGCTCCAGCGCCACACCCGCAGCGCGGGCCATTTCCAGAGTGGTCTGGGTGCGCTGGTTGCTTTGCTGCATCGACGACACCGCTTCGCCGGTACCGTTCTGGATGCCAGCGACCATTTTTTCGATTTCCTGAGTCGATTGCGCAGTGCGATGCGCCAATGCGCGAACTTCGTCCGCTACCACCGCAAAACCGCGTCCGGCCTCACCGGCACGCGCTGCTTCGATCGCCGCGTTGAGGGCCAGCAGGTTGGTCTGTTCGGCGATGGCGCGGATCACATCCAGCACCTTGCCGATGTCGCGACCCTGCGCGGCGAGGCCTTCGATCATTTGCGCGGTGCTCTGCACGTCATGGGTCATGGTCTGGATCGCGTCGACGGTTTTCACCACTTGGTCACGACCTTCGCGGGCGGCCTGGGTCGACTGGTTCGACGCTTCGGACGTCGACACCGCGTTGCGTGCCACCTCTTCCACAGCGGCGGTCATTTCGTTGACGGCGGTGGCGGCTTGTTCGATCTCGTTGTTCTGCTGTTGCAGGCCACGGGAAGCCTCTTCGGTGACCGCGCTCAGCTCTTCGGCAGCCGCGCCCAACTGAGTCGCGGAACCGGCGATCTGTTCGATGGTTTTGCGCAGGTTGATCTGCATCGTGGACAGGGCTTGCAGCAGTTGGGTGGCTTCGTCCTTGCCGTCGACTTCAATCGACTGGGTCAAGTTGCCGCCGGCGATGGTTTGCGCAGCCTGTACGGCACGATTCAATGGGGTGACGATGCTGCGAGTCAGCAACAGGGCCAGCAGTACCGTGGCGAGCGCGGCGACCACGGCAACAACGATGATGCCGGTAATGGCGCTGTCGTAATGTTCACCGGCCTGATTGGAGGCGACTTTCGCTCCCGCCGCATTGATCGCGATCAGCTTGTTGAGTTGCTCGCCCATCTGGTCGGTGCCGTCCTTGATTCGCGTGTTGATCAAGGTGCGCATCTCGTCGACCTTGTCCTGACGCGACAGCTCCATCATCTGGTTTTGCGCTTGCAGGTAGTTGTCGAGCGTGGTCGCGAACGTCTGATACAACGCACGCTCTTCACTCTCTGCCGGCAACGCGGCATAACTGGCCTGAGCGCTGCGCACCTTTTCCACCAGCACGCCGATTCGCGTTTGCGCTTCTTGCAGGCCTGCCGGGTCGCGGTTGACCAGAATCCGGAACGACAGAATCCGCAGGCGCAGAACGTTTTCCGTGACCACGCCAAGGTAGGTGACGCTGGGCAGTTGATTGGTCTCCATGTCGATGGAAGCCTGGCGGATGGTCGACATGCGGTTGACGGCGAACACACCAAGGACAATCACCAGCAAGGCGATAAAGGCAAAACCGAGGAAGGCACGGGGCGCGATATTCAGGTTACGCAAGGACATGGTTGGACTCTCGGATAGAGGTAACTGCGAGCGTCCTTGCCGTCATCACTGGCCCTTGGGGGCGGAACCAGTCAGGCGTCACTGTTCGAGGGAATCTGTGTGCGCCTGATCTCTGTATCGGCGGGGCTTTAGGAAGATTTCGTGTAAAGCGAAAATATTTTTCAAGGTGTTTCAGCGCTGAAACACCTTGACACTAACCCCCTGTGGAGAGGGGATTTATCCCCTCTCCACAACATCTTCAGGAAGTCAGTTATTGAGTTTGGCCATCTGCCAGACGCGGGCGATGTCCGTCGCCCGTTCGCGCAACAAGCGTGGGGCTTCGGCGCAGGCTTGCTCCAAGGTCATCGGGCCGCTGGTGACGGCGAATGCGGCGTCGATGCCGTGCTCGTAGAGTTCCTGATAACCCTCACCCAAGGTGCCGGCGATGACGATCACCGGCACGCCGTGCTGCTTGGCAATCCGCGCCACGCCGAACGGGGTCTTGCCGCGCAGGGTTTGCGCGTCGAAGCGCCCTTCTCCCGTGATCACCAGATCGGCGCCGTTGACCGCTTCGGCCAGCCCAACCAACTCGGCCACCACTTCCACGCCGGCCTGAAATTGCGCGCCAAGAAACGCCTTGGCCGCAAAACCCAATCCCCCCGCCGCACCACTGCCCGGCTCATCGCGAACGTCCTTGCCCAACGCTTGCGCGCAGAGCTCGGCGAAATGCCCCAGCGCCTGATCCAGTTGTTGCACCTGTGCCGGTGATGCGCCTTTTTGCGGGCCGAAAATCGCCGAGGCGCCGTGTGGGCCGCACAGCGGATTGTTGACGTCGGCGGCGATGTCGAAGCGCACGTGGGCCAGACGCGGATCAAGCTCGCTCAAGTCCAGTCGCGCCAGTTGTGCCAGCGCCAAGCCGCCCGGCACCAATGGCTGACCCTGCGCATCGAGCAATTTCACCCCGAGCGCCTGCATCGCACCGGCACCGCCATCGTTAGTGGCGCTGCCGCCAATCGCCAGAATCACCCGTTGCGCGCCGGCATCCAGCGCGGCGCGAATCAGTTCGCCGGTGCCGAAGGTGCTGGTGATGCATGCATCGCGTTGCCCCGTAGGCACTAATTGCAAACCACTGGCCTCGGCCATTTCGATGATCGCGGTGTGATTGTGTGGCAACCAGCCCCACGCGGCGTCGACCGGCGCACCCAGCGGCCCGCGTACTCGGGTGCGGCGCAGTTCACCCTCGCAAGCGGCGAGAATCGATTCCACCGTGCCCTCGCCGCCGTCGGCCATCGGGCATTTGACCAGTGTTGCTTGCGGCCAGACTTGCGCCAACCCCAGAGCAATGGCTTCGGCAACGCCTTGGGCACTCAGGCTGTCCTTGAACGAATCGGGGGCGATGACGATCTTCATGCGAATTCTCCAGTTCCAATGCCGTTCATGCTGCCAGTCGGCCTGCGCATTGACGCCGGTCCGCTGCACAAGTGCGGTGGGCGTTTATTGTTCATTTCTACAAAAGCCTTGGGGATGAATGTAGTGGCCCTATCGCGAGCAGGCTCACTCCTACATTTGAAATGCGTTCCCCTGTAGGAGTGAGCCTGCTCGCGAAGGCGTCGGTGAAAACATCCGATCAGCCCGGATCAATGTGCGGCAGCAATTGCACCCCGAGATATAGCGCCAGCATCCCGTCGAGTTTCAGCGGATCAACCCCGCTCAACTCAGCAATCCGCTCCATCCGATAACGCAAGCTGTTGCGATGAATGCCCAGCGCATCGGCGCAGGCCTGACTCTGCCCGTCGTGTTCACACCAACTGCGCAGGGTCGCGAGCAACTGGCCATTGCCGTCCTTGGCGATGACTTTGCGCAACGGTTTGAGCAATTCATCCAGCGCATCATCGTTGCGATGGCGCCAGAGCATCACCGGCAAGCGATAGCGATTGAGCGTCAGCAGTCGCAATTGCGGCAGCACTTCCCGGCCATAAGCCAGCAGATCGCCAACCCGCCGATAACAGCGGCGTAACCCGGCCAGCCCATCCGCCTGCCCACCCACAGCGATGCGCAGAATGTTCCAGCCGAGGCCATCGAGTTTTTCCAGCAGGCGATCATGCTCAACCGTTTGACTTGCGGGTCGGCACCACAGCAGCGACGACTTGGCCGAACTCACGCACCAGCTGTCCGGATAGCGCGAGGTCAACCACGCGCTCAGCGCCTCGACGGTCTGCCCCGGCCCATGCTCCAGACCCAGTTCGAACAGATACGGCACCCGGGTCAACTGCGGCTTGAGCCCAAGTTGCTGCGCCTCATCGATCAGTCGCGGCGAGTCGCCGGCTTCGCTCAACAGCAACGCCAACAGGTCATCGCAACGCTGGCGCCGCCATTGCTGCTCGGCCTGCTGGTTGCGCTGGCCGACGAGCATTTCGGCGGTCATGCGCACCAGTTCGGCGTAGGTGCGCAGTTGCTCCGGTTCGCCGGTAATACCGAGCACGCCGATCAGGCGTTGATCGAGCATCAGCGGCAGGTTGATGCCCGGCTGCACACCCTTCAAGTGCACCGCGGTTTGCGCGTCGATCTCCACTACTCGCCCATTGGCCAGCACCAGTTGCGCACCCTCGTGACGGGTGTTGATGCGCTCCAGCTCGCCGCTGCCAAGGATCAGGCCCTGGCTGTCCATGACGTTGACGTTGTAGGGCAAAATGGCCATGGCCCGGTCGACGATATCCTGAGCGAGGTCGTGATCGAGTTCGAACATGATCGGCAAAATCCTTAAGCAGCGGCGGCGGACGGTTGTTCACCCGCACAGGGTCTGGCGGCAAACCCTGTGCTCAGGCACAAAGACAATCCGGCCACAGGTGGCCGAGACTCTCGGGGCGATCAACGTTAACCTGTGCATCGCAAAAAATCATAATAAAGAGAGAGCCGCTATGTCGCAGAGCGCCGCAGCTACCCAGACCATCGACGACGGTAAAAACGCCGTCTACAAACGCATCACCCTGCGTTTGATCCCCTTCATCTTCATCTGCTACCTGTTCAATTACCTCGACCGGGTCAACGTCGGCTTCGCCAAACTGCAGATGCTCGACGCGTTGAAGTTCAGTGAAACCGTTTACGGCCTCGGTGCCGGGATCTTCTTCATCGGCTACGTGCTGTGCGGCGTGCCGAGCAACCTGGCGCTGACCCGATTCGGCCCGCGACGCTGGATCGCGCTGATGATGATCACTTGGGGCACGCTGTCGACCTGCCTGTTGTTCGTCACCACCCCGACCCAGTTCTACACCCTGCGCCTGTTCACCGGTGCGGCCGAAGCCGGGTTCTTCCCGGGTGTGGTGCTGTACCTCTCGCAGTGGTTCCCGACGTTCCGCCGTGGACGGATCATGGCGCTGTTCATGTCGGCAATTCCGGTCTCGGGCCTGCTTGGCAGCCCGTTCTCCGGCTGGATCCTCAATCACTTCGCCGCCGGGCAAGGTGGACTGGCCGGCTGGCAGTGGATGTTCCTGCTGCAAGGTATTCCGACCGTGATCCTCGGCGCCCTCGCCTATTTCCTGCTCAGCGACAGCTTCGCCAATGCCAAGTGGCTGAGCCCGCACGAGCGCGCGGTGCTTGAAGCCGATCAGGCCGAAGACCTGGCGAACAAACCGAAAACCACTTCCGACTCACTGCTCGCGGTGTTCAAGAACCCGGCAATCTGGGCCTTCGGCCTGATCTATTTCTGCATCCAGAGCGGCGTGTACGCGATCAACTTCTGGCTGCCGTCGATCATCAAGAACCTCGGTTTCAGCGACAACCTGGTGATCGGCTGGCTGAGTGCGATCCCCTATCTGCTGGCGGCGGTGTTCATGCTGCTGGTCGGGCGTTCGGCGGACTTGCGCAAAGAGCGTCGCTGGCACTTGGTCGTACCGATGCTGATGGGCGCGCTCGGTCTGCTGATCGCGGTGAACTTCGCCGCCAACCCGGCCATCGCCATTCTCGGCCTGACCATTGCGACCATGGGCGCGCTAACCGGCCTGCCGATGTTCTGGCCAGTGCCGACTGCCCTGTTGAGCGCGGGCGCGGCGGCCGGTGGCCTGGCGTTGATCAACTCGATGGGGCAAATGGCCGGTTTCCTCAGCCCGTATCTGGTGGGTTGGGTCAAGGACAGCACCGGTTCGACCGATGCGGCGTTGTATCTGCTGGCGGGTGTGATTGTCGGCGGCAGCTTGCTGGCGTTGCGCATGACGCGGACGCTGCGGGCTTAATCATCACGCATCAAGATCAAAAGATCGCAGCCTGCGGCAGCGCCTACATGGAAATACGCGTTTCCCTGTAGGAGCTGCCGCAGGCTGCGGTCTTTTTTGCTTAATGATTACAACGCCCCCGACTTGCCAATCACGGAAAAATCCCGCAAAAACGCACAGATCTTTAAAGGATTTTTACCAATGAGCTCGATTCTCGATCTGGAGATCTTCGTCCGCGTGGCCGACTCCGGCAGCATCTCCGCCGCTGCCCGTGCGCTGGAACTGACGCCGGCCGCCGCAAGCATCGCCTTGAAGCGCCTGGAAACCCGCCTCGGTATCCGCCTGCTCGCGCGCTCCACCCGCAGCATGCGCCTGACCGAAGAAGGTCGGCGTTATCTCGACAGCGTGCGCATCGCCCTGTCCGCCCTGGCCGAAGGTGAGCAGGCACTGAAGCAACACGGCGAAGGCCTCAGCGGTGTGCTGCAACTGGCGGCGCCCTCGGACTTCGGGCGCAACGTGTTGTTGCCGTGGCTGGACGATTTCAAACGCGAACACCCGAATATTCAGCTGCAACTGCTGCTCAACGATCGGCACGCCGATCTGTTTCGCGAAACCGTGGATGTCGCGCTGCGCTTTGGTGTGCCCAGTGATTCGACCCTGGTCGCGTTGCCAATTCTGCCGGCGCATCGCCGTGTTGCCTGCGCCAGTCCGGACTATCTCGCCCGCCATGGCACACCGCAACATCCCGGCGAACTGCGCGAACACAGCGCCCTGCTCTACCTGCGCAATGGTCGGCCCTACAACACCTGGCGCTTCAGTCGCGAGGACGAAACGCTGGAAGTGGAAGTCCACGGCGATTACTTCAGCGATGACGGCGAAGTCGCGCGACGCTGGGCCCTGGCCGGGCATGGCATTGCCTACAAAGCCTGGCTGGACGTCGCCGAGGATGTGCGCGGCGGACGCCTGCTGACGCTGTTCGATGACTGGCATGGCGAGAGCGTGCCGTTCAATCTGCTGTGCCCGCATCGGGTGCAGGTGTCCGAACGCGTTCGGGTGTTGCAGGCGTTTTTGCAGGCGCGTTGCGCAGCGCTCAGCCGATAATTCACTTTGCCCCATCGGAAGCTTCTGGTATTTGATTGGAGTTTTCCCACCGATAAAAGGATTTCGGCATGAGCTATCGCACACTGGGGCACTCGGGATTGCAGGTGTCCACCCTCACCCTCGGCACGATGATGTTTGGCGAGCAGACCAGCGCCGAGGACTCGCTGCGCATCATCGACAAGGCCTGGGATCAGGGCATCAATTTCATCGACACCGCCGACGTCTACACCAGCGGCCGCTCGGAAGAGATCGTCGGTGAAGCGATTGCCCGCCATCGGCATGAATGGGTGCTGGCGACCAAGGTCGGTTTCGGCCCGATGGACGGCGTGCCGAACCGCAGCGGCTTGAGCCGCAAGCACATCTTCAATGGTCTGGAGGCCAGCCTGACCCGTCTTGGCACCGACTATCTCGACATCTATTACCTGCACCGCGAAGACCACAACACGCCGCTGGAAGTCACGGTGTCGGCGATCGGCGATCTGATTCGTCAGGGCAAGATCCGTTACTGGGGCCTGTCGAACTATCGCGGCTGGCGCATCGCCGAGGTGATTCGCATCGCTGACAAGCTCGGTATCGACCGCCCGGTGATCAGTCAGCCGCTGTACAACATCGTCAACCGTCAGGCCGAGACCGAGCAGATCAGCGCCGCGCAAACCTATGGCCTCGGCGTGGTGCCTTACAGTCCGCTGGCTCGCGGCGTGCTCAGCGGCAAGTACGCACCCGATGCCACTCCCGACGCCAACAGCCGCGCCGGGCGTCAGGACAAACGCATTCTGGAAACCGAATGGCGGGTGGAATCGCTGCGCATCGCCCAGCAGATTCAGCAGTACACCCAGAGCCGTGGCGTCGGGATTGTCGAATTCGCGATTGCCTGGGTGCTGAACAACAGCGCGGTGACCTCGGCGATTGTCGGGCCGCGTACCGAACAGCAGTGGGACGCTTACACCAAGGCGCAGGCGGTGCAGATCACGGCGGAGGATGAAGCGTTTATCGACTCGCTGGTGACGCCGGGGCATGCTTCGACGCCGGAGTTTAACGATGTGAGCCATTTTGTGTCGGGCCGTAAACCGCGTTCGACGTGAGCCCCCCGCCCTCACCCTAGCCCTCTCCCGGGGGAGAGGGAACCGATCGGGGAATATTGAAGCTACGCTTTTGCCTGAAGCTGTTGTGTTGAATGCATAATCGACTCGGACTTTCACATCGCTGAATGTCGCGAGACCCTACGGTCAGTCCCCTCTCCCTGTGGGAGAGGGTTAGGGTGAGGGGCTTTTGGGTTCATGTAGAAAATATTGACCGCCCCGGCCAATATTCAGCACAAAAACCACGTATCCTGCGCGCCCTGTTTGATCACCCATCCGCGAGGACAGTTTGTCTAAAGGTATCGCTCTATCGGTTTCAGCTTCGGTGCTGTTTGCCGTCATGTATTACTACACCTCGCTGCTCACTCCGTTGAGCGGCGTGGAAATCTTTGGCTGGCGGATGCTGCTGACTGTGCCGTGCATGACCGTGTTCATGCTGGTGTCGGGTGAATGGCGGCGGGTGCTGGAGTTGCTGCGCAAGGTGGCGGGCTATCCAAAGCTGATTGGCGGTCTGATTGTTTCGTCGGGTTTGCTCGGCGTGCAGTTGTGGCTGTTCATGTGGGCGCCGCTCAACGGCTACAGCCTCGATGTGTCGCTGGGTTATTTCCTGTTGCCGCTGGCGATGGTACTGACCGGGCGCATTGTGTACGGCGACAGCCTGTCGTACCTGCAAAAAATCGCGGTGTTCTTTGCCGTTCTCGGCGTGGCGAACGAGCTGTATCGGGTCGGCGGATTTTCCTGGGCGACCCTGGTGGTCGTGGTCGGTTACCCGCTGTATTTCGTCCTGCGCAAACGCCTGAAGACCGACAACCTGGGCGGTCTGTGGGTCGACATGACCTTGATGCTGCCGGTGGCGTACTGGTTCGTGCGCGGTGGTGAGCAAGGTTTCGCCGTGTTCGATCAGTATCCGGGCTTGCTCTGGCTGATTCCGCTGCTCGGTCTGATCAGTGCTTCGGCGCTGGTGGTGTACATCATTGCCAGCCGCTTGCTGCCGTTCAGCCTGTTTGGTTTGCTCAGTTACGTCGAGCCGGTGTTACTGCTCGGCGTGGCGCTGTTGCTGGGGGAAAGCATCAAGGCGGGTGAGTGGCTGACCTACATTCCGATCTGGCTCGCCGTTGTGGTGCTGATCTTCGAAGGCTTCAAACACCTGATGCGACAACGCAGGTCTTAAAAACAGCCAAACAACTGTGGGAGCGGGCTTGCTCGCGAAAGCGTCAGTTCAGTCAACAAAGACCTTGAACGAAAGACCGAATTCGCGAGCAAGCCCGCTCCCACAGTTTTGCTGATGCAAAAAAAATCCCGGCTGTGCATGACTGCAAGCCGGGATTTTTTCATTCTGGTGGCGGATTACTCGGTTGCGAGCACACCACGACGCACCTGATCACGCTCGATCGATTCGAACAGGGCCTTGAAGTTGCCCTCGCCGAAACCATCATCGCCCTTACGCTGGATGAATTCGAAGAACACCGGGCCCATCAGGGTTTCCGAGAAGATCTGCAGCAGCAGGCGCTTGTCGTCCGGGTTCGACGAGCCGTCGAGCAGGATGCCGCGCGATTGCAGTTGATCCACCGGCTCGCCGTGGTTCGGCAGGCGGCCTTCGAGCATTTCGTAGTAGGTGTCCGGCGGTGCGGTCATGAAGCGCATGCCGATCTTCTTCAACTGATCCCAGGTCTTGACCAGGTCGTCGGTGAGGAACGCCACGTGCTGAATGCCCTCGCCATTGAACTGCATCAGGAACTCTTCGATCTGCCCGGCGCCCTTGGACGACTCTTCGTTCAGCGGGATGCGGATCATGCCGTCCGGTGCGGTCATCGCTTTCGAGGTCAGGCCGGTGTATTCGCCCTTGATGTCGAAATAGCGGATCTCGCGGAAGTTGAACAGCTTCTCGTAGAAGTTGGCCCAGTAGGCCATGCGGCCGCGGTACACGTTGTGGGTCAGGTGGTCGATGATCTTCAGACCGGCACCGACCGGGTTGCGATCAACGCCCTCGATGAACACGAAGTCGATGTCATAGATCGAACTGCCTTCGCCGAAACGGTCGATCAGGTACAGCGGCGCGCCGCCGATGCCCTTTATCGCTGGCAGGTTCAGCTCCATCGGGCCGGTTTCGATGTGGATCGGCTGAGCACCGAGTTCCAATGCGCGGCTGTAGGCCTTTTGCGAATCCTTCACGCGGAACGCCATGCCGCACACCGACGGTCCATGCTCGGCCGCGAAGTACGAAGCGACGCTATTGGGTTCGTTGTTGAGGATCAGGTTGATCGCGCCCTGACGGTACAGGTGCACGTTCTTGGAGCGGTGGGTCGCGACTTTGGTGAAGCCCATGATCTCGAAGATCGGCTCCAGGGTGCCAGGAGTCGGCGATGCGAACTCGATGAACTCAAAGCCCATCAGGCCCATTGGGTTTTCGTATAAATCTGCCATGGTGGCGCCTCATCATTCTTATCAATTAACCAGAGTTATTTGTCAGTAATGCTGAGACCGGCGGGAGGTGCGCAGGAGATGCCTCGCACACTGCGGGCGAGGAAGTCACCGTAGATCAGTTGAAACCCGAATATCTTCATTGTCGACCCAAGGCTCTTGCGGGCGAGGCTTCTGCTGCCAGAAGAGGTTTATTATTGTATGCGTAACCCGATTCTACACAGCGTAAATAGGGTTGTCTGCCCTCTCTATAAAATCCGCCTTTTTCGCATCGGTGCAAGGGGTTTGTTGCACACGTAAACAAGCTGAGCCTGTATCGCACTCGCCCCGCAGATCAATCGCCTGTAAGCGGCACAAGCGGCAACGGCCATCTATCATGCGTTTTGACTCCGCTGTTTTTCACAGGCGCGCCGTTGCCAGCCTGCATTCGAGAGTTTCACTCCATCGCAACAGGATGCGTCCATGCCCTTGACTGTCAAACCCCGCCGCAAACGTAGCGTGCGGATGATTGTGACCCTGCTTTGCGGCCTGCTGCCGGTGCTTTTGGGCACAGGGATTCTGTATCTGCAAGCCGAACGCACCTTGCAACAGAGCACGCAAAATACCGCCGAGGAGGCGTTGCGCCAGTTTGAACTGATGCTCGACAACACCGCCCAGGCCGCCAGCGAACTGCTGCCCCTGGCCGGCCAGCCCTGCGACAGCGTCAAACTGGCCTTGCGTGAGCAGGTGACCCGTCGACCTTTTGTACGCTCGACCAATCTGGTGTGGGACAACAACCTCTATTGCAGCTCGCTGTTCGGGGAGTTCAAGGAGGCCGTGAATCCGGGCGACTATACGCAGGGCAAACTGTGGTTGATGAATGGCAACCCCGTCACGCCCGACACCGCGCTGCTGGTGTATCGCCTCAGCGAAGGTCGCGGTGGCGCGCTGACCACCCTCGATGGTTATCACCTGAGCAACATCCTGCGCCTGATCGGCCGGCAGACGCTGCTGTTGTTGCAGGTCGGCGATAACTGGCTGTCCGTCGATGGCAAGGTGCATCAAGGCGCCCTGCCGCCGTTACCGGTGGCGCAGAGTATGCTCGCGTCTTCGCGCTATGCCTTCAGTGTCAGTGCAGGCTTCCCGCAGGGGCAAACGTGGCGCTACATGGCCGGCGAATACCCGCCGCTGTTCAGTCTGCTGATATTTTTCGGGGTGATCGCGGGCGCTATCGCCCATGTCCTGCAACGGCGCGCCACTTCGCCCAGCCATGAGATGCTGCGCGCGCTGGAGGCTGGCGAATTCATTCCCTACTTCCAGCCGGTGGTGCATGGCGACAGCCGGAAATGGTCCGGCGCTGAAGTGCTGATGCGCTGGAATCACCCCAAGGAGGGTCTGGTGCGTCCGGATCTGTTCATTCCGTTTGCCGAACATTCAGGCCTGATCGTGCCCATGACTCGTTCGCTGATGCAGCAGACAGCCGCCCTGCTCGGCCCGTTGTCGGCGGAGTTCGACAAACCGTTCCACATCGGCATCAACATCACCGCCAGCCATTGCCAGGATCTGCAACTGGTCGAAGACTGTCGCGGGTTTCTCGCTGCTTTTGCCCCCGGCAGTATCAACCTGGTGCTGGAGCTGACCGAGCGCGAGCTGATTGAGCCAACCGATGTCACGCACCTATTGTTCGAGCAGTTGCACGCGCTGGGGGTGATGATCGCCATCGACGATTTCGGTACCGGCCATTCAAGTCTGGGCTACCTGCGAACATTCAATGTCGATTTTCTCAAGATCGACCAGAGTTTCGTCGCGATGATCGGCATTGATGCGCTGTCGCGGCATATTCTGGACACGATTATCGAACTGTCGGCCAAGCTCGATTTGGGTATTGTTGCCGAAGGTGTAGAAACTCAGGCTCAGGCTGACTATCTGACCGCACACCACGTCAACTTCCTGCAGGGCTATCTGTTCGGAAAACCCATGCCTGGCGCCGACTTCATCGATGCATTAAGTCACCATTAACTAAAAATAAATTAAGCCCGGCGCTGCGACCGGGCGCACCAAATTGATACAAAACACCACTGTTGTTACATGACGACAAGATCAGGATTTACTCTTGGCGCATTAACTACTACAATTTTTTCAGCCTGTGCAAGATTGGCAGGTGAGCCATTATCACCGAGTCGCTTCAAGGCTCTTGGCTTATAGCTTTGTTTGCGGTTGGTATCAGCCAAACACACTATTGGAGTAAAGATATTGTCCAGACTCGCTGAATTTCGTGCAGCTGAAAAGGCCCTTCAGGAACAGCTCAAGCAGTTGGAATCGCTGAAGAACGATGCCGGGCTCAAGAAAGAAATCGAATTCGAAGAAAAGCTCCAGGGGCTGATGAAAACCTACGGCAAAGGCCTGAAAGACATCATCGCCATCCTCGATCCGAACCCGTCCAAGTCCGGCCTGCAAGTGTCTGCCGCACCGAAAACCCGCCGCGCTCGCGTGGTCAAGGTCTATCAGAACCCGCACACCGGTGAACTGATCGAAACCAAGGGCGGCAATCACCGCGGCCTGAAAGCCTGGAAAGAACAGTACGGTGCTGCCACCGTCGATTCCTGGTTGCGCGGTTAATCTTGCGTCAACAAACAAGCCCTGCTCTATGCAGGGCTTTTTTTTCGACAATATCTAACAAAAGCAACGATTTCCGCCACGCTAATTATCAATCTGCTTTAACACCCACAAGCCGTGAGGCTAAACATTTTGCGCCGGGATGTTGCAACCGCAACGACCGCTAAACTTTGTGCTTAATTCCTTCGGGTATCTAAACCCGTAGCGGTGCAAACAGACGCTTAAAGTTTCAAGCTGTTTCTCACTGCGACTATTTCCTCGGCGCTCGCCTTATAAACCTCAGCCTGACCCGCGTAAGAAAGTACATAAGCCTTATCCGTCGCGACCGCAGCAACCAATGTTTGCGACAACACATGACGGCCGTTTTCGGTGATCGTGCAGGTGGTCTCCAGTGCATCCAGAGCGGCGAGTTTTGCCGGATGTATCTTGTTGCAAACGCTTTGATAGCCACCCTGGAAGAAGTCTTTCTGAATAGATTTGCGCATTTCCAGCAGGACACCCTGCACATTGACCTGATGGCCTGCCTCAACCTGGCTCATGGTCAACTCCATCACCATCACCTGATTGCCGTCAGCATCGTTTTTCACCGCGCGCTGGCGCGAAACCTGAGGGGTTTGATCAGGCAGCGCCTCTACTTCCCAGCCTGCAGGCCAGGTGATACTGGGCTGATCCGCCAGCGCCGGAACGGCAAGCAGCGATGAGAAAAGGCAAACGAACAGCGCTTTGAACGGTCGGATCATTACCAGAGGCACTCGCAGATTGAGCAGCAAAGTCTGAGGCCCGGCCGCCCACAGAGCAAGCCGCGCATTCGGTTTGGCGATGCCGCCCCGCATGCGTATCATTGCGCCCATTCACTCGCCCCATTGTTACGGAGGGCCTATGAGCCTGCACGAACTGAACACTTTCCCCGGCGTCACCGCCACTCCAGACAGCGCAACCCGCAACTTCGTCTTTAACCACACCATGCTGCGTGTAAAGGACATCACCAAGTCGCTGGATTTCTACACCCGCGTACTGGGCTTCTCGCTGGTTGAAAAGCGTGATTTCCCGGAAGCCGAATTCAGCCTGTACTTCCTCGCGCTGGTCGACAAGGCGCAGATCCCGGCCGACGCCGCCGCCCGCACCGAATGGATGAAGTCGATCCCCGGCATTCTGGAACTGACCCACAACCACGGCACCGAAAACGACGCCGACTTCGCCTATCACAATGGCAACACCGACCCACGCGGTTTCGGCCACATCTGCATCTCGGTGCCGGACATCGTTGCCGCGTGCGCACGTTTTGAAGAGCTGGGCTGTGACTTCCAGAAGCGCCTGACTGATGGCCGTATGAAAAGCCTGGCGTTCATCAAGGACCCGGATGGCTACTGGGTTGAAATCATCCAGCCTGCGCCCCTATAACTCACTGCAAATTTCTCCTGTAGGAGTGAGCCTGCTCGCGATAGCGGTGTGTCAGGCCATGATGTTTTGAATGTGCAGCCGCCATCGCGAGCAGGCTCACTCCTACAATTGGATTGTGTCAGGCATAAAAAAACCCATGATCGCTCATGGGTTTTTCATTTCAGCGACTGCCGTTTTACGCCGGCGCCGAAGTACGGATCAAGTGATCGAACGCACTGAGGGAAGCCTTGGCGCCCTCGCCCACTGCAATCACGATCTGCTTGTACGGCACAGTGGTCACGTCGCCGGCCGCGAAGATCCCCGGGATCGAGGTCTCGCCACGGTTGTCGACGATGATTTCACCACGCGGCGACAGCTCAATGGTGCCTTTGAGCCAGTCGGTGTTCGGTAGCAGACCGATCTGTACGAAAATCCCTTCCAGCTCGACGCTGCGCAGTTCGTCAGTATTGCGATCCTTGTAACGCAGGCCGTTGACCTTCTCGCCATTACCGGTGACTTCAGTGGTTTGCGCACTGGTGATCACGGTGACGTTTGGCAGGCTTTGCAGTTTGCGTTGCAGTACCGCGTCGGCACGCAGTTGCACGTCGAACTCCAGCAGTGTCACGTGGGCAACGATACCGGCCAGGTCGATGGCCGCTTCAACGCCGGAGTTACCACCGCCGATCACCGCCACGCGCTTGCCTTTGAACAGCGGGCCGTCGCAGTGCGGGCAGTACGCTACGCCCTTGTTACGGTATTCCTGCTCGCCCGGCACGTTCATTTCACGCCAGCGTGCGCCGGTCGCCAGGATCACGCTCTTGGCTTTCAGGGTCGCACCGCTGGCGAAGTGGACTTCGTGCAACTCGCCATTCTTGCCGGGAATCAGCTTGTCGGCGCGCTGCAGGTTCATGATATCGACGTCGTACTGCTTGACGTGTTCTTCCAGCGCCGTCGCCAGTTTCGGGCCTTCGGTTTCCTGCACGGAAATGAAGTTCTCGATGGCCATGGTGTCCAGCACCTGACCGCCGAAGCGCTCAGCCGCAACACCGGTGCGAATGCCTTTACGGGCAGCATAGATAGCGGCCGACGCACCGGCCGGGCCACCGCCAACTACGAGCACATCAAAGGCTTGTTTGGCGCTGATTTTCTCGGCCTGACGCTCGATGGCGCCAGTGTCGAGTTTGGCGAGGATTTCTTCCAGGCCCATACGGCCCTGGCCGAAGTTTTCACCGTTAAGATAGATGCTCGGCACGGCCATGATCTTGCGATCGTTGACTTCGTCCTGGAACAACGCGCCGTCGATGGCGACGTGACGGATGTTCGGATTCAGCACGGCCATCAGGTTCAGCGCCTGGACCACGTCTGGGCAGTTCTGGCACGACAGCGAGAAGTAGGTTTCGAAACTGAACTCACCCTTGAGCGAGCGGATCTGTTCGATCACTTCGGCACTGGCTTTCGATGGGTGGCCGCCGACTTGCAACAGGGCCAGCACCAGCGAGGTGAATTCATGGCCCATCGGGATGCCGGCGAAACGCAGGCTGATGTCGGCACCCGGGCGATTGATCGAGAACGACGGCTTGCGGGCATCGGTGCCGCTGTCGATCAGAGTAATTTGGCTCGAAAGACTGGCAACGTCTTTCAGCAGGTCAAGCATTTCCCGGGATTTCGCACCGTCGTCGAGGGAAGCAACGATCTCGATCGGCTGGGTAACCCGTTCCAGGTACGATTTCAACTGGGCTTTAAGATTGGCGTCCAACATACGGGCGATCTCCTGTGTCTTTATTCGAGGCGAAAAAAAGCCCGAGCGAATCTCGCCCGGGCTTTTTCAATGGGCGGTGCAGCTTACTGAAGTAGGTGCGGAGTCCCGCCCTGTGTTGCGTGTCTCACAGACTCAGATCTTGCCGACCAGGTCCAGGGACGGAGCCAGAGTGGCCTCGCCTTCTTTCCACTTGGCCGGGCAAACTTCGCCTGGGTGAGCAGCAACGTATTGAGCAGCCTTGATCTTGCGCAGCAGCTCGGAAGCGTCACGGCCAACGCCGCCATCGTTCAGTTCAACGATTTTGATCTGGCCTTCAGGGTTGATCACGAAGGTGCCACGGTCAGCCAGGCCAGCTTCTTCGATCAGCACGTCGAAGTTGCGGGAGATGACGTGGGTCGGGTCGCCGATCATGGTGTATTCGATTTTGCCGATCGCTGGCGAGGTGTTGTGCCAGGCAGCGTGAGCAAAGTGGGTGTCGGTCGAAACGCTGTAGATTTCCACGCCCAGTTTCTGGAACGCAGCGTAGTTGTCGGCCAGGTCTTCCAGCTCGGTTGGGCACACGAAGGTGAAGTCGGCTGGGTAGAAGAACACTACGGACCATTTGCCTTTCAGGTCAGCGTCCGAGACTTGTACGAAGTCGCCGTTTTTGAATGCGGTAGCTTTGAACGGTTTTACTTGGCTGTTGATGATAGGCATTGATGACTCTCCGTCAGGGTTGTGAATTCGATGGGTGAATCCTACCCACTCATTCGACGGATGGCTCATTGGCAAACCTGATGCTGCTGATTTGTTTTCGCTATTAGCGGACTGTATTAATAGAAGAAAACCATATCTACGACGAAGCCGGCTTATCCGTAATCCGAGCCATCCCGTGAAAGGGGCTGGCTTCAACATAGCGCATGGCTGACTTCATATCCTTCCAGCCGACGTAACTCATCAGCGATTTCAGATCCCAGCCGCTTTGATGCGCCCACGTGGCAAAGCCGCGGCGCAGGGAATGGCTGGTGTAACGCTCGGCCGGGATGCCGGCGCGCTCGAGCGCCTGACGCAACAGCGGAATGATGCTGTTGGCGTGCAAGCCCTCCTCGCTCAGATGGCCCCAGCGGTCAACGCCGCGAAACACCGGACCGCGTACCAGCGCTGCCTCGGTGATCCAGTCGATATAAGCCTGCACCGGGCACAGCTTGAGCAGCGCCGGCGCCTGATACGTCTGCCCGAGGTTGTCGCGGTCGCCCTTGCTGCGCGGCAGGTAGAGGGTGATGCCGCTGCCGGCGTGCGCCTGCACGTGCTCGATCTGCAGACGGCACAACTCGTCACTGCGGAAGCCCCGCCAGAAGCCCAGCAAAATCAGCGCCCGATCGCGATAGGCCTTGAGCAACTGCGGACGATCCTGATTCTGCCTGGCACTACTGGCTTCCTGTTCCAGCCAGTCGACCACTTGCTGCAGATCGTGCAATTGCAACGGTTCGGCCTGTTTTTCCTGCGCCGGATGCAGTGCGCGAATGCCTTTGAACACTTTGCGCACCACCGGCGCCTTGGTCGGATCGGCAAAACCCTGACTGTTGTGCCACTGCGCCAGCGCTGACAGCCGCAGTTTCAGTGTGTTGATGGACAGCACCCCGGCATGCTCGACCAGATACCGCGCCACGCTGTCGGCGGTCGCTGGCAGGAAGCCGCCCCACTTCACTTCGAAATGCTCGATCGCAGAACGATAGCTGCGGCGGGTGTTGTCACGGGTGGCGGCTTGCAGATAGCGATCGATCTCGCTCATGGGCAGTGTTCTCGCAGGCGTACTGATTGCTGGATGAAAAAACCGATTCAGGGGTCTGACATTGGGTAATACCAGTATATCCCGCCTGTGAATAATCAAGCATTTAACTTTATTTTCAGCGTGGTACACTGCGTACTTTGGTGGCATGTACCACAGTACGTAATGGTAGGAGTTAAAATGGCCCGTGGTGGCGTTAATAAAGCAGTGGTGCAGATCGCGCGCTCAGCGATTCTGGCCCGAGGCGAACACCCCAGCATCGATGCAGTACGCATCGAACTGGGCAACACCGGTTCGAAAACCACGATCCATCGCTATCTGAAAGAGCTGGATGACGGCAGCCAACCGGTCGAAGCGTCCGCGGAACCGATCAATGACGAACTGACCGCACTGGTCTCGCGTCTCGCCCAGCGCCTGAAAGAACAGGCGCAAGAGCCGATCGAACAAGCGCGCGAGCAGTTCGAAGAGCAGCGCGAAACCCTGGAAGCGGAACTCAAGCAGGTGCGCCAGGCACTTGAGCAACTGGAACAACAGCACGACATTCAAGGCGCGGCGCTGGCCAAGGAATCCGAAGCGCTAAAAGAAACCCGCTCGATGCTGCAGACCGAGCAAACCCGCAACGCCGGACTCAATCAGGCGCTGGCTGATTTCGAATTGCGCCTGCAGGACAAGGACGAGCAGATCCGCTCGCTGGAAGAGAAACACCTGCACGCCCGTGATGCTCTGGAGCACTACCGCAACGCCACTAAAGAGCAGCGCGAGCAGGAGCAGGCCCGTCACGAAGGACAGCTGCAGCAGTTGCAGATGGAATTGCGCCAGGCGCAACAAAGTGCACTGGTGCGTCAGGACGAGATCACTCAGTTGCATCGCGATAACGAACGCCTGCTCACGGAAAACCGTGGCACTCAGCGCGAACTGAGCCTGATGCAGGATCAGCTCAAGCACAGCAACCAGCGTCAGGATCAGTTGCTGGAGCAAGCCACTCGCGTCGACAACGAACGCACCCTCCTCCAGGAACGCCTGCGCGTGGCCCTGCTGGAAAGTCAGACGCTGAAACAGGATGCCGACGAACAGCGGCAGCTCAATCAGTCACTGGAAAAGGAACTGACCAAGACTCAGGCCAGCCTCGAGGACAGCTTGCGTCTGGCGGCTACCGTTGCGGCAGCGCCAGACACAGCCAAAGCGAAGGACGCTTAAGCGCCGACCGGCGTACGCATGGTGACGAACTCTTCGGCGGCCGTCGGGTGCACCCCGATCGTGTCGTCGAAGTCACGCTTGGTCGCGCCAGCCTTCAGCGCGATCGCCAAGCCTTGGACAATCTCCCCCGCGTCCGGACCGACCATGTGGCAACCGAGCACCTTGTCGGTCTTGCCGTCGACCACCAGTTTCATCAGGGTTTTCTCCTGACACTCGGTCAGCGTCAGCTTCATCGGGCGGAAGCGGCTCTCGTAAATCACCACTTCATGCCCCGCTTCCCGCGCCTCTTCTTCGGTCAAGCCGACAGTGCCGATGTTCGGCAGACTGAACACGGCGGTCGGGATCATCTTGTAATCCACCGGACGGTATTGCTCAGGCTTGAACAAGCGCCGCGCCACCGCCATGCCTTCGGCCAGTGCCACTGGCGTCAGTTGCACCCGACCGATCACATCACCCAGCGCCAGAATCGACGGCTCGCTGGTCTGGTATTGCTCGTCGACCTTGATGAAGCCCTTGTCGGTGAGCTGCACATCGGTGTTTTCCAGCCCAAGGTTGTCCAGCATCGGACGCCGGCCCGTGGCGTAGAACACGCAATCGGCTTCCAGCACGCGACCATCCTTGAGGGTCGCTTTCAGGCTGCCGTCAGGCTGTTTGTCGATGCGCGCGATGTCGGCGTTGAATTGCAGATCCATGCCGCGCTTGGTCAGCTCTTCCTGCAGATGCTTGCGCACCGAGCCATCGAAACCACGCAGGAACAGATCACCGCGATACAGCAGCGTAGTGTTCGCGCCCAGACCGTGGAAAATCCCGGCGAACTCGACAGCGATGTAACCACCACCGACCACCAGTACCCGCTTCGGCAGCTCTTTGAGGAAAAACGCCTGATTGGAACTGATCGCGTGTTCGTGCCCCGGGATTTCCGGAATCTGCGGCCAGCCACCCGTGGCAATCAGAATGTTTTTCGCGGTGAAGCGCTCACCGTTGACCTCGACCTCGTGCGGGCCGACGATCTTCGCGTGGGCTTCGTGCAGGGTCACGCCGCTGTTGACCAGCAGGTTGCGATAAATGCCGTTGAGGCGATTGATCTCGCGGTCCTTGTTGGCGATCAGGGTCGTCCAGTCGAAATTTGCTTCACCCAGACTCCAGCCGAAACCGGACGACTGTTCGAAGTCTTCGGCGAAATGCGCGCCGTACACCAGCAGTTTCTTCGGCACGCAGCCGACGTTGACGCAGGTGCCGCCCAGGTAACGGCTCTCGGCCACCGCCACTTTCGCGCCGAAACCGGCGGCGAAGCGCGCTGCACGTACACCGCCGGAACCGGCACCAATCACATAAAGGTCAAAATCGTAGGCCATTGCTATCTCCTCGGCAGGCCAACAGCATACCCGCCGCCGTCTATTGGGCAAGCGCCGTGAGCAGCTTTTCGCCCGTCTCGGCGAAGTCGGGAAATATCTCCAAATAATAATATTTCTTGTTTGTTACTAAATCGTCGTGCTGCGTCTCGTCTTTGAACCAATGGATTTTTTCCCTCGAAGACAAGGAGTCGGCTGCGATGTTCGCGCCCATTACCCGTTCCATGACCCTGACTGTCGGCTTGTTCAGCATGGCGTTGAGTCCCGATCTGCTGGCTGAAACCGATCCTGAAACAGCGCCACAATCCGCCGCCCAGGCGCTGGAACTGGACGCCACCAGCGTCAGCGCCGAAGGCCTCGGCGTTAACACTGAAAACACTGATTCCTACACCACTGGCGCAATGAGCACCGCGACGCGGCTGAACCTGTCGATCAAGGAAACCCCGCAATCGGTGTCCGTGGTCACGCGCCAGCAGATGGATGATTTCAAGCTCGGTACCTTGTCCGAAGCCATGCGCCAGACCACCGGCATCGTCGTGCAACACAACGACTCGGATCGGGTCAGCTATTCGGCGCGGGGTTACCCGATCAACAATTTCCAGATCGACGGAATGCTCAACACCTTCGGGCGCATGAAGTCAGACTCGGACACCATCATCTACGACCGCATCGAAGTGGTACGCGGCGCCACCGGCCTGACCACCGGCGCGGGTGATCCTTCAGCGACGATCAACATGGTGCGCAAGCGCCCGACTGCCCAGTGGCAGGCACTGGCCGGGGTCAGTGGCGGCAGCTACGACAACTACTACAGCTATGTCGATGTCGGCGGGCCGCTGGCCTTCGATGGTCGGCTGCGCGGGCGTACGGTGCTGGCCTATCGCGACAGCCAGTCGTTCCGCGACAAATACGCGCTGCAGCGCGAGGTCGGCTACGGCATTCTCGAAGCTGATCTGACCGACTCCACGGTGCTTGCCGTCGGATACGACTATCAGGACAAGCAGGTTCAGGGCACCTCCTGGGGCACCGTGCCGTACTGGAACGCCGACGGCAGCAAGGCCGGCCTCGGACGGTCGACCAACATGGCGACATCCTGGAGTTCCTGGCCGCTGAAGGACAAGACCGCGTTCGTCACCCTTGACCAGCAACTGGGTAATGGCTGGAAGCTGAAGGCCGCCTACACCCACCGCGAAAGTGATACCGACGGCAAGGTCTATTACGGCGGCTCCGGTTTTCCCGAGGCCGACCGCAGCGGCATGACGGCCTACATGGGGCACATGCTCGGCACGCAGAAAATGAGCGTGTACGACTTCAACCTGTCGGGGCCGTACCAACTGTTCGGCCGCGAACACGAGATGATGTTCGGCTACGGCGAGGCGGAAAACCGCTCGACTTCGCCCTACGCCTTCAACAGTCCCCAAGCCGCCGACTACGGCAAGATCCGCGACTGGAAATACATGGGTGACATCGGCAAATTCGCCGACACTGTCACCGGCCTGCCGGGCGCGCGAGGCATCACTCGGCAAAAGGCCGGTTACCTCGCGACCCGTCTGAGCCTGACCGATGAGCTGCATGCAGTACTCGGCAGCCGCTATGGCAGCTGGAACGAATCCAGCACCGATTACTACTATGACGCGCAGCAAAAACTGACCAGCACCGATGCCACCCATCAACGCCAGAATGATATCTGGACGCCCTACGCCGGCCTGCTTTACGACCTGACGCCGGAGTACACGGTTTACGCCAGCTACACCGACATTTTCAAACCGCAGAGTAAGCGCGACAGCAAACGCAATTACCTCGACCCGGTGATCGGCAGCAACTATGAAGTCGGGCTCAAAGGCAGCCTGCTCGACGAACGCCTGAACCTGGCGACGGCAGTGTTCTGGAGCAAACAGGACAACGTCGCCGAGCGTGACAACTCGGCCCCCCCGGACCCGGTGAGCGGCGAGGAGTTTTTCAAGTCCGGCGGCAAGGGTAACAAGGTCAATGGCTTCGAGGCCGAAGTGTCCGGGGAAATTCTCAGCGGCTGGAACATGACCGCCGGCTACACCTACACCCATTCCGTCGACGGCGAAAAACAGCGCAGCAACACCGCTCAACCACTGAACATGCTGCGGCTGTCCACGGCCTATCGCCTGCCGGGCAACTGGCACGCATTGACCGTGGGTGGCGCGGTGAACTGGCAGAGCGACGTCTATGGCGCGGCTAACCGCCCGGTCGGGCGCGGCGCCAACGGCCGGATCATCACCGAACCGGCGCGGATCAACCAGGAGGCCTACACCGTGGTCAAGCTGATGTCGCGCTATGAGTTCGACAGGCATCTGTCGGCGTCGCTGAACGTCGATAACCTGTTCGACAAGAAGTATTACGACAACGTCGGCTTCTACAACGGCGTGTACTGGGGCGACCCGCGCACAGTGACGCTGAGCCTGGACTGGAAGCTCTGAGCGCACCGGTCCAACAAAACCCCTGTAGTGAGGGGATTCATCCCCGATGGGTCGCGAAGCGGCCCCACTCTCTCGGTGACGCGCAATGCGTCACCAAATCCCCTCGCCACCGCTGTTAACCCCGAGTTAATTCCCCGCCGGGACACTGTGCCCCGAGATCTGCTTCATGGACGAACGGCTCCCACGTTTTTCAGTAGGAGGCACCATGAAAACCACCACCGCCATTCTTGCCGGGCTACTCGCCCTCGGTTCCGCCAGCGCCTTTGCCGAGGGCGGCGCCGAACGCATGCGGCATTACTACGACAACTTCCCGGTCCACCACGCGCCAAGCGAACAGCCGACCGATAGCAAAGCAGCGGAACTGAAGGTTCCGAACGATCAGACCGCGCAAGTCACCGAGTCTTATCGCGACTGATTCACCGAGCAACCGATGGACCTCCGATGGCTCCGCTCTGGCCTCGGAGACGACAGTTGGGCGCCCTGTCCGGGGCGCCTTTTTTTATGCCTGCAGATCCTTGATCCAGAACAGCATACGGCCATGTTCCGGGTCGAACATGCCGGGGGCGAAGCCGAATTTGCGGTAGGAGTTCTGTGCCACGTCGTTGCCTTCGAGCACTTCCAGGGTGATCTTGCAGCAACCGCGCTGACGGCAGATTTCCTCGACCTTGCGCAGCATTTTCTGACTCAGGCCGAGGCCGCGAAATTTGCTCACGACCGCCACGTCATGGACATTGACCAGCGGCTTGCAGGCGAACGTCGAGAAACCTTCAAAGCAGTTCACCAGCCCTGCCGGCTCGCCACCGACGAACGCCAGCACACTGAACGCATGAGGCCTGCGCGCAAGTTCTTCCGGCACGCGACGCAACAGTTCCGGGTCAAGCGAATGGCCGCCGCCCATGGGATCTTCTGCGTAATGATTGAGCACGATGCCGATGGCTTCGGCGTGCAGTGGATTGGTGTAACTGGCTTGCAGCACAAGAATTTCTGCGGAATCCATTTCCATCCCCGATCATGGCCCCGGCGTGCAAAGTGCGCACCTGAAAGGCTGTTCGACCTTACCGCGAGGATGTTGCGGGCCACAACCGGATCTTTTGATTTCCAGGCATCAACGCCCCCAGATCAGCTCTTCGGTCCAGCCCAACTCGGCAAAATCCTGAGCACGCAACCCGCTCTCGCCGGCGCAGAAGAACTCATCCAGTTGCGGCGGTTTCACCGTGGTCGCGCTGAGCATCGCGTGCACCTGCCCACGATGATGAATCTGGTGCTCGAACAGGTGCGACAGCATACGCAAGCGACTGTCATGCTGCGGCGTTTCCCGGGCGATGGTGACGATCCGCCCCAGATCGGCATCGCGCAGTTGTTCGCAATAAGCGATCAGTCGACGATCGACGTGCGCCTGCTCTTCACGCAGCGCTGCGGCCTCGGTAAACGGTTCGTCATGGTTGAAAAACACATAGCAATCAGGATGCGGTTCGTCACCGCGCAACTCGCGTTCCAGAGCGTCGACGTAGAACCAGTCGCACGTCAGTATGTGATTGAGGGTGAGGCGGATACTCGGAAAGAAGCTCGTTCGCGGCGCCGCCAGCTCAGTGGCGTCGAGCTGATTCCAGGCTTTGCCGAGGCGATGATTGGCCCACGCGTTCTGGTAGGCCATGGTCAGTAAATGATGCGACAGCGGTTGGCTCATACTCGCGCCCTCTTCGCTCAGGATTCGGCAAAACGCTGCAACTGCATCTCCTGCAAACGGCTGAGGGTGCGCCGGAACGGGAATTCCAGATAACCCTCGGTGTACAGCGCCTCCATCGGTACCAGGGCCTCGATGTACAGCGGCACTTTACGGTCGTAACACTCGTCGACCAAGGCAATGAAACGGCGTACACCGTCGTCGTGCACCGACAGTTGCGGCAACTCACGGTCACCGGCCACCACCTGCGCCGAGCCGTCCTCGGTGCCGCGAGCGATGCGCCCTTCGCGTTTCTGCGCGCTGAGGTTCGGCACGTCGCTCAACAGAATAGATCGATAGTTGTCGCACAGTGCGATGAAATCCATCGCGGCAAATGGTTGCTCGCAGAGATCGGCATAGCGGCACCAGAGCACCGTCGCACTGGCTTGCACCACGTTCAGCACACGATGGCCGACGGGCACCGGCTCGGCGCTGGCGGGCTGCCCGGCGTTGAGTGACTGGAAGACCTGCTCCAGAGCACTGCCCAGTCCCGGCGCAGCGACAAAATAGCGCTGCTGACCCGCGCCCGGATGCAGGCGATGATCCTCGGCACCGTTCACCGCCACCACTTGCATGTGCGCCTTGATCGCGGCAATCGCCGGGACAAACCGGTCGCGGTTGAAGCCGTCGGCGTACAGCTCATCCGGCGGCAGGTTGGAGGTGCAGACCACCACCACGCCTTCGTCGAACATCACCTGAAACAGCCGCCCGAGAATGATCGCATCGCCGATGTCATTGACGAACAGCTCGTCGAAACACAGCACCCGCACTTCCGCCGCCAGCTCCTTGGCCAGCGCCCGCAACGGGTCGGCGATGCCGGTGAGCTGGAACGAGCGCTGGTGCACCCAGCCCATGAAATGATGAAAGTGCTGCCGTCGCGCCGGCACCCGCAGGCTCTGATAGAACTGATCCATCAACCAGGTCTTGCCGCGCCCGACCGGACCCCACAAGTACACGCCAGTGACCGAACGGGCACCGGCATGCAAGGCTTCATGGCATTTTTGCAAGGCCCAGACCGCATGCTCCTGGGCTTCATCCTGGATGAAACCCTTGTGCTCGATCGCGTGTTGCCAGGCGCTTAAAGGAGAGTCGAAAGTCATGCGCGGCAGTATGCCACGATGTCCCTGAAAAACAGGTGCCCTTTTGTGGGAGCGGGCTTGCTCGCGAAGGTGTCGGGGCAGCCAACATCACCGTCGAATGACACACCGCATTCGTGAGCAAGCCCACTCCCACATGGGTTCTGTGGGGAGTCGAAGATCGACTGTATATCTCGCGACCTCAAAACAGCGTGCAGGAACTGCCTGGAATACAACCCCCTGTGGGAGCGGGCTTGCTCGCGAAGGCGTCAAGTCAGCCAACATCACCGTCGAATGACACACCGCTTTCGTGAGCAAGCCCACTCCCACATGGGTTTTGTGGGGGCAAAGATCGACTGTATATCTCGCGACCTCAAAACAGCGTGCAGCAACTGCCTGGAATACAACCTCCTGTGGGAGCGGGCTTGCTCGCGAAGGCGTCAGGTCAGCCAGCAGCATCGTTGTATGACACACCGCTTTCGTGAGCAAGCCCACTCCCACATTGGCTTTGCGGTGTTTTAAAGGTCGACTTTGTGTCGGGCGGCGTAGAGGCAGAGCATTTCCATTGCCAGGGTGGCCGCTGCCAGCGACGTCACGTCCGCATGGTCGTAAGCCGGAGCCACTTCCACAACGTCCATGCCCACCAGATTGATCCCGCGCAAACCGCCGAGGATTTCCAGCGCCTGCAACGTGCTCAGCCCGCCACACACGGGAGTGCCGGTGCCCGGGGCAAAGGCCGGATCCAGGCAATCGATATCAAACGTCAGGTACACCGGGTGATCGCCGACCCGCGCGCGAATCGCCTCGACAATCGCCTCGCAGCCACGCCGATGCACCTGGCGGGCGTCGAGCACGGCAAAGCCCTGATGATCGTCATTGGTGGTGCGCAAACCGATCTGCACCGAGCGCGCCGGATCGACCAGCCCTTCCCTGGCCGCGTGCCAGAACATGGTGCCGTGATCGACACGTTTGCCGCCCTCGTCCGGCCAGGTGTCGCTGTGCGCATCGAAGTGGATCAGCGACAGTGCGCCGTGTTTGCGCGCATGAGCCTTGAGCAGCGGATAGGTGATGAAATGGTCGCCGCCAAACGTCAGCATGGCGCTGCCAGCTTGAAGAACGCGCTCTGCGTGGGCCTCGATGCTTTCCGGGATGGTGTGCGGCGACCCGTAATCGAAATCGCAGTCGCCGTAGTCGATCACCGCCAGATGATCGAACGGATCGAACGCCCACGGCCAGTGCCGTTCCCAGGCGATCCCGGTGGATGCCGCGCGAATCCCCCGTGGGCCGAAGCGTGCGCCCGAGCGGTTGCTGGTGGCGGTGTCGAACGGAACCCCGCTAACCGCCACGTCGACGCCGCGCAAATCACGGCTGTAGCGGCGACGCATGAAACTGGTGATCCCGGCGTAGGTGCTTTCGGCGGCAGTGCCGTACAGGCTGTCACGGGTCAGGGCTTGGTCGTTGAGCATCGGCACGTCCATCGGTGTGCTCCTTTTGTTATTGATGGCTACGGAAAGTGGTCCACAGACGCGTGCGCTGACGCATGTCCTTGAGGCTCATGCTGCGGTCGGCGTACAAGCGATCGCGCATTTCGGCGGGTGGATAGATGTCTGGATCGTTACGCACCGCCTCATCCACCAGCGGCGTCGCGGCCTGGTTGGCGGTGGCGAAAAACAGCGTATTGGTCAGCTCGGCCACCGACTCGGGGCGCAGCATGAATTCGATGAACGACCGCGCCGCTTGCGGGTTTGGCGCGTCCTTGGGAATGGCCAGATTGTCCTGCCAGATCAACGTGCCTTCGCGCGGAATCCGGTAGGCGACTTCGTAGGGTTTGTTAGCTTTGTGCGCCTGATCGGCGGCCATGCTCACGTCGCCGTTGTAGGTCAGCGCCAGACAGACACCGCCATTGGCCAGATCGTTGATCTGCCGGCCGGTGGCGACATACAGCACCGACGGCTGGAGCTTCTGCAACAAGGCTTCGGCGGCGGCCAGATCATGCTTGTCGGTGCTGTAGGGATCCTTGCCGAGATAATGCAGCGCCAGACCGATGACTTCCTGCGGCGAATCGAGCACGGCAATCCCGCAGTCCTTGAGTTTGCTCGCGTACTCGGGTTTGAACAGCAGATCAAGGCTGTTCAGCGGCACGTCCGGCAAGCGCTTTTTCACCGCTTCGACGTTCAGCCCCAAACCGAGTGTGCCCCAGGTATAAGGCACGGCGTAGCGATTGCCGGGATCGACGGCGGCGAGTTTTTCCAGCAGATCGGGATCAAGATTGGCGTAGCCCCGGAGGCCTTCATGCGGGATTTCCTTCAGCGCGCCCGCTGCCAAACCCCGGGCCAGCACGCTGGACGACGGCACCACCACGTCATAACCGCTGCCGCCGGTCAGCAGTTTGGTTTCCAGCACCTCGGACGTATCGAAGGTGTCGTAGCGCACATGAATGCCAGTCTCCTGCTCGAAACGCTGCAGCGTCTGCGCCGGCACGTAATCGGCCCAGCTGTAAAGATTGAGGGTTTTGTCCTCCGCCTGGGCATTGAGGGCCACGGACAGCAACAGCGCGGGAAAACACAGCTTGGACACGGGAACCATGACGAACACCTGACCGGAGGAAGTGGTGGCAGGATGCGCCGTCGGATACATTGCAGAAATATCAAGTTTGTTAACCTGACTTTATCCCGGAGTAATGTAATGCTCGGTCAGCTTCACGACCTCGATTTGCATTTGCTGCGCCTGTTTGTGCGGGTCGTGGAATGTGGCGGCTTCAGCGCGGCGCAAGGTGAGCTGGGCCTGAGCCAGTCGAGCATCAGCCAGCAAATGGCCAAACTGGAAACCCGTCTCGGTTATCGCCTGTGCAGCCGCGGCAAAGGCGGTTTCAACCTCACGCCCAAGGGTGAGCACCTGCTGATCGCGATTCGCGCCCTGTTCCAGTCCATCGAGACTTTCCGTCATCAATCCAACGGCGTCGCTGGACGGCTGATCGGTGAGGTGCGGTTGGGCCTGTCCGAGGCAGTTGATCAGTCGGTGCTGCTGCGGGTGGCAGATGCGATCCGGCGCTTTCGCGAGCGCGATGAGTCGGTGCGCATCGAGTTGATCAGCGCGATGCCCGGCGAGATGGAGCGCCTGCTGCTGCAACAGCGACTGGATCTGGCCATTGGTTATTTCTCTCAAGTGCAGAGCGCGTTCGATTACCGCGAACTGTTCCGGGAAACCCAGCATTTGTATTGCGCGCAGGGGCATCCGCTGTTCCGCGTGGATGAGCCGGATGACGCGGCGTTGCGGGCCTGCGACCGGGTGGATCATCCGTATCGGTTCATGCGCAGTGGCGAGCCGTTTCCGGACAAGCGCTTTTCCGCGCGTTCGGAGCAGGTCGAAGGCACCCTCGCCTTCATTCTTTCCGGCAAGCATGTCGATTATCTGCCCGATCACTACGCGCGCGTCTGGGAGGACAAGGGCTTGCTGCGCGCGCTGCGGCCCGGAGAATTGAGTTTCGAAGTGGCATTTCATCTGGCCCGGCATCGCGCGCAGGTGCCAGGGGATGCGCAGAAGGCGTTTGAGGAGGATTTGCTCGCAGCCTTCACCTGAAAAATTTCTGCCAGCAAATAACCCTGTAGCGAGGGGATTTATCCCCGATGGGCGCGAAGCGGCCCGGCTCTTTGGTATTCAGGAGCTGGGCCTGCTACGCAGTCCATCGGGGATAAATCCCCTCACCACAGAAACAGCAACCAGTTCAAACCCCGTATTTCTTGACCTTTCAGGCAATTTTTGCTCGTTGCCCTCGCCGTCCTCTTCCGGCATCCTGCGCCTCCATTTTCTGACCCGGCCCCGCCTCGCGGCGCGCAAAACACCATGACCGCCTCTGAAAAAGTCCCGCGCAACAACGATCTGCTCTACGGCCTCAACGACCGTCCGCACCTCACCGCCACCGTCTTCGCTGCGCTGCAACACGTGCTGGCCAGCTTCGTCGGCATTATCACCCCGACCCTGATCATGGGCGGCGCCCTCGGTCTGCAAAGTGAAATTCCGTACCTGATCAGCATGGCGCTGTTCGTCTCCGGTCTGGGCACGTTCGTTCAAGCCAAGCGTTTCGGCCCGGTCGGTTCCGGTCTGCTGTGCCTGCAAGGCACCAGTTTTTCCTTTATCAGCGTGATTCTCAGCGCCGGGTTCATGGTCAAGGCCCGGGGCGGCGGCACCGATGAAATCCTCTCGACGATTTTCGGCGTGTGCTTTTTCGCCGCGTTCATCGAAGTGGTGCTGAGCCAGTTCATCGGCAAACTGCGGATGCTGATCACCCCGGTGGTCACCGGCACCATCATCACCCTGATGGGCCTGTCGCTGATCAAAGTGGCGATGACCGACATTGCCGGCGGCTTCGGCGCGCCCGATCTGGGCGCCGCCAGCCATGTGTTTCTGGCCGCGTTGGTAATCGGCACTATCGTTGTGCTGAACCGTGTCGACGTGCCGTTTCTGCGCCTGGGCGCCATCGTCATCGGCCTGACCCTCGGCTACGTGGTTGCCTGGCTGATGGGCACCGTGGATTTCGCCTCGATGCCCGAAGTGCCGCTGGTCAGCGTGCCGGTGCCGTTCAAGTACGGCTTCAATTTCGACTGGGTGGCGTTCGTGCCGGTGGCGGTGATCTTCCTGGTTTCGCCGCTGGAAGCAGCCGGTGACCTGACCGCCAACTCGATGATCTCGCGGCAACCGGTCAAAGGTCCGCTGTACATCCGCCGAATCAAATCCGGTCTGCTCGCCGATGGCCTCAACTCGGCGATGGCGGCGGTGTTCAACAGCATGCCGATGGTCACGTTCGCGCAGAACAACGGCGTGATCCAGTTGACTGGCGTGGCCAGCCGCTACGTGGCGTTCTTCATCGCCGGCCTGCTGGTACTGCTGGGGCTGTTCCCGATGATCGGCGCGGTGCTGCAACTGATGCCTAAACCGGTGCTCGGCGGCGCTGAACTGGTGATGTTCGGCACCGTGGCCGTGGCCGGGATCAAAATCCTCGCCGAGGCCGGCCTGCATCGGCGCAACATGTTGATCGTGGCGATCTCCCTGGGCATGGGCCTGGGCATCGCCGCGGTGCCGGAAGTGCTGCGCGAGTTGCCGCAAGCGCTGCGTAACATCTTCGAATCGCCGATCACCGTCGGTGCGTTGTGCGCTATCGTGCTGAATATCTTCCTGCCGGAAGAATTCATTGAGCTGGAAGAAGACGATTTCGATCCGGAAGCGTCGATTCTGCAGGTCATGGAAAACCCCGATCTGCCGGCCAAAGCTGAACCTGCAACGGCCGCGGCGGTCGCACAGTTGAACCGCTGACGCTGCGCCATGAAAAAAGGGCTGAGCCGGCAACGGTTCAGCCCTTTTTCGTTGAGAGACTGTTTATGCGCCGCGTCCACGCCGTCATCCTGTCCCTGCTACTGTTGTCCCTGAGCGCCTGCGCGCTGTTTCCCAACCGCGATCCGGTGAACATCAACGTGGTCGGCCTCGAACCGTTGCCGAGCCAGGATCTGGAAGTGCGTTTCGCGATCAAGTTGCGGGTGCAGAACCCCAATGAGACGGCCATCGATTACAACGGCATCGCCCTGGATCTGGAGGTCAATGGCCGACCACTGGCCTCGGGCGTCAGCGATCAGGTCGGCTCGATCCCGCGCTTCTCGGAAACCGTGGTCAGCGTGCCGGTCAGCGTTTCCGCGTTCTCGGTACTGCGCCAGACTCTGGGTTTGAGCCAGACACAAACCCTCGACAACCTGCCCTACGTACTGCGCGGCAAACTCGCGGGCGGCGTGTTCGGCACCATGCGATTTGTCGACAGTGGCAAGCTGAGTTTGCCGAAGGCCACTGCTGCGACGTGGTAACCCACTAAACACACAAGTCTCCTGTAGGAGTGAGCCTGCTCGCGATAGCGTCACGTCAGTCAATAAAGGTGTTGGCTGATCTGACGCCATCGCGAGCAGGCTCACTCCTACAGGTTTTGTGTCGGCGCGGAAGTTATGCGGTGAAGCGTACGCCGGGTTTGGCCCGCTCATCGACACTCAGCTCAAACACATCCGGCCGCGCATAGTGGCCGACCACGTCATAGTCGTACCGCGCCCGCACCAGCTCATCAGTATCGATCTCAGCCGTCAGCAACCCGGCCTCCCCGCGCAACGGCCCGGCCAGCACATCGCCCATCGGCCCGACAATCACACTGCCGCCGGCAATCAGCGGCCGATCCGCCGGCCAGTTGGCAATCTCCACGCCCAGCTCGTTCGGCGAGGCCTGCACCTGACAGGCGCTGACCACAAAGCAACGGCCCTCGTGGGCGATGTGGCGCATGCTGACCTGCCACATCTCGCGCTCGTCCACGGTCGGCGCGCACCAGACTTCAATGCCCTTGGCGTACATCGCCGTGCGCAGCAGCGGCATCATGTTTTCCCAGCACACCACCGCACCAAGTTTGCCGACCTGTGTGTCGAGCACCGGCAGCGTCGAGCCATCACCCTTGCCCCAGATCAGCCGTTCGGTGCCGGTCGGCATCAGTTTGCGATGCTTGGCCACCAGCCCCGCCTGCGGATCGAAATACAGCGCCGTGCAATACAACGTGCTGCCGGCACGCTCGATCACGCCGATCACCAGATTGGCCCCGGTGCGCGCCGACAAACCGGCCAGTGCCTCGGTTTCTGCCCCCGGCACGTCAATGGCGTTGGCGAAGTAGCGGGCGTAGGCCTCACGCCCCTCGGGCAAGCGATAGCCCAACTGCGTGCCGAAGCCCTCACCTTTCGGATAGCCACCGAGCAACGCTTCAGGCATCACCACCAGTGCCGCGCCGGACTCGCTGATCGCGTCTTCCCAGCTCAGGATCTGTTCCAGAGTTTCACCCTTGCCACCGGGCAAGGCGCCAATCTGCAGGGCGGCGACGATTGATTTGGGCATTGCGGTCACTCCATCGGGTTCAAGTGTTGCCGATTCTGCGGCGGCGCGGGATCATGAATAAACACCGATTCACTGCTGAATGATATGAGCCAAATGAATATCGCAACCGTCGACCTCAACCTGCTGAAAGTCTTCGAAGCCCTGCATGAGGAGTCCAGCGCCAGCCGTGCGGCGCTGCGTCTGGGCGTGACGCAATCGGCGGTCAGCGCGGCGTTGCGCCGGTTACGCGAGGTGTATGGCGATCAATTGTTCGTGCGCACTGGTCGCGGGTTGGCGCCGACGCTCAAGGCCAATCAACTGAAACCGGTGGTCAGTGAAGCGCTGAACAAATGTCGGCAGAGCCTGGCGATGGTCGATCCGGCGGCCCACCACTATGACGGCCGATCAGTCACCGTGGGCCTGTCGGATGATTTCGAAATCGCTTATGGCCGGCGCCTGATCGAAGCCATCGCTCGCAGCGCGCCCAAGCTGCGGCTGATCTTCCGCCAGACCCACAGCCAGATCGTCGCCCGCGCCCTGATGGAGCGCAGCATCGACCTGGCGATCACCGCCGGTGGGTTCGCCGAGCGTCTGCTCAGTCGTCAGGTGTTGGGTGAAGGGGATTATGCGTGCCTGGTCGATCCGGGCAGTCTGGCGCCCGGCCAACAGAACATCGACTTGCCGGAGTTCGTCGCGCGCGAGCACATTCTGGTGTCCTCGGGCGGCTTTATCGGCATCACCGATGAAGGCCTGGCGGCGCTGGGTCTGAGCCGGCGAGTCTGCGCCTCGACCACGCACTTTGCCGCGCTGCCGCATCTGCTCAAGGGCAGCGGCGCGGTGGCAACCATCCCCCGCCATGCCGCTCAGGCCATTGCCGAGCTCAGCGGGCTGGCGCTGCTGCCCTGCCCGCTGGCGTTGCCGCGCTACCCGATCGAACTGGGCTGGCGCACCAGCACGCAGATCGATCCGGTGGTGATCAAGGTGCGTGAGGCGATTGTCGGATGTTTCAATGCGGACTGAGGCGGGTGTTACTTGTTGGCTGCCATCAGGCGATTGACCTCACTGCGCACCATGTTGGCGAACTCCGGCGGGGACATGCCATCCAGCTCGGCGCGCACCCACTCGGCCCATTTGCCCTTGCGCTTGGAGCGTTCGCCGAACAACCGCGCGGCTTCGCCTTTGGCTTTGCCCAGATTGTTCTGCCAGAGTTCGAACAGACGGGATTTCTCGTCTTCCAGCGCAGCGCGCTCGGCGAGGGATTTGTCGGCCAGATTGAAACTCATGGGGAAATACCTGCTGCGTAAAATGGCGACATCTTACACGCTGGAGGGAAATCTCCCGCGCAGGTTTTTCTTTCGCACCTAAAATCAGTGCAACTTTTCAGTCAGCGCCACACTCCATTGATCACTGTTCATCCATCTGCAAGGAGTCACCCAATGGCCCGCAAATCCCGCGTGCAAGCCGTCGAAGACCAAATCAAGGATCAAGCCTTCAGCGAACTTCAGGCTTTGATCGAAGAGTCCGACAAACTGCTCAAGAGCAGCGCCTCACTGGTGGGCGAAGAAGCCGAGACCCTGCGCGGACAAATCGCCCTGAAACTGCAACAGGCGCTGGATTCTGTTTCGAGCGTGCGTGAGCGCACCAAACCGGCGGTCGAGGCCACCGAGAGCTACATTGGCGGCCATCCATGGCAGACCGTGGCGATTTCCGCCGGTTTCGGTCTGGTGGTGGGCCTGCTGCTCGGTCGTCGTTGATCGACGTCTGACAAAAAACCTGTGACGAGGGAGCTTGCTCCCTCGCCACATGGGTTATCTGACAATTATTCCCCGGCCAACTCGCGCAACTGCGCCAGTGTCTGCTCCTCCAGCACAATCCCCTCGGCCAGCGACCTGGCCCGCTGCAAATGCCGACGATCACCCGGCAAGCGCTTCAACCCCACCCCATGCATCTGCCGCACCAGTTCTTCGCTGCGCTCGGCAAAACTTTGCCCGGCGGACTTGCTCGGGTCGATGACGATCAGCAACTGCCCGGTCCACGGGGTCTTGGCCCCGGGATGGTTCGACCAGTCGAACTCGAAGGAGAAATTGCCCCCGGTCAACGCCGCCGCCAGCAGCTCGACCATCATCGACAATGCCGAACCTTTATGGCCGCCGAATGGCAACAGTGCGCCGCCCTCAAGAATGGCCTTCGGATCCTGCGTCGCCTGACCGAGACCATCCACGCCCATTCCGGCGGGCAGACGTTCGCCCTTGCGCGCCGCGATCTGCACATCACCATGAGCAATGGCGCTGGTCGCCAGATCAAAGACAATCGGCGCACCACCGGCACGCGGCGCGGCAAAGGCAATCGGGTTGGTGCCGAACAGCGGCCGATCGGCGCCATGCGGCACCACGCAGGTCATGCTGTTGACCACGCTGAGCGCCACCAGCCCTTCTTCGGCAAACGGCTCGACGTCCGGCCACAGCGCCGCAAAGTGATGCGAGTTGCGAATCGCCAACACCGCAATTCCTGCATTGCGCGCCTTCTCCACCAGCAACGAACGAGCAGCGGCCAGCGCGGGCTGGGCGAAACCGTTGCCGGCATCGACTCGCACGAAACCCGAGGCTACGTCCTCGACTTGCGGCACAGCCTGTCCATTGACCCAACCGCTATTGAGGGTCGAAACATATCCGGGGATACGGAACACGCCATGACTGTGCGCACCGTCGCGTTCGGCACCGGCGCAGTTGGCAGCCAGAGTGCGGGCGACGGACGCCGACGTACCGTGGCGCAGGAAAATTTTTTCAAGCAATTGCGTCAGCGCTTCGAGCGAGAGTGTGGACGCAACGGAGGAAGACACGGAATCGTGTGGCGCAGACATCTGAAGCTCCAGACTAATTATTGGAGGGAACAACAGCGTACGAACAGCTTGCCCAGCGATTAACCACGCCCGGTACGGGTGCTGTCAACCGTTGTGGTGCCGGCTTGTCGCGGCTAGCACATTGCGCTGCCGCTGGTGCGGTAACTATGTACCACCTCTGTTATCGATCCGGTCTTTAGTCTCATGTCTCAATTTACCGGTGCACCGGACGGTGCCCTGAACGAGACCCGATGATGCCTGCTCCCATTCCTCCCCTGCTGTTCCAGCCCATCCTCAACTCCCCCGGATCGTGGCGCGAACTCGGCAATCTCCATCACTTGTCGACTGCTGACTTCCAATGGCTGAGTCACGTGCAACTGGCGACCCACGCACTGCGCAGTCAGCAGACCCCGCCCATGCTTGCCCAGCGCATCCTGCTCAATACCAATGGTGCGCCAGCGGTGCCTCTAGCCGGCAGTTTCATACTCAGTGCCACCCCGGATGATCACGGGATCCTGTTGTACACACCTTTCGCCGGGCTGAAAAAACATGCCAGCCTCACCGCCCTGACCGCGCACCTGGAACAGCATCTGAACAACGCCAGCGAGGACGACCGACTGCTGGCGTTCCTCGCCTTTTCCCAACGCAAGCGACTGGCAGAACAGCACGGCATCAGCGTGACCTACCAGCTCGTCGAAGGCGATATCTTCGAGGATCAACGCGTCGCCATCGAGCATTGCCAGCAGCTCAACACGCAAGCGATGCTTGATGAATTGATGCAACTGCCCGAACTTGGCAGCCTGCTTCAGACCATTACCGACGAACTTCTGACGCCGACGATGCGCGGCGTCGACCAGACACACACGCGCGTGAACCTGTACGCGACCACGACCGCAACCGGCCCGGCATCGGCAGACCTCGCTTCGCGGCACGGGCTTGAAGCGCTGTCGCTTGGCGATGCGCTGCTGTTGCACTATCGCCACACCGGATGGCCGGTTGGCCAGACCCATGAGTTTTCGCACCCGAGTCGGACATTCCTGGCCAGTGATCAGCAACACTGGGAGACAGCCGTCACCACGGCATCAGGCAAACTGCTGGTGTTGCTGTACCAGCAAATGGAGCGCTACTGGAATGGGCCCAGTGCTAACGGGGCCTCGCGGCGCGACGTATTGGCGCAGATCATTCGGCAGCAGGCGCTGGCGGACTTTTTGCTCAAACGCGAGGCTGGCATCATCGATCAGCGCCAATTCGACAGCCTGCTGACGTCGCTGGGTTTCAGTGAAAGTCTGGCACCTCGCGCGGCCGTGGAAACCGTGCGTTTATGGGAGCACCAGGCAAACTTCGTGGAACTGGCCGGTGCGCTGATGATCAGCCACTCCGACAGCTGCCTGTATACCCCGACGCACGGTTTGCAAGTGCTCAAGGACTACGCAGATCTAAAATCCATGCTGCTCGGCAAGTTCGCCAGCCCCGGGCACGAAGACGAACTCTATGGTCTGCTGAGTCTCGACGAGCGCCAGCGCTTCCTCGGTTTCGACCGGCCGCAGGTTTCCGGCAAATCGATCGCCGGAGACGTGTTCAGCGTACTGCTCGAATTGATCATCACCAAGCAACGACAGAACATCGACTATGCCTTGCAGTTGTACCGGCACAGCGACGGCGTCGTGGATATCCGCGCACTGTTCGATAAGGCCCTGGACATCCGCTCGATGCTCCACGAGCGCCTTGTCACCCTGGATGCTCGCGGGCGCTGGAGCACCCGGCCGATGCTCACCGGCAACCCATTGCCTTCAAGGGTGCTGGCGGACACCGCCGCAGCCGAAGTGCGCAAGTTCGCCAGCATCATGCCAACCATCGCCGCAGACTTCGCCGCTCAGCCGTTGACCGTCACAGCGCTGCAGCGTACCTACCTGCAAGGTATCGTAGCGAAGCTGGCGCACGCCCTGTCTGTCGGCATCAATGGCGAAGCACGGTTGAGAGTCCTGGACGGAACGCTAAGCCGTCATGCGCAAACCCTGGTCGACACCGTGTTCAATCCGGATCACCCGGATCGCAGCCGCCGCAAGGCACTCAACGGGATTCGGCCGGATGCCTGGTCATTGACGTTACAGGTCGCCGGTGAGAGCGAAGTGCTGCCGTTGGCCAACTGCGTCCTGCTCACGGAACGCGGTGGCCTCGATACGCAGCACTCCGGACGCGCGATCTTGTGGACACCGGCTCTGGGCCTGGAAGTCTTCCGCTCGATCGAGCACGCCAGACAGGTTTTGAGCCAGCGGCTGCTGGATCCGCAAAAACGCCTGGCGCTGCTGGAAAACCTTTCACCCCTGCACCAGAGGTTCCATCAACACTACACACTGGGACGGTTACAGCTGATCAGCGGCAATGTCTTGCAGGATCGCACCGAATCAACGATCGAACATTTTCTCCAGCGCTGTGAACAGGTGCGGGGCCGCCAATGGCCAAAGCCACGGGAAAATCAGATCCTCAAGACGTTGAGTGAGCAAGTCGTGGAGACCAACCTGCAACGCGCCACCGCTCTGGCGATGGCACTCGGCAAGCAGCATTCACTGCCTGCCTGGCTGGGAATGGCCAGGCTTGAAGATCAGCAGTTGCACCTGGAGTTGCTGGAACAGTGGCGTCACAGCGTCATCGACGATGAGGATTATCTCCACGCGCTGCCAACCTTGCGTGATTACATCCGGCAGACCCTAAAGACGCTGCTGAGCACCCGCTTGCACAGGCAGGATCTCGACCCCGAACAGATCACCGTCACTCCCGCGCTGAGCCTGATCGGGTCTGCAATGAGCCTGACCGATTACGCCTTGAACCATGCGCATATTGCCCAGGACACTGCATTCTCCCTCAGCTCGAGCACCGACCGGGCGCTGCCGACCGGACTCGACCAACAAGCGGTCAGGAGCCTGCTGTTGTCCTTGAACGTTGCGACAACATTTGCCGATAAAATCACCACGGTGTTGTCCGCGAATGACGTCGACGCCGAACAACGCAAGCTGCGTTTCATCCAGCAACTACCCTGGCAATTGCTGCAACATGCCCACCAGTTACAACTTCAACAACGCTTGTCGCCGAAGGCCTTCGACTTGATTTCGCAGGTGCTCGACATGCCCGATGCCGTCGCTCGTGCGACCGTGCAAGGGGCCGATGCGATTGTCCGGCCGTTGGCGCTGATCAAGACCGCCGGGGCATCCGCGATCAAGGCGCTGGGGCTGTACTTGATCGGCCCTGCGGAAAAATCCGGCCCTCAGGTGCTTTATGCGCCCTACCATGGAGAGCACGCATTCAGTGAGTTCGAGGACGAGGCAGCAGTGATCGCCGCGCTGAATACGCCGGGCTCACTGCAGGACCTGTTGCTGCGCCGCTTGCCGGAAAATCAACGTTCGATCTTCAGCGCGTTGTTCAAGGCGAGCAGCGGCCAGACGAGCGAGATGACCCTGGCCACTACCCCGGTCGACGGCAACTTGCTGCTGCAGTTGTTCGACGACAATCTGGCCTTGTTGCCACACTTGCTGAGCAGCCATTCGCTGCCATCGGCGCAGGCGGATTGGGACGCCGCGAAGCACCTGTTCAGTTCAGGCTTCCAGCGGATCCGGGGCCTGCTGCCGGGCAAACTCGCCTATGTGCAGTTTCTCTGGCAAAGCTTCAAGGACTTCATGGGTTCGGCCGAAGCGTTGCAGGATCACCACTGGAAACGTGCGCTGGAAACCTTTGTCGCCGGCGCAGCGCAGATGATCAGTCTCGGGCGACTGGCGCTGGAGTCACGTCTGGAATCTCAAGTCGTGGCAGCGCCGCAAGCACCGCAGCCAACCACGTTGAGCGCTCCCGTCCTTGCAGAAACAAAGCCGACCGATCCGCTGCGCACCTCGCTGCAGACATTCGAAGCTCCGACGATCGCCCTGAAGGATCTGACTCACGATGCTGCCGAGGGCACGTATCAGGATCTGACAACCAAAGCGACTTACGCCCCTATCGCCGGCAAAGTCTATCCCGTGGAGCGGCCGGGAGCCGTCTGGCAGATCAAAGGCGCCGAGCAGCCAGGCCCGGTGTTGCAACACACCGCTTCCCGGCAACTGGTGCTGGACCCGGATCGCCATACCGTGCATTTCGGCAAGGCCATGTCGACGATGTTCAACCATTACGCCACCCATCGCCAGGCGCGGTACATGCTGAATATCGAAGCGCAAGGCATGGAAGAAATCCGCGCCCGCCATCCGGAGAAAGCCCGCATGTTGATCGAGGCAATTGATCTGGCCCGGCATTACGCGTTCAACAGCCTGCACAATCTTGCGCAGCTGAGAAACTATGTGCCGGGCACCCGCCTCGATACTTTTCTCAAGTCTTTTTTTGACGTGCAACGGATTGATGCCGACATTCTCGACAAGCTGAAGCAGGCCATCGTGCCGATCTGTGATGCCTTGGTCGATCCAACAGAAGACCTGTTGAATACCAGTCGCTTTGTGGTCGGCTCGAACAGACACAGCAGCTCGGGTGTAATCGCCTTTGTGCTGGGTGGCGATTTACTCAAGAAAGTCCATTTCACCGAAAAGTTCTTCAATCAAGGGCTGGATTGGTACAACACAGGCCTGACCGAACCGTTCAATGTTGACGGGCATGCACGGGCAGCGACGCTGATCCACGAGTTTTCCCATCAGTTCAGCAAGACCGTCGACATCGCCTCCCTGGAAGCGCGGCGCCCGTTTGCCGACTTGATTGCTACGGTGACCGGTTACGGAGCTGCCCGAAAACAGGTACAGACACGATTTCAGCGCGAAGCACTGTCACTGTCCACGCGCCGTGAAGAGCTGTTTTCGCGCTGGAGCGACAACCTTCAGGAGTGGCTCGATATCGACGAGTTTGAGGGCATGGAACATGTGCGCAGGGAAGTTCTCAAGACCACGGGGACGAGGAATCTCGAGGACGCGCGAACGGCATTTCTCAGCCCGACCAACCCGCATCCACGCATCGACACCATATTGCGCAATGCCGATTCGATCGCCTTTCTGATTTGCGAAATGGGCCGCCAGCTGGATCCGGTAACCCAACCTCACGGAGGGCTCAACTGAGATAAAAAAAATGCGCAGGCGGTTGGCCTGCGCATGGTTCATCGCTGGGTGAACTCAGTCTTTCTGGTCACGCAATACATTGCCCGAGGCGCCATCGATGCGGAATTCATACACCGAACCGTCGGCCTTGCGGCCCTCGCCTTTCCAGTAGCCGTCATTGTCGGCCTCGATTTCATAGACTTCGACGTAACCGGCCTTGGTTTTCACGATCTCGATAGCCTTTTCGATGGTGACCCAGCCCGCACCGGGACGATCAGCCATGGCGGCACCGGCGCTGAACAAAGCGGCGGTGGCGATTGCAGCGGCTAAGGTTTTTTTGATCATTTTTTCACTCCATTTGTGGATGATGTTCCTCTGATGTCCTGTTTTTGGGCGTCTGACGGAAAAATAAGTTCCACTTTGATGGGCAATTGCCATGACGGATGTTCTCGGCGCAACGCCCGCAAGGTTAGAATGCAGCAAATCAGGACGAGTCAATGACCCAAGAATCCCTCTCGGAAGCCGAATACGATGCGATCACCGATGCCGCCGCGCACTGGTGCATGCGTCTGCACGCCGTAGACTGCTCCGCCGAGGAGCGTCTGGCTTTCGAGCAATGGCGCGATGCGCATCCGCTGCATGCATTCGAATACGAAGCGATGCTGGAGATCTGGGACGTTGCCGAACATCTGCCGCGTCCGCCGCTACCCCCAACGCTCAATGTGCCGCTGACCGCTGCGGTGCCCGCCTGGCGGCGCTACGCAATTGCCGCGAGCGTCTGCGCCCTGGCCTTGCCACTGGCGGCGTACGGTGGCTGGAATCTGGGCTGGTTGCCCAACAGCTATCAGCATTTCGCAGCCACCGACAATGTCCGTCAGGTCACCTTGAAGGATGGCAGTCAGGTCGAGCTCAACCTCAACACTGAGCTGACCTTCAGCAATTACAAGGACGAACGCCGAGTCACCCTGAAAAAAGGCGAGGCGTTTTTCGAAGTCAGCCACGACCTCTCCCACCCGTTCGTGGTCAGGGCTGGCGAAGGCAAGATTCGCGTGACCGGCACCCGCTTCAATGTCTGGCTCTACGAAGATCAGGTACGGGTCAATCTGATCGAAGGCTCGGTTCTGGTAACCAGCAACGCCGCCCTGCCCGGCGACGGTCTGCGCCTGGGGCCGGCCATGCAGGCGCAGTACAGGCATGGCGACTACACGCCACAGATCAGCCAGACCTACGCCAACGATAACGCCCTGGCCTGGCGCAGCGGCAAACTGGTACTCGACAACCTGGCACTCAACGAAGCCTTGCCGCTGATCAATCGCTACCTGAGCAAACCGCTGAAACTGGCCGACGCCAGTACCGGCGCAATCCGTGTCGGCGGCGTCTACAACATCAAAGAGCTCGGCGGCCTCGTCAACACCCTGCCCAAGGTGCTGCCGGTCTACCTTACGCGCAATACCGAGGGTGATCCGGTGATCAACTCGATGCCGCGGCAGCCACCAAAAACCTGAAAGCGGTTCCCGTCGGCCATGGCTGACTCAGGGCACAAAAAAGCCGCTGTTCCCGTCAAGGAGCAGCGGCTTTTTCGTTCAGGGCAACCTACTGCGCAGCTACTCCGGCAGTTTTGCCAGCCACCTCGCGAACCGTTTGCACCTGATACTGCGGATCGGCAGCGATCTGCTGCTCAGTGAACGGCAACACACTCCACTGCTTTTTCGAAAACGCCTCGGTCTGATCCCGGGAGTGTTTCGACTCAGGGTCACTGGACAGCGAGAACGCCAGCAGCCCTTGAGCGTGCGGGCCCTTGTCGTCGAAGGTCACCACTTGCAGGTAGCTGGTGCCGCTGACCACTTCGAGTTTGCCGTCTTCACGCGGCACGCTCTGGATCGCGTTGTAGATCCCCAGCGTTCCCGGCCCGCCGTGAATTGCGGTTTGTTGAGCGCCGCTGCTCGCCACCTGAATATCGCCCCAGCGGGTTTCAGGCTTGAGACCCATTTTCTGCGCAGTGGCAGCCGACGCCAGCAGCGCTTCACGCAGTGCCTTGCTCACGGCCGGTTGCTCGATCGCCAACCCGCGTGGCGTGTGTTGCGGGTCTTTTGGATCGAACGGCACACGCCAGACATCCGGCGACGCTTGCAGCGCCTGCATGATGTTCTGGAAATGCACCAGACCAATGCCCGAATCCAGATTCGCCCGGCCATCCCAACCCTTGAGACTGGCACAAACCGGCTTCAACGCGGCCGCGTCCGCACCCAGATCCGCAGCGCAGAACTTCAGCAGATCAGGCAGCACCTGAGTCGCCAGATAGACGTTGTCGTCCATCACCATCTGTTGCAGATCCTTCACCGCCAGCGGCCCTTTTTTGCCGAGTGTGTTCAGGCGCTCCAGCGCAAATCTTGATCGCAGGCCCAGCGGCTGGCCGTCCTGACTGATCAGCGGCGAGAACCCGGTCAGCGGTTGTGCCGGGTTCGCCAGCCACGCGGAATCGTTGGAATGCTGGACGAAGTCCTTGCGCAACAGTTGCGGCAGCTGGCTGGCGGCATAGATACCCTTCTGCGCAGCTTGCGGATCGATATCCCAGGCGCAAGCGCTGTTGGAACCGTCGAGCACGATCATCTGCAAGCCGATGCGCGGGTCGCTGCACTTGGCCAGTTTGTCGGCGCTGACGTTCGGCACCACCGACAGGTTCATGTACAGCGTCTGCCCCTTGTCATCCACGGCAAGGGTGTTGACCCAGGGGATGCCCTGAAGCTTGTGCACCGAATCCTGCAGAGCCTTGAGGCTCGACGCCTGGTTCATCGCGTACCACTGCGTCAGCACGCGATCATTGTCCAGGTTGGCGTCGCGCAGGCTGTAGGCGTACTGATGATCCCAGTCGAGTTTGCCCGGCCATTGCACGATCGGGCCGAACTGCGAGCTGTAGACATCGCGCGAGACCGGCACCACCTGACCGTCCGCCTGTTTGACCTGCACAGTGACCGTCTGCTTGTTCAACGGCAGCGACTTGCCGTCGAGCAGGTAGCGGGTCGGGTCTTTCGGGTCGAGTTGCAGACGATACAGGGTGAAATGTTTGGATGAATCCACCGTGTGGGTCCAGGCCAGATGCTGGTTGAAACCGATGTTGATCATCGGCAACCCCGGCAAGGCTGCACCCATGACGTCGAGTTTGCCCGGAATGGTCAGGTGCATCTGGTAAAAGCGCATGCCGCCAACCCATGGAAAATGCGGGTTGGCCAGCAGCATGCCGCGTCCGTTGAACGAGCGTTCGCTGCCGACCGCCACGGCATTGCTGCCGCGATCCAGAGCGAAGCGCTGCAGGCGCGCGTCCGCAAACTGATAGGCCCGGGCATCGCTGCCGAGCTGCGCCGTGGCCTGCGGCGGCGTCGCGCCAGCCAGGGCTTCGGCGAACTGTCCGACCCCGCCCTCGACCAGCAGGCGCCGAGTGAGTTTGACCAGATCTTCGGCGCTGATATCACGCACCCACTCACCCTGGCACTGTTGCGGGAGACCCTGCTGGCGGCGTTCGGCGAGATAACGGTTATAGCCCGCGGCATAACCTTCCACCAGATCGTGCACCTGCGCCGGTTGCGCGTCCCAGAAGGCTTTCACCGCTGCGGGAGTGTTGAGCCAGGTGAAGAACAGGTCGCTGACGCGATTCTCGCGTTGTTCGACGGTGAACTGCTCCGGCCCGAAATAACGCGAGCGCTGGCCATTGACCGTGACGATCTCGTTGGCCAGCAGGCACAGGTTGTCCTGCGCGTAGGCGTAACCAATGCCGAAACCCAGTCCGCGTTCATTTTCCGCGCGGATGTGCGGCACGCCAAAGGAGGTGCGGCGGATATCGGCACTGGCTTGTGCAGCGGGACTGAACGCATGGGCGGACAGACTGAGTCCGAGAAACGCACCGGCGAGGGCCAGTCCGGTTAACTGTCGGGAAATAATCACACTCGCTCCTGAACGACAAGACAAGGATCGGCGCTTGCGCCGGATCCACTCTGAAATTGATTCATGCGCCTGGGCGCAAGACGGCTGTTCAGGAAACGAATGCGAGAAAAAAAATTTAGCCAGATTGAGGAAGGTGAAATTCACTGATTACGGGAAAACAACGAATAACCGACAAAATTTCTACATATTTCCTTTCATGATTTGTCGTGCTGAAACGTCTTGTTTACTGAGAGCAGTCAAAACGTTTCCTGATCGGGCTCTGAAAAGGAGTAACCCCATGTACAACTCGCAACTACCAATGGATGGTAGCCAGGCGTCACAAGGAGCTTCCATGAGTTCCCGCGCGAGCAGCTTCGCCCCCAGCCCCGAGCGTCAGGGCAATGAGCGTATTCGTCTGTTGCTGAAAAGCTTCGGCCTGCGCACCAGTCTGATTCGTCTGAAAGTCATCGACGCCCTGCTGGTCGCCGCACAAAGTGATCGACGCCTGGGCGTGCGCGGCGTGCACAGTCAACTGCTGGACCTGGATATTCCGTTGTCCTTTCTCAGCGTGCGCGAAGTGTTGAAGCGTCTATGCGCCGAAGGGGTGGTCACCTTCAACCCGGACAAGAGTTACAGCCTGCATCCACAGGCTGCTGCAGTGCTCAATCACGATTGAAGCGTCCCGCGATCGCCGTCAGGGCTTGACCTTGCGGCGCATCACCCCGTTGATCACCACCACGACCACCGCCACACCCATGGCGATGTACTGGAACATCTTCTGACTGATCATCCCGGCATTTTGCAGCCAGGACAGGCCGAGCATGATCGCCAACACCGACAGGGCGATCAGGATCGAGTATTTCAAACGTTGCTTCTGGGTCATTGCAGGTTCCTGAAACTTTCAAATGTATCCGGTTTGTATCCGGTTGCATGCCATGCACATACCGTGTTGCGGGGATGGGCCTGGCTGAACGCGGTCTCATGTTACAGCCGATGAAGAGTTTTGGCTTCATGCCGGCGTAACCATGAGGATCTTTGAAATGTTCCGTCGAATCACCTGGCTGATTCCTGTCCTTGCCGTTCTGACCTTGAGCGGCTGCATCATTTTCCCCCACGGCGGCTGGCATGATGGCCACCATCGTTATCAGGAAGGCCCCGGTTATTACCATCGATAAAACAGGATCGTTCGCCCGCCGGTGCGCCTGAAATACCGGTCGGGATACCTCACCAGCCTTTTCAATGCCAACCATGCCCGCCCGCCAGCGGGCATTTTTGTTGGCGCGCCTGTGCCTCGCAAATGCCTTTTCGATCAGCCTGCGGGGGGCAGTAAATACGCTGTAAGTATTTGAAATTTCATGTCGCAGCAAAGGATTGGCTGCCGCGACAACTCTGCCTCTAGTCTCTGCGAACTTTTCTCGCTTACTGAAACAGGGATGTTTATGCAGAGAACCTTGATCGTAATGACGCCCGTGCAGATTATCGGATTCTGCCTGGCCATTACCGCTTTTGAACTGCTCACCTATATGGCCAGCGACATGATCATGCCGGCCATGTTGACGGTGACCGGCGAGTTCAACGCCAATACCCGGCATGTAGCCAACGCCTTCAACCTGTATCTGATTGGCGGCGTGTGCCTGCAATGGCTGATCGGCCCCCTTTCCGACCGCTACGGCCGGCGTCGCCTGCTGTTGCTCGGTTGTGCGCTGTTCGGCCTGGCGTGCAGCGCCGCAGTCATAACGCAGCGCATTGAAGCCTTTAATGCGTTGCGCCTGATCCAGGGCATGGGCCTGGGCTTTGTGGTCGCCGTCAGCTACCCGACCCTGCAGGAAGTGTTCTGCGAGGCCGATGCCGTGCGCCTCATGGCATTACTGGGCAACGTGGCGCTACTGTCGCCGCTGCTCGGCCCTTTACTCGGCAGCCTGCTGCTGGAATGGCTGAGCTGGCGACAGATGTTTCTGGGGCTGGCGGCAACGAGTGTGGTTGTCTGGCTCGCTCTGTTTGTCTGGATGCCGGAAACGATCGACGTCGTGCGCCGTGACGGCCAGCGACAGGCTCCAGTGGCGTTTTCGCTCAGGCAGATCGGCCTGGGTTACCTCGCGCTGCTGCGCAACCGCCGATTCATCGGCGCCAGTCTGACACTGGGCCTGATGAGCCTGCCGCTGATTGCCTGGATCGGACTGGCGCCGGTGCTGCTCATGCAACGCCTGGAGCTGTCTGCGCTGGAATATGGCCTGTGGCAAATCCCGGTGTTTGCGGCGGTGATCCTCGGTAATTTACTACTGGATCGATTGCTCGTCGGGCACACGCTCGCCCAGGTGATCGGTCTGGCCCTGTGGCCGTTTTGCCTCGGACTGCTGGGGCTGATCGCTGCTGCCCTGAGTTCGGCTGCGCTGCCATTGGCCGTTTGCGCACTGGCCGTGTATGCACTGGGGCTTGGTATGAGCAACGCCGCGCTGTACCGCCTCGCGCTGTTCTCCAGCGATGCGGGCAAGGGGCTGGTCTCGGCCATGATCGGCATGCTGTCGATTGCCGTGATGGGCAGCGGCGGCTCGCTCATCGCCATCATCGGCGGTGGCTCGAACCTGCAATCCTTTTCCCTGCTCGCCGGCCTCGGCGGCCTGCTGTGCCTGCCCCTGCTCTACCGCCTTCTGCGGCACCCGCCGCGTCCACCACACATCAATAAGGATATTCGATGACTCTGTTCCCCCACAGCGATGCGCTTTGCGCATTGCCGCAGCCCTATTGCCAGGAGGCCGTCCCCAAAGGGCTGTTCAATCTGGCCATGAGCGAAATCACCCGGTTTCACGCTCGCCATACGCCCGGTTATGGCCATTGGCTGAACGCCCATGCAATCGCTGTCGATGACCTGGACGAGCTCGACGACTGGTCGCAATTGCCACCGATTTTCGCCAGTTTCTTCAAGCAACAGATGCTGCTCAGTCCGACGGGCGAAGACGCCCTGGAACTGACTTCCTCCGGCACCAGCGGGCAGAAGAGCCGCATGCGCTACGACGCGCGCAGCCTCGGCGCCGCGCAGTACATGGTCGAACGGATTTTCGTCCAATATGGCTGGATTGCCCCGCATGCGCCGTGCAACTACCTGTTGCTCGGCTATGAGCCGGAGCAGAAAAACACCTTGGGCACATCCTTCACCGATCAGTTCCTGTGCAGTTTTGCTCCCGCCAATCGGGTGGTTTACGCCCTGCGTCGCACTGGTGACGGCCACCAGTTTGATCTGTTCGGCGTGATCAGCGCCTTGCAGGCCTTTGCCGAAGAAGGTCTGCCGGTGCGCATCTTCGGCTTTCCCGCCTTTCTCTGGGAAACCCTGCAACGCATGCGCGCCACCGGCGTGGCGGACCTGCAACTGCCAGCTGGATCGCTGGCATTTTTCGGCGGCGGCTGGAAAACCCGCGCCGCCGAAGAAGTCCCCAGACAAGCCTTGTATGCACGGATCCAGCAACAACTGGGCATCGCGACCCAAGACTGTCGCGACGGTTACGGCGCCGTCGAACACGCGGTGCCTTACGTCGAATGCGCCCACCATCACTTTCACGTACCGGTCTACGCGAAAGTGTACGTACGCTGCCCGGTGGATTTTTCGGTCTTGCCCTATGGGCAGCGCGGCCTGCTGAGTCTGGTCTCGCCCTACATTTCCTCAAGCCCGGCCCATGCCGTGGTCATGAGCGATCTGGCCACGCTGCATCCGGGCACCCGTTGTGCCTGCGGTCTGGCCAGCGACTGGTTCCAGTTGCATGGCCGCGCCGGCACCACGGCCGCGAGGAGCTGTGCCATGGCCGCGTCCGAACTGCTGGGGAGGCACTGATATGTACCTGATCAACGGTCAGTTGCACACCGAGTGCAGCCTCGACAGCGCCTTGCACCAACTTCAGCGGGAGTTGCCACGAAGGCTGCAGATTCCACTGCAAACCAGCACGCTGCTCGCCACTGCCAAGGCCTTCGCCGAACGTCTGCAACAAGAAAAAACGGAACTGCCACTGGCTCCCGGTCAGCGCGAGGCACTCATCGATTTCTGCCAGCCTGCCGCCCTGCAAGCCAAATTGGATCGTGAACTGGGCCTGCGCCCCGAATCGCTGCGCCGTATCGACTATCGACAATCACGCTTCGAGCGCTGGAGTCCGCTGGGCCTGGTGGTGCATATCACTCCGGCCAACGCGCCGCTGCTGGCGTTCTGTGCGGTGATCGAGAGTCTGCTGAGCGGCAACGTCAACTGGCTGCGTCCCAGCAGCAGTGACGCGGGCTTCACCGCGCGCCTGCTTCAGGCGTTGGTTGCATGCGACCCGAGCGGACAACTCAATGGTTACGTGGCGGTGCTGCCGACCCGCACCGAACAAATCGGCCAGTTGTGCAGGCACGCCAACGGTGTCGCGGCGTGGGGTGGCGAAACTGCGCTGCAAGCCATCCGCCAGCAGATCCCGCCAGGCTGTCGCTGGATCGACTGGGGGCACCGCATCAGCTTCGCCTACCTGACCCCGGACGCCGCATCGCCCGCCGTCCTCGATGCGATTGTCGATGAAGTCTGCCGCCTCGATCAGCAAGCCTGCTCCAGCCCGCAATGGTTGTTGGTGGACAGCGACGACGCGCGCGTACTGAACGATATCGGGGCACAACTGGCCGCCGCGTTCGAGCGCCGTGCCGGTCAATGGCCGGCCCTTGCACCGACGCTTGAAGAGGCTTCGCAAATCACCACCTGCACGGCAATGGCCCGGCTGGCCCAGAGTTTTGCCGGGCAGACCGGCCGGGTCTGGAGTGCGTCGGGCTGGCGGGTGATCTGGAGCCATGATCGCCAGCTCGAACCTTCTGCGCTGTTTCGCAGCCTGTTGCTCAAACCAATGCCCCGCGAGCGGCTCAGCGCCACGTTGCTGCCCTGGCGCAACGTGCTGCAGAGCTGCGCCTTGCTGTGCCCCGAGGCGCAGATCGCTGAACTGGCGCAAACGCTGATTGTCGCCGGTGTGACGCGCATTACCCCGATCGAGACTATTCACGATGGCTACGACGGCGAACCCCACGACGGTGTTTATGCGCTGCAGCGCCTGAGTCGACGCGTGTCGGTCAGTCTGCCGGCGAACGTGCTGACCAGCCACTCCACGCTTGATCAGCTGCCTGCCCCACCACCACTGACCGGACTGGCGATCATGGACAAGGGACAATTCGTCCGCCAGCCGCCGACTTCAGCCGCGCAGCTGTTCTTTCGCTCCGGCGGCAGCAGTGGCGCACCTGTGCTTTCCGGCTTCAGTTACCACGACTTCCAGCGCCAGATGCAGGCGGCCGCCGATGGCTTGCTGGCGGCCGGACTGGATCCGGCGCAGGACAGGGTCATGAACCTGTTTTTCAGCGGCGGACTGTACGGCGGCTTCTCCAGTTTTGCCAAAGTGCTGGAACAACTGCAGGCCCGACACTGGCCGATGGGCGCCCCGGCGGACGACGATTACCACGAGATCGCGCAGATGATCGAGGCTCAACGGATCACCGTGCTGATCGGCATGCCCGGCACCCTGCACCGGTTGTTTATCAACGAACAACAAATACTGCGGCGCTATGGTGGCGTCGCCAAGGTCTTTCTCGGTGGCGAACACCTGAGTGAGCAAACCCGCGAGCTCTTGCAAAGTTGCGGCGTCAGCCTGATCCGCTCGGCGATTTACGGCAGCGTCGATGCCGGTCCCCTGGGCCATGCCTGCCGGGCCACGGCAGATGGCGTTTTCCATCTGATGAGCGACATCCAGCACCTGGAAATTGTCGATTTCGAGCATGACGTGCCGGTCGGTGACGGCGAATCCGGTCGTCTGCTGGTGACCTCCCGCGAGCGTCAGGGTCAGTCCGTGCAGCGCTATGACATTGGCGACAGCGGACGCTGGTTACCCGGCCCGTGTGCCTGCGGTCTGACTTCGCCGCGCTTCGAACTGCTGCAACGCCACGGCAACCTGCTGCGCATCGGCACCGATTTTATTTCGCTGGCGATCCTGGAGCAGCACCTTCAGATGCCGTTTCAACTGGTCCTCGATCACGGCCCTGACGGCCTGGAACGCATGCGCCTGCACTGCCCTCTGGAGCCGGCCGAGGCCCACCGCCGACTGCAGAATTATTCGACGCTGATCACGCTGGTGCAGACCGGTTTGCTCACGCTCGACGTCGAGCAGTGTGCCGTCGAGCAGTTCGCCCGAAACCGGCACAGCGGCAAGACGCCCCTATTGATTGATACGCGCCGCTGACAGCAGCTATCTGCACGCGGCCCATCGCCACTTCATACAAGAAAAAATCATGAACACGATCGTTGAATTGAACAATTTGCTCGGTTACACCCGCCAACATTCGGCCTATTGCCGCGAACACTTCAGAGATGTCGCGGCACCCATCAGCTCATTGACCGAACTGCCCCTGATCGACCCTGAACAATACTGGCGTGACAGTCAGCATCCGCACCAATGGCCAGTGTTGTCAGGCCCGCTGGAAGACGCGATGGTCTTCAAGACCGGGGGCACCACCGGCTCAGGAAAACTCTCGCTGTTCACCCGCGCAGAATGGCAAACCCTGGTGCGCGATTTCGGCAGCCAACTCACGGCGCAACTGAACCCCGGCGACCGGGTCGCCAATCTGTTCTTCGTCGGCGACCTGTATGCCAGCTTCATTTTTCTTCACGACGCGCTGGCCCATGTCCAGACTCCCGTCAGCGAATTTCCCTTCACCGGGGCCGTCGACAGCGCCGTACTGGCCGAGTCGATCGTTGCGTACCGGATCAATGTGCTGGCCGGTCTGCCGGCGCAAATGCTCAAATTCGCCGCCTGGCTGGAACGCCAGTCACGGATCCTGGAGGGCGTCGAAACCCTGCTCTACGGCGGCGAAAGCCTGTTCGCCGCCCAACTGCAAACGCTCCAGCGGGTGTTCCCGAACGCACGCATTGCCTCTATCGGCTACGCCAGTGTCGATGCCGGACTGATCGGCGTCAGCACCCGCGATTGCAGCTTGGGCGAACACCGGATGCTGGAGCGGCACAGCGTGCTGGAGATCATCGATGAGGTGAGCGGTGACGTCATCGAAGAGTGCAACCGTAACGGCAGGCTGGTCCTGACCAATCTCACCCGGCGCCTGATGCCGGTGATCCGCTATCCGGTCGGCGACCTCGCCTGCTGGCGTGAACCGGCAGGGACGCCGATGCGCAAGTTCGCCCTGATGGGCCGCAGCATGAACAGCCAGCGCGTGCGGGTGAGCGTGTTGAGTCTGGATACCGGTGACATCGGCGAGCTGGTGCGCAAGATCGCCGCCAGCGATGGCTGGCAACTGCTCATCGAACAGCGAGCAAGCAAAGATCTGCTGAGCCTCAAGTGGGTACCCTGCACGCGAACGGCTGACATCAGCCAGGCAAGCTCAACCCTGCGCCGTGCGCTGATCAACCAATACCCGCTGATCGAGAAGCTGCAGTCCGATCAATTGCTGGAGCTGAACGTGATCGCCTGTGCGAACGATGAACTGACCTGTCATCCACGCTCCGGCAAACATCAGCGGGTCGTGGATCGACGGCTTTATGACCATCCGCAGCAGGGGCAAGCGTGATGGACACGACAACCATCCGCCGCTATCGCGTCGCCGATGCGCCGGCAGTCAGCCGCCTGTTCGAAGAAATCTACGGCGTTCATTATCCTCAACCCCACGTGTATTTGCCCTGGATGATCAGCCAGAACCACAGTGTCGGTCGCTGGCACTCGCTGGTGGCGGTGGTAAACGAGCATATCTGCGGGCATGCCACGTTGTTTCGCCAATCTGGCCGAACCGCACTGGCGGAGCTGGCACTGACCGTGGTGCACCCGGACACTCGCGGGCAAAACATCGCCACCCAGTTGGGCCAGCAGTTGCTGATTCATGCCCAGGCGCTGGATTGCCGAGGCGTGACGATCAAGCAGGTCACGCACCACCCGTATACGCAGCGCATGGCCGCCGGCCTGGGGTTTCACAGCTGTGGTCTGTTGCCCGATTACGCGCCTTCGCCGTTCGGTGGAACCGGGCGGGAGACGATTGTTGTGGGTCACTGCAGCATCGACGGTCATCGGCGCCCGCTGCCGGCACTCGCCTGGCCGCAGGATTGCCGCGAGCTGATGTCGCGTCTGGAGGCGGTGTTTGGTACCACCGACCATACCGTGCCATGGAAAGGCCCGAAGATCCGCTTCGATCACGTATCCGGGCGCTACGACCTGCTGCTCAAGGCCCTCGATGACAACCTGCTCGAGCAATTGGGACAACTGCCGGCGCACTGGCTGATTTCGATCAGACTCAGACTCGCCCAAGGGTTTTCCAGCGCGCTGCGCAAACTGGCCGATGCCGGTTTCGCTTTCACCGGGATTGTCCCCGATGACCACAGCGACGGCTGGCTGGCCCTGTTTCATCGTGGCTACCAGGCCTCCACGCTGAGTCTGCACTGTCCACACATGCAGCACCTGCAGGATCAGGCGCAGCAGGCCGGCGAAAGGTATCAGGACTAAAAACGAAAACGGCCCACCCAATCAATGGGTGGGCCGTGGGTGACCGGCTCAGGCCTTGGACTTGACGCCTTGATCGACAGGTTTCGCCGCGTTGCCTTCACCGTAGGTTTTCAGGTTCTGCAGCACGTAGATCGCCTTTTTGTATTCGGGGATCAGGTTCTTGCCGTAGGCATTGCCATTGAGGCCATTGTTCTGAATGGCGTCGAGCTGGGTGGCGAAATACTCCAGCGCATTGAATTTTGCATCAGGGTCTTTGGTCACGCCGAAACGGTCGAACTTGTCGCCGGCATTGAGCAATGTAAAGGAGGTGATGTCGGAAATCAGCCCGCGTTCACGCAGAAAAACACTCAGATTGCTCAGTTGCTTGACCGAGACATTCGCCGGATCGAACCCCTTGATGTTCTTGCGCAGGCCCTGCTTGTCCATTTCGGCTGTGTTCAGCGCGTTAGGATTGGTGCCGACCTTGGCGAGCATCTGCTGCACCTTGAGGCTTTGCTTGACCTCCTTCTTCGCGCCTGTATTGCGAACCAGCACCCCTGCCTTGCTCTCCCAGCCGCCGACAATGCCGATCGTCATGAGAAGACTCCCTGTGAAATAACCATGAAATGTCCTTGCTGGACTACTTGAATGCCGGGAAGTATCTACCGGCGAACTGGTGGCACCAACCCTTTTAGTGCAGCCGCTTACAATTTTTGTACATTCTCGATACAAATTGCCAGAAGCTCACGGTGTCGCGGTTTCATGGCAGTTTGACGATTGCTCGCGAAGCTTTTTTTGCGCTGGCTGACAAGAGGGTCGATCCATTTGTATCGGAGTCGACACGCCCCTTCCGTCAGCCCGACACTTTCTTGCACCAAAGTACTTAAAGCTTCCCCGTTCGCCGACGATACGCTGGTGTGACCCCGCCGTTTTTCCCTCGACCCCACAATAAGAATCGCAGCTCAAGGACCGGTATCCATGCCCGCATTCCGCACCATTCAGGCTCGCTACACGTTATTTCTGGTTCTGTTCATCCTGCTGCTGTCGGTGCTGACCGTGGTCGGTATCAGCCAATTGGTTGCCCCCAAGCTGCGGCATACCGAAGAACAGGTGGTGCTCAACCGGATTGCCGAAGTCGCCGAACAGATTCAGGGCGAACTGAACAAAGTCCAGGCGCAACAGCGCAGCATCACCCAGACCATTCCCCTGCTCGACAGCGCGGCCATCGACACAGTGTTGCCGGGCCTGGTGGATCAGTACGGCGAACTGAAAGTCTTCGGTGGCGGGATCTGGCCACTGCCGGGTCAGCGTGAGGCCGGGCGCAACAAGTTCAGCACCTTCTGGCACCGCGACGCCTCGGGCAAACTGGCGGTGAATACCTTCTGGAACAGCGACGCGGCGCCCAACTATTACGACCAGAGCTGGTACAAGGGCGGCATGCAGACCCCGCGCGGCCAATGTGCCTGGGCTGCGGCCTATAAAGATGACGCGAGTGCCGAGCCGCGCACCAACTGCGCCATGGCGATTCAGAAAAACGGTGCCGCGTGGGGCGTGTCGACCATCGACGTGACGCTGGGCTTCTTCAACGATCTGGTGGCGCGCAAGGAAAAAGACCTCAACGCCGAAATGCTGATCGTCGAGGCCGACGGCAAGATCATCAGCAACAGCTCGCGCATCAGCGGCCCGATCGTACTGAAGAACATCAGCGAACTGGCCGCCGGTTCGACCTTCGCCAGTCAGGTCAAGGCCGGCCTGCAGAACCGCGATCAGGCGCAACGCGTCGAGTTCGACAACAACGGCGAAGCCAGCACCTTCTTCATGCGCCCGATCGAAGGCACGCCGTGGTTCCTGGCCACCGCCCTGCCAACGAAAATGCTCACCGCCCAGCGTGACGACGTGCTCAGCAGCCTGAGCCTGCTGCAGATTCCACTGGTGATCCTGCTGGTGCTGTTGCAGGTGTATGCGATCCGCCAACTGGTGTCGCGCATGAAAGCGCTGAAGGCCAACATCGACTTGCTGTCCAGCGGCGATGCCGACCTGACCCGACGCATCACCATCCGTGCCGAAGACGAGCTGGGCGCCATCGGCCACTCGGTCAACACCTTTATTGCCTACCTGCAAAACATGATCGGTGAAGTGACCCAGGCCACCGGCGCCATGGCCTCGAGCCTCGATGACCTGCAGCGTACGTCGGCCAACACCAGCCAGATTCTGCTGCGCCATGCTTCGGAAACCGATCAGACCGTTACCGCCATCACCGAAATGAGCTCGACGGCCGAAAGCGTCGCGCAGAACGCCGCAGAAACCGCTGCGTTCACCCAGCGCGCCAACGAAAACGCCGATCGCTCACGGGTGGTGGTTGGTGAAGCCACCAACAGCGTGGTGGCCTTGATCGACGAAGTGGCCAGCGCCACCCAGAAAGTCGAGAGCATGCAGCAGGACGCGCAGCGCATCACCGAGATTCTCGGGGTGATCGGCGCAATCGCCGGGCAGACCAACCTGCTGGCGCTCAACGCCGCCATCGAAGCCGCCCGGGCCGGTGAACAGGGTCGCGGCTTTGCCGTGGTCGCCGACGAAGTCCGCGCCCTCGCCGCTCGCACCCAGGCCAGCACCTCGGAAATCAACGAGATGTTGACCCGCCTGACCCAAGGCGTGAGCTCGTCGGTCAGCGCCATGGAAAACACTCAGGCCAGCTGCCAGTCCGCCGCCGACGCCACGGCGCGGGTCAACTCCGGTCTGGATGAAATGGCCGGCTCGGTCAGCCACATCAACAGCCTCAGCACCCAGATCGCCACCGCTGCCGAACAGCAGAGTGCGGTCACCGAAGAGATCAACCGCAGCATGGTGCAGATCCGCCACATGGTCGAAGAACTGGTGCACAGCGGCCAGGCCAGCGAACTCAACACCCGCCAGTTGCTGGAAGCCAACAACCGGGTGAGCGCGATCATGGGGCGGTTCAAGGTTCGTTGAGCCTGACAGATTTGTAATCTCCCGCTCAGCAGGCTGTCAGGCTTGATCCAGGATCATCCTGCCAGCCTGCCTTGTATCAACTTGAAACACTCCGTTGATGCCCGGCAGGATAATCCGGTCAAAATACTTTCCTTTTTGACCGTCATCCTTGTCGAGAGCCCACCATGCGAACCTCCCTGCGACTGGCCGCCCTCAGCGCCCTGCTCCTGTCCTCCCTGGCCCAGGCCGCCGAGCTGATCCCGATCGAAGTGCACCGCGACGCCAATTGCGGCTGCTGCAAGAAATGGATCAGCCACCTCGAAGCCAACGGCTTCAAAGTCGAAGACCATGTCGAAAGCGACATGAGCAGCTTCAAGCAGCAACACGGCGTGCCACCGCGCCTGGGCTCGTGCCATACCGCGCTGATCAACGGCAAGTTCGTTGAAGGCCATGTGCCGCCTGAACAGGTGCTGGCCTTGAGCAAGCGTGACGATCTGCTGGGTATCGCCGCGCCGGGCATGCCCATGGGGTCACCGGGCATGGAAATGGACGGCATGAGCGATGCCTATCAAGTGATCGGCCTGAAAAAGGACGGCACGGATGTGGTGGTGGCGGACTACCCGGCCCACTGATGGCTGCCGGTTACGTCGGGCTGTTCGCGGCGGCGTTCGGCGCTGCGACGCTGTTGCCGCTGCAATCCGAAGCGCTGCTGGTCGGGCTGATCGCCAGCGACCGTTACTGGCTCTGGGGCCTGCTGGGCGTAGCGACGCTGGGCAACGTCCTCGGTTCGCTGGTCAACTGGTGGCTGGGGCGCGGCCTCGAACGCTTTCAGGATCGACGCTGGTTCCCCGTCAGCCCGAACCACATGGCCACCGCGCGCAAACACTACGAGCGCTATGGTCACTGGTCGCTGCTTCTGAGTTGGCTGCCGGTGATCGGCGATCCGCTGACCCTGATCGCCGGCGTCATGCGCGAGCCGCTCGGGCGCTTTCTGCTGATCGTCACGCTGGCCAAAGCTGCGCGTTACGCCGTGGTGGCGATGCTGACCCTGGGCTGGCTCGGTTGAACATTCCAGCCATGGCGTTGCCTGTGGTTAACGTCGCCCTAATCCGGGCGTTCCAGCATCGGCCGATTTCCATGGAGTTTGCCCTTATGTCCGTCACGCTATCCCGCTGGCTGCCTGGCCTGGTCCTGACTGCTGCGCTGCCGCTGTTCGCCCACGCTGCTGCGCCCACTGAAACTGCACCCGCCGATGGCCAGACCTATGGCCCGGAGCTGCAAGGTTTCCAATACCCCTACACGCTTAAACACTTTGCCTTTCAGTCTCAGGGTAAATCCCTGCAAATGGGTTACATGGACGTCGCCGCCCACGGCAAGGCCAACGGGCGCACCGTGGTGCTGATGCACGGCAAGAACTTTTGCGCCGCCACCTGGGACAGTTCGATCAAGGCCTTGAGCGAGGCCGGTTACCGGGTCGTCGCGCCGGATCAGATCGGCTTCTGCACCTCCAGCAAACCCGATCACTACCAGTACAGCTTCCAGCAACTGGCGACCAACACCCAACAGCTGCTCAAGGCCCTGGGCATTCAGAAAGCCACCCTGCTCGGCCATTCCACCGGCGGCATGCTCGCCACTCGCTACGCGCTGCTGTTCCCGGATCAGGTCGAACAACTGGCGCTGGTCAACCCGATCGGCCTGGAAGACTGGAAAGCCCTCGGCGTGCCGTACCGCACCGTGGATCAGTGGTATCAGCGCGAACTCAAAGTCACCGCCCAAGGCATTCGCGACTACGAGCGCAACACCTATTATGACGGCCGCTGGAAACCCGAATTCGACCGCTGGGTCGACATGCTCGCCGGCCTGAGCAACGGCCCGGGCAAAACCCAGGTGGCGTGGAACTCCGCGCTGATCTACGACATGATCTTCACCCAACCGGTGTACTACGAGTTCAAGGACCTGAAGATGCCGACCCTGCTGTTGATCGGCACGTCCGACACCACGGCCATCGGCAAGGACCTCGCGTCCCCCGAGGTCAAGGCGAAAATCGGCCACTATGAGGTGCTCGGCAAGCAGGTCGCCAAGCTGATTCCACAATCGACGCTGGTGGAGTTTCCCGGCATGGGCCACGCGCCGCAGATGGAAGAACCGGCGAAATTTCACCAGGCCCTGCTCGGCTGGCTGAACAACACCAATCCCGTTCGTTGATGAGGTAAGGCTGATGGCGGTGCAGATTGCAGTGATCGATGACTGGCAGGACGTGGCGCGGGACGTGGTCGACTGGTCGGTGCTCGACAGCATCGGCGACGTGACGTTTGTGCATGACTACCCGGCGGACAATGTCACGCTGGCAGAACGATTGAGCCAGTACCAGGTGATCTGCGTGATGCGCGAGCGCACGCGTTTCGATCAGGAGCTGCTGCAGCGTCTACCGAACCTCAAGCTGCTGGTCACCGGTGGCATGCGTAACGCGGCGCTGGACATGCAGGCGGCCGCTGGCCTCGGGATCAAGGTCTGCGGCACCGACAGCTACAAACACGCGGCGCCGGAACTGACCTGGGCGCTGATCATGGCCGCTACGCGCAATCTGGTGAATGAAGCCAATTCCCTGCGCGCCGGCGGCTGGCAGCAAGGGCTGGGCGGTGATTTGCACGGCAAGACCCTGGGCATTCTCGGTCTGGGCAGCATCGGCCAGAAGGTCGCGCAATTCGGTCAGGTGTTTGGCATGCGCGTGATTGCCTGGAGCGAAAACCTCACCGCTGAACGCGCTGAAGCAGCCGGGGTGACCTGGGTAAGCAAGCAGCAACTGTTCGAACAGGCCGATGTGCTGTCGGTGCATCTGGTACTCAGCGAGCGCAGCCGCGGGCTGGTCGACGCACAGGCGCTGGACTGGATGAAACCCACCGCGTTGCTGGTCAACACCGCCCGCGGGCCGATCGTCGATGAGGCGGCGCTGATCAAGGCGTTGCAGAAACAGAAGATCGCCGGCGCGGCGCTGGATGTGTTCGATCAGGAGCCGCTGCCTGAACTGCACCCGTTTCGCACATTGGAGAATGTGTTGGCCACGCCACATGTGGGGTATGTAAGCCGACAGAACTATGCGCAGTTCTTTGCGCAGATGATCGAGGATATTCAAGGCTGGGCCGCCGGGAGCCCGCTGCGCCTGTTGAATTGATCACAACTATTCGACTGCGGTGAATTGACTGACGCCTTCGCGAGCAAGCCCGCTCCCACATTGGAAATGTGTCGTACCCGAATCAACTGTGGGAGCGAGCTTGCTCGCGAAGGGGCCTGAATAGACAACACATCAACAAACTGCCCGCACCACAACAGTGCGCCCTGCCTCTCCACTAGCACAAAATCGTGACCAACTAGTCACCGTTTTAGCCCTCTCCCTCAAAAAAACCTGCCCTTCGTCGGTGCGTTCCTGCTTGCACACCACGGATTTCGCTGCCTGCAAACCGATTGTCGAACAATTTACCCGTTTGCTCTCGCCCGCTCTAGGATCTGGCCTAGACTGACTTTCGCGGATTAAAACCGGCCAGTCACAAACCCGAAAAATTGTCGAAACTTTTGCAGATGGCGGCGGGTCATCTGAAAGGCAGGGTCAACGCGACTGGTGCAATCCTTGCAACGGCCCCTTCACCCATTCTGCTTGCACGTGTTGGGTAGCGTTTGCTCACCGATGCGTGGCGCGTTTGCGCCCGGCCACAGGATTTGGCCACAGCTTGTTCGATACAAGAATCAGATCAACGACACGGGAGATTCATATGATCAGTGCGGCATTGGATATTCAGGGAGAGCGTGCTCAGCAGGCGGTTGGTGAATCGAGCACGGTGAGTCTTCCCGGCAGCCGGTCGATCAACGTCCCGGGCACCAAAACGCTGACGCCGGTCGCCAGCCAGAATCCCAACAAGAAGAAAGTATTGTTCGTCACCTCGGAAATCGCCGATCTGGTGAAGACCGGTGGTCTGGGCGACGTCTCCGCCGCCCTGCCCCGCGCCATGGCGCACCTGCACGATGTGCGGGTGTTGATCCCCGGTTACCCGCAGGTGATGCACAGCGAAAACCCGATCCACATCATCGGCGAACTCGGCGGCCATGCTGCATTGCCTCCATGCAAGATCGGGCGCATGGACATGCCGGACGGGCTGGTGATCTACGTGCTGATCTGCCCCGAGCTGTATGAGCGTGAAGGCTCGCCGTACGGTGCCAACAACGGCCGCGACTGGCCGGACAACCATATTCGTTTCGCCCGCCTGGGCCTGGCCGCTGCCGACATCGCCGCCAACCTCGCACAAATTCACTGGTGCCCGGATCTGGTGCACGCCCATGACTGGCCCGCCGGTCTGGCCCCTGCCTATATGCACTGGCGCGGGCAGCGCACGCCAACCCTGTTCACCATTCACAACCTCGCCTATCAAGGCGTGACCAGCCTCGGCTCGTGCCCGGAGCTGGGTATTCCGACCCACGCCCTGCAACAGGAAGGCATGGAGTTCTACGGCAAGATGTCGTTCCTCAAGGCCGGCATGGCCTATTCGAGCCACATCACCACGGTCAGCGCCACCTACGCGCAGGAAATCACCACCCCGGATTTCGGCTGCGGTCTCGACGGTTTTCTCGCCGCCAAAACCCAGCAAGGCTTGCTCAGCGGCATCCCCAACGGCATCGACGAGAGCTGGGACGCGGCCACTGATCCGCACCTGTTCGCGCCGTTCGCCATCGGCGACTGGGAAGGCAAAGCGGTGAACGCCGCCCACGTGCGTGAACTGTTTGGCTTGAACGATTCCAGCGGCCCGCTGTTTGCCGTGGTCTCGCGTCTGGTTTATCAGAAAGGTCTGGACCTGACTGAAGCGGTGTCCGAATACATCGTGCAGAACGGCGGCCAGATCGCAATCATCGGCCGTGGCGAGCCGGAAGAAGAACAGGCCATGCGTGAACTGGCGCTGCGCTTTCCCGGGCAGATCGGCGTGCGCATCGGCTTCAATGAAACCGACGCCCGCCGCATGTTCGCCGGCAGCGATTTCCTGCTGATGCCGTCGCGTTATGAACCCTGCGGCCTGAGCCAGATGTACGCCCAGCGCTTCGGCTCTTTGCCCGTGGCGCGCAATACCGGCGGCCTGGCCGACACCATCGAAAACGGTGTCACCGGTTTCCTCTTCGACGAGTCCACTGTCGAGAGCTACCGCGAAGCCCTGAGCCGCGCGTTCAAGGTATTCGCCTTCCCCGACCTGCTCAACGCCATGCGCTGCAGAGCGATGGCCGCGCCGTTCAACTGGTGCAAAGCGGTCGAACCCTACGCCGAACTCTACGAACAACTGGTCGCCAAGGCGCTGGGTAAAGCCGGCCACAAATAACTCAGGGAGCTTTTCACAATGCCGTTACGGACCCAAGAAAACTGGCCCCACGGCGCGATCATGCAGGACGCCGAACACACTCAGTTTGCGCTGTGGGCACCGGATGCGTTTTACGTCAGTGTCGAACTTGAAGACGGCCAGTCCTTGCCGATGTTACCGCAGGCCGATGGCTGGTTCGTGATCAAGACCCGGTGCCCGGCGGGCACCCGCTACCGCTTCAACATCGATGGTGAACTGGAGGTGCCCGACCCGGCCTCCCGCGCCCAGGACGGCGACCTTGACCGCCACAGTGTGGTGGTCGATCCGCTGGCCTATGACTGGCGCCACACCACCTGGCACGGCCGGCCTTGGAGCGAAGCGGTGATCTACGAGCTGCACGTCGGCGCGCTCGGCGGCTTTGCCGAAGTCGAGCAGCATCTGGCGCGTCTGGTCGAGCTGGGCATCACCGCCATCGAACTGATGCCCCTGGCGCAGTTTCCCGGCACGCGCAACTGGGGTTATGACGGCGTGCTGCCTTTCGCACCGCAAGCCTCCTATGGCACCCCGGAACAACTCAAACACCTGATCGACAGCGCCCACGGCCATGGGCTGGCGGTGATTCTCGACGTGGTCTACAACCACTTCGGCCCCGACGGCAATTACCTCGGACGCTACGCCAAAGGTTTTTTCCGCGAAGACAAGCACACGCCCTGGGGCGCGGCGATCGATTTCCGCCGCCGTGAAGTGCGGGACTTCTTCATTGAAAACGCGCTGATGTGGGTGCTCGAATACCGCTTCGACGGACTGCGCCTGGACGCGGTGCACGCCATCGAAAGCCCGGACTTCCTGCCCGAACTGGCGCAGCGTATTCGTCAGCAGATCGATCCAAGCCGCCACGTCTGGCTGACCGTCGAAAACGAGCTCAACCAGTCGAGCCTGCTTGAAGAGGATTACGACGCGCAGTGGAACGACGACGGCCACAACGCCCTGCACGTGCTGCTGACCGGCGAAACCGACGCCTACTACGCTGACTATGCGCTGCAACCCACCGAACAACTGGTGCGCTGCCTAAGCCAGGGCTTCGTGTTTCAGGGCCACATCACCCGCCACGGCGAACCGCGCGGCGAGCCCAGCGAACACCTGCCCTCCACCGCTTTCATCCTGTTCCTGCAGAACCACGACCAGATCGGCAACCGCGCCTTCGGCGAACGTCTGCATCAACTGGCCGATCCACGCGCCGTGCAGGCCGCCACCGTGCTGTTATTGCTGTCGCCGATGATTCCACTGATGTTCATGGGCGATGAGTACGCCGCCGAGCAACCGTTTCTGTTTTTCACCAGTCACCACGGTGAACTGGCGGATCTGGTGCGCGAAGGTCGGCGCAATGAATTCGCCGGGTTCAGCGCCTTCGCCGATCCGCACAAACGCGAAAAAATTCCCGATCCGAATGCCGAGCAGACCTTCCACGCCTCGCAGCCTCGCCTGGTCGGCAGCGGCAGCGCAAAACAGCAGGAAACCCTCGCGCTGTACCGGCAACTGCTGCAATTGCGCCACCGCTACATCATTCCCAATCTGTCCGGCACCCAGGCGCTTGGGGCGCACATGCTCGGCTTCGGTGCGGTCAGTGCACGCTGGCGCCTGGGCGATGGCAGTGAGCTGCGAATTGACCTGAACCTCAGCGATACGCCAGTGGTCAACCCTGCACAGACCGACGCCGTGTGGCTGTTTCAACAGCCGCCCGCCGTTGCCCTGTCGGAACCGGGCGTACTGCCCGCGTATTGCGCGCTTGTCAGCCTCACGGCCGCAACCCCCTTGCAACCTCTGGATGGAGAGCGCCTATGAGCGATGCGCAACTGGAAATACTCGCAAGCCGCGCCGGCCTCGCCGTCGACTGGATCGACGCCAACGGCCGCCCGCAGAAAGTCGCCCCGGCGGTGCTGCGCAATGTTCTCACCGGCCTGGGTCATCCGGCCAATACCGCGCAGGAAATCGACGCCAGCCTGCTGCAACTGCAACAGGTGCAACAGGATCGCCACCTGCCGCCGCTATTGACCGCAGATGTCGGAATCAGCGTTGATCTGGCCCGCTATTTCGAGCCTGAAACGCCTTGCGAAATCCACCTTGAAGACGGTTCACGCCTTAACCTCAAGCTCGATGCCGAAGCCAGACTGCCGGGGTTGATCCCGGTCGGCTATCAACAGGTGCACATCGCCGATCAATATTTCACCCTGGCCGTGGCCCCCGAACGCTGCTTCAGCGTCGGCGATGCGGTAGACAACCCGATCCCTCGCGTCTGGGGATTAAGCGCGCAACTGTACAGTCTGCGCCGCCCCGGCGATGGCGGTTTTGGTGACACTCAGGCGCTGGAAGAACTGGTGCGGGTGGCTGGCGAGCGTGGCGCCGATGCGCTGGCAATCAGTCCGCTGCATGCGATGTTCAGCGCCGACACCGGGCGCTACAGCCCGTATTCGCCGTCCAGCCGCCTGTTTCTTAACGCCTTGTATGCCGCACCGGGCGCCATCCTTGGCGAACGGGCCTTGCGCGATGCGATCGACGCCAGCGGTCTGGCCGAGCAATTCCGGCAACTGGAAGACTTGAAGCTGATCGACTGGCCCACCGCCGCCGACGCCAAACAGAAATTGCTGCAAGCCTTGTACGACGGCTTCGTCGCGGGCGAGCATCCGTTGCATCCGGACTTCGCCGGTTTCCGCCATGCCGGTGGCGAAGCCCTGGAAAACCATTGCCGCTTCGAAGCCATTCAGGAAATGCGCGCTGCCCGTGGCGAAAGCCTCGATTGGCGCGAATGGCCGGAACACTGGCACGACCCGCGCGGCGCCGCCCTCGAAGCGTTTGCCGAGGAATACGCGGAGCGCATCGCTTACTTCGCCTTTTGCCAATGGCTGATCCACCGCTGCCTGGAGCGCGCGCAAACGGCTGCGCGCAGCGCCGGCATGGGCATCGGCCTGATCGCTGACCTTGCGGTCGGTGCCGACGGTGCCGGCAGTCAGGCCTGGAGCTTTCAGGACGAATTGCTCGCCTCGCTGACCGTTGGCGCACCACCCGACATCCTCAACCGCTCCGGCCAGGGCTGGGGGATTTCCGCGTTTTCCCCCGAAGGTCTGATCCGCAACGGCTTTCGTGCGTTCATCGACATGCTGCGCGCCAACTTCGCCCACGCTGGCGGGCTGCGCATCGACCATGTCATGGGCCTGCAACGCCTGTGGGTGATCCCCAACGGCGCGGCGCCGGCCGATGGCGCCTATCTGTATTACCCGTTTGACGATCTGCTGCGCCTGCTGACCCTTGAGTCCCATCGACATCAGGCGATCGTCCTCGGCGAAGACCTCGGCACCGTGCCCGACGGTCTGCGCGAAAAACTCAGTGCGCGGGCGATTCTTGGCATGCGCGTGCTGCTGTTCGAACAGGACAACACGTATTTCAAACCGATCCTCGACTGGCCGGACAACGCGCTGGCGACCACCAGCACCCACGATCTGCCGACGCTCAACGGTTGGTGGCATGGCCGCGACATCGACTGGAACGCGCGTCTGGAATTTGTCGACGCCAATGGTGAAATCGAATGGCGCCGCCATCGCCAGCGCGAGCGCGAAGGCCTGCGCGGGGCCTTGAGTCAGGACCCGCAAAATTTTCGCGAAGAGTCCCACGAAGCCGATCAAGTGGTCGATGCCAGCGTGCGTTTCCTCGGCCACACCCGTGCACCGCTGGTGTTGCTGCCGCTAGAGGATGCGCTGGGCATCGACGAGCAGGCCAACCTGCCGGGCACCATCGACAGCCACCCGAACTGGTCGCGACGCCTGCCCGGCAACAGCGAAGCCTTGTTTGATGGCGCCGATGCCGCGCGCCGCCTCGAACTGCTGGCCTGCGCCCGCCTGCAAGCTGCCGAGCGTGACCAATGAATTCATCGTTCAACCAACCGTTGCGTGGCACCCTGCGCCTGCAATTTCACAAGGGTTTTACTCTGGAACAGGCGGTGCCGCTGGTGCCGTACTTTGCCCGCCTCGGCATCAGCCACATCTATGCCTCACCGCTGCTCGCGGCCCGCGCCGGCTCGATGCACGGCTACGACGTGGTCGACCCGACCCAGGTCAATCCGGAACTCGGCGGCGAACCGGCGCTGCGGCGTCTGGTCAGCACCCTGCGCGAACACGGCATGGGCTTGATCCTCGACATCGTCTCCAACCACATGGCCGTCGGTGGCGGTGACAACCCGTGGTGGCTGGACCTGCTGGAGTGGGGCCGCCTGAGTCCCTATGGCGAGTTCTTCGACATCCAGTGGCACTCGCCGGACCCGTTGATGGAAGGCCAATTGTTGCTGCCGTTTCTCGGCAGCGATTACGGCGTCGCGCTGCAGGAAGGCACGCTGAAACTGCGCTTCGATGCGCAGCAAGGTCGCTTCCACGTCGAGCATTACGAGCATCACTTCCCGATCTGCCCGAATGACTACGGCGAGTTGCTCAAACCGGTCGAAGCGCTGAAATCCCTGGCCGATCGTTTCAGCACCCTCAGCTACCAGACCGACGCGCATGCGCTGGCGATGCCGCTCAAGGCTGAACTGAAAGAGCTGGCAAGCGATCCGCAGATTCTCGCCGCGATCGAGGAAAGTCTCGCGCATTACGACTCCACGACAGCAGAAGGCTTCGACAAGCTGCATCAGTTGCTCGAACGTCAAAGCTACCGCTTGGCCAGTTGGCGCACCGCAGCAGACGACATCAACTGGCGGCGCTTTTTCGACATCAACGAGCTCGGTGGCCTGCGCGTCGAGCGCCCGGCCGTGTTCGAAGCCACTCACGGCAAGATCTTTCAGTTGATTAGCGAAGGCCTGGTCGACGGCTTGCGCATCGACCACATCGACGGTCTCGCTGACCCGCGTGGCTATTGCCGCAAGCTGCGGCGGCGCCTCGACTTGCTTGCGCCGGATCGGCACTTGCCGATCTATGTCGAGAAGATTCTCGGTGCCGGCGAAAACCTGCGTACCGATTGGGCGGTGGATGGCAGCACCGGTTACGAGTTCATGAATCAGCTGTCGTTGCTGCAACACGACCCCGATGGCGAACATGTACTCGGCGACCTCTGGCAGCGACGCACCGAGCGTCCGGCGGCGTTCATTGAAGAAGCGCAACTGGCGAGGCAACAGATCCTCAACGGCTCGCTGGCCAGTGACTTCGAAAGCGTCGCCCAGGCGCTGCTGCAAGTGGCCCGCGATGACCTGATGACCCGCGACCTGACTCTCGGCGCAATTCGCCGGGTGTTGCAGGCGCTGATCGTGCATTTCCCGGTGTATCGCACTTACATCAATGCGCTGGGTCGCGCGGCTCAGGATGAACAGTTCTTCCAGCAGGCCATGGACGGCGCGCGGCAGACGCTGGGCGAAGGCGACTGGCCGGTGCTTGACTGTGTGGCGGCCTGGCTCGGTGGCACGCCCTGGCGGCAAAAGCCGCGCGGGCGCTCGCGCAAAATTCTCAAGCACGCCTGCGTGCGTTTCCAGCAACTGACGTCGCCGGCAGCGGCCAAAGCCGTGGAAGACACCGCGTTGTATCGCTCGGCGGTGCTGCTGTCGCGCAATGACGTCGGCTACAACACCGAGCAGTTCAGCGCGCCGGTCAGCGACTTCCATGCGGTCAATCAGCAACGCCTGGATGCGTTTCCCGACAATTTGCTGGCCACTGCGACCCACGACCACAAACGTGGCGAAGACACCCGTGCACGACTGGCAGTGCTCAGCGAACGCAGCCACTGGTATGCCGAACAGGTCGAGTTGTGGCGCGCCCTCGCCCGGCCGCTGCGCGACGATGATCAAGTGCCGTCGTCCGGCGATGAACTGATCCTGTATCAGGCGTTGCTCGGCAGTTGGCCGCTGCTATTGCGTGATGACGATCAGGCAGGTTTCAGCGACTACGCCGAGCGCATCTGGCAGTGGCAACAGAAAGCCCTGCGAGAAGCCAAGTTGCAAAGCAGCTGGAGTGCGCCGAATGAAGCCTATGAAAACGCTGCGCAGACGTTCACCCAACGCCTGCTCACCGGTGACGAAGGTGAGCTGCTGCGCGCAGCACTGAGCAAGACCGTCAACAGCATCGCGGCAGCCGGCGCCCTTAACAGTCTGGCGCAAACCTTGCTGCGCATGACCGTGCCGGGGGTACCGGATCTGTATCAAGGCAACGAGTTCTGGGACTTCAGCCTGGTCGATCCGGACAACCGCCGGCCGGTGGATTACGCCGCGCGCGCGCAAGCTCTGGACGGACACGCGCCGCTCCCGGAGCTGCTGGCGAACTGGCGTGACGGGCGCATCAAGCAAGCGTTGATCGCCGAGGTATTGAACCTGCGCGCCGAACACGCCGAGCTGTTTCGCCGGGGCACGTATCAGGCCTTGGAGGTGCTGGGCGAGCAGGCGCACAACGTGCTCGCATTCGCCCGTGAGCACGAGGGCCGCTACGCCATCGTGATCGTGCCGATCCGCTGCGCGACGTTGCTGGAAAACAGTGCCGAGCCACAGGTGGATGCGCTGCGCTGGGGCGATACACGGGTGGTTTTACCGTTCGCCGCCTCTGACACAAACCTGAAGGGACTTTTTCACAGCAGCGCAGTCACAAAAAACAGGGAGCTGAACGTCAGCGCCGCGCTGGGGGATTTCCCGGTCAATCTGTTTATCCAACTCTTTACGTAACGACGAGTTCAGTTCAGGAGCATTGCGATGAGTACCGACGATAAACGCATCCGCGAGTTCGCCTATCAGATCTGGGAATCGGAGGGCAAACCTGAAGGTCATGAAGCGCGTCATTGGGAAATGGCACGCAAACTGGCCGAAGCCGAGGCCCTCGCGCCGAAGAAGTCGCCAAAGGCTGCGGGCAGCAAAACTGCCGGCAAGACTGCGACCGGCAAAGCCACCGAAAGCAAGACCCCGGCGGCCAAGCCCAAGGCGCCTGCGGACGCCAAAGCCAAGCCTTCCAGCGCCGCCAAAGTGATTCCACCGGGCGAAAAAGCCGCCGAGAAAAAGCCGCGCGCCCCACGCAAGCCCCCGGCCAACTGACACACCCGGATTATTGAACTGAATGACCGTGTGGCGGGTTCGCTCGCCACACAGGGACAACTCGTCCTGAAGAAACCTCAAACACCCCCTGTCAGGGACAGATGTCTGTGGTGAGGGGATTTATCCCCGATCGGCTGCGAAGCAGTCGCAGGGCCGCTGCGCGACCCATCGGGGATAAATCCCCTCACCACAGATTCTGTCCCCACAGCTGATCCGATATTCGAACCAACCCGTTTTGCAGGAGCAATCATGTCCAGTCCAAAAAAAGCCGAGCCCGCAGCGCACGCTGAACCTTCGAGAATCCGTGAAGGCCTGCCCTTCCCGCTCGGTGCGACCTGGGATGGTCTGGGGGTTAACTTTGCACTGTTTTCCGCCAATGCCACCAAGGTTGAACTGTGCATTTTCGACGATGCCGGCGAAGTCGAACTCGAACGCATCGAACTGCCGGAATACACCGACGAGATCTATCACGGCTATCTGCCCGACGCCCACCCGGGGCTGATCTACGGCTACCGCGTGTATGGCCCGTATGACCCGGCGAACGGCCATCGCTTCAACCACAACAAACTGTTGATCGACCCGTACGCCAAACAGCTGGTCGGCGAGTTGAAATGGTCCGAGGCGCTGTTCGGCTACACCATCGGCCACCCCGACGCCGACCTCAGTTTCGATGAACGCGACAGCGCGCCGTTTGTGCCCAAGTGCAAGGTCATCGACCCGGCGCATACCTGGGGCAACGACCACCGCGTCAGCGTGCCGTGGGACAAAACCATCATCTATGAAACCCACGTACGCGGCATCAGCATGCGTCACCCATCGGTGCCGGAGAACGTGCGCGGTACCTTTGCCGGCCTGATGGTCGACGACGTGCTCGAACACATCCGCAAACTCGGCGTGTCGAGTGTGGAATTGCTGCCGATCCATGCCTTCGTCAACGACCAGCATTTGCTGCACAAGGGCATGACCAACTACTGGGGCTACAACAGCATCGCCTTCTTTGCTCCGGACCCGCGCTATCTGGCCAGCGGCAAGATCGCCGAGTTCAAGGAGATGGTCGCGCACCTGCACGAGGCCAATCTGGAAGTGATCCTCGACGTGGTCTACAACCACACCGCCGAGGGCAACGAGCAAGGCCCGACCCTGTCGATGCGCGGCATCGACAACGCCTCCTACTATCGCCTGATGCCGGACGACAAGCGCTATTACATCAACGACTCCGGCACCGGCAACACCCTCGATCTCAGTCACCCGTGCGTGCTGCAAATGGTCACCGACTCGCTGCGCTATTGGGCCAGCGAGATGCACGTGGACGGCTTCCGCTTCGACCTGGCAACGATTCTCGGGCGCTATCACGACGGTTTCGACGAGCGTCACAGCTTCCTCGTCGCCTGCCGTCAGGACCCGGTGCTGCGTCAGGTGAAAATGATCGCCGAGCCGTGGGACTGCGGCCCCGGTGGCTATCAGGTCGGCCACTTCCCGCCGGGCTGGGTCGAGTGGAACGACAAATTCCGCGACACCGTGCGCGCGTTCTGGAAGGGCGATGACGGCCAGGTCGCCGACTTCGCCAGCCGCATGACCGCGTCCGGCGAGATGTTCAATCAGCGTGGACGGCGGCCGTACTCGTCGGTGAACTTCATCACCGCGCATGACGGCTTCACCCTCAACGATCTGGTGTCGTACAACGACAAGCACAACGAAGCCAACGACGAGAACAATCAGGACGGCAGCAACAACAACCTGTCATGGAACCACGGCGTCGAAGGCCCGACCGACGATCCCGAGATCAATGCGCTGCGCCATCGGCAGATGCGCAACTTCTTCGCCACGCTGCTGCTGTCGCAGGGCACACCGATGATCGTTGCCGGCGACGAATTCGCCCGCACGCAGGACGGCAACAACAACGCCTATTGCCAGGACAGCGAGATCGGCTGGGTCAACTGGGACCTGAGCGAGGACGGCAAGGCGCTGCTCAAATTCGTCAAACGCCTGATCAAGTTGCGTATGGCTTATCCGATCCTGCGCCGCGGGCGCTTCCTGGTCGGCGAATACAACGAGGACATCGGCGTCAAGGACGTCACCTGGCTGGCGCCGGACGGCACCGAGATGACCACCGAGCACTGGCATGACGCGCACAACCGTTGCCTGGGCATGCTCCTTGATGGTCGCGCGCAGGAAACCGGGATCCGCCGCAAAGGCGCCGATGCGACGTTGCTGCTGGTGGTCAACGCCCACCACGACATCGTCAACTTCAGCCTGCCTGAAGTGCCGGAAGGCAGTTTCTGGACCTGCATGATCGACACCAATCAGCCGTCGATTCGCGGTCAGGAACGCTTCGAGTTCGGCCATGAGTATTCAGTCACCGGGCGTTCGCTGCTGCTGTTCGAACTGCAACGCGAAGAAGAAGACTGATATGGACCTGCACAGTTATCTGGCGCGCCGCCCGCCCGACTATCGCGACACCGCCGCACTCGGCCATTGCCTGCGGGCGCTGGTCGAGGCCGGTCTGGATCAGTTGCCGTTACCGGGCAGCGGCCGCACGCTGGAGCGTTTTCAACGTCTGGCCGAAGTCGGCGGGCATGATCTGGGTTTGTGCAAACTCTACGAAGGCCACACCGACGCACTGGCGATCATCGAACAGCTCGGAGGTTCGCCCACCCCGGGCAGCACCTGGGGCATGTGGGCGGCTGAACCACCGCAGGCTCGGGTGCAGGTGCGACCGGCCGGGCACATGGTGCGCCTCGACGGGCGCAAGGCCTGGTGTTCCGGGGCGGCGGTGCTCAGCCATGCGCTGCTCACCGCGTGGGACGCCGAAGACCGTCAGCAACTGGTCGCGGTAGCGCTGGATCAACCGGGCGTGACCATCACCGATCAGGGCTGGCAAGCGGTCGGCATGGGTGCCACCGGCAGCGTCGAAGTGTTGTTCGACGGCGCTGAAGCCCAGGCCATCGGCGAACCCGGTGACTACCTGAATCGTCCGGGTTTCTGGCAAGGCGGGATCGGCATCGCCGCGTGCTGGTACGGCGCGGCGCGGCAGATCGCCGAGGTGCTGCGTCAACACTGCGCACAACGCGAGGAGCCGCACGCCCTCGCCCACCTCGGTGCGGTCGATTCAGCGCTGTACGCGGCAGCCAATGTGCTGCGCTTCAGTACCTTGCACATTGATGCGCATCCCGAAGCCGATGCCGAACTGTTGGCCCGGCGTGCCCGCGCCGTGGTCGAGCAATCGGCTGAACAAGTGATGCGCGAGACCGGTCGGGCACTGGGTGCCGCTCCGTTCTGCAAGGATCGGCACTTCGCCCGGTTGAGCGCCGATCTGCCGGTGTTCCTGCGCCAGAGCCATGCCGAGCGTGATCTGGCGGCCCTTGGCCAAACGCTGGCTGAACACCCCGAGGAGGCCTGGACGCTATGAATGCCGTGAACAAACCCGATCCGATCATCGGCCACCAAGGCACTTCGCTGCTGCAATGGCAACATTCCCGGCACCTCGCGGCGCTGGACAGCGTCGATGTCCTCAGTCTGGTGCCACCGGGCGCGCGGGCGGTGATTGTCGCCCCGCACCCGGACGACGAAGTGCTCGGCTGCGGCGGGATGTTGCAGTTGCTGGCCGCCGCCGGGCGTCAGTTGCAGTTGATCTCGGTCACCGATGGCAGCGCCAGTCACCCCGGCTCCGAGCGCTGGCCGGTGGAGCGTCTGAGCGTGGTGCGGCCGCAGGAATCAGCCGAAGCCCTGCGCCGCCTCGGCGTGCCGCTGCACCGGATGAAATGGCTGCGCGGCGGTTTCAGCGATAGCCAGGTCGCTGCGGATGAGCCGTCGCTGGTAGCGTTCATCGAACGCCACCTGCGCCCCGGCGACGTGGTGTTCAGCACCTGGTGCGAGGACGGCCACTGCGATCACGAAGCTGCCGGCCGCGCGAGTATCGAAGCCGCGCGGCGGGTCGGCGCCACCTGCCACGAATTGCCGGTATGGACCTGGCACTGGGCCTCCCCCGAAGACGCCTCAGTGCCATGGCAGCGCGCGCGCAAGATTCTGTTGTCACCCGAGCAAGTGGCGCGCAAACGCCACGCGATCCATGCCTTCGCCAGTCAGTTGGAGGGCGACCCGCAAGCCGGGCTGCAACCGGTATTGGCGCCGTACGTGCTGGATCGCCTGCTGCAACCTTTCGAAGTGGTGTTTCTATGAGCGTCGACGATCGTTACTTCGACGGATTATTCAGCGCCAATGACGATCCCTGGGCCTTCCGTGAGCGCTGGTACGAACAGCGCAAACGCGCGATCACCCTCGCCGCCCTGCCTCGCGCGCATTATCGGGCGATCTTCGAACCCGGTTGCGCCAATGGCGAACTCAGCGCCGAGCTCGCCGAGCGCTGCGACCGCCTGCTGTGTTGCGACACCGCCAGTGCCGCGGTGAATCTGGCGCGTACCCGATTGAGCCTGTTTGACCACGCCGAAGTGCGCCAAAGTCGCCTGCCCGGTGACTGGCCGGAGGAAAAATTCGACCTGATTGTATTTAGCGAAATCGGCTACTACCTCGATGCCCAGGATCTGACAGAAGTGATCCGCCGCATCAATGAATCCCTGACGGCTGACGGCCAGTTGCTGGCCTGCCACTGGCGCCCGCCCATCGATGGCTGCCCGCTCAACGCGCGGCAGGTACATGACCTGATTCACGAGCAATTACCGCTACCGCGTCTGGCGCTGCATCAGGAGTCCGACTTTATCCTTGAAGTCTGGAGCCGTGAGCCGCGCTCGGTGGCCGCATTGGAGGGCCTGCGATGATCGGCATTCTGATTCCCGCGCACAACGAGCAAGACCTGCTGGAACAGTGCCTGACGGCCGCCGTGCGCGCCAGTAAACACGGGCTGCTGGCCGGCGAGCCGGTTGAAGTGCTGGTGGTGCTCGACAGCTGCACCGATCGCTCGGCACAGATCGTCAGCGGCTTTCCGGTACTGAGTCTGCACATCGACGCCCGCAACGTTGGCCAGGCCCGAGCCGCTGGCGCGCAGGTGTTGCTGGAGCGTGGCGCGCGCTGGATCTCCTGCACCGACGCCGACAGCCGTGTGGCCGAGGACTGGCTGGTGGCGCAGTTGGGTCTGGGTGCGGACGCGGTGTGCGGCACGGTGACCGTTGAACATTGGGATCCGACATTCGACGAAAGCGCGCAAATCCGCTATCACAGCCACTATCAGGCGCGGGACGGGCATCGCCATATCCACGGCGCCAATCTCGGGGTCAGTGCCGATGCTTATCGTTGGGCCGGGGGGTTCGCCCCCTTGACCTGTGATGAGGACGTGCAACTGGTGCGGCAACTGGAGTTGCTCGGTGCCGACATTGCCTGGAGCCATCGTCCGCAAGTGCACACCAGCGCCCGTCTGGACAGCCGTGCCCGGGGCGGTTTCGGGGACTACCTGCGAAAATTGGTACAGTTAGACATAAAAAAAGCGGATCAGATTGATCTGTAACGCGACGAACCGGTTTTCATGAGCAATACTCTGCTGCGCGGCAATCCAGGGTTGGGAGCGTCGCACAGCAATCCATTCGCCTTCACGGGTCGAGCGCACCTGCTTTTGCACGGTGCAGATTCGGCTGAGGGCCTGACTCGACAAGGACGTAGCACCCATGAAACCGTTATTCCTCAACGAAAACCCGCCGCCGGTACAGATCTGGAACAGTGCCCCGCAGCTGGACAACATTCCCGTCATCAACACCCATAGCCTCGTTCCCCGCGGTGCTCGCGCCGTCGTCGTCGCCCCGCATCCGGGTGATGAAGTGGTGACCTGTGGCGGCCTCCTGCAATTGCTCTCCAGCCTTGGCCATCCGCTGCAACTGCTGTCGATCACTGACGGCAGCGCCAGCCATCCCGGTTCGCGACAGTGGTCGGAAAAACGCCTGAGCGTGTTCCGTCCGCAAGAGAGCGTCGAAGCCCTGCGTCGGCTCGGCCTGCCGATGCACAGTCTGAAATGGGTGCGCGGCGGGTTCACCGACAACGCGCTGCTCGAACGCGAGACCGAAATCACCAGCTTCATCGCGCGTTATCTGCGCCCCGGCGACGTGGTGTTCAGCACCTGGCGCAACGACGGCAACGACGACCACGAAGCGGTCGGACGTGCGAGTGCCAAAGCGGCGGCGCAAGCCGGAGCCACCTATCACGACGTGGCGGTCTGGGCCTGGCACTGGCCGGAGCGCGAACAGAGCCTGATCCCCTGGGATCGTGCACGCAAACTGCGCCTCGACACCTGGACCGTCGCGCGAAAAAGTCACGCCACCCACGCCTATGCCAGCCAGCTCAAGGGCGAACCGGCGATCGGCATCGCGCCGATGCTACCGCCGGTGATCCTGGAGCGGATGCGCCTGCCCTACGAAATTGTCTTCATCTGAAACACCCATCCCCTGTGGGAGCGAGCTTGCTCGCGAAAGCGTCGGTTCAGTCACCTGTGATGTTGAATGTGCCGGCCTATTCGCGAGCGAGCCCGCTCCCACATTGATATGCGGCGAGCCAGTGGCTATGGCTCACGACCGTTCATCGCAAATACCTCCCTACCTGTAATTTCTGACAGTAGCCAGAGCCGTCATCTTCAGCGCTGAATAACTCCACGCCCTTTGTCTCCCGACAGTTCGCACGGAGTTCCGTCCATGCTCGTTCAGCCCAAGATGAAAATCTCTGCCCCCCATTCACTGCTGGACCCGATAGTGCTCGGGCGCCTCCTGCCTTCCGGTCAGTGGGGGATCAACCGGGCGGCGGTGTTCACTTTTCCCGACCTCGGCCTGCTTGTCGTCATCCCCGTCTGGGCCACCAAGGCTGTCGGCGATACCGTCAAGCTGCTGCTCAATGACCGTGAGGTCGACGGGCGTCCCATCATTGACCAGACCGAGCTCAAACAACCGACCCTCTTGTGGGTGGCTCCCCGTCATCTGCAGACAGGTCCTTACCAACTCACCTACGAAATCAAACAGCCCAATCAAAAAGAAGAGCGTCCGGACAAGCCCCTCAACCTCTTCGTCAAACTGGAACTCCCCGGTGGCCAGGACATCGACCCGGACCCTGGTCACTCCAACCTGTACATGTACATTCCCCCGGAAATCGTCAACGGCGGTGTGGACAAAGACGTTGCCGAAGCGGGAGTGCCGATTGTCATCAGGTCCGAGTCCGGCAGCGGCTTGCCTTACCCTGACATCGCGAAGGACGACGTCATTCATCTCAGTTGGGGTGGCTTTTTTGAGTATTCCACACCGGTGACCCAGGCGCAGATCGACGATCCAGCGGCAAACCCGATATTAATCACGGTCTCCAAAGCCACTATTAAAGAGGCTGGTGACACCGACCTCTCCGGTCTGGCGGTCACCTTCAAGGTGCGCGACATCGTCGGCAATGAATCGGAAGACTGGTGCAAGGAAACCCGCATTGTCGTCACCACCGGCATCGACCTGCTGGCCGCGCCTATCGTTCAAGAGGCCGTCAACAACAAGCTCGACGCCGATAAACAGGGCGACAACGACATCACGGTGCATGTCACGGCCACCCGGCCAGACTTCGAGATGGGTGACATCATTCACTTGACCATGCTCGGCACCACCCTGGAGGGCGAAAAAGTCGAAGTCACCGCCCTGCCCCAGACCGTCGACAATATCCCGCATAACTACGAGTTCAAGCTGTCCATTGCGGCCGTGCGTAAACTGGTCAATACCCAGGTCAGTTTCTTCTATCGGCTGGAACGCAGCGGCAGCAGTGACCCGTTACGCTCAAAAAGGCAGTTTGTACAAGTCACCGGCGCAGCCCACCGCCTGGCCGCACCGATCATCGAAGAAGCCGAGGGAGACTTCATCGATCCCACGAAGACACCCATCAACGTCCGCATTCCGTTCGATCCGGCCATCGAGTACGGCATGGGCATTGAGCTGTTCCTGTTGGGTAAAAGTCCGGACGGCAGCACCTTCCTGCCTGAGTTGGAGTGGCACATTCCGGAGGAGGATGAAGTCGAGAATCCCGAAGGTTTTGTCATCACCGTCAATGACTACAACCTCAAGCTCCTTGACGGCGGAACCCTGAAGGGGTGGTACGACCTGCTGATAGCCGAAGGCGACGAGATCCTCAGACGGGAATCGCTGCACACGAAATTGCTCAATGTGGGTGAACCGAAATTCGAGCTGGACGCCCCCATTGTCCTCGGGGTGGCGAACGGCTTCCTCGACCCGGCCACACTGCCCGGCGGTACCAGTAAACTGACCATCCCCAGGCCTGTGGTGAAGCCATGGGTAGCCAACGACGAGGCCACCTGGAAGTGGGTGGGCGACATCTCCGGCGAGGAACCCGGGTCCCGCACATTCAATGCCGTAACCGCCCAACAAGACTGGGTCATCAACCTGGACGCCGCCTTCGTCGCCCAACACATCGAACCGAACCGCGGCGGCAAGATCACCGTCCGCTACCAGCTCTGGCGCCATGCCACAGATGAGACCAGCCTTTCGAATCCATTGGTGTTCACCGTGGGCGTCGCGCTGGAACTGCTCGCCCCCTCGATCAAGGAGAACAACGGCGACAGCGCACTCAACCCGCTGCTGGTCAGGGACACCTTGACCATCGTGGTGCCGGACAACAGCGCGTTGCTGCCAAACCATGCAATCAGCGTCACCTGGACTGGCGCTGACGGCACACCGGCCGGCGGGTCGCACACCTCAGTGCCGCGTGCGGTAAGCGAAGGGCTTGAGTTTGCGATCCCCAACAGCGTGGTGGCGTTCAATCTGGGTAAGCAGGTAAAAATCTCCTACGTCGTCATCATTGATGGTCATCTGACACCGTCCCGGGAATTTGACCTGACGGTGCAAGCAATGCCGCAGAGCGCGCTGGCCAGCCCCACCATCGAGCAGGCCGACAACGACGGCGCCGGCCCGGAACTGCATACCGGCAACCTGACCCAAGCTTCCGTACGCATGGGTGACTGGCCGCTGATCGCCCTCAACCAATACGTCTGGTTGCGCCTGCACGGGACCAATGCCGACGGTAGCGCCTACACACGCGAGATCTGGAGTGCGCCGACGGCCTTCACCAACCCCGACTGGATTGCTGACCGGTTCTTCACTGTTTCGCTTCCAGCCGATGAGCTCAACGCTCTGCTGGATGACAGCAGCCTGGAATTGGCGTTTAAAGCGGCGCTTGGTCAGAGCACGGTGGAGAGTGAGGCGGTGGAGTTTCCAGTGCGCACTTACACGATCAAAGCGTTTGAGGATGTGCGACCAGAAATTACCCGAGTGGAAGACTCCAAAGGGAATGAGGTTCTTCCGGGCGGCACGACTGGCGACACCTCAATTACGCTTGAGGGCACTGCAGCTGTAGGGCAGGAAGTGGAAATCTTCGACGGTGCTACCTCCACTGGCAAAAAGCCCAAGGCCGATGACAAAGGTATATGGACTGTTGAACTGACCGGGCTGACACGTACGAAGCATGTGTTCAAAGCCAAGGCGTTGTATGGCAGCGGGACGGAGTCGGGGGAGTGGTCTGTGACCGTAGACGCTCCCGCGTTCATCGTCGAAGACTTTCAGTCATATCCCGTCCAGTTTCTCGAACCAGGGGAGTCCATGCAGGGGTTGCACACCAAACTAACGTTAATTACAGGAATCGGGCAAACCGCATATGCTGGGGCGTACTCTGATCCTCGGCAAATGAAGGCGCTTCTGTATCCAGGGTATTCCCAATCAGGCACACTTGTGCTCTCCCTGGCACTAAGGCATGCAAGTGCCAGCAGTGCGACAATCACAGGCGAATATTATTCGAAACCGGGTAGCCCCTTCCGGCTTGAATTTCTAAAAAGCGATGAGGTGGTGTCCACAATGGTGCTCTTTGAAGGCCCCGGTGTGAACCCAATTCGATTTGAAAAGTACGTTGCCCCAAACAACGGCCACACGTTCGATACCCTCAGGTTCTCGGTGACGGAAAAGCCGAATGATCATGGCCATCAGTTAACCATTTATACGGTCGTTTTCAGAAACTAAAAAACTTATGTCGCCTTCAAAACGCCGGTGAAAGAGGCGCAGGTGAACAGTAGGTGCTCTAGGTCAGCAAGATAAGGGGACTGATTTATTTAATGGCAATCGCGAACAGCCTCACGCCTACAAGGGATCTTTGCCAGGCACATAACCTGTGACCAACGCAGATCCACTGTGGGAGCGGGCTTGCTCGCGAAGAGGCCAGAACTGTCAGCGCCTATTCCTTGGGCACAACATTATCCAGTACCTGATTCACCGCCAATTCCCCGAGCATCACTACCTGCGCAATGCCCAACGCTGTATTACGACTCGGTCCCTCCAGCGTCCCGGCGAAATCACCGAGCATCACCGTGGCCGACGCCAGGGATTCGCAGGCGTTGGCCAGCAGGGATTCGGTGTCGGTTTGCGGGTTGACCATGAACATGCTGCTGGGGGTGTAGGGGGTTGCCATGATGTTTGCGGGCGCGAGGTAATGGTCGAGGGCGCGTTCGGCGGCTTCGTGGAGTTTTCTGGAGTTGAGGGATTCGCAGGGTGATAGCGGGTCTGTGATTGGTGGATTGGGTGGGGTTTCGGGCATCAGATGGAACTCCGATCAAGGTACTTTGGAAGAATGACTCCATGTAGGAGCTGCCGAAGGCTGCGATCTTTTGATCTTGTTTTTTAAAAGCAACATCAAAAGATCGCAGCCTTCGGCAGCTCCTACAGGGGGGGCCGGGCAGTTAGTTCGGGACGCGGCGGCCGTCCAGTACCCGGTTGACCATCAGTTCACTGAGCATGATCACCTGATGCAGCATCAGCATGGCCCGGCGCTGTGGGTGGTCGACGACGTCGCCGATATCGCGGGCCATGTCGCTGGCGGCGGCCAATGATTCGCAGGCTTCGACGAGCAAGGTTTCTTCGTCCACGGTGGGGTCGATGAGGAAGATTCTGTTCGCCTTGCATGACGAGGTTGAAGGGATCGAGATCTTCAATGCGCCGGGGTTGAGGTAGAAGTTGATGGCGCGGTCGGTTGCCGCTTTTATCTTCTGCGGGTCGAGGGCTGGGTCGTACGGGATCGAGGTGTCTGGGGGGTTGGGTGTGGCTTTGAACATGGATGAAACTCCGTATCGAGAAATAGGAGCCATCACCCTCGCTACCAAACGATGGGTGGCGGCCATGCGCGGGTTGGTAGACCGGTCGATACGGAACCCGGCGCTCACGAATGAGCCCCACGCATGTCCACCATAAAACTGAGCCCCAAAAAGAGGCTGCATAAGGTGACGCCATACGACCGTACCGAAATGGGCTACCAAACCCGATCACTGTTTTCCAGTGACAGGGAAACGATAAGCCCATCGCATAGCCGTGTAAGCCGGCGGATTCTGGCGTACGCGTAGGTAACGGCGCAAGGCGTTGTAGCCGTTATGGCGTAACGGTTCGTGTACTTTAAACGTGGTTGCGGAGTTAGGTTTATATGCGCGGGGGTATCGAGAGTTACCCTGTTGTTTTGATGCTGTCTGGCAGGCCGCTTTCGCGAGCAAGCCCGCTCCCACAGTTGGAATGAGTGCATTCAGTTGGGAGGGTGATCGTCTTGTAGGCCGTCATCGCTGGCAAGCCAGCTCCCACCATTTGACCGAGTGCATTCAGTCGGAGATTGGTCGACTGTGAGGCCGCTTTCGCGAGCAGGCTCGCTCCCACAGGTTTTCTGGCGGCTCTGGTGATTTGTATTACGGCCTGAGGCATCTGGAAGGAACTGCCCGCTCACAGACCAGTCGCATGAACAGGAAGCCGTTTTTTCAGAGGAGTGAACGTGTCCAGCGATCCCAAGCGTCACGCCGTAGACGCCCCCGTCATCCATCGCCTGCGCGTGCTGACGGTCAACACTCACAAGGGTTTTACCGCCCTCAACCGGCGCTTCATCCTGCCGGAACTGCGCGAAGCGGTGCGCAGCACCTCGGCCGATCTGGTGTTTCTGCAGGAGGTGGTGGGCGAACACGAGCGCCATTCCAATCGCTACCACGAGTGGCCGCAAACCTCGCAATACGAATTTCTTGCCGACAGCATGTGGAGCGACTTTGCCTACGGGCGCAACGCGGTGTACCCCGATGGTCATCATGGCAATGCCCTGCTGTCGAAATACCCGATCCGCGAATACCGCAACCTCGACGTGTCGATCACCGGCCCCGAGCGCCGCGGCCTGCTGCACTGCGTGCTGGACGTACCCGGCCACGCCGAAGTCCACGCGATCTGCGTGCACCTGAGTCTGCTGGAAAGCCACCGCCAATTGCAGTTGCAGTTGCTTTGCCAGTTGCTCGAATCATTGCCCGACGATGCACCGGTGATCATTGCCGGCGACTTCAATGACTGGCAGTTGCAGGGCAATATCGCCCTCGCCCGCCGCGATTATCTGCACGAAGCCTTCGAACGCCACCACGGCCGCCCGGCCAAGACCTACCCTGCGCGTTTTCCACTGCTGCGCCTGGACCGCATCTACCTGCGCAATGCCAGCAGCCACGACCCGCAGATCCTCGGCAACAAGCCGTGGACGCACTTGTCGGACCATTTGCCGCTGGCGGTCGAAGTGCATTTGTAAGCACAGACAACGACTTAGATATGTGCAGAAAAACAAACACTTGCAGCGCCTGATTTAGCCGTACCGCTCATCGTTCAGTTTCTTGACGCATGGGCATCACTCTTCTTATCTCTACCTTACTACCCCCGGAATCACTAACCGGGGCGACCCTTCCGGCACTCGCGAAATCGAGCGCCGCGGTTCGCCCCGCCCCATTCGGTCGCCCCTCGTTCGGGGTAGGAGAGACGCCAGAAAAGAGAGCCCGCATGCGCTTGCAAGGTAGACCTCCATGAAAAGCTCATTCACCCCGCAAGAAATCAAAGTGACGTTTTGCACAGTGTCGAGTTCGATTCTGCTGTGCTCATCCATGGAGGCGCAGGCCGGTCCTGCAGCGGATGAAACCACCCCCTGGTATCGCTAGGACGTGCCCGTCCTGACCCTGCCGGCGACCGTTATTACCCCCGGGCCCCAACGCCTGAGTCCCCGTCCCGATCTGCGCGGCGCCGACCTGATCACCGAGGATCTGGCACCGGTGGCCTGGGATCAGTTGTACGGGCAAAGCGCTCGGCGAGCGCAAACCGACGTGCTGTCGCCAGGTTTTGCCACGCCCGGCCACGGCGACTTCAAAGGCGCGCCAGTAATCACCGTGCAAAGCGCCGGCGGCCACACTCAGACCCTCGGCCTGATTGGCGGATACAACCAGATCCAGGCTAACAGCGGCGGCCCGATCAACAGCCGCGCCCTCGCCGACCCGGCCGTCGACACTCTGAACCTGCAAGGACAGAGCCTCGGCGCTTATTACCGCCTGACTGGCGCGCAAGGCTGGCATGTCGACCTGACGGCCAGCGGTGGCCGGGTCAGCGGTTTCAGTCGCAACGAACAAGGCGTGCGCCAGGCCACCGAAGGCAGTGCGATGACCTTCTCGGTCGAAGGTGGGTATCCGATCGGCCTGGGCGGCAACTGGGTGGTTGAACCCCAGGCGCAGCTGATCAATCAGCGCATCACCCTCGACACGCCGTACGCGGGCTCCGGCAATGCGTCGTCATCGGATCTGTCGGCATGGAGCGGCCGCGTCGGCGCCCGCCTCAAGGGTAGCTACGATGTGAACGGTCTGCCCGTGGAACCCTACGTGCGCACCAACCTCTGGCACACGGTCTACACCGGCAACACGGTGACTCTCGATCAGGTCGACAAGATCAGCAGCAGCCGCAAATCATCGACGGTCGAATTAGGGTTGGGATTGGTGGCGCGGGTGACGCCGGCGGTCAGCCTGTATGTCAGCGCCGATTACAGCAGTGATGTGGATGACAATGACTTGAACGGGTTGATTGGCAGCCTGGGGGTGCGGATGCGTTGGTGATTTCGGCTTGAGGGGCGATGGCCTCTGAGCTGACGCCATCGCGAGCAGGCTCACTCCTACAGGGAGACGCATTCCAAATGTAGGAGTGAGCCTGCTCGCGATGGCAGCGACGCGGTCGCGGATCAACCCTCCGGCTTGAGAATCAACACCGCCAGCGGCGGCAGATTCAGCTCCAGCGACAGCGACTGGCCATGGCTCGGCACCTCTTCGGTAAACGCCCCGCCGCCATTGCCATAATTGGACCCGGCGTAGGTGTCGGCATCGCTGTTGAGCAGCTCGTTCCAGCGCCCGGCGAACGGCACGCCAACCCGGTACGACTGACGCGGCACCGGAGTGAAGTTGGCCACCACCAGCACCGGTTTGCCGTCCTTGCTCCAGCGCAGCCACGCGTACACGCTGTTGATCGCATCATCGCCGATCAACCACTGGAAACCCTGCGGCGCATCGTCCTGGTCGTGCAGCGCCGGTTCTTCGCGGTACAAGCGATTGAGGTCGCCGACCAGTTTCTGCACGCCTTTGTGTTCCGAGTATTGCAGCAGGTACCAGTCCAGTTGCTGATCGTGATTCCACTCGCGCCACTGGCCGAATTCGCAACCCATGAACAACAGCTTCTTGCCCGGATGGGTCCACATGAAGCTCAGATAGGCGCGCAGGTTGGCGAATTTCTGCCAGCGGTCGCCGGGCATCTTGTCGATCAGCGAGTGCTTGCCGTGCACCACTTCGTCGTGGGAGATCGGCAGGATGAAGCGCTCGGACCAGGCGTAGACCAGACCGAAACTCAATTCGTTGTGATGGTGCGCGCGGTACACCGGATCCTGCTGGATGTAGTGCAGCGAGTCGTGCATCCAGCCCATGTTCCATTTGTAGGCGAAACCGAGACCGCCCTGCTGGGTGCTCTGGCTGACGCCCGGCCAAGCGGTGGATTCCTCGGCGATCACCAGCGCCCCCGGGGCTTCCAGTTCGACCACGTCATTCAAGTGCCGGAGGAAATCGATCGCTTCCAGATTCTCGCGCCCGCCGTGACGGTTCGGCACCCATTCGCCGGCCTTGCGCGAATAGTCGCGATAAAGCATCGAGGCCACCGCATCAACGCGCAGACCGTCGATGTGGAAATGCTTCAACCAGTGCAACGCCGACGCCAGCATGTAGCCGTGAACTTCGGTGCGCCCAAGGTTGTAAATCAGCGTGTCCCAGTCCTGATGGAAGCCTTCCAGTGGGTTGCCATATTCATACAATGCCGTGCCGTCGAACTGCGCCAGACCGTGGGTATCGGTAGGGAAATGCGCTGGCACCCAGTCGAGGATCACGCCGATATCGGCGCGGTGACAGGCGTCGACGAACTCGCCGAACTGCTCCGGCGTGCCGTAACGGGCGCTCGGGGCGAATTGCGAGAGCAACTGATAACCCCATGAGCCGCCGAACGGGTGCTCCATGATCGGCATCAGTTCGATGTGGGTGAAACCCAGTTCCTTGACGTAAGGAATCAGTCGTTCGGCCAGCTCGGGCCAGGTGTACTGGCGGGCGACTTCGCCCAGATCGTCCAGTTCGCACTGCCACGAGCCGGCATGCAATTCGTAGATCGACAGCGGCGCTGAATGCTTCTGCCGTTCGCGACGGCCGTTCATCCAGTCCTGATCCTGCCAGTTGATCTGCAGCGGTGCGGCGACTTTCGACGCGGTGTCCGGCGGCAGACTGGTGGCCAGCGCCATCGGGTCAGCCTTCAGCGGCAGGATGCCGTGGGTGCCAAGGATCTCGTATTTGTACAACTCTCCCGCTTGCAGGCGCGGAATGAATAATTCCCAGACCCCGGATGGATGGCGCAGGCGCATCGGATGCCGACGACCATCCCACACGTTGAAATCGCCGACCACCGACACTCGGCGAGCATTCGGCGCCCACACGGCAAATCGCACGCCATCAACACCATCGACCGTGGTCAGTTGCGCGCCGAGGCAACTGCTGAGGTCGCGATGATTGCCTTCGGCGAACAGATACAAATCCATTTCGCCGAGCAACTGGCCAAAGCTGTAGGGATCTTCCGCGACCTGTTCGCCGCCGGCCCAACGAGTACGCAGCAGATACGGCCGCGCCTGATCGAAGTGACCGACAAACAATCCCGGCGTTTCGGTGGCTTGCAGTTCGCCCCGTTCTTCACCGCTGTCCTTGTCCAGCACTTCGACTTTCAATGCACCCGGCAGATAAGCGCGGATGAACTGCCCACCGGCACCATCACCGTGCGGGCCGAGAATGGAAAACGGGTCGTGGTGTTCCGCGCGCACCAGGGCGTCGATGTCCCGCGCCGCCGGCAGTAACGCTTCTTTAGCGTGACCCTGTTCCTTGTTCGAGAAACTCATGACTACTCTCCACCAAGATCGGAAAAGGGTTTAAGCCCCGTCAATAGCCCATACAAACCGTGCAACGGCACGGGCAGCCACGTGGGGCGATTTTCGGCTTCATAGGCCACTTCATAGGCCGCCTTCTCCAGGCCGAACAGCGCAAGCGCAGCGTCGGCACCTGCAGGATCCTGCCAGGCATGATCAAGACTAGCTGCCGCTTGGCGATACGCCTGAACAAATGCCTCGCGCGCCTCGCGCAGGTAGCGCTCGGCAACCCGATGCCGGGCCGCTTCCGACTCTGGACTGTGATCGACGTTGTGCACGTTGATCGTCATCGCCGCCGCGTAATCGAAGGAGCGCAGCACACCACTGACGTCCTTGTACGGACTGTGTTTGCCGCGCCGTTCGTGCAGCGGCCGCGCCGGTTCACCCTCGAAATCGATCAGATAGGCATCGCCCTTGATCACCAGCACCTGACCCAGGTGCAGGTCGCCGTGGACGCGAATCCGCAAACCGCCAACGGCTTTCTGCGCGAGTTCCTGCACATGGCCGAGGATGACTTTTTTGTTGTCGAGCAGCCGCGCGACCATTTTCTGATCCGCCGCGCTCAAGTGACTCTGATGTTGCTTGAGCAGCTTCAACGCATGCTCGACCTGCGCCGCGACGTCCTTGCCAGTGGCTTGGGCGTCCTTGGCGCTAGTTGTTTGCGGGGCGAAGTCAGCGTTGTCGCTTGGCGCCGCCAGCATCTGGTGCATTTCGCCCAGACGCTGGCCGAGCATGCCGGCAAAGTCCTTAAGCTCGCTGAGGGCGTTGTAATGCTGTTCCTGCTCGGACATCGCGTCCGCCAGTTCATCACGCAACGCTCGTTCGAGGTTGTTCTGCGTCCATTCCCAGGCATCGCCCTGATTGCTCAGATAGCCTTGGGCGATCATCAGCAAATTGTCTTCGCCCGCGTCATCGCGGCGGATCACCGAGCCGAGCAGCGGCGAGATGTTGGCGAAACCGGCCTCGGTCAGGTACGCGCTCATTTCCAGTTCCGGGTGTACACCCGAAGCGACCTTGCGGATCAGCTTCAGCACCAGACTGTTGCCGATCACCACCGAACTGTTCGATTGCTCGGCCGACAGGTAGCGCACCTCGGATTCGGCACAGAGGCCGAGTTTTTCCAGTTGCGCGGTCGGCGCGAAACGAATCTCGCCCTGTTCGGAGTTGAGCACGGTGTTGCTCTGCATGCCTTGCAGCACCGCGTGGACAAACGTTTCGAGGCTGAACGCGTCAGTGATCAGACCGACCTGACGCCCGCGACGAACACGGGACAATGCCAGTTGCTGCGGCAACGCCGGGCCGACCTGATCTTCGGCGATGAAGCCGAACGGCAGTTGATAGCGGCTGGTCTGCCCGGCGCTGGTGACTTCGATCTCGCTGAGCAATACCGGATGCTGCGCATCGCCGAAGCGCACGCCGTAGGCCAGATTGACCTGCTCGATGGCTGCGTCCTTGCCGGCGAACCAGCGGCGGTTCTGCAGCCAGCTCGGCAGGATGCTCTGCTCCAGGGTGTTGCGGGTCGGCGTTTCGAGCAGTTCTTCCATGCGTTTTTTCAGCACCAGCGTGGTGAAGTCCGGCAGGCTCTGCGCCGGTTCCACGTGCCAGCTCGGCATCTGGTTTTCTGCAGCCAGGGCGAACCAGTAGAAACCATACGGCGCCAGGGTCAGGAGGAAATTCAACTGGCCGATCGGCGGGAACGCATTACCGCCGAGCATCTCCACCGGGACCATGCCGACGTAGGCCGACAGATCGAGTTCCGCCGCCTGCGCGCTGCGCGAGACGTTGGCCACGCAAAGAATGATTTCGTGCTTGCCGTCGGCGTCGGTGAACTCGCGGGTGTACGCCAGAATCCGTCGGTTGCTCGGCGAGAGCATCTTCAGCGTGCCGCGACCGAACGCCTTGGACTGCTTGCGTACGGCGAGCATGCGTCGCGTCCAGTTCAGCAGCGAATGCGGATCGCCGGCCTGGGTTTCAACGTTGACCGACAGATAACCGTATTGCGGGTCCATGATCGGCGGCAGCACCAGGCTGGCCGGATCGGCGCGGGAGAAGCCGCCGTTGCGGTCGATCGACCATTGCATCGGCGTGCGCACGCCGTCGCGGTCGCCGAGGTAGATGTTGTCGCCCATGCCGATTTCATCGCCGTAATACAGGGTCGGCGTGCCCGGCATCGACAACAGCAGGCTATTGAGCAGTTCCACGCGGCGGCGGTCACGCTCCATCAACGGCGCCAGACGCCGGCGAATACCTAGGTTGATCCGCGCGCGACGGTCAGCGGCGTAGTAATTCCACAGGTAGTCGCGCTCCTTGTCGGTAACCATCTCCAGCGTCAGCTCATCGTGGTTACGCAGGAAGATCGCCCACTGGCAGTTGGCCGGAATCTCTGGGGTCTGGCGCAAAATGTCGGTGATCGGGAAGCGATCTTCCTGGGCCAGCGCCATGTACATGCGCGGCATCAGCGGGAAGTGAAAGGCCATGTGGCATTCGTCGCCATTGACGCCCTCGGCATCGGTGTCGCCGAAGTACAGCTGGGTGTCTTCCGGCCATTGGTTGGCCTCGGCCAGCAGCATGCGGTCGGGGTAATTCGCGTCGATCTCGGCCCGGATCTGCTTGAGGACGTCGTGGGTCTCAGGCAGGTTTTCGTTGTTGGTGCCGTCGCGTTCGATCAGGTACGGAATCGCGTCGAGACGCAGGCCGTCGATGCCCATGTCCAGCCAGTAACGCATCACCGACAGCACTGCTTTCATTACTTGCGGGTTGTCGAAGTTGAGGTCGGGCTGGTGCGAGTAGAAACGGTGCCAGAAGTACTGGCCGGCGACCGGGTCCCAGGTCCAGTTGGACTTTTCGGTGTCGAGGAAGATGATCCGGGTGCCGTCGTATTTCTGGTCGTCATCCGACCACACATAAAAGTCGCGCGCCGCCGAACCGGGCTTGGCCTTGCGCGCCCGCTGGAACCACGGGTGCTGATCCGAGGTGTGGTTGATGACCAACTCGGTGATCACCCGCAAACCCCGCTTATGCGCCTCGGCGATAAAGCGCTTGGCGTCGGCCATGGTCCCGTAGTCGCTGTGTACGCCGCGGTATTCGGCAATGTCGTAACCGTCATCGCGACGTGGCGACGGATAGAACGGCAGTAGCCAGATGGTGTTGACGCCGAGTTCGGCGATGTAATCGAGTTTGGCGATCAGGCCGGGAAAGTCGCCGATCCCGTCATTGTTGGAGTCGAAAAACGATTTGACGTGAACTTGATAGATCACCGCATCCTTGTACCAGAGCGGGTCTTTGATAAAGGTGGCTGCCTTGGGTTTCTTCGCCATGTGAAACTCCTGTTCAATTCTGTCAGACCACACGGATGCCCTGTGATGAGGGGCTCTGTGGTGAGGGGATTCATCCCCGACGGGCTGCGAAGCGGCCCTGCTTTTATTCAGTTTTACCCGGTTGTTCTTTGTGGCTGCTGCGCAGCCAGTCGGGGATGAATCCCCTCACCACAAGTTTTTGAGCAAGGTCTTACGCGGCAGTAATCCGCCAGATCCCGAACGGCTGGTACGCCGGGTCAATGCGCATGAATTGATACTTGCCATGCCAGTCCCAGCGATGCCCGTTCATCAAGTCTTCACCGTGGGTGGTTGCGTCGTCGGGCAGGCCCATCTCCCACAGCGGCAGTTCGAAATTGGCTTCCTGCACGTTGTGCGGATCGAGGCTCACCGCCACCAGAATGAAATTGCTGCCGTCAAAGCTGCGCTTGCCGAAATACAGAATGTTGTCGTTCCAGGCGTTGTAGACCTTCAGCCCCAAGTGCGTGTGCAACGCCGGGTTCTGCCGGCGGATGCGGTTGAGCTGGGCGATTTCGGCAATGATGTTGCCCGGCGCATTGAAGTCGCGGACGCGGATCTCGTACTTCTCCGAATCGAGATACTCCTCCTTACCCGGTACCGGTGCCGCCTCACACAGCTCATAACCGGAATACATGCCCCACAGGCCCGAGCCCATGGTCGCCAGCGCCGCGCGGATCAGAAACCCCGGCCGCCCCGATTCATGCAGGAACGCCGGATTGATGTCCGGCGTGTTGACGAAGAAGTTCGGCCGGTAGCATTCGCGCCATGGCGACTCGTTGAGCTCGGTGAAGTAAGTCGCCAGCTCCGACTTGGTGTTGCGCCAGGTGAAATAGGTATAACTCTGGGAATAACCGACCTTGCCCAGCCGCGCCATCATCGCCGGCGTGGTGAACGCCTCGGCGAGGAAGATCACTTCCGGGTGCAGCGCCCGCACATCGGCGATCAGCCATTGCCAGAACGGCAGCGGCTTGGTGTGCGGATTGTCGACGCGGAAGATTTTCACACCTTCGTTGACCCAGCCGACGACGATATCGCGCAGTTCCACCCAGAGGCTGGGGATCGCATCCGGCGCATAGAAGTCGACGTTGACGATGTCCTGGTATTTCTTCGGCGGGTTTTCCGCGTATTTGATCGTGCCGTCCGGGCGCCAGTTGAACCAGCCTGGATGCTGCTTGAGCCACGGGTGATCCTGCGAACACTGGATGGCGAAATCGAGGGCGATTTCCAGGCCATGCTCAGCGGCGGCGGCGACCAACCGACGGAAATCTTCGCGAGTGCCGAGCTGCGAGTGAATCGCCTCATGGCCACCCTCCTCACTGCCGATCGCGTACGGACTGCCCGGATCATCGGGACCTGCGGTCAGGGAATTGTTGCGGCCCTTGCGGTGGGCGCGGCCGATCGGGTGGATCGGCGTGAAGTACAGCACGTCAAAACCCATGTCCTGAATCATCGGCAGCCGCGAGTGCACGTCGTTGAAAGTGCCGTGACGCTTGGGATCGTCGGTGATCGAGCGTGGAAACAGCTCGTACCAACTGGCGAACTCGGCCAGTTCCCGTTCGACATCCACCGGGAATTCAGCGCTCAGGCTCAGATAGGCGCGGTGATCGGCCTGCGCCATCAATTGCGCACTGCGCGAGTGCAGAAACAGCGCCACCTGCTCGGTTTCGAGCAGGCCGGACAATTCGTGATGCAAGGCAGCGAGTTCCTCGCTGAGCTGACCTTCGCTGCGTTCGGCAGCCTGCTGCACCATGCTGCGGCCTTCCTGCAGTTCGAGTGACACCGGGACGGCGGCGTTATGCTTTTTCTCCAGTTCGTACTGGAAACTGGCGAAATGGTCGATCCACGCTTCGATGCAGTACAGGTAGCGCCCCTGGCGGTCGGGACGAAACTGCCCCTGCCAACTGTTATTGCCCAGCTCGTTCATCACCTCGCTGTGCCAGGACTCTTCGCCCTCGGCACGCCAGCGGATGCGCACGGCCAGCTTGTCGTGGCCGTCGGCAAAGACCTTGCTGGTGACGATCACGTCACGCTCGACGATCGACTTCACGGCAAACTGCCCGCCATCGAGGGTCGGCATGGTGTTTTCGATCACGATGCGCGGCAGCAGCAACGCCTGCGACAGCGGCATGTGCGGGTTGTAGCTCTGCTCTGAAGGTTTTTCAGCAGACATCGAGCATCTCTCCTTAACGCCCCAAGGACGCTCTTGTGCCGGAACAGTGTTCACAATGAGGCACCCGCCCCGACTTGAACTCACTTAGGTTCCGAGCGACCGGCGCGGGGAAAAGTTCACAGGGATTTGTCTGGTCAGAAAAGCGGATCGAATTCATCACACGGTGGTCAATCCACTTAAGCACTTCTCACGCCATGTGCCACACGGAGGTCTACAGATGAACATCCCGATCCCGGCCGAAACGCCTGATCCGAACATCGACAAACCCACCCTGCCCGAGACCGAGCCACAACCGGTCCCCGAGCAGGAACCCCCAGGCACCACGCCACCGCCGAAGGAAGAGCCGCCGACGACGATGCCACCGGTGATCGTCTAAGCACCCAGCCGATCGTTCCCACCATCATGGGAACGATCGGTTACAGGTGCTGGTTTTTCTCCCCATCCTTCTCAAACATCCTGACCACCCGTGGCATCACGCTGAAAATCCCCAGCGCCAGCAAAGTGCTGAGCAGCGCCGTCGCTTCCCTGCCCAACCCGGCTGCCACGCCGATCGCCGCCGTCATCCACAACCCGGCTGCCGTGGTCAGTCCTTTCACGTGCCCTTCGTCACCCTCCTGATTCTTCAGAATCGTCCCGGCGCCCAAAAAGCCGATCCCGGCGATCACTCCCTGCAACACCCGGCTCATCGCATCGGATTCAGCCCCTGAGGTCTGCGGCACCAGCACAAACAGCGCCGCCCCCAACGCCACCAGCATGTGCGTGCGTACTCCTGCAGCCTTGCCCTTGTGCTCGCGTTCGAAACCGAGAATTCCGCCCAGCACCGCCGCCATCAACAGGCGCACGGTGATGCGCGTCAGTTGCGAGGCATCGCCGACGTCGGCGAACTCCGCTTGCAGCGTCACCCACACTTCATGCCACCAGGCGTTCATCGCTCCGTCCTTCTTATTTGTCGTTAGTGGATGGACAGCGGCGACCATTAATCAGTTGCGCAGAACGATCGGCAAAGCGCGCGCCCTAACCTTTCAGGTACCCATGAAAAAAGGACAGCCTCATGCCCGTTCGAATCGATGAATCCAACCCCGAATCAAAAGTGTGTTTTTTCACCGTTGAAAATGGAGAAGAAATTCGTATCTGCGACACCCTGGAAGTCAAAACGGATAGCGAAAAAGCCATGTCGTTCGTAGAGATTGAAAACCGGCGCATTTACATCACCGAAGCAGAAGCCGACGCCCTGACCGTCGCCGGCGCGAAAGACGGTCGCAAGCACCTGAAGGCCGACGAGAGTGATTCGGTGATTTGACTGACCCGGATCAACATCCGGCGCAGACGCCTGCGATAGGCGTTTGCGCCTGCGTCTGCGGGCTGCTTCAAGTTGTCGCAGGATGTGTACTAAACGCCATCTGATACGCTTTTTATTCAAATAGCTGAGTCTGTTATGCAAACAGATCGGCGCTCATAGTTCGTCCGCCTGATGGAGGCTGATGAGCGAATGACCATGAGCGAACAAATCCCCGTCCGAACCGTAGAAGCAAGCCCCACCATAAAAAATGTGCCTGGTCGCCCCATGAAGGCGAAGGCCGGCTCCACCGACAATCACATCCACACCCGCAGTTTCACCGGCCTGTTCCGCACCTTGCGCATCAGCGGCGCGGGCTTTCTCTTTTTGCTGTTCTTCGGCACCGTGTGGCTGAACTGGGGCGGTCGTCAGGCCGTGCTGTGGGACTTGGCCGAAAGCAAATTCCACATCTTCGGCGCGACCTTCTGGCCACAGGATTTCATCTTGCTCTCGGCGCTGCTGATCATTGCTGCGTTCGGTCTGTTCGCCATCACCGTGTTCGCCGGCCGGGTCTGGTGCGGTTACACCTGCCCGCAGAGCTCGTGGACGTGGATCTTCATGTGGTGCGAAAAAGTCACCGAGGGCGAACGCAACCAGCGGATCAAACTGCAAGCGGCGCCCTGGGGCCTGAACAAACTGGCGCGGCGCGCGGCCAAGCACACCCTGTGGCTGGCGATCAGCGTGATGACCGGGCTGACTTTCGTCGGCTACTTCACGCCGATCCGGCCGCTGGCCGAAGAGCTGTTCACCCTGCAGATCGGCGGGGTCAGTCTGTTCTGGGTGTTGTTCTTCACCGCCGCCACTTACATCAACGCCGGTTGGCTGCGCGAAGCGGTGTGCATGCATATGTGCCCGTATGCGCGGTTCCAGAGCGTGATGTTCGACAAGGACACCCTGGCGATTTCCTACGACGTCGCCCGTGGCGAAAACCGTGGCCCGCGCAAACGCGACGTGAAACCCGCCGAAGCCGGCCTCGGTGATTGCATCGATTGCCAGTTGTGCGTGCAGGTGTGCCCGACCGGCATTGATATCCGCGACGGCCTGCAGATGGAATGCATCGGCTGCGCGGCGTGCATCGACGCCTGTGATTCGATCATGGACAAAATGAATTACCCGCGCGGCCTGATCCGCTACAGTTCCGAACGCGAATTGCAGGGCGGCAAGACCCATCTGCTGCGGCCTCGGCTGATCGGTTATGTCGCGGTGCTGCTGGTGATGATCGGCGCACTGGCGCTGGCCTTGGTCGAACGGCCCATGGTCTCGCTGGATGTGACCAAGGATCGCGGGCTGTTCCGCGAGAACGGTCAGGGCCAGATCGAAAACATCTACACCCTCAAGGTCATCAACAAGACCCAGCAGCGCCAGGACTACAACCTGAGCCTGGTGGACGGCGACGGCTTCCAGTTGCAGGGCAAGACCGAACTGAGCCTGGCGCCGGGGGAGATTGTCGATGTGCCGGTGTCGGTGGCGATGACCACCGAACGTCCGGCCAGCAGCTCGCAGACCTTGAGCTTCAAGATCGCCGACAGCGACGAGCCCGAGATTTATAGCGTGGCGAAAAGCAGGTTTGTGGCACCGATGAATCGCTGAGCCGTTAGAATCCTCCCCCTCACCCCAGCCCTCTCCCCCCAGGGGGCGAGGGGGGAAAGGGAGCAGATCTCAGTGGCGTTCAAACCCGAGTTCGACTCCGGGCTTTCAAGTCGGCGTAACTCGAACATACAACCCGATCAGTCCCCGCTCCCTCCGGGAGAGGGCTAGGGTGAGGGGCTTTCCCTGACACCCTACACATCCAACCAGCACCAAGGCCCCCGATGAAACGCTACGAAAAATTCGCCGACGACATCGCTGAACTGATCCGCTCCGGCGTACTCGGCCCCGGGCAACGGGTGCCGTCGGTGCGCTACGCCAGCCAGACTTACGGGGTCAGCCCGTCCACGGTGTTCCAGGCCTATTACCTGCTGGAACGTCGCGGTCTGATCCGCGCGCGGCCGCGCTCCGGTTACTTCGTCAACACCCACGCACCGAGTCCGTTCTCGGAGCCGGTGATCAGCAGCCACGTCAACGACTCCACCGAAGTCGACGTCAGCGAACTGGTGTTCTCGGTGCTGGAATCGATCAAGGATCCGAGCACCGTGCCCTTCGGCTCGGCGTTCCCCAGCCCGACCCTGTTCCCATTGCAACGGCTGTCACGTTCGCTGGCCAGTGCGGCGCGGGAGATGGACCCGCGCATGGTGGTCACCGACATGTCGCCGGGCAACCCGCAACTGCGTCGGCAGATCGCCCTGCGCTACATGGTTGGCGGCTTGATGCTGCCGATGGAAGAACTGCTGATCACCAACGGCGCCCTCGAAGCGCTGAATCTGTGCCTGCAAGCGGTGACCGAGCCGGGCGATCTGGTGGCCATCGAAGCCCCGGCGTTCTACGCCAGCCTGCAAGTGCTGGAGCGCTTGAAACTCAAAGCCGTGGAAATCCCCGTGCACCCGCGCGACGGTATCGACCTCGGCGTGCTCGCCCAGACCCTGGAGCGCCATCCGATCAAGGCCTGCTGGTGCATGACCAGTTTCCAGAACCCGATGGGCGCGACCATGCCCGAGGCGAAGAAACAGGAACTGGTGGAACTGCTGCGCCGGCATCAGGTGCCGCTGATCGAGGACGACGTCTACGCCGAACTCTATTACGGTCAGCAGGCACCGAAACCGGCCAAGGCCTTCGACACCGAAGGGCTGGTGATGCACTGCGGTTCGTTCGCCAAGAGCCTGGCCCCCGGCTACCGCATCGGCTGGGTCGCCGCCGGGCGTTACGCACAGAAAATCGAACGGCTGAAACTGATGACCTCGCTCTGTGCCTCGATGCCGGCGCAAGCGGCCATCGCCGACTACCTGCAACACGGCGGCTACGACCGCCACTTGCGCAAACTGCGCTACGCCCTGGAAGAACAGCAAAGCGCGATGCTCGCAGCGATTGCCCGCTATTTCCCGGCGCAGACCCGCGTCAGCCAGCCGGCGGGCGGCTACTTCCTTTGGCTGGAACTGCCACCGCAGATGGATTCGTTGAAGTTGTTTCAGATGGCATTGGCGCAGGGCATCAGCATCGCGCCGGGGCCGATCTTCTCGCCGACTCAGCGGTTCAGGAACTGCATTCGCCTGAATTACGGCAGCCCGTGGACCGAGGATTCGGAGAAGGCGATGGAGACGTTGGGGCGGATTGTGCGGTCGTTCTGACAGACAGATGTTGGGGCTTATGACGCCTTCGCGAGCAAGCCCGCTCCCACAGTAGACCGCATTCCATCTGGAGAAACGCGGTCTACTGTGGGAGCGGGCTTGCTCGCGAAGAGTCCAGATCAGGCAACACAAATCCCAACGATCAGCGCCCGCCACCCAAATCAACAAACGTCCCGGTCGCATAAGAAGCCTTGTCCGACAACAACCAGACAATCGCCTCCGCCACTTCATCCGGGCGCCCGCCCCGGGCCATCGGAATCGCCGACTCAAGCTTGCTGACCCGATCAGGATCGCCGCTCAGTGCATGGAAATCGGTATAGATATAGCCCGGACGCACCGCGTTGACCCGAATCCCCTCACCCGCCACTTCCTTGGACAGACCGATGGTGAAGGTGTCGAGCGCGCCTTTGGACGCGGCGTAGTCGACATACTCGTTGGGCGAGCCCAGGCGCGCGGCGACCGAGGAGACGTTGACGATGCTGCCGCCCTGCCCGCCGTGTTTGGGCGACATGCGCAGGATCGCGTGCTTGGCGCAGAGGATCGGCGCCAGGACGTTGGTTTTCATGATTTTGAGAATGCGGAATTCGGACATTTCATCGACCCGCGACTTGTGCCCGACGGTGCCGGCGTTGTTCACCAGCGCGGTGACCCGCCCCAATTCGGTGTCGACCCGCTGAAACAGCGCGATCACTTCGTCTTCGATGCTGACATCGGCGCGTACCGCAATGGCTTGCGCCCCCAGCGCCCGCACTTGCTCCAGCACGCTTTGCGCGGCCTGTTCATCCGACTGATAGTTGATGCAGATCCGATAGCCCTGCCCGGCAGCCAACAACGCCGTAGCGGCGCCAATTCCGCGCCCGCCACCGGTGATTACCATGACTTTATCCATGCTGGCCCTTCCCCCCAATGCACACGTAACAGTCGGGTTGAAGAATAACCGCCATTGGGCGGTTTTGCATGGGCTCTGTCAAAGACAAAACCCTGCATGAGACTGAGATGTTTTTTGTGGCGAGGGAGCTTGCTCCCGCTCGGCTGCGAAGCAGCCGTGATGCCGGGCAACACAGTAAAACCGAGTAAAAACGCGGCCGCTTCGCGCCCCAACGGGAGCAAGCTCCCTCGCCACCGAATGCAGTCAGACAGCCGCCAAAGCCTCTCCACGGGCAATGTTCTGCATGAACGCATCCGCCGGCATCGGATGCCCCAACAGATAGCCCTGCAACGAATCACAACCCAACTGCGTGAGGAAATCCTGCTGCACGCCGGTCTCCACCCCCTCGGCAACAATGCGCAAACCGAGTGCCTGGCCCAACGCCACGATCGCCGAGACGATGGCCGCGTCATCGCTGTCATGCTCCAGATCGCGGACAAAACCGCGGTCGATCTTCAGCTCGTTGGCCGGCAAACGCTTGAGGTACATCAGGCTCGAATAACCGGTGCCGAAGTCGTCGATCGACAGGTCGACGCCCATGTCGGACAACTCCTGCAACACCTTCATGCTCGCATCCGCGTCGCTCATGGCCGTGGTTTCGGTGATTTCCAGGGTCAGGCTGTTGGCCGGCAGGTGGTGGGTCGCCAGCGCCTTGGCCACGCTCTGCACCAGCCCCGCGTGGCAGAACTGCAAGGCCGAGAGGTTCACCGCAATGCGCCAGTCGGTGTAACCGAGCACGTACCATTCGCGCATCTGCCGGCAAGCTTCGTTAAGCACCCATTCACCGATGGCGATGATCAGGCCGGTCTTCTCCGCCAGATCGATGAACTTGTCCGGCAGCAACATGCCCTGGGTCGGATGCTGCCAGCGCAGCAGCGCTTCGGCACCGACCGGACGACCACTGATGGCGTCGAATTTGGGCTGGAAATACAGGCTGAACTGACTGTGTTCCAGCGCGGCGCGCAGATCTTGCAATAGCTGCAGCTGCTTGCGCGCGTTGCTGTTCATCGAAGCATCGAAGAAGCTGTAACCGTTTTTGCCGCTGCCCTTGGCGTGATACATCGCCGCGTCGGCATTCATCAGCAGTTCCTGGGCGCTCAGGCCGTTGCCCGGGTACAGGGCAATGCCGACGCTGGCAGAAATCTGCAAGTCGTGCTCGGCCACGCGGAACGCCTGACCGAGCAACCCGACCTGACGCGCAGCCAGTCCCAGAGCATCGTCGGGTTCGCTCAGACGCACCAGCAGCACGAACTCGTCGCCGCCAATTCGCGCGAGCGTATCCTGACTGCGCAGATCTTCGCGCAGGCGCACCCCGACTTCACGCAGCAACTGGTCACCCATGTGGTGGCCGAAGGCATCGTTGACCGGTTTGAAACCGTCCAGATCGATGAACATCAACGCAAAACAACCGCCCTGCTCCTCGACCTTCTTCATCGCCTGATTAATCCGGTCGTCCAGCAGCATACGGTTCGGCAGACCGGTCAGGGTGTCGTGCAATGCCAGTTGCGTCAGTTCACGGTTGGCCAGGGTCAGCGAATGCGCCAGATCGGCGGTACGCGCTTCAAGGCGCGCATCGAGAATCGAAGTGAGCAAGGCGATCGACAGCACCGCCAGCGTGGTGATCAGCACCAGATTGTCGAGGCCGTTGCCTTTTAGGCCGTCGAGCGTTGCGCCGCAGAAACTGCCATCAGGAAACTGCGCGGCGGCCATGCCGGTGTAGTGCATGCCGACAATCGCGATGCCCATGATCACTGCCGCACCACCACGAATCAGACGTACATAAGGCGAGTGCTGGCGCAGGCGGAAGGCGATCCATAACGCCGCCGCCGAGGCCCCGACCGCGATCAGCAATGAGGCGCCGAACAGGGTCGGGTCGTAATCGATGCCAGGCGTCATGCGCAGCGCGGCCATGCCGGTGTAATGCATTGCACTGATGCCGGCGCCCATGACCAAAGCGCCAAAGGCCAATTGCAAAATCGGCAGTTTCGGCTGGCTGACCAGCCACAGGGCAAACCCGCAGGACAGCACGGCAATCAGCAGCGACAGCGCGGTAATCGCAATGTCGTAGCCCAGGTCGATCGGCAGCTTGAAGGCCAACATGCCGATGAAGTGCATCGACCAGACGCCGACCCCCATCGCCAGTGCACCGCCGGCCGTCCAGAAATGCACTGCGCGCCCACGGGCGCTGGCGATGCGCCCGGTCAGATCGAGCGCGGTGTAGGACGCGAGGATCGCCACACACAAAGAAATGAAAACCAGGGTGAAGGAATAATTACCGATGAGCATGAAGATTCTCGCGACCACCCGCGCCGTACTGCGTCCATTCTCGGCTGGGCAAATGCGGCGATTGTACTGATTGCGCGGAAGAACGCACTGACAAAGTAATCATTTTGCCATCAACCCGATGAAACGCTTGTTTGATGGTTTTGCGAGGCTCTGGCCCGGGCCTCGTTCCCAGGATTCCGGCAATCAGCGCGATTGATGTGGGAGCGAGCCTGCTTGCGAAAAAGCCAGCACGTTCATCGCAGATATCGACCGAACTGACGGCTTCGCGAGCAGGCTCGCTCCAACGGATCAGCGATTGTCGCTGACATCGAGTTGTCCGTCCCAGCCGCCACCCAGCGCCGCAATCAATTGCACACTGGCGATCAAGCGGTTCTGCAGAATGTTCAGCACAGTGCGCTCGTTGCTCAGCGCCGTGGCCTGCACCACGACCACATCGATGTAGGCAATCAAGCCGGCCTTGTACTGGTTCTGGGTCAGGCGCAGCGAGTCGCGCGCGGCATCCAGTGCTTCCTGACGCACGGCCGCCTCGTCCTCATACACCTTCAATTGCACCAGATAGTTTTCCACTTCACGGAAGCCGTCGAGCACGGTCTGGCGGTACTTGGCGACGGTCTGGTCATAGACCGCCTCGGTACGGTCAACCTCGGCCGAACGGATGCCACCATCGAAGATCGGCAGATCCAGCTTTGGCCCGACCGACCAGAAACGGTTCGGTAGCGTTAAAAGATTTTTCGAGGTACTGCTGCTGTAGCCGCCGCTCATGCTCAAGGTCAGATCCGGGTAGTACGCGGCCTTGGCCACGCCGATATTGGCGTTGGCGGCGATCACCGAGCGTTCCGCCGAGGCAATATCCGGGCGCCGTTCCAGCAACTGCGAAGGCAGGCTCAGGGGAATCTGCGGCAGGTTCGGAATGTTCTGCGTTTCAGCGATGCTGAATTCGGCCGGCGCCTGCCCGGTGAGCACGGCGATGGCATTCTCAAACTGCGCGCGTTGCCAGATCAGGTCGACCAGATCGGCCTGGGTGGTTTTCAACTGGGTCTGCGCCTGCGCCACCGCATCGCGCCCGGATATCCCCGCGCGGTACTGGTTCTGGGTCATTTGCAGGGATTTTTCGTAGGCCGCGACGGTGGCTTCGAGCAGACGCTTCTGCTGATCGATAACCCGCAATTGCAGGTAGTTCTGCACCAGTTCCGACTGCTGACTCAGGCGCATCGCGGCCAGATCGGCAAAACTCGCCTGGGCGCTGGCCTGGTCGGCTTCCAGGCCTCGGCGCAATTTGCCCCAGATATCCGCTTCCCAACTCACGCCCAACTGCGCGTTGTAGGTGTCGCGAATGCCGCTGGCGGAACTGCTCAGGCTCGAACTGCTGCTGCCGGTGCCCTGGCTGGAGCGGGTCTTGCCCACGCTCAGGTCGACACTGGGATAAAACGCTCCACGGGCACTCCGCACCAAGGCCTGGGCCTGACGAAACTGGGCTTCGGATTGCGCCACGGTCTGGTTGGAACTGTTGAGTTTTTCGATCAGACCATTGAGTTGCTGATCGCCATACAACTCCCACCAGGCACCGCGCGCCAGCGAATCGCTCGGATTGGCCTGACGCCAGCCTTTGGCCTCTTTGTATTGCGCGACCTCGGCGGTCTGCGGACGCTGATAGTCCGGGCCCACAGCGCAGGCACTGAGCATCGCCACGCACAGTGACAGACTCAACAGGCGCGAACCGCGCGCAGTGGCCAGATTGAGAAGCGAACGGTCAGTCATAGCGGAGTTTCCAGAGCGGCGTCAGTACGCACGCCACGCCACTTGTTGAAGCGGTGGCGCAGCTTGTCGAGATAGAGGTAAACCACAGGCGTGGTGTAAAGGGTCAGGACCTGGCTGAAGATCAGGCCGCCGATGATGGTCAGGCCCAACGGCTGGCGCATTTCTGCGCCTTCCGCGCGGCCGAGCAGCAACGGCAAGGCGCCGAGGATCGCCGCCAGGGTGGTCATCAGAATCGGCCGCAGCCGTTGCAGGCAGGCGCTGCGGATCGACTCCAGCGGCGACAGGCCCTGATGGCGTTCCAGTTGCAGCGCCAGGTCGATCATCAGGATCGCGTTTTTCTTCACCACCCCGATCAGCAGGAACAATCCGAGCAGGGAGATCAGGCTGAACTCGCCGCCCAGCGCATAGATCGACAACAGCGCACCGACCCCGGCCGACGGCAAGGTCGAGAGAATCGTCAGCGGGTGAATGTAGCTTTCATACAGCACACCGAGCACCAGATACACCGCCAGCAGCGCACCGAGGATCATGAATGGCTGACTCTTCTGCGTGGCGGCAAAGGCATCGGCGGTGCCGGCCATTTTCGCGATCACGTCTTCCGGCAGACCGACCTTGGCAATCGCCCGCTCGATCGCGGCACTGCCCTGCTCCACGGTCACGCCTTCAGCCATGTCGAACGCGATGCTTTCGGAGGCGAACTGGCCTTCGTGGCTGACGCGGTCGTCTTCCAGGCTGTTTTCATAATGGGCGATGGTCGACAACGGAATCCGCGCACCGTCAGCGGTAATCACCTGCACCTGATTGAGCGTTACCGGATCCTGCGCGTATTTCGGATTGACCTCCATCACCACCTGATACTGGTTGAGGCTGTCGTAGATCGTCGAAATCTGCCGCTGGCTGTAGGCATTGTTCAACACCGCCGTGACCATGTTCATGTCGACCCCGAGGCGTTTGGCCTGATCACGGTCGACAATCAACGTCACCTGCTGCGCGCCGCGCCCCTCGCGGGCATCAATGGCGGTCAGCTCGGGCAGTGCGCGCAGCGCGGTCACCACTTTCGGGTACCACTCGCGCAACGCCCCCAGATCCCCGCTTTGCAGGATGTAGCTGTATTGCGAGGTGGTCTGCTCGCGACCACCGCCGAATTGCAGATCCTGATCGGCCATCAGCATCAACTGGGCGCCGGGCACCTTGGGCATTTCCTTGCGCAGGCGCTCGATGACTTTCTGCGCCGACAGGTTGCGCTCCTTGATCGGCTTCAGGCGTACCAGCATGAACGCGTTGTTGGTGCCGTTGGTGCCGCCGATGAACCCGGCGACGCTTTCCACTGCTTCGTCCTTGAGCACGGCGCGGCGGAAGGTTTCCATTTTCGGTTGCATCACGCTGAACGACAGACCGTCGTCACCCCGGACGAAACCGATCAACTGGCCGGTGTCCTGCTGCGGCATGAACGTCTTCGGCACCACCACGTACAGCGCAACGTTGACCCCGACCGTAATGATCAGACTGAGCAAGGTCAGACGCCGATGGCGCAGCACCCAATCGAGGCTGGTCGCGTATTTGCCGACCATCCAGTCGTTGGCGCGGCGGCTCCAGCGTTGCAGGCGGTTTTCCTGGCCCGGCGTGTGCGGCTTGAGCCAGCGGGCGCAGAGCATTGGCGTCAGGGTCAGCGAGACCACCAGCGACACCACGATGGCTGCTGCCAGGGTGATGGAAAACTCACGGAACAGGCTCTCGACAATCCCGCCCATGAACAGGATCGACAGGAACACCGCCACCAGCGACACGTTCATCGACAGCAAGGTGAAACCGACTTCCTTGGCCCCGAGGTAGGCAGCCTGCATCGGTTTGACGCCTTCGTCGATGTGCCGGGAGATGTTCTCCAGCACCACGATGGCATCGTCCACCACCAGTCCGGTAGCCAGAATCAGCGCCATCAGCGACAAGTTGTTCAGCGAGAAGCCATAGAGGTACATCACCGCAAAGGTGCCGACCAGCGACACCGGCACTGCCAGCGTCGGAATCAGCGAGGCGCGGAAATTCCCGAGAAACAGGAACACCACCAGAATCACCAGCGCCACGGCAATCAACAGGGTCATTTCCGCTTCGTGCAACGTGGCCTTGATCACTGGCGAGCGATCCATTGCCAGGTTCAGTTTGACGCTGGCCGGCAGTACCGCTTGCAGAGCCGGCAACTGCGCCTTGATCTCGTTGACCGTCTCGATGATGTTGGCGCCGGCCTGGCGGTTGATCACCAATAGCACCGCCGCGTCATCGTTGAAGAAACCGCTGTTGTAGCGGTCTTCGACGCCGTCGCTGACCTTGGCCACGTCCTTCAGGCGCAGGGCCGCGCCGTCCTTGTAATGGATGATCAGCGACTCGTAATCCTTGGCTTTCTCCAACTGGTCGTTGGCCTGGATCTGCCACAGGCGCTCGCCGTCTTCGACCGAGCCCTTGGGCCGGCGCACGTTGGCCCCGGCGATGGTCTTGCGCACATCGTCGAGCGCCACGCCGTACTGGTTAAGCGCCTGCGGTTCAAGTTCGATACGCACCGCCGGCAGCGAACTGCCGCCGATCTGCACTTCACCTACGCCCTGCACCTGGGACAGGCTCTGCGAGAGGATGGTCGAGGCCAAATCGTAGAGCTGGCCTTTTTCCAGCACATCCGACGTCAGCGACAGCACCATGATCGGCGCCTGCGACGGGTTGACCTTCTTGTAGGTCGGCATGCTGCGCATCCCGCTCGGCAACAGGTTGCGTGAAGCGTTGATCGCCGCCTGCACTTCCCGCGCCGCGCCGTTGATATCACGGTCGAGGTCAAATTGCAGAATGACCCGGGTCGAACCCTGGCTGGAACGGCTGCTCATGGTGTTGACGCCGGCAATCGCTCCGAACGAGCGCTCCAGCGGCGTCGCCACCGTGGACGCCATCACCTCGGGACTGGCGCCGGGCAGACTGGCCTGGACCACGATCACCGGGAAATCCATTTGCGGCAGCGGCGACACCGGCAACAGACCGAAACTGACACCGCCCAGCAGCATGATCGCCAGACTCAGGAGCATGGTCGCGACCGGGCGCTTGATGAAAGGACCGGAGAGGTTCATTGACCGCAATCCCCAACATCACACCAGTCCCTTGTGGGAGCGGGCTTGCTCGCGAATACGGTCTGACATTCAACATTCATGTCGCCTGATACAGCGCTTTCGCGAGCAAGCCCGCTCCCACAGGGGGAATGTGTCCAGACAGTCATACCGGTACCTCTTCGGCATTGGTTTTGCCGAAGCGCCGACCCAGACGGTCGAAGTACAGATAGATCACCGGCGTGGTGAACAGGGTCAGCACCTGGCTCACCAGCAGACCGCCGACCATCACCAGACCCAGTGGCTGACGCAACTCAGCCCCGGAACCGGTGGCGAGCATCAACGGCACGGCGCCGAACAGCGCGGCCAAGGTGGTCATCAGAATCGGCCGGAAGCGCAGCAGCGCCGCCTGATAGATCGCCTGCTCCGGCGCCATGCCCTGGGTGCGTTCGGCGTCGAGGGCGAAGTCGATCATCATGATCGCGTTCTTCTTGACGATACCGATAAGCAGGATGATGCCGATGATAGCGATCATCCCCAGGTCATTGCCGCTGAGCAGCAACGCGAGCAAGGCGCCGACCGCCGCCGACGGCAGGGTCGAGAGAATGGTGATCGGGTGGATGTAACTTTCGTAAAGCACGCCGAGCACGATGTACATGGTCACCACCGCCGCCAGAATCAGCAGCAAGGTGCTCGACAGCGACGCCTGGAACGCTTCGGCCGCGCCCTGGAACTGGGTCTGCACGCCAATCGGCATGCCGATGTCCTTCTGCACCTGATCGATGATATCCACCGCATGTCCCAGCGCCACACCGGGAGCCAGGTTGAACGACATCATCACCGCAGGGAACTGGCCGATGTGGGTGATCGCCAGTTGCGCCTGACGCTCCTCGACATGGGCCAGGCTCGACAGGCGCACCTGTGCACCGTCGGTGGTCTTGACGTGAATCTGATCCAGTGCCGCCGGGCCGATCTTCTCCCCGGCCTGCGCCTGCAGCACCACGCGGTACTGGCTGGCCTGGGTGTAAATGGTCGAAATCTGCCGCTGGCCGAAGGCGTCGTACAGCGCATCGGTGATGTTCTGCACCGAAACGCCGAGGCGCGAGGCCGCATCGCGGTCGATCACCAGATAGACCTGCAAGCCCTTGTCCTGCAAGTCGCTGGCAACGTCAGTCAGTTCCGGGCGCTGGGCCAGGGCTTCGACCAGACGCTCGCTCCACTGGCTGAGCAGTTCGGCATCCGGTGAGGACATGCTGAACTGGTACTGGGTGCGGCTGACCCGATCCTCGATGGTCAGATCCTGCACCGGCTGCATGAACAGGCGGATGCCGACCAGTTTGTCCAGTTGCGGTTGCAGGCGCGCGATCACCTCGGTGGCGCTCAGGTCACGCTGGCCATGCGGCTTGAGGTTGATCAGCAAGCGACCGCTGTTGAGCGTGGCGTTGTCGCCGTCGACACCGATGTAGGACGACAGGCTCTCCACCGCCGGATCTTCGAGAATCACCTTGGCCAGCGCCTGCTGACGCTCGCCCATGGCCGCGAAGGAAATCGACTGCGGCGCCTCGGAAATGCCCTGGATCACCCCGGTGTCCTGCACCGGGAAAAAGCCCTTGGGCACCACCATATAAAGGAACACCGTCAGCGCCAGCGTACCGATAGCCACCAACAGGGTCAGCGGCTGGTGTTTGAGCACCCACTGCAACTTGCGCCCGTACGCGGCGATCATCCAGTCGATGACCGCGCCACTGGCCCGGTAGAAGCGGCCCTGCTCGTGCGCTTGCGGCTCACGCTTGAGCAAGCGCGCGCACATCATCGGCGTCAAGGTCAGAGAGACTACGAGGGAAATCAGGATCGCCACCGCCAGGGTGATGGCGAACTCACGGAACAGCCGCCCGACCACGTCAGCCATGAACAGCAGCGGAATCAGTACCGCGATCAGCGACAGGGTCAGCGAAATCAAAGTGAAACCGATCTGTTTGGCGCCTTTCAGCGCCGCCTGCATCGGGCTATCACCCTCCTCGATGAAACGCGCGATGTTCTCCAGCATCACGATCGCATCATCGACCACAAAACCGGTGGCGATGGTCAGCGCCATCAAGGTCAGGTTGTTGACCGAGAAGCCGGCCAGGTACATCACGCCAAACGTACCGATCAGCGACAGCGGCACCGCAACCGACGGGATGATCGTCGCACTGGCACGCCGCAGAAACAGGAACGTCACCATCACCACCAACGCAATGGCGATTAGCAGTTCGTGTTGTACGTCGGTGACCGAGGCGCGGATGGTCTGGGTGCGGTCGGTGAGCACGGTAACGTCGAGGCCGGCCGGCAGGTTGTCGGTGATGCTCGGCAGCAAGGCCTTGATCCGGTCGACCACCTCGATCACGTTGGCGCCCGGTTGACGCTGGATGTTCAGCAGCACTGCCTGATTCTGGTTGGCCCACGCGGCGAGACGTTCGTTCTCCGCACCGTCGACGATTTCCGCCACATCCTTCAGGCGCAGCGGCGCGCCATTCTTGTAGGCGAGAATCAGGTTGGCGTAATCCTTGGGCGACGTCAGCTGGTCGTTGGCGTCGAGCATCGAGACCCGGGTCGGGCCGTCGAAGTTACCTTTCGGCTGGTTGACGTTGGACGCGCCGATCAGGGTGCGCACGTCTTCAAGGTTCAGGCTGTTCGCCGCGAGGGCTTCCGGGTTGACCTTGATCCGCACCGCCTGCCGCTGACCGCCGGCAATGCTGACCATGCCGACGCCGCTGATCTGGGCGATCTTCTGCGCCATGCGCGTATCGACCAGATCATTAAGCTTGGGCAGAAGCATGGTTTTCGAGGTGATCGCCAAGGTCAGCACCGGGGTATCCGCCGGGTTGACCTTGTTGTACACCGGCGGCGCCGGCAGGTCGGTCGGCAGCAGGTTGGTCGCGGCGTTGATCGCGGCTTGCACCTGCTGTTCGGCGACGTCCATGTTGATGTCGAGGCTGAAACGCAGGGTCAGCACCGAAGCGCCGCCGGAGCTGGTCGAGGCCATTTGCGTCAGGCCCGGCATCTGCCCGAACTGGCGTTCGAGCGGCGCGGTAACAGCACTGGTCATCACGTCCGGACTGGCGCCGGGGTACAGGGTCATGACGCGAATGGTCGGATAATCGACCTGCGGCAAGGCCGAGACCGGCAGCAGGCGATAGGCAATCAGGCCGGCCAGAACAATGGCCAGCATGCTCAGGGTGGTGGCTACCGGACGGAGGATGAACAGCCGCGAAATGTTCATGCGCCCTTCTTGGCCTTGTCAGCCGTGGCGGCGTCCGGCGCACTGGCGGCGGGTTTGCCCTGCAGGTGGCCGGTCGGGGTGGTCGGCACGTCATTGCTGTCGTTGACCACTTCCACTTCGCTGCCTTCCTTCAGGCGGTCGGTGCCTTCCAGCACCACGCGGTCGCCCGCGGCGAGGCCTTCGGTGACCACGGTGTTGGTACCGTCACTGGCGCCGATCTTCAGTTGGCGGATGGTGACTTTCTTGTCGCCGTCCAATGCGTAAACGAACGTGCCGTTGGTGCCGAACTGAATCGCCGCCGACGGTGCGAGTACCACGCCTTTCAAGGTATCGGCCAGCAGATGGACGTTGACGAACTGATTGGGGAACAGCGACTGGTCGCGGTTATCGTAACGGGCCTTGAATTTCAGGGTGCCGGTGGCGACGTCGATCTGGTTGTCGAGGCTTTGCAGCACGCCGCTGGCCTGGATCTTGGTATCGCCGCGATCCCATGCCTCGGCCGGCAGTTTCGCGCCGCTGTGGTAGCGCGCCAATACGGTTTCGAGACTGTTTTCCGGCAGGGTGAAGACCACGCTGATCGGTTGGGTCTGAGTGATGACCGCAAGGAACGTGGTGTCGTTGGCCGCGACGAGGTTGCCGACGTCGACCTGACGCAGACCGACGCGACCGGCAATCGGTGCGCGGATCTTGGTGAATTCGAGATTGAGCTTGGCGTCGTTGACCGCCGCCTGATTGGTCTTGACCGTGCCCAGGTACTGGCCGACCAGTGCTTCGGCGGTGTCCAGGGTCTGCTTGGCGATGCTGTCTTCCTTGTACAGGCCGCGATAACGCTCGACGTCGACCTGTGCGTTTTTCAACTGCGCCTGATTCTGCAGCAAGGTGCCTTCAGCCTGGAGCAAGGCGTTCTGGTACGGACGCGGATCGATCTCTGCCAGCAGGTCGCCGGCCTTGACCATCTGCCCTTCCTCGAAATTGATCTTCACCAGTTCACCGCCGACCCGGCTGCGCACGTTGATGGTGTTGAGCGCAGTCACCGTGCCCAGTGCCTTGTAATACAGCGGGAAGTCGCCCGTGACCGCCGGCGCCACACGCACCGGAATCGGCCCGGCCGCACCGCCGAAGCCTGGCCGCATCATCCCCGAACGTCCGGCATGGCCGCTCGCCGCCTTGTCGGCGCCCTCCTTGTGGGCCGAACCGGCGGGCCAGAATTTCCAGCACAGGACGGCGATGACCAACAGGACGAGCAGGCTGATCAGCCAGCGACGGGAGTTGCGAGGGGACGATTGCATGGATTGATTAACCATTGGGCGCGTGGGCTTCTTTTACGGGAGGCTGAACGATAAGCACTGATCGGATTTAAGCAAAGCAGCTTTACCGGCAATTTACCTTCAACTTACGTTTCAAGGTGTGAGGCAAAACACTGATACACAAATGAAAACGGCCTGGACAGGGCCAGGCCGTTAACAATTGTAAAAGCGCTTATTTCAGAACGGCGAGTGCTGCGTCGTAGTTCGGCTCTTCAGCGATTTCCTTGACCAGTTCGCTGTGCAGGACGTTGTCGTTCTCGTCCAGCACCACCACGGCACGGGCGGTCAGGCCTTTGAGCGGGCCGTCAGCGATGGCTACGCCGTAGTTTTCGATGAATTCGGCACCGCGCAGGGTCGACAGGTTCTGCACGTTTTCCAGACCTTCGGCGCCGCAGAAGCGGGCCTGGGCGAATGGCAGGTCAGCCGAGATGCACAGCACCACGGTGTTGGCCAGTTCGTTGGCCTGAGCGTTGAACTTGCGTACCGAAGTGGCGCAGGTCGGAGTGTCGACGCTTGGGAAGATGTTCAGCACTTTGCGCTTGCCGGCAAAGTCTTTCAGGGTAACGTCGGACAGATTGCCGGCAACCAGAGAAAAGGCTGGCGCCTTGGAACCGGCTTGTGGCAACTGGCCGTTGACTTGAACCGGGTTGCCTTTGAGGGTGACTTGAGCCATGACTTTAGTCCTTCTTAACGTGGTGATTGAGCATGCAAGAGGCCGAAGTTAACCACGAAATTGTCCGACGACCTATGCCCTGCATGAAAATTGTCAGGGGCCTGCGCAAAAAATTGTATACAACCGCAAATCCTGTGGGAGCGAGCTTGCTCGCGAAAGCAATCTGCCAGTCAACGCTATGCTGAATGTGCCGCCGTCTTCGCGAGCAAGCTCGCTCCCACAGTGATCTTCGCGGAGCTCGAGTTTGCATCATTTACTTAGGAGTTCTGTCGATTCGTGAGGTGCCCGTTCGACTAAGCAGTGAATCAACCCCATTCCCTGGAGAAACCACCATGCGATTCATGATCCTTGTCAAAGCCAGCGTCGACTCCGAAGCCGGCATCATGCCCAGCGAAGAACTGATCACCGCCATGGGCAACTTCAACGAAGAACTGGTCAAGGCCGGCATCCTCATCGACGGCAATGGCCTGCACCCGAGCAGCAAAGGCGTCCGCGTGCATTTCTCCGGCGCCCAGCGCAGCGTCATCGACGGCCCGTTCATCGAGACCAAGGAGCTGGTGGCCGGGTACTGGATCTGGGAAGTCAAATCGAAGGAAGAAGCCATCGAATGGGTCAAGCGCTGCCCGAACCCGATGCCGGGCGACTCTGATATCGAGATACGGCAGATATTCTCCGCCGAGGATTTCGGTGCCGAATTCACGCCTGAGGCGCGGGCGCAGGAAGAACGTGTTCGCGAGCAAGCGAAGAAAAACCTGTAATCCCTGCCCCCTGTAGGAGCTGCCAAAGGCTGCGATCTTTTGATCTGGCTTTTAAAAAATCAAAGTCAAAAGATCGTCCGATCGCGGCCCGAGCCTGCGGCTGCTCCTACAAAGGCCCCAGCTTATTTGGACTTGAGCTTCACATACATCTGACGCATGTCATTGGCCCAGCCGTCGATGACAGGTTTGACGTCGGAGGCCTTCATCGCTTGAGTTTCATTTTCCAACGGTTTACCGGTGCCTTTGCGCACCACTTGCGCCACCACCTTGTTGCTCGCACCGTCGAGGAACACCGCTTCGGTGGCCAGGGTGGTTTCCTGATCGCGGATACCGCTGGCAGTGCTGACCGCTGCCGCGACCAGAGCGACCGGGATCACTTCATACGCGTGCAGGCCTTCGGTCTTGCTGCTCACGGCAGTGATCGCCGCCCGCACCACAATCACTCCTGGGCCGGGGCCGTTGGCCAACGGCAGATCCTTGCTGATTTCACGCTTGAGCGCCTGATCGTAATAGGAGGTGATGCCGTTGAGGGTCTGCTGCGAAATCTTCGCGGTCGGTTGCGGCTTTGGATAGAGCTGGGTTGGCTCGATGTACACGCTGGTGAACTTGCTGATGTCGACCTTCGGATCGATCCAGCGCATCACCTCGGCGCCGGACGGCGATTTGGCCTCCTTGAGCTGGCTGTAGTCCTTGAGAAAGCCGGAATACTCATCGGGAGCGACGGTTTTGCTGGAGCAACCCACCACCCCAAGGGTGGCGATGCAAAGGGCGCCCATCATTACTGCTAGCTTCATGCTGTAACTCCTGTCAGAAGGCCTGAATGTGCGTATGGGGGAGTTACAGGTATAGCTAAAAGCGCGGCGATTGCGTTGCAAAACCACAAAATTCATACGAGACCCCGCGCGGCTTGGCAAACCTCATTTAAGCCACAGATGCAGATACCACTTAAGGCTGGAAGAAAATGAACATGAGCGATCCGGCGTTGAAGTGATCGCTGATCCCTTGTGGGAGCGGGCTTGCTCGCGAATGCATTCCCTCAGCCAACATCAAGGGTGACTGATGTACCGCATTCGCGAGCAAGCCCGCTCCCACAGGGTCAGTGTTGGTCTCGAACACTGAGTATTACCAGGAAGACGTCGCCCCGCTCTTCAACGCCATCTCGCGCCGGCTGTTGGCGCGCATCGCCTTGATCAGCGACACCGAGCCCACCAGCAGAATCGCAGCGCCGAACAGGAAGTCGATGTTGTACAGCTGGAAGTCCTGCACCGGCCCGACCAGCAGCACCCGCACCACGGCAATCGTCACCAGCGTGGCGAGGAAGTCGATCCCCGGCTCGTCACGATAGAACACGTGCAACAGCGGCAGGCACAGCACCAGCAGGAACAACAGCACCACGACCTTGAACGAGCCTTTGCGCTCGACGCTGAACGCGCATTCGTGCGGGCCGTAGGCCTTGTAATCCTCGTCGCGGATCATCGAGTTTTTCTCGTTGATGTACTCGACGCGGTTGTACTTCTGGATCGGCGTGAAGGTGTTGGACATCTCCATCAGCGTGGTGATGTTCTTGAAGCGCAGGTCGATGCGCTCGCTGCCCTTGAGGTAATACAGCACCGGTTTGTAGCCGTAGCGATAGGTGTCGAAGGGGAAGTCGGTGACCTGGCCCTGGACGCCGATCGGCCGTGGCTCAAGCTCGGCGTAGGCGCTTTTCGTTGGAGACGCGAGGTTGCGGCTCAGCGGCTGAACCTTGACCTGTTCGAGGAAGATCGGCGTCACGCCGTACGACCACTGCAACGGTTCCAGGCGCAGACGCAGTTCGTTGCGGCCCAGATCGTAACGGTTGAAGGTGCGTTCGGAGACCACCAGCGAGCCACTGAGCATGAACTCGCCGCGCAGGTTGTTGGTGACGCGCAAGGTCAGTTGATCCTTGCCCAACAGCGCCGCTTCGGTGGACGGCGGCGCGCCGCACCACGCGGTGCTTTCACCGGCGCCGCCCAACTGGCCGTCGCGGTTTTCCTTGAACACATAGAAGTAACTGGCCCACAGCGTCAGCATCAACAGCAACGCCGTGAGGCCCAAAATCTTTTTGCCCGCACTCACTACCCAGACTCCCTTCTTCGTTCCGTCGTCCAGCCGAAAACCCGCTGGCGACGGGGACTCTACCAAAAGGCCAGCATCGACCCAAGGAAAAATCCGGGAATGGTGCGGGATGTAAGGGTTTCCCCTGTAGAGAAGGGGCCGCTAGGCAATTGTGGTGAGGGGATTTATCCCCGACCGGCTGCGCGGCGGCCGCAGAACCAGCCAACAGGTTTTAGCTGAAGAAATGCTTCGGCAGATTTTAGGTCTGCTTCGCAGCCCATCGGGGATAAATCCCCTCACCACAAAGTATCTATCAAGCAATGGATATTCAGCGTCTACGAAACAGCGGGCGTGGCTCGATCACCGAGCGGCCGTACAGCACGCTCATGCCGGCTAGGCCCTTCAATGCATCTTCAGCCGATTTGTCCTCGCGCACCGCAAAACTGTCGAACCCGCACTGACGCATATGGCTGAGCTGATCGCGCAACACATCGCCAATCGCCCGCAACTCGCCGGCCCAGCCAAACCGGCTGCGCAGCAGATACGCCTGACTGTAGGCGCGACCGTCGCGAAAGCTCGGGAAGTCCAGGGCAATCAGCGGCAGCGAGGCCAGCCACGGCACCACGCTTTCAACTTCATCGTCCGGCCCCAGCCACACCGCGTGGGTCGAGGGCGATTGCAGCCAGTGCGCCAGCGGCAGGATCAACAATCCTTGCGGCCTGCCCTGCTCCGGCTCGCGAACCAGCGTCCATGGGTCGTCCTCGATCAGGCGTGCGACACCTTGCTCCAGACGCAGCAGATTGTTCATGCCGACGCCTCCAGCACTTTCGGGTAGACGCGTTCCTTGAACGGCTCCAGACCAATGCGCGCCACGGTGTCGACAAACAACTCCTCGCTTTCGCGGTAACGCACAAACGTACCGATGATCCGCTCGATCACCTGCGGCACTTCGGCCGCGCTGAACGATGGGCCGATGACTTTGCCCAACGCGCTGTTTTTGCCCTGCGCGCCGCCAAGGGTGATCTGGTACCACTCGCTGCCGTTCTTATCGACGCCGAGGATGCCGATATTGCCGATGTGGTGGTGGCCGCAGGCGTTGATGCAGCCGGAGATGTTCAGGCTGATGTCGCCCAGGTCGTGCAGGTAGTCGAGGTTGTCGAAACGCGCCTGAATCGCCTGGGCAATCGGGATCGACTTGGCGTTGGCCAGCGCACAGAAATCGCCGCCCGGGCAGGCGATGATGTCGGTCAGCAGGCCGACGTTGGGGCTGCCCAGATTGCGCTCGCAGGCAAGCTGCCAGAGTTCGTACAGGTCAGACTTTCGTACATCGGGCAGGACGATATTCTGCTCGTGGGCAATGCGAATTTCGCCAAAACCGAAACGCTCCGACCAGTCGGCCACCGCCAGCATCTGCAACCCGGTGACATCACCAGGCGGCGCGCTCAGCCCCGGTTTGGTCGATAGCACCACGCTGGTGTAACCGGGTTTCTTGTGCGGCTGCACGTTACGCGCAACCCAGCGGGCGAACGCCGGGCTTTCGGCCAGACGCGTGCCGAAGTCCAGATCGGTGTCGGCCAGGGTGTGATAGATCGGCGGCACGAAGGCACTGGCGACCCGCTCATATTCAGCCTCGGTCAGCTGCGCCGGGCCGTCCTTGAGGTGTTGCCATTCTTCCTCGACCTCTTTGGCGAACGCCTCGATGCCCAGCGCCTTGACCAGAATCTTGATCCGCGCCTTGTACTTGTTGTCGCGCCGGCCATGGCGGTTGTAGACCCGCAGGATCGCTTCGACGTAGGACAGCAGATGCTGCCACGGCAAGCCTTCGCGGATCTGCAGACCGAGGATCGGCGTGCGCCCCAACCCGCCACCGACGATCACCCGCAGCAGCATCTGCCCGTCGCGCCCCGGATAAAGATACAGGCCGATGTCATGCATCATGATCGCCGCGCGATCCTGCTTCGCCGAGCAGATGGCGATCTTGAACTTGCGTGGCAGGAAGAGGAACTCCGGGTTGATCGTCGACCATTGCCGCAAGATCTCGGCCAGCGGGCGCGGGTCGATCAACTCGTCCGCCGCGACCCCGGCAAACGCCTCGGTGGTGATGTTGCGCACGCAGTTGCCGGAGGTCTGGATCGCGTGCATGTTGACCTGCGCCAGGCGTTCAAGGATGTCCGGCACCTGCGCCAGTTCGATCCAGTTGAATTGCAGGTTTTGCCGCGTGGTGAAGTGGCCGTAGCCGCGATCATAATCGGCGGCAATGCTCGCCAGCGTACGCATCTGTTCGGCACTCAGGGTGCCGTAAGGAATCGCCACTCGCAGCATGTAGGCGTGCTTCTGCAGGTACAGGCCGTTTTGCAGGCGCAGCGGCAGGAACTCCTCCTCGCTCAACTCTCCGGCCATGAAGCGCTCGACCTGATCGCGAAACTGCGCAACGCGCTCGAACACCAGTGCGCGGTCGTAATCATCGTATTGATACATGCAGCAGCCACCTCATCAGGTTTGAACACAAATTCAAAACTGTGGGAGCGGGCTTGCTCGCGAAAGCGGTGTGTCAGGCAACTGACTTGTTGACTGACACACCGCTTTCGCGAGCAAGCCCGCTCCCACAGGATTTTCCCCGACTATGGACGAGCAGCGCAGCACGCGACAGATTCACCTGAAGTCATAAAAACCATATCAGGGCGCGGCAGAACGCCGCAGGCAGCACTTCAATCTGATCCGTACAAATGAAAGATTCCTGAGCCTGTTTTGTTTCCGACGCTGTTCCTACAGTGCAGCTCGTGCCAGACCAGGGTGGCCTGGCAAGACTTTGCAACCGTGGATGAACTGACCATGAGCACAGCAACAATCGGACAGGCTTATAACTACAAGGTCGTCCGCCAATTCGTTATCGCGACGGTTTTCTGGGGTGTTGTCGGCATGGCGATGGGGGTCTGGATCGCCTCGCAACTGGTGTGGCCGGACATGAACCTCGACCTGCCCTGGACCACCTTCGGCCGCTTGCGGCCATTGCACACCAGCCTGGTGATTTTCGGTTTCGCCGGCAGCGCGCAATTCGCCGCCAGTTACTACGCGGTGCAGCGCACCTGCCAGGTGCGGCTGTATTCGGACAAGCTCGCGGCCTTCACCTTCTGGGGCTGGCAATCGGTGATCGTGATCATGCTGATCACCCTGCCGCTGGGCTACACCACCACCAAGGAATACGCCGAGATCGAATTCTCCGGCGCGGTGTGGATGGCGGTGGTCTGGGTCGCGTACGCCATCGTGTTTTTCACCACCGTGGTGCAGCGCAAGACCAAACACATCTATGTCGGCAACTGGTTCTTCGGCGCGTTCATTCTGGTGATCGCCATGCTGCACGTGGTCAATCACCTGTCGATCCCGGTGGACTGGTTCAAATCCTATCCGGTGTATTCCGGGGCCACCGATGCCATGGTGCAGTGGTGGTACGGCCATAACGCGGTGGGTTTCTTCCTGACCACCGGCTTCCTCGGAATGATGTATTACTTCGTGCCAAAACAGGTGAATCGCCCGGTGTATTCGTATCGGTTGTCGATCGTGCATTTCTGGGCGCTGATCACCCTGTACATCTGGGCCGGCCCGCACCACTTGCACTACACCGCACTGCCGGACTGGGCGCAGTCGCTGGGCATGGCCATGTCACTGATCCTGCTGGCGCCGAGCTGGGGCGGCATGATCAACGGCATGATGACCTTGTCCGGTGCCTGGCATAAGTTGCGCACCGACCCGATTTTGCGCTTCCTGGTGCTGTCGCTGGCGTTCTACGGCATGTCGACCTTCGAAGGCCCGATGATGGCGATCAAGACGGTCAACGCTCTCTCCCACTACACCGACTGGACCATCGGCCACGTTCACGCCGGGGCTTTGGGCTGGGTGGCGATGATCACCTTCGGCGCGACGTATCACATGGTGCCGAAAGTCTTTGGCCGCGAGCAGATGTACAGCACGCCGCTGATCAACCTGCACTTCTGGCTGGCGACCATCGGCACCGTGTTGTACATCGCCTCGATGTGGGTCAACGGCATCACTCAGGGCCTGATGTGGCGAGCGATCAACGAGGACGGCACGCTGACCTACTCCTTCGTCGAAGCACTGCAGGCCAGTCATCCTGGGTTCATCGTGCGCTTTGCCGGCGGGGTGTTCTTCCTCAGCGGCATGCTGCTGATGGCCTACAACGTCTGGCGCACGGTGCGGGTCGCCGACGTGGCGCTGGCACGCAGCCAGGCGCAGATCGCCTGAGGCAGGGAGCCGCAGAGGATGGATATTTTCTTGAATGTGCTGGGGGTGGTGTTTCTGTGGCTGGCGGTAGAGTACTGCCTGCGCCATCAGACTTCAGAGAGCCTCGACGATGCGAGCATGGTGCCGTTTGCTGATGATCCGGAGGTGGCACGGCGGGTTGAGTTGGCCACCGGTAAAACCGTGAAAGCCGTGGCGCCGGAAGAGGCGAAGCCGGGCTGGGTCAACCTCAAGATGTAGAATCACCCTCAATCCACTGTGGGAGCGGGCTTGCTCGCGAAAGCGGTCTATCAGTCGCCATCAATGTCGAATGGGCTGCCGCCTTCGCGAGCAAGCCCGCTCCCACAATGGGAAATGGGTGAAGCCCTGATATCAGCTGCGATCGCGTGGAATCAGGCTCTGCAACTGCTGCGCGAGAAAATCCGCATCAAACACAAAGGTGTCGGGATCCTTCAGGCCATTGGTCTTGCGCCATTGCCACTCGCCGTTCGGCAGCCCGACCAGCGAAATGCTGCCATAGCGCGCCGCCGTCAGCCCCATCACCGCCAGGGAAATCTGCCCGGTGCTGCCCATCACGTCTGGCACGAACTCCACCGCTTTGCCGGCGATCACGATGCTCAGTTTTTCAGTCTTGAAGGTCGAGGTTTCCACCGGCGTGCTCGGCCCGAATGCGACGTAAGCCTCGCGGCTCACCTCCAGCAGGTTCGGTGCCTGCACCGGTTCCAGCCATTGCCGGATCTGGCCGAACAGCTCGGTGATGCGGCTGGCCCACGCCTGTGACTGGGTTTCGAACAATTGCTTCTTGTGCGCTTCACTCTCGGCATAGTGACGAAGCATTTCGCCCAGTTGTTGTACGTCGTTCATCGGTACGTTCCTCGGGGAGAGCCTGCGATAGTCGATAGTGACAGATCGAGGCGCCGGCGTACGTTAAACCTCGATCGCCGGCACCGGGACACTTGGCAACAGGATCAACGGTACAGTTGCTTTGTACTGGCATCCGTCATTGAACCGATGGACACTCGGCCGGAGCCCGACTTTTCCAATACGGGCCATTGTTCGAGGAATTTCAATGCGCACCATCGGCCTGATCGGCGGCATGAGCTGGGAATCCAGCGCGGAATATTATCGTCTCATCAATCAACAGGTTCGTGACCGGCTCGGCTCGCTGCGCTCGGCGCAAATCCTGATGTACAGCGTCGACTTCGGCCCGGTCGAACAGGCGCAGCACGCCGGGCGCTGGGACGATGCGGCGGCGATTCTGGTGGATGCCGCGCGCAGGCTCGAGGCCGGCGGCGCCGAATGCGTGGTGCTGTGTACCAACACCATGCACAAGGTCGCGGCGCAGATTCAGGCAGCGATCAGCATTCCGTTCCTGCACATCGCCGAACCGGCGGCGCAGGCAGCATTGGCCATCGATGCGCGCACGGTCGGTCTGCTCGGCACGGCGTTCACCATGGAGCAGGATTTTCTCAAGCAGCGCCTGATTGCGCAGGGTCTGACGGTACTGGTGCCGGACGACGCCGAACGCAAGGACGTGCACCGGATCATCTATGACGAACTGTGCGTCGGGGTGATCAGTGACGAATCACGCAAAATCTATCAACGGGTGATCGAAGCGCTGACCGCGCGCGGCGCCCAGGCGATCATCCTCGGCTGCACGGAAATCGGCCTGCTGGTCAAACCCGAACACAGCGCCCTGCCCCTGCTCGACACCACCGAGCTGCATGCGCAGTCGGCGGTGGCGTTCGCTCTGGGCAACTGACTCCCACAGGATTTTTTGGCTTATCGACGACGCAGACGGGCCATGCTCAGGGTGTCGACCCATTGCCCGTCGCGCACGGCGTAGTCACGAAACAGGCCTTCGTTCTCGAAGCCGAACTTGCGGTACAGACCGATAGCCGCCTCGTTGTCGGCGTACACCGAGAGTTCGACCCGGTGCAGGTTCATCCAGTTGTCGGCGACGTCCAGCGCCGACGCCAGCAGTTTCGACCCGACACCCTTGCCCTGCCAGGCCACGGCGACCGCCATACCGACACTGCCGGCGTGCGCGCGGCGAATCCGCGAATAGTTTTCCAGCCCGAGATGACCGACCACCGCGCCCTGATGCAGCGCCACCAGTTTGACCATCCGCTCGTTCTCCGCCAGCAGCCGTTGGCGCCAGATCTCGGTGGACTGAAACGGCATCTGCAACACCTGCCGGGTCACGGCCGGATCGTTGTACAGCGCGGTAACGGCCTCGATATGGGATTCGTTGAAGCGTTCGAGGGTGATGGCGGGGTTGTGGTCGGGCATGGCGGATCCTTCCTGGATCGATGTGTGGCTGATCACTCTAAACTGCCGGTTATCAATTTGGCGAGGTTTCAAACTGTGGGAGCGGGCTTGCTCGCGAATACGGTCTGAAATTCAGCACTTCTGTTGCCTCACACACCGCCTTCGCGAGCAAGCCCGCTCCCACAGTGGATTGGGGGTGTTGGGAAGATCAGGTCTGGAACCATTCCTGGCGTTCGTTGAAGGTGTGCTGGATCAGTTCGACCAGGGTTTGCACTTCGGCGACGTCCCGGGAATCAGCGTTGACCGCCAGCCATGCCTGCAACTGCATCGGCTCGTCAAACAACCCCGGCAGCGCAATCAGCCCGCGATCGAAACGGCTCATGTACGCCGGCAGCAACCCGATGCAAGCGCTGCAGCGGATCATTTCCAGCATCAGCTCATAGGATTGCATCTGCACCACGCCGGCCAAACGTTGTTCGACCAGTTCATTCCACGGCCGGAAGCTGTCGATCTGGCGGTCGTGCTGCCATTGCACCAGCATGAAATCGCTGAGGTCGTCGGCACTCGCCGGGCGCGCGGTGACGCGGGAATAGCGTTTGGCGATGTGCGGCAGGTAATCCAGACGCGCCAGGGCCTGCGGCTGACTGGTGGCGAAGGTCGGGCCGGGGCTGGAGGTTTCGCCGTGGGCCAGCCACAGCACCACGTCGGCACTGACCGCTCGCAGCGCCAGTTCGCTGTCCAGCGCAATGATCTCCAGGCGCACGCTGGCATTGCGCCGCAGCAACGCGATCAGGTCGCGACCGAGGATGTCATGCAGGATCGATTCGGCTACCGCCAAACGCACCAGTGGCTGCTCGACCACCGGCAGTTTGCGTTCGTGGGCCAGCGCCACCAGTTGCGCCTGCAACTGCTGACCTTCACGGGTCAGGCTCAGGGCGCTGCCCTGAAAGCTGAACAGCGAGTGCTGCAGTTCCTGCTCAAGCTGCGCCAACTGCTTGCGCAGCAAGGTCGAGCGCACGTTGAGGCTGCGCGCGGCCTGCATGAAGCAACCGCAGCGGGCACTGACCAGAAAATATTGCGCGACCTCGGCATCGATGGTCGCGGCTTGCGCCAGCCATGGTTCGCGCTCGCCCTGTGCCCAGCGATAGTCGGGGCTACCCTGTCGTCCTGCGGGTTCGGTGAATGACATCGATGACTCCCTGTCGATCTTTGTATTTTGGAAAACGCCACGGTTCTAATATGGGAGCGGGCTTGCTCGCGAAGGGGCCATGCCAGCCAACTTGTTTGTTGAATGACCCACCGCTTTCGCGAGCAAGCCCGCTCCCACCCGGGATCTGCGGTGAATCACCATCAGCGTTTCTCTTCGAGGACCTTGTTCAGCTCGGCCCCATCGATACTCAACGTCGCGGTATTGAGCATCCCGTCCAGATACGCCTGGGCAATCTGCTCCTGACGTTGCGCACGCAAGGCTTGAGTCAATTGGTCGCGCAGTTCGTCGAGGGTCGCAGTACGTGCCGGTTGCTGTTCAGTGAGTTTGATCACATGGAAGCCGGCCGCGCTCTGCACTGGATCGGACACCGCACCGACCTTCAATTTCGCCACCGCACCCCTTACCTCCGGCACCAGTTGCTGCAACGGTTGCAGCCCGGTGTCGCCGCCACCTTCGGCAGTCTGCCGGTCCTGCGAATACTGAGTCGCCAGCGCGGCAAAATCCCCCGGCGTGCTCTGGGCCTTCTTGCTTAGCTCGGTGGCCTGCTTGCGCACGGCTTCCAGGCTCTGGGCATCCGGCACAGCGAGGAAAATCTGGCTCACCCGGTACAGCGCCGGAGTCTGCCAGTTGCCCTTGCCGGCGCCATACGCCTGCTGCAACTCGGCCGCACTCGGGTAGTCCGCCGGCACCGTGCTGACCGAGCGCAAGTAATCGCGAAAGACGATCTGCTCAGTGGCCGCGCGGGTTTGCCGCACCACGTCCGGACGCTGCGCCCAGCCCTGGGCATCGGCCTGTTCCAGCACGGCTTTCTCCGCCAATCGCGTACGAATCCAGCGCTCCAGCGCTTCACGGTTGCCGCGCAATTGCTCGCGAGTCGCCGGCGGGACGGTCGCCAGCAGCGCCTGCAATTCCTGCGGCGTCACCTGCTGATTGCCCAACCGCGCTACCGCAGGCCCCGCAGCAACCGCCGCCAACGGCGACGATTGCTGGGCTGCGACCGGGTCAGCACCCGGTCGCAGCACCAGCGCCACGGCTACCACCAACAGCGCCACTGCCCCGGCGCCGATCACCATGGCAGGCTTTTTCACAGCGCGACTTCCTCTTGCTCAGCGGTGGCGACTTTTGCTGTCGAAGCTTGTGCGGCCTGGCTGAAATCACGCAGGTAGACGATGAACTCCTGCAACAGGCGATCCCACAATTCCAGATTGCCGCGCAGGTGATCGTGGCTCACACCGGCCGCCAGCACCACGTCCATCTCCATCACCAGAAACTCGCCCTGCAACGACAACCGCGCAAAACGCCGGGTGGCGTTCCACTGTTCGGCCACGCCCTGTGGCAACTCACCTTGCACCCGCAGCGCGCAGCTGAAAGTGAAATCGACGTAGCTGCCCTGCTCCACCGCCGGGTTGCCGAAACGCACGGCATAACCGATCCCCTGACTGGCGCTGAGCAACTGTACGATGCCGTTCTGTTCGGTCTGGTTGACGCGATAACCGGCCGCTTGCAGGACGTCGGTCAGGGATTGTGGGGACACATGGCTGATCAATTGAGTCATGACTTCTTCCTTGTTTATCGGTGCGAGAGCGCGGCTTGCGGCGCGTCGAATTGAGTCTTGTAAAGCTCGTCACCAAACCCCTGGGCCAGCTCATCGAACTTGACCCGGGCGCTGCCCGCAAAGGGCTGGCGGATCTTCATCACCTCGGCGACATCGATGTTTTCGTAAGCGCTGAGAATCTGCTTGGCGACGCCGTACATCTGCTGATTCTTGACTGAACATTGCTGCACTTGTGTGTCACGTTCAGCCAATTGCGCTTGAAGCTTAGACCGTTCTGCCTCTTTGGCACGGGCCATGACCAGCAACTCGTCGTAGGCCTTCTTGAATTTGCCGACCTGTTCGCTGCTGGCGGCGACTTGCGCTTGCGCCTGGCTGTGCAGGCTTTGCTGCTGGCCGGCCAACTGCTCGGCGACGCCTTTGGCCTTGGCCAGTTCAGCGGTCAATTGCTTGATCTGCGCCTGCGCAGCCTTGGCCTCGTTCTGCGCCGCCAGTTGCGCGGCGCTGGCCTGGGCCTGCTGACTTTGCAGGGCCTGCAACTGCTGAGTGGTGCTGCGCAACTGGGTACGCAGACGCTCCTCCATGCCTTCGGCGTGCGCGCCATGTGCAATGAAAAAACTCAGCCCCAACAGTAAAACTCGTGCGTGCATGACCGTACTCCCGGCGCCTTAGAAGCGCGTGTTGATCTCAAGCTGCAAGACATCGATGTCGAACGGCGCGCCGTACACCGCCTCGGTGCTCAGCCAGCGGCCGGTGGCGTAGACGTTCTTCGCCAGACCGTAATTGCCACCGAGGAAATAGCCCTTGGCGTTGGTGCCGCCGAGGTGGAACGAGGAATCGTTGAAGCCGTCGGGCAAGGCGTCCGGCTGGATGTACTTGTAGCCGGCGAACATATTCCAGTCGCCCTGCTTCTTCAGGTCCAGCGCGTTGCCGAGGGTGAACTGCACCATCCACGCATCGGCGCCGCTTTCGATCTCGCCGTTGCTGTTGAGGTTGTTGACGATCTGCCCCTCGGCGCGCTTGCGCATGTCGCCTTCGTCGTAACCGAGGTTGTGGATGTAGTTGCCCTGGCTGCGCAGCTTGAAGTCCTCTGGCAGATCGGCATCCCACACCAGGTTCAGGTCGAGCAGGTTGAACTCCGACGCCAGGCCGACGAATTGCGGCTGCGGCGTGGTGGTCGGGTTGGCCGGGTTCGGCGTGATGTCGCGCAGCAGGAACACGCTGTTGCCCTTCTGCATGAACGCCGCACGGGTGCCATCGGTGTCGCAGCCCGGGGCGCCGGCCCACGGTTCGCAAGGGCTGGAGCGTTGGCCTTGAATGTCGTCGAAGCGGTAGTAGGCCAACGCACCCTTGAGGCGGTTGTTGCTGTTGATCGCCCACTTGGCGCCGAGCTGCGCGCCGTACAGCCACTTGTTGTCGCTTTCTTCCTTGTCGAAACCGTTGCTGGTGGTGGTGTCGTTGGTGTAATCCACCGGGAACGCGCCGACGGTGCCGAACACACCCCAGTCGCGGTTGAGCTTGTGGTCGAAAATCGCCGCCACGCCGTCGAAATTCAGGTCGTTGGAATAGAGCATGTCGGTGGACATGAACGGGTTGGCGAAACGCCCGCCGGTCAGGGTCAGCTCATCGGTCGGCTTCCAGTTCAGGTAGCCCTGATCGAGCCAGATGTCTTTCTTGGCGAAGCCGCCGCCGAGGTTCTGCGTGGTCGACACCGGGTTGTTGTCCGAGCCGGTGCCGATGCGGATGCCGGCGGTCCATTCCGGCGAGATCACCGCTTTCATGCCCAGCCGTGCGCGCAGGCGGAATTGGTTGGTGCGGTCTTCACGGGTGTTGAGCAACGGCGGCAGGCTGGTGCTGCTGTTGGGGTTCACGTCGTACGGGCCGTTGTTGTTGAGTTTGGCGAAGTCGACGATTTCGTTGCTGTTGCTGCCCGAGTAGTAGCGCGATTCGTCGCGCAGGCGGATGTCGCCATCGAAGCTGATGCGCGAAGCCCAGTCCGGGAAGGTGTTGGGCGCCGCCCAGTTTTCCTGCTTGGCGGTGGCCATGACTTCGGCTTTGACCTGATCGCGGATCTGGTCGCGCACTGCCGCTGGCACGTACTGCACGCGCACATCGCCCGGTGCCGCCACCGGTCCGGCCGCTACGGCTGTCGAAGCCGCTGCCTGCTTGGCCTGGGCGGCTTCGTTCTGCGCCTGGGCGATCAGCGCGTCAGCCTTGTCCTGTTTCAGAATGCCCTGCTCGACCAGCAAGCGGATCAGATTGATCGTGGCGTTCTCCGAGGGCGCAGGCGCTGCCGCGGCCTGACCGACCAGGGTCGCAATGACCATGCCGACCGCCAGGGACAATCGATTCACGTTGGAAATCATCTGCACACAACTCCTTTTGGCAAAGCTTGAATGCTTGGCAATGAATAAGTGGGTTAACCCGGACGCCGCCCTTGCAGGGACAGGCGCACAGGCAAAGTGATGGAGGCCGGTGGCCGTTCGCTCAGATGGGGCGCGTTACGCAATGCGGCCAGCACCTGAGTGTCGATCTCGGGCTTGCCGCTGGACTTGACCAGCTCGACCCGGGTGATTTCGCCGACGCTGCTCAGCCACACATCGGCCTGCAGCGAGAATGCGAGGTTGCGCAGATCGGAGTTCTCGCGCAGCAAGCGCTGAAAAGTGAACGCGAGGAACTGGCTGTAAGTGCCGGTGCCCAGGCGTCCGCCACCCGCACCGGCCATGCCGCCACCCTTGCCGGCGCCGATGTTGAAAGCGTCGTTGCCACTCTGCGCGTCACCGTCCATTTGCATCGGGTTGGCCAGATCGTCCGCCGGCGATGGCGGCGCCTCTTCCTCGGGCTTGACCTCTTGCGGCTCGGGCGTGGGTTCGGGCTCGACGACTTTTTCTTCCACCGGGGTTTCCGGCTCCGGTGGTTTTTCCGGAGGTGGCGGCGGCGGTGGCGGCAACGGAATGATCGTCGGCAACTTCGGCGCTTCACGGCGCACGCCGCTCATGTCATTGGCCCACTGCCACAGAAACCACGCGGCGAGCGCGCCGAGCAGCAGCCCGGCGCCCCACTTCACGTAGCGCAGTGGTGATTTCTTCACCGGCAAGGGCTCGATCGGAAGTTGTGCGGTCATCACTCAGCCCTGCGTCGGTTTGCCGGTCACCAGACCGACCTGAGACAGTTCGAGCCGGCGCAACAGATCCAGCACTTCAATGACCTTCTGGTACTGCACCGTGGCGTCGCCGCGCACGATCACCGGGAAGTCCGGGCTCTGCGCCTTCTCGATACGCAGGCGCTCTTCCAGCTCCGCAAGGGTCACCGGGTAGGCGTCGAGGAACACCTGACCGCCGTCGTTGACCGAAATCGCTTTGGTCTTGGCCTCCGACAGCGACACCGAGGCGCTGGCCTTGGGCAGGTTGATCTGGATCCCGGAGACCTGCGCGGTGGCGGTGAGGATAAACATCACCAGCACCACCATCAGCACGTCGACCAGCGGGGTGATGTTGATGCTGTCCACCGCTGCATCTTCGTCATCGTCGTGGGAGGCATTTACGGACGCCATGGCAGTGCTCCTCAGGCCGGTACGGAGTGGTTGGCGTGATGACCGCGCTGATGCGACGACTCACTGAACTGGCTCTCGCCGTGCATCTCCGCCAGACGCGTGATGAACTCGTCGACGAACACGCGCATGTCGGCGCTGACTTCCTTGTTGCGGGTGATCAGGCGGTTGTAGCCAAACAGCGCCGGGATCGCGACGAACAGGCCCATGGCGGTGGCCAGCAATGCGGCGGCCATGCCGGGCGCGATGGCGTTGATATTGACGTCGCCGGCCATGGCGGTGCCGAGGAACACCACCATGATCCCCAGCACGGTGCCGAGCAGGCCGATGTACGGGCCGCCGGCGATGGCGTTGGACAGGGTCGAAAGTTTCGAGCTGAGCGCCTGGTTCTCACGGGTACGCACGCCGTCCATCGAGCAGCGGATCGCTTCGATGGTTGCCGCCGACACCGAAGAGGTATCGGCGCCCTGCTCGCGGCGAGTACGGATTTCCTTGACCGCCACCGAGTACAGGCGCCACAGCGGCGAGTGCTGCAGACGCTGAGCGAGTTGCGCGTCGTCGGCGAACATCTCCAGACGGGTACCGACCTTGGCGAACTGCTCGCGGAAATCCTCGTTGGCCTTGCTCACGCGGCTGAGGGTGCGGTTCTTGCGCAGCATGATGATCCACGACTGGAACATCATCAGCACCAGCACGGCGATGATCACCCAGGCGTCCACCGGTACCGCGTTGAGCAGGAAACCGAGGCTGCCGAAGCCGAAACCGGACTGTTCTTCGTCGACGCCGTAGGCCACCAGTTTCGACTCGGCGCCTTGCGCGGTGGCGTCAGCCAGCAGCAACGGCGCCGGACGCGCGACTTTCGACAGGCGCAGTTCGTCGATGGCGCCCACGAACGGTTGGAACGGGCCAGCGGTCAGATCGCCGCCAATCGCCATCACCGAATTGAACGCCGGCATCGCTTGAGCGAGGGACGCGCCCTCACGACCGTTAATGTACAAGCTGACTTTCGAACCTTCGGCGGTCAGCGCGACGTGCTGCCATTGGCCTGGATTCAGCGGCTGAGTGGCCACGGCGCGCTGGCCGTCGATCTCCACAAACGGCACACCCTGATTGACCCCGACCAGCAGGCTGTTGGCGCCTTCGCGGCGGGCAAGGATCAGTTGCTCGCCATTGGCCTGATCCAGACGCAGCCAGACGCTGAAGGTGAACGCGCTGCCCGCGTTGTGCTGCAACGATGGGCTGGCCGGCAGCAGCAACGGCTGGCCGCTGAACTGCAAGGCGCGCCCGACCACGCCGTCAATCGCCGCGCCGGTGGCGCTTTGTGCGGTGTTGCCGTAAGCGGTGGTGTCCTTGGCCGGGGTGCCGGTGGTGCCGTCGAAGTGGTACAGCGCGGTGTAATTCGGATCGAAGGTCAACTGGCCGTTGCCGGTCGCCGGCGCCTTCTGATTGCCGTAGTACATCCAGATGTCCTGACGCTGGCCGCCCTCGACATTCGGCACATCGACCCAGATCAGCGCCATGCCCATCAGCGCATCGAAGCTTTCGATCTGGTGGTTAAGCACGGTCTTGTCATCGGCGGCGACGAAGCGCAAATCCGCGCCGTCTTCCTTGACCCCGTCGAAGGTGAAGTTGCCGGTGTGCAGGCGCACCAGCAGCGCGGTGCGGCCGAGCGCCTGATTAATCCCGGCGCCCTGCGGCGTGGTGTCGACGGCGATCTGTTTGCGGTAATGCCAGTCGTCCTGCCACCAGGCCTGCGCCGTGGCCGGGAGCACGAAGCCCAGGCAGATCAACAACGAAAGAATGAGGCGCTGCATGAACGTGCTCCTTTAGAAAGTGGCTTGAAGGTTGAAGTGCAGGCGCGACTCCTGCTTCGAGGTGTTCGGCCCTTCGAGTAACGGGTAGCCCCAGTCGAGGCTGCCGGACAGCCATTTGCTCAGGCTGGCGCGGGTGCCGAGGCCGACGCTGGCCAGGGCGTAACTGGCGTCCTGGTCCGGCAACTCGTCACGCAGATACAGTTGCGCGCCTTCGGCGAAGGCGTAGAAGCGCCATTCCTGCATCCAGCTGCCGGCGTATTTCGCCAGCGACGGCGTGCGCAGCTCCTGACTGAGCAGCACGCCGTCATCACCGGTGCGCTCGGCGGCCAGATAGCCGCGCACCGAGGTCGCGCCGCCAGCGGAAAACTGTTCGTTGGACACCAGTGGCCCCGACGCCAGCTGGAACGCGCCTTTGCTCGCGCTCTGCCAGTCGTTGTCGAAGGTCCAGGTGAAGTTGCTGTCGCCCTTGAGCACGGCGAAACTCGGGTTGGCCCGGTAGCGTTTGTAGTCGAAGTCTTCGTCGGAGCTGCCGTAACCGAAGATGCTGCGGGTGGCCGCAACCAGGCTCAGACCGAGGCCGAGCTGGCTCTTTTCGGTGTAGCGGAAACCGTTGTAGGCGAAGGTGAACGGCGCGTATTTCAGCGGCACCTTGTCGCTCTCGCCGGACAGGGTCAGGCGCTCGTCGAAGTCCTTGAAGTCGATACCGGCCGACAGCGAGTTCGACCAGTTGCCACTGGACGGCAACGTGTAGATCGCCGACACGCCGTAGGAGTGCCCCTTGCCCAACACGTTACTGCCGCCGATGGTGGCGACGTTGCTGTCGGACTGATAACCGGAGAACTGCACGCTCCAGCGCTCGCTCAACGGCGCTGTGTAGGAAGCCGACCAGACCTTGGCGTTGTCGGTGTCTTGCGGCGCGGTGAAGAATGTCAGGTTGATGCTGTGGCCGAGCTGCCAGAGGTTGTTGTAGCCGAGACTGGTCACGGCGCGCAGCTTCTCGGTGTCGGCGCTGTAATCGTTGTTGAGGCCGACGCTGGCGCTCCACGGGTTCTGGTCTTCGACCTGCAAATCGACGTCCATGGTGCCGGGGCGTTGACCTTCGCGCACCAGCGGCATGACCTGGCGGCCCGGGGTTTTATTGAGCTGCGCCAGTTCGCCCTGAACCTTGGCGAAGTCCGGCACCTCGCCTTCTTTCAGCGCCGGGACGTTGTCGCGGATGTCCAGCGGCGAATAGTGTTTGGCGCCGACCACGCGCACCCGGCCGACCTTGGTTTCGCTGACTTGCAGATAGACGATGCCGTCCGCCACCGATTGCTCCGGCAACTCGACGAACACCGATTGGTAGCCACGCTCCTGATAGGCCTTCTGCAGGGCATCGCGGGCGCCTTCGATGTCAGTCATGGCTTTTTGCGGGCCGAGAAACGGGTACACCGCTTCTTCGATGGCCCTGGCGTCGAGCACGGTGTTGCCGCGCACGAAGTATTCGTTGACGTCCACCAGACGTTGCGGCGCGGCGCCTTGGGCGGCCTCTTCGGCGAATGCCGGTTGCGCGCCGGCCGTCACCAGCAGCCAGCCCCACAGCGCCAGCCGTGACGTGAAAATCTGATCCACACTACCCCCTGAATTCGCGATGACCTGTTGGCGCTGTTGCGCGCCTTGTGTGTTGCGTCAGTTGCTGACTGTCGAGACACCGCTGTGCTTGCCGAGCCAGGTGTGCAGCAGCGCGAAGTTCAACGAGAACTCGGGCATTTGCAGCAAGGCACCGCAGAACACTTCGCCGATGATTTTCTGGATGAGCTGCACCGCACGCGGGTTGTTGAGCAGCGTGGCGATGTCGCGACTGAGGACGTTGAAGCTCCAGACTTTCTGGTTCAGGCCAAGACCGACGAACCAGCGGAACAGCAGGTTGTAATTGAGTTGCTCATACAGTTGCTGCTCGCTGGGCACCGAATACAGCAGTTGCAGGAGCAGGATGTGCATGACGGTTTGCGCGGGGATGAGCATGCCCGGCTCGACATTGAGCTCGTGCAGCAGGCCTTGGTGGGCGTCGAGCAAGTCATCAATCTGCGGGCGCAGCAACACCAGCGAATGGCCGGGCGGAATGTAGCTGGAGACCTCTTTCAAGGCGCCCTGCCAGTCATCCTGCGACACGATCCAGACCCACGGCGCGCCGTAGCGATATACCGAAACCGGCTTCTTGCGCGCGGCCTCGACGATCTTCGACAGGCGCTGATCGAGCTCCTGCATGCCCACTTTCGAGTAGCGTTCCATAGTCCCCATTGCCTCACTCCCGGCGTCCCGCCTCGGCTTGTGAAAAGCGCCCCGTTGGGCCCCTCAAGCGCGTTACATAGGCATGACCGGACTGGCTATGTGCTACCGAACTTTTGTCATAAAAGCTTCATTACAGAAATTGATCGGGATTTGACAGACAACACAAAACCCTGTGGGAGCGGGCTTGCTCGCGAATGCGGTGTGCCAGTCAAATAGATGCTGACTGACAGGACGCTTTCGCGAGCAAGCCCGCTCCCACAGGGGTATCTGAGGTGTTTTTGGGTCAGGTGTAGACCGGCCAGGTGTCGACAATCTTGCCGCCACGCACCGCCAGCAGATCACCGAATTGCAGGAGGACGGCTTCAGTCTGGGTCGGGCGCAGGAACACTTGATCTTCGATGGTCAGGCCCACGGCGTTGGAGCCGTTGACCATCTCCTGATTCGAACTGCGCCCGTACACCCCATTGCTCAGCAACCCTGGCGGCGATTCGAACTCGGCCATCCAGTTGCCGCCGTAGATGAAATAAGTCTGCCGCTGATTCGGGTCCCACCACGAAAACAATTTGGACTTGTCATCCAGCGCCGGAATGTTGACCGCCCCTGTACTCTTCAACACAGGCGTGGCGATGTAGGTCGCCGGCACGTGATCGACCAGCGACGGCAGGTCGTAGTGCGTCGGTTTGAGCATCGCCGTGCCCACCGAAACCTCGGTGCTCATCTGCTCGTTTTCATGGATGCGGTAACTCGGGCTGCCGGCGGTGTTCAGACACAGGTTGTCATTCCACAACGTCGGATACTGCAGGCGGGTGAAATCGACGCAGCGCTGATAAATCACCATCACCTTGGCGAACAGTTCCTCGGGCGTACCGAGAATCCCCGGCACGCCCATGCCCACGAACGGGTCGTAGCCCATGAACCCGGCGAACTGCAGATGCTGTGGATTGGCGCTGATCAGCGTGAGCATCTGCCCCAACACATTCACATCACTGACCCCGCCGCGATGCAGGCCGACATCCAGTTCGATGTTGATGCGCATCCGCGTGCCCAGCCCTTGCGCCAACGCCAGGTATTGCTGCAGCCGCACAGGCCCGTCGAGCAGCCATTGCAGTTGCCTGGAAGGATCGAACGAGCCTTTGTGGTTTTGATAAAACAGCTCGGCTGAACGCACCGGCAACGGCTTGCCGAGCAGGATGTCGGACTGCGGAAACGTGACCGCATCGTGATTGAGAAACGGCTGGTGAAACGACATGAGTTTTTGCGTCCCGGCCCGTTGCGCGATGTAGCTCAACAGCCCCGGCGACGGCAGGGACTTTTCCACCAGACGCAATTGCTTGCCGCCGCGTTTGGCCGACTGCATCACCACGTCGATGTTGTGATCGAGGCGATCCAGATCGATCAACAGCACCGGGCGCATCGGGCCTTTGTCTTTCAGTTCATTATTCAGCGCGCGGAAATATTCACTGTACGGCGCACCTCGATCACCCGGTCGCAGCCAGGCGCCCACGCCCACCAGTAAAGCGCCGACGCCCAACGTGCCCAGCATGAAATTGCGTCGATTGACCGCCATCAGCTCACCCCCAGAATTGACGACAGATGCGCATTGAGAAAGCGTCCGCTCGGATCCAGCGCCTGACGTACGTCGACAAATTCGCGCCAACGCGGATACAGCGGCTGCAGATTCTTCGCGTTAAGCGTGTGCAACTTGCCCCAGTGCGGGCGGCCGTTGTACTTCCAGAAGATCGGCTCGACCGCGGCGAAAAAGTTGTGATGATCCATCTGGTAATGCTGGTGCACCGAGATCGAACAGCTGTCGCGGCCCTCGAACATGCTCAGCGGAATGTCGTCAGCCTTGACGTAGCGGTACTCGATGGGAAACCAGGTGCGCAGGTCCTTGTCCTGAATCAGCTTGAGGATTTCACGCAGACAGGCCGGGCCGTGTTCGGCGGGCACCGAGTATTCCATCTCGTTGAAGCGCACGGTGCGCACGTTGGCGTAGATGTCGAACGAGTCGCCGACCCGGTCATCGAAACTCGCCAGGTGCCGCAGGCTGTTGAGCAGCGTGCGGCGCAGCTCGGGGAAGTCGCTGCCGTATTTGTCGATCTTCTCGATCAGGGTCACGAACTCATTGCCGCCCTCCTCTTCGGGCGGGATCGGCGGCGTGGCCGGGTCGCTGGTTTCGTTGAGGGCGATGGACAGCGCGTAGTCGGAATGGGTGACGACGAGCATTTCCCAGTGCTGATTTTCCCGGGTGTTTTTGTCGAGGTCTTCCAGCAGCTCTTCGGTCTTGGCGATCCATTGACGCTCACGCAGGCGGTAGGCCGGGCGATTTTGCAGACGGATTTTCGTCGCCACGCCCAGTGCCCCAAGGGATACCCGGGCGGCATTGAACACTTCCGGGTGGCGCTGACTGTCGCAGTCCAGCACCTCGCCGTTGGCCGTCACCAGTTGCAGGCCGCAGACATGCGCCGAGTACGACTGAAAGGTTTTGCCGGTGCCGTGGGTCGAGGTGGAAATTGCCCCGGCGAGAGTCTGGTAATCGATATCGGCCATGTTCTGCAGGGCCTGGCCGACGTCCTTCAGCGGCACGCCCATGCGCGACATTGGCGTGCCGGCGGCGAATTCGGCCTGCAGGGTGTTCGGATCGTGGTCGAGCAGCCCGGTAAAGTAGCTCAGCGACAGCAAAGTGCCGTCGGTGGGCACCAGTGCGCTGAACGAATGCGCGGAACCGACCGGGCGGATTTTGCCCTGGGCCTGACGAATCGCAGCGCTCAGTTCATCGAGATTCTTCGGCGCCAACCGCGCCGCCGGCAGACAACTCTGCCCGCCCGACCAGTTGCGCCAGGGAATCAGTCGCGGAGCGCGCATCAATTGCCCCAGCGCGGGATTGGCCGCCAGCGCACTGAATGCGCCGACGATGCTTGCCCGCTGCAACAACTGCCGCCGTGTCAGATCCATGCTCATGCGCGCACCCTTATTGTGGGAGGGGCTGGTCGGCCATGAAGCCGATCAGTTGCATAAATTGTTCTTCGCTGCACTCGACACACTGGCCCATCGGCGGCATGCCGTTGTAGCCGTTGATGGCGTGGTCGAGCAGCGTGTCGGCGCCCTGGCGAATGCGCGGCTCCCAGGCTTTTCGGTCACCGGTCAATGGTGCGTTGGCGGCGGGATTGGCGTGGCACAGCTGGCAGCTGTTGGCGTAGATCTGCGCCAGTGCCGGGTCGGTGGGAGTAGCATTGTGAGTGGTCGCCGGCGGTGCGGATTTTTCGTCGCAGCCGCACAGCGTCATCATCAGCGCCAGCAGTAAAGTGAGTCGGATTGCCCGCATAACGATCCTCGAGGGTGGCATCGCTTTTTGTTGTGATCACACCTTAAGGCAGGCACGGCAGCGGGTTGAGGGCATTGCCGGACAACGATGGGGCCAACCGGGGCCAGTAGAGAGTGTTCAGGCCACCCCATTCAACTGTGGGAGCGGGCTTGCTCGCGAATGCGGTGTGTCAGCCATGAGGATGTCAGTTGAAAGGACGCATTCGCGAGCAAGCCCGCTCCCACATTGGATTTCATAAACCAGTCAGAGCTCTGTTCCGCATCTCTGCGTGACATTCGCGTGACATTGGCGGGTTTAAATATCGGCGCATTCAGGCGTATAACCTGTAAAGACTTTTTGATCTGTATACGGACATCAACACGGGGTAGCGACATGACCACAGCAAACATCCTTGGCAATCTGTTCCCTTCTGTCAGCGACATCCCGGAAAAATACCGCCTCGACGGTCAGGTCGAGCAACGCGAATACCTCGTCGATGGCCAACTGCGGCGCTGGGACGGACCACTCGCCACCGTGCGCAGCCCGGTGTATCTGCACGGCGAAAATGGCGATGAACAAGTGATTCTCGGCAGCACCCCGCTGCTCGACGACGACACCGCCCTCACCGCCCTCGACGCCGCCGTGCGTGCCTACGATCGTGGTCAGGGCCTGTGGCCGACCATGCGCGTGGCCGAACGCATCCAGCACGTCGAAGCGTTCCTCGGCCGCATGCGCCAACAGCGCGAAGCCGTGGTCAAGCTGCTGATGTGGGAGATCGGCAAGAACCTCAAGGACTCGGAAAAAGAGTTCGACCGCACCTGCGACTACATCGTCGACACCATCAACGCGCTGAAGGAACTCGACCGCCGCTCCAGCCGTTTCGAACTGGAGCAGGACACTCTCGGCCAGATCCGCCGCGTGCCGCTCGGCGTGGCACTGTGCATGGGGCCTTACAACTATCCGCTGAACGAAACCTTCACCACGCTGATTCCGGCGCTGATCATGGGCAATACCGTGGTGTTCAAACCGGCCAAGCTCGGCGTGTTGCTGATCCGCCCGTTGCTCGAAGCGTTCCGCGACAGCTTCCCGAGCGGCGTGATCAACGTGATCTACGGCAGCGGCCGCGAAACCGTCAGCGCGCTGATGGCCAGCGGCAAGATCGACATCTTCGCCTTCATCGGCACCAACAAGGCCGCCAGCGACCTGAAGAAACTGCACCCGAAACCACACCGCTTGCGCGCCGCGCTGGGCCTGGATGCGAAGAACCCCGGCATCGTCCTGCCGGAAGTCGATCTGGATAATGCGGTCAGCGAAGCGGTCACCGGTTCGCTGTCGTTCAACGGCCAGCGCTGCACCGCGCTGAAGATCCTCTTTGTGCACGAGGACGTGGTCGACGCCTTCATCGAAAAATTCAACGCCAAACTCGCCACCCTCAAGCCGGGCATGCCGTGGGACAGCGGCGTGGCGCTGACGCCGCTGCCGGAGTCGGGCAAGGTCGACTACCTGCACGGTCTGGTGGCCGACGCGCAGAGCAAGGGCGCACAAGTGGTCAACCCGAATGGCGGCGAGAGTCGCGAATCGTTCTTCTACCCCGCCGTGCTGTACCCGGTGACGCCGCAGATGCGCGTGTACAACGAAGAACAGTTCGGCCCGGTGGTGCCGATCGTGCCGTACCGTCACCTCGATACCGTGATCGACTACGTGCTGGAATCGGATTTCGGCCAACAACTGAGCCTGTTCGGCACCAACCCGGTGGCGATCGGCCGACTGGTCGATACCTTCGCCAATCAGGTCGGGCGGATCAACCTCAACGCCCAGTGCCAGCGCGGCCCGGACACCTACCCGTTCAACGGGCGCAAGAACTCCGCCGAGGGCACGCTGTCGGTACACGATGCCCTGCGGGTGTTTTCGATCCGCACACTGGTGGCGACCAAGTTCCAGGACAGCAACAAGGATCTGATCAGCGAAATCATTCGCGGCCGCGATTCGAGCTTCCTGACCACCGATTACATCTTCTGACGAGGACTTTGCACTGAGCACCTTCAGCACCCAACGACTGCCACCGCTGCTGCGGCGAATCCTGCGTCCGTTGCTGGACCCGTACCGCCGCTACCAGCACGCCCGATTGATTCACGCGGTGCGGGTAGCGCTGGGGCTGCTGGCGACCATCCTGCTGACCACCGGCATCAACCTGCCCCACGGCGAGTGGGCATCGGTGACCATGCTGGTGGTGATCGGCGGTCTGCAACACCACGGCAACATCGGCAAGAAAGCCGCCGAACGCGCCACCGGCACCCTGATCGGTGCCGGCGTCGGTCTGCTGCTGGTGGCGCAACAGGCATGGCTGGGCCTGCCGTGGCTGACCTACTTTGCCATGGCGGTGGTCTGCGGGTTCTTCTCCTATCACGCCATCGGCAAAGGTGGTTACACCGCCCTGCTCTCGGCGATCACCGTGTTCATCGTTGCCGGACATGGCGACAACCCGATCACTGACGGCTTGTGGCGCGGGGTCGACATCCTGATCGGCATCGCCCTGGCCCTCGCCTTTTCCTTCGCCCTGCCGCTGTACGCGGTGTATTCGTGGCGCTACAACCTGGCCGACGCCTTGCGCGACTGCGCCACGTTGTACGGGCGGATCATCAGCGGCCAACCGGTCAGCGCCGATGAACATCTGAAGCTGATGGGCCGGGTGACTACCGTTATGGTGCAACTGCGCTCGCTGATGCCTTCGGTGTCCAAGGAAGTGAAAATCTCCATGACCGAACTGGACGCGATTCAACGCAACCTGCGGATGTGCGTCAGTACCCTGGAGATCCTCGGCAACACCCGCCCGGATGCCAACGACCCCGAAGCCATGGCGCACCTGCAATCGGCACTGCGGGCCGAGCACCGGCTGATCCGCATACAGTTGATCGGCATGGCCCGGGCCTTGAAGTCCGGTGCCACGCAACGCCTGCAGCGCCCGCTGGAGTTGCCTGACGCCAGCCTCGACACACGGGTCTACAACACGCTGGACGGCTACCGGTTGCTGACCCGACAACTGGCCGCGAACATTGGTGAACTGCGCCAACGCCTGGCGATGACGGCGCCGCGCTGGAACATCTGAATCAGCGGAAAAATCCATGTAACAAATCCGACATCATCACTACAATGCGCCGCACAACGGATGTGACATGGACGCATAAATGCAATTCAGGAAGAGTATCAACGCCCTGCGGGCACTGGCCGTGCTTTCGGTCGTGCTGTTTCATTTCAAGGTGCCAGGGTTCGAGGGCGGGTTCGTCGGCGTAGACGTGTTCTTCGTCATCTCCGGCTTCCTGATGACCGGCATCATCTTCAAGGGTGTGCAGCAGCAGGACTTTTCCCTCCTCGGTTTCTATGCCTCCCGCGCCCGCCGCATCATTCCCGCCCTGCTGATCCTGTGCGTTGCGCTGCTGATCTTCGGCTACTTTTATCTGCCGCTGGATGACTTGCGCGAAACCATCCGTACGATCAAGAGCAGTCTGCTGTTCAGCTCGAACTTCAGCTTTGCCCAAAGCGGCAATTACTTCGCGGCGCCGCTGCATGAAAACTGGTTGCTGCATACCTGGTCGCTGTCGGTCGAATGGCAGTTCTACCTGCTTTACCCCGTGCTGATCATGGGGCTGCACCGGTTATTCGGCACCGATAAAACTCGCTTTGCCTTGCTGGCCTTGGCGCTGATTTCGCTGCTGGCGTCCATCGTCGTGACCCGCGTCAACCCGACGTTCGCTTTCTACATGCTGCCCACCCGCGCCTGGGAAATGATCGCTGGCGGGCTGGTTTTTCTGTTTCCCCTACGATTGAGCCAGCGCGGCGGCGCGATTTGCGAAGGATTCGGCCTGCTGGCAGTCGCCGTCAGCGTGCTGGTTTTTTCGGAGGCGGATCTGTGGCCGGGCTACCTGGCACTGTTGCCGGTGCTGGGGACGATGCTGGTGATTCACGCCAACACCCGGTCGATGTTCAGCGGCAATCCTGCGCTGCAATTTGTCGGGAGCATTTCCTACTCGGTGTACCTGTGGCATTGGCCGCTGGTGGTACTGCTTTACCTGTGCGGGCTGTTGAGCAGCTGGCCGCACGTGATCGGCGCAATCATCGCCTCGTTCGCCCTCGGCACCCTGTCCTTCTATCTGGTGGAATCGAAGGTGAAAAAAGGTACGAGCGCTACTCGAACAGTGATCAAGTTCGCGTCACTGACGGTAGCGGTGGTAGCCGTGTCGGCAACGACGTCGTCGCTGGTCAAGCAACACCCCGACTGGCGTCCGGCACTGGTCGAACTCGGCCAGCCCGAATACGCCAGCAAGCTGTATCCGCAGGAGTGCTACCCGAATGCCTATGCGGCGGCGGATTGCAAACTGGGCACGGGTGATGTGTCGGTGATTCTGTACGGCGACAGCCATGCGCAATCCACCGCAGCGGCGGTGCAGATGGACAACCCGCAAGCGGCGCTGTCATGGTCACGGGGCGGTTGCCCGACCCTGACGCACTTCGCCATGCAAGACAAGACCGTCGAAAGCCAGTGCCGGGGCTTCAATCAGGAAAAGCTGCAACAACTGAAAACCGCGTACGCCGGCGTGCCGGTGGTGCTGTTCAGCCGTGCGGCGCTGTATGCGGATTCGGGCCGGGAAAACAGCTACCGGATTTCCTTTCCCGAGCGCCAGGCCACGTTTGCCGAAGCGTATACCGAAGAATACGTCAGCACGGTCTGCTCGATCGCGGAAAACCATCCGGTGTATATCGTCAAACCGATCCCGGAGATGCCTTTCAGCGTCTACAAGGGCTTGAATCTGAATCAGCGTCTGTTCCGGCAAAACACAGACATTTCCTTGCCGTTGCAGGTCTATGAGAAGCGCAACCGCATCGCCATCGCAACCATCGAAGCCGCCGCCAGCCGCTGCAACGCGACGGTGATCGACCCGACGCCGTACCTGTGCCCCGACGGCAATTGCATGGGCTCCATGGACGGCGTGCCGCTGTACTTTGACGACAACCATCTGGTGGATGCCGGCAATCAGCAGCTCAAAGGCCTGTTCAAGGATCTGATCAAACCGATTTGAGCTGGCGCCGGGCTTTCAGGCCCCAGCCCTGTTGCATCCCGGCGGCGGCCAGCAGAATTGCTGCCACCCCGATCCATTGCAGGATCTGCAGGCGATGGCCGAAGGCGAACCAGTCGACGAAAATCGCCGCAATCGGGTAGATGAAGGACAGCGCACCGGTCAGGGCAGTCGGCAGTTTCTGGATCGCGCCGTACAGCAGCACGTACATCAGGCCGGTGTGGACGATGCCCAGCGTCACCAGACTGGCCCAGGCTCCGTTGGTTTGCGGCAGGCCGTTGAAGTGCGCGAACGGCGCGAGCAACAGCACTCCGGTGCAGACCTGGATCAGCGCGATCAGATGCGGCGGCGTGCCGGTCAGGCGCTTGATGATCAGCGCCGCCATCGCGTAGAGCAACGCCGCCCCCAACGCCAGCGCAATCCCCAGCAGATATTCGCTACCGCCCTCGCCCTGCCCGCCATGGGCACTGACGATCGCCAGCATGCCGAGAAAGGAAATCGCCAGCCAGAACAGCTTTTGCAAGGTGATTTTCTCGCCGAGAAACAGCGCCGCCAAACCGACCAGCATGAACGGCTGCACGTTGTAGATCGCTGTGCCGATGGCAATCGAGGCGCGGGAATACGAGCCGAACAACAACACCCAGTTGCCGACAATCGCCACCCCACTGAGCACCGCGAGCAGGAACGTGGTGCGGGTCAGAATGCCCGGACGCAAGAAGCCGAAAGCCGCGCATATCAGCAGCAAGGTGCCGGCGCCGAACACGCAACGCCAGAACACCACATCCAGCACCGGTTGCCCGGACACCAGCACGAACCAGCCGATGGTCCCGGAAATCAGCATGGCGGCGGTCATTTCCAATGAACCACGGCGTATTGTGTTGTCCATCATCGATCTCCCTAAGCGTTTGACGAAAGCGTGGCAAAAGTATGCCAAGCCGACCATGAGCGCCTCCAGCGCAGAAAGCAGGCTAAACTCGATTTCTGCCTTTTTTATCGTGGGTAGTTTCCCTTAAATGCCTAATACCGGAGTTGCCCCATGACCGACGATATCGACCAGATCCTCATCAGCGCCTTGATGGACGACTCGCGTCGCTCGCTCAAGGCATTGGCGCAAATCAGCGGCCTGTCCTCACCCAGCGTGGCCGAACGCCTGCGCCGCCTGGAGGAGCGCGGCGTGCTCAAGGGCTATACCGTCGAGATCGACCCCAAATGCTTCGGCTATCAGCTCCAGGCGATCGTCCGGGTGCGACCACTGCCGGGGCAATTGCAGGAGGTGGAGCGGCAAATCATGTCGATCCCGGAATTCACCGAGTGCGACAAGGTCACCGGGGAAGACTGCTTCATCGCCCGATTGCATGTGCGTTCGATGGAACAACTGGACACCCTGCTCGACCGCCTCAATACGCTGGCCGAAACCAACACCGCGATCGTCAAGAAAACCCCGGTCAAACGCCGGTTACCGCCGATGGCGTGAGTGCTTTTTGCGCCTGCTCGGCGTAGATTGAGGTTTTTCCGGCGAAAGGATTGGGCGGTAATGAGAATTCAGGCAGTGATGCTGACGCTGTTGATGCTCGGCGGGTGCGGGACGGTGCAGACCGTCGTGCTTAGCGACAAGGCTTCCGTGGACCAGCTGAAGACCAAGAAAAGCTACTGCGGCGCTGTTCCGCGCATTTACAGCGGTGCAACCTACGACTTCTGCATGCTGCACGCCGAAAAGCCGGATGACGTCGACGCGTTCAATTACAACAACGCCTCCCTTGGCCTGGTGGTCGATGCAGCAGTTTCGGGTGTGCTGGACACATTCTTGCTGCCCTACACGATTTACAAGCAACTGGCCGATGGCAGTATGGTGATCAACTGATTGAAAACCTCCAGACGCCGAGACGTCTGGAGGCTACTGCACTTTACTCAAGCAATTGCTGCAGGCTTGGGTCACGCATGACTTTTTGCTGATGCTGCGAATTGTCGTCGCCTGTCTTGAGCATTTTCAACTTGAGGTTCTGAACCTTGGCGCAGGCGTTCTTGCCATCGGCGTAGATCCCGCTCATGTCACATTTCCATTCGAAATAATTAACCAGACCGCCTGACAGTTGCAGACTGTAGTCCGTGCTCTTGGTCCCTGGCGTGAACGGATGACCCGCCGGAATATTCTGGAACCACTTCATCCATTCCGCAGAACCCGGGCTCGGTATTTTGTCCTTGGGCTGGAAGGTGGGATTCATGATCGCCACCTGTGGCGACTCCCCCGTGGCGTGGCAGCTGAGGCAGGAACTGTTGGGGTTGTCTACAGGCCCGTTGAGGCGACCGTTCCAGCCCAGGTGGGTGGGCGGCAGTTCTTTGGTGTTGGCGTTGATTGCCGTCTGCTGCAATGCCGGGTTGATTCTGGTTTCAGTCGGCGTCGGATTGGTGAAGTCATTGCCGGTTTCTTTCGGATCGTTACCCCACATGATCCCGACCGGAACGAGATTGTCCCAACCGGGTTTGCCGGTTTTAGCCCCGTTGTACTGGAAGGTGCCGAAAATCCAGCCTGTGTCGCTCATACGGGTATCACGCACGGCGATGTCCATCTGAATGAGCGCAACATCTTTGATCTTGCGATTTGCGGACGTGAAAGTTTCAGTGATATAGCCTTGCCACAACACCGGGTTGACGAGGAACGGTACGGTGGTGCGATCAATATCGGCAAACAATGCCTTGCAGACTACGGTGCCATTGGCAAAGCTTTTGGGTTGCGAAGTGAAGCCAGGATCCGGGTTGTTCGGATCTTTCCAGACCTCGCCAATGGTGTAGGCGCCAATGTCGTTGTAAATGCCCACGGCGTAGGTCTGGCCGCTGGCGATCTGCGTCTGTGCCAGTTGTTTGACCGGAATTTGCGCTTCCTTGGTCAGACCATGAATACCTTCACGCCCCAGCGGGCCATAGTGCTGCCAAGGCATGTGGTACCACTGGCGCAGCTTGTTCTTCTGTACATTCCAATCAACCTCGACATTGCCTTCCAGGCAATAGTGCTTCACCTCCTCCATGTAGGCACGCCAGGTTTCAAAGTTGTTGTCGGGTTTGGCCGGGAGTTTTTTGAAAAAATCCGGCAGCGCTCCTTGGGGAGCTTGGGTCGGGTAACTCTGGCTAAGTTCGAACAACGGGCCTGAATATTGGCTGGCGGGTGGCTGATAGCCAAAATCGGGGTAGACACCGGCAAGAGTCGAGGCACTGAACAGTGCTGTCGTGATAGCCAATACGGCACGCTTTCCTTGGGGCTGGTTCATCGATGATCTCCTTGATTGGGACAACGCCTGCAGCGACCCATGAATCGAGTCCGACCACCAGGGCCTCCATTATTTTTTTGATAATCAGGGACTCGGCTTGCGGGCCGAGAGCAACTCACGGTTGAATCTGGGTAGGCTGGTTTGGAGGACCTCCTGTTTTCCGGATGAACGAATACGACAACCCGGGCGACGCTCCGGGCTTGAACAGAAGAAGAAAAATGGGATGCGGGGGCTGTAGAAGGTGTTACTGCATGCCGACTCCTGTCGACCGCCTGCCGTTCTTCCTTGTCTTAGGTGTAGGCCAATTCCATAAAGGCGCCATGATTTCTTGAAAAAATGTCGGTGAAAGGCCACTACGCTTTCGCACGGGCAACAAAAAACCCGCCGAAGCGGGTTTTTTGTTGATTCACAAACAGCGATCAGTCGTCGCGGCTCATGATGCCGAAGATCTGCAACAAGCTGATGAACAGGTTGTAGATCGATACATACAGGCTGATGGTTGCCATGATGTAGTTGCGCTCGCCACCGTGGATGATCGCGCTGGTCTGGAACAGAATGCACACCGACGAGAACAGCACGAAACCGGCGCTGATCGCCAGTTGCAGGCCGCTGATCTGGAAGAACATGCTCGCCAGCGTTGCACCCAGCAACACGAAGAAACCGGCGGTGATGAAACCACCGAGGAAGCTCATGTCCTTGCGGGTGATCAGCACGTAGGCCGACAGACCACCGAACACCAGTGCGGTCATGGCGAATGCCGAACTGACCACTTCTGCGCCGCCCTGCATGCCCAGGTAACGGTTGAGGATCGGGCCGAGCAGGAAACCCATGAAACCGGTCAGCGCAAAGGCGGACACCAGGCCCCACGCAGAATCACGGAGTTTGTTGGTGAGGAAGAACAGCCCGTAGAAACCGATCAGCACCACGAAAATGTTCGGATAGCCGACGCGCATCTGCTGGGCCACGAAAGCCATCACACCGCTGAATGCGAGGGTGAGCGCCAGTAGACCGTAAGTGTTGCGCAGGACGCGGCTAACCTCTAGCTGCTCAGCCTGCACGCTGTTGTGAACTGCGTAATCCTGTTCGCGCATGGCGACACTCCTGTTGGTTTGAAACGTTCAGTGGCAAAGATCATAACAGACGCTCTGTAACAAGCCATGCACAGAGTTTGACAGTGTGTTTCATTCAGGTATTATGGCGCCCGCAACGCAAACGGAGGTGTGGCCGAGTGGTTTAAGGCAACGGTCTTGAAAACCGTCGACTGTAACAGGTCCATGAGTTCGAATCCCATCGCCTCCGCCATCTTATGTACGACAAAGCCCTGATTATTCAGGGCTTTGTCGTTTCTGGGGGTTGAGGAAATCAATCGGCCGTCTCGTTTGGCACGGAAGCGTTCTCTGGGAGGCGTAAATACCCTCCCGCCAAGCTTAACCAGCAAATAAAGGTCTGCCGAATCAAGCGGCATACGGAAAAACACGGATGACTTCTTTCAGAAATGCTGGTTTCTGGGGCAAAGTTTGGGCTTGTGCCTGGGTAATGTTCCTGCTGCTGAGTTCCGGCGATTCCGGCGCTAACTGGATGGATACAAGCTCATCCGGCCGCAAGCGCGTCTTCAGTCCTGGCTTTCTCGTGCTGTGCGTTTTTGTAGCTGTGATTGAGTTGATACTGCTCAACCACTTCTACGGTGCGCAAATGAACTGAAGACGAGATAGAGCATTCTTTCCACGCGGCTCGGCGTCATCACGCAGTGTTGCCTTCCTGATGCGGCAGATTTATCAGGCTTCAGTTCTTCCTGTTTTCACAGCAGCGTGAAAAACTGCGCGTTCTTTGTCACCCATTTTTTTGCCTGCATTGATGGAACGGCCGATGGACATCATGGATACCCAGCAAGAAAACACCCTCGAAAAGTCACTCAGACTGGCGGCGGATGAACCCGCCCACCGACCTGATTTTTTCAAGACGCTGCTGAATTCGGATATCTACGTCCTAGGCACCGCCGGCACTGGCGAAGGGCAAGTCAATCTTGAGGCAGGCAGCAACATCAGCATTGCGCACTGGCAAAAGCCCGACGGCTCCGCTGTCATCCCGTTTTTCACTTCGTTGCATACACTACGAAGATCCATAAACAGCGAGGAGTCCTATATAGAGATCCCGGCCAGATCGCTGTTTGAAATCACGCTGGGCACTCCTCTTTTCCTCAATCCAAAGTCTCCCTACGGGAAAGAGTTTTTCCCCGAGGAAGTGCGCTACCTGCTGTCCGATGAGATCGGCCAGGGACCGGTGCAGCGCACGGTCGAAAAGGACACTCAGGTACTGCTGGGACAGCCGTCGCAATATCCCTCGAAGATGGTCCATTCGCTCAAGCAACTACTCGCCAGACATCGCAATGTGAAGCGCGCGTTTCTGGCATTGATGCATGACGCTTCGTCTGACCAAAAGCCTCATCTGATCATCGGGATCGAAGCGGACGGCGATTTTGAACAGGTCATGCGCGAAGCGGGCAGCGTTGCCGCGGACTTGGCTCCGGATGGCGAACCCGTTGACCTGTACCGCGTTCATGACGCAGATTCAGGCCTTGGCGATTACTTACTCAAGCAAACCACGCCCTTCTATGAACGGAAGTCGGCAGGCTGGCTGCGTTCATTGTTTGGTTTTGACAAAGCATGAAGGAAGTCCAATTGCACGACTCCAAATATCTGGAAGACCTCCGCTCCCGCTTCAACGCTGGAGAGGAGCTGAACTATGTCTTTTTCTGGGGACACCAGCGAAGCAGGCACGGAGTCAGCGCTTCGTGCTTCAGCCAGTGGTTCGAAGCCGAATTTGTTGTCGACGGGCAACGCTACGCGACTGCCGAACATTTCATGATGGCAGAGAAAGCAGCCTTGTTCGGCGATCAGGACATTCGCGCTCAAGTGCTAACGGCGCCTACGCCCAACGCGGCCAAGGCGCTTGGCCGCAACGTGCGTGGATTCAACGAACACGATTGGTTGCAACACCGGTATGCAATTGTCGTCCGGGCCAACCAGGCCAAGTTCTCGCAAAACCCGGAGTTGAACGCATTCCTCAAGAATACCGGTTCTCGCATCATCGTTGAGGCCAGCCCGGTTGACAGCATCTGGGGCATCGGACTCGCCCAGGATCACGTAAACGCGAATAACCCCAACCTGTGGCGAGGCCTGAATCTGCTGGGGTTCGCGCTGATGCAGGTCCGCGACGAAACATGATTCGCCCACGTCGCGGTGGCGAACACCGCGACGGGCGTACCGCACAGAAGCCGGGCAACTTACGCGACCGCCCTCTCGTGCTCGCTTTTCCTTCGGGACGCTCTAACAATGAATGGGGGCGGACGCAGTTCCTGACGCGAAGAGTGCACCCTTTAACCAAACAGCAGAGCCACATCACATGCATTTCGTCCGCCACGGAGAGTACCTTGCCGCTTCACGTACTACTGGGCCTCGGCATAATCTCCTGCAACTGCGCCTAGGAGTTGGTGAGCAGCATGAGTCGATCTGTGAGTGTCTCCCGCCGCAGGGGGCATGTAATCACGAACCATTAGTTGAGGCTGTTATCGTTGCAAGCGTACTCGAAGGAACATCGGAGGCGAATCGACGCTTTGGCACCTCACATGTCGTTACCCACATCCGGTACGCCCGAAATGACACCAAGCCTGAAGTAGTCTATGGCCTCTTGGCTCTCAAAATACTTGAGCAGTTGCATGTCGGCGGCACATTCGTTGAGGGCAGCAATACTATTTAGTCCTTACCTCAAGCAGTCTTCTGGGCAGGTAGTTAAGAGGACGAGTACAGCGCGGCCCTAGAGTGGGGTTGCATTGAGTCGTCCCCAATTTCAGAGAGCCTCTCAGGCCTCAAGGATGTCTATCAAGATACTGTGAGAATGTCAGCTTGTGGCCGATTGCTGCCGTTCGCGACCGTCGGCTTTCGGCCAAA
>NZ_JAFGZB010000030.1:0-1206 GCF_017947305.1 Pseudomonas sp. MWU347
CGACAGCGCACGGCTGGTGCGCAAGGTCGAGGCCGATGGCGGTGAGCACCTCAAGGCCTATGACGATCAGGGCCGGCTGATCGCCGAGCAGGATCCGCTGGGCGCGGTCACCGAATACCGTTACGACGACGTCGGACGGCTGATCGCGCTGCTTCCGCCGGACGATGAGCCAACGTCCTACGAGTACCGTAACGGTTTCCTGCACAGCCGTTCTCGCGGTGAAGCGGTGTGGACGTTTCGGCGCAACGCCGAGGGTGATGTCACCGAGGCGGTCGATCCTGACGGCCAGGTCACCCATTACTACTACGACACGCGCGGGCAGTTGCTGTCGATCCGCTATCCGGACACCAGCCGGCACAAGTTGTCGTGGAACGACCTCGGGCAACTGATCGAGGAAACCCTGCCTGACGGTGGTGTGCGGCGCTTTTCCTACGACGCGCTGGGGCGACGGACGACCACTTGCGACGAACACGGCGCGATCACCCGCCAGCAGTGGGACGCGGTTGGCCGACTGGTTCAAACGACATTTCCTACAGGCGCCACTCGCGCCTACAGCTATGGCGCTTACGGCCAAGTCACTGCCGAGCGCGACGAACTCGGGCGCATCACCCGCTACGAGTATGACGACGACCTGCACCTCGTCTCGCGCAAGATCAACCCCGACGGCACGCGGGTGCAGTACCGCTACGACCATGCGCAACTGCTGCTGACGGAAATCGAGAACGAGTCCGGGGAAAAGTATCGCCTGGACTACACGCCAACCGGATTGATCCGACAGGAAACTGGCTTCGACGGCCGGCGCACCGCTTACGCCTACGACCGCAACGGGCACCTGCTGGAAAAGAACGAGTTCGGTGATGACGGCTCGACGCTGGTCACCGTCTACGCGCGTGATGCGGCCGGGCGCTTGCTGCTGAAAACCCTGCCGGACGGGGTTGAGGTGGCTTACACCTATGACCGACTGGGCCGTTTGACCGGGGTCGATGACGGTCAAAAGCATCCACTGGCCTTTGAATATGACCGGCAGGACCGGCTGATCACCGAGCATCAGGGCTGGGGCACCCTGCGTTATGTCTACGACGCTTGCGGCCAGCTCAAGCGCCAGCGTCTGCCGGACAACAGCAAGCTCGACTATCACTACGCCAAGGGCGGCGCGCTGACCGCCATCGACCTCAATGGCACGCGGCTGACCAGTCACGTCTACCT
>NZ_JAFGZB010000031.1:0-1206 GCF_017947305.1 Pseudomonas sp. MWU347
TGGTAGACGTGACTGGTCAGCCGCGTGCCATTGAGGTCGATGGCGGTCAGCGCGCCGCCCTTGGCGTAGTGATAGTCGAGCTTGCTGTTGTCCGGCAGACGCTGGCGCTTGAGCTGGCCGCAGGCGTCGTAGACATAACGCAGGGTGCCCCAGCCCTGATGCTCGGTGATCAGCCGGTCCTGCCGGTCGTATTCAAAGGCCAGCGGATGTTGCTGGCCGTCATCAACCCCGGTCAAACGGCCCAGTCGATCATAGGTGTAAGCCACCTCAACCCCGTCGGGCAGGGTTTTCAGCAGCAGACGCCCGGCCGCATCACGCACGTAAGTGGTGACCAGCGTCGAGCCGTCATCGCCGAACTCGGTCTTTTCCAGCAGGTGCCCGTTGCGGTCGTAGGCGTAAGCGGTGCGCCGGCCGTCGAAGCCGGTTTCCTGTCGGATCAATCCGCTCGGCGTGTAGTCCAGCCGGTACTTTTCCCCGGACTCGTTCTCGATTTCCGTCAGCAGCAGTTGCGCATGGTCGTAGCGGTACTGCACCCGCGTGCCGTCGGGGTTGATCTTGCGCGAGACCAGGTGCAGGTCGTCGTCATACTCGTAGCGGGTGATGCGCCCGAGTTCGTCGCGCTCGGCAGTGACTTGGCCGTAGGCGCCATAGCTGTAGGCACGGGTAGCGCCCGTAGGAAAGGTCGTCTGAATTAGTCGGCCAACAGCGTCCCACTGCTGGCGGGTGATCGCGCCGTGTTCGTCGCAAGTGGTCGTCCGTCGCCCCAGCGCGTCGTAGGAAAAGCGCCGCACACCACCGTCAGGCAGGGTTTCCTCGATCAGTTGGCCGAGGTCGTTCCACGACAACTTGTGCCGGCTGGTGTCCGGGTAGCGGATCGACAGCAACTGCCCGCGCGTGTCGTAGTAGTAATGGGTGACCTGACCGTCAGGATCGACCGCCTCGGTGACATCACCCTCGGCGTTGCGCCGAAACGTCCACACCGCCTCGCCGCGAGAACGGCTGTGCAGGAAACCGTTGCGATACTCGTAGGACGTTGGCTCATCGTCCGGCGGAAGCAGCGCGATCAGCCGTCCGACGTCGTCGTAGCGGTATTCGGTGACCGCGCCCAGAGGATCCTGCTCGGCGATCAGCCGGCCCTGATCGTCATAGGCCTTGAGGTGCTCACCACCATCGGCCTCGACCTTGCGCACCAGCCGTGCGCTGTCA
>NZ_JAFGZB010000032.1:0-1169 GCF_017947305.1 Pseudomonas sp. MWU347
ACCAGCAACTGGTCTTGTCGTCGGCCTGGCCTTCGCGGTCCCAGTGGAATTGCACTTTGACCCGGCCGTACTGGTCGCAATGGATCTCTTCGCCTTTGGGGCCGGTCACCACGGCGCTCTGACTGCCGAGGATGCGCGGTTTCGGGTGGCGCAGCGGTGGACGGTTCGGCACGTCCCACGGGGTCGCCTGAAAACGGTTGCGGTAGCCCTGATGGAAATCGTCTTTCAGCGCGGTGGTGTCGCTGGTCACCGATTCTTCCAGCACTTGCGGCTGCTTGCCTTCGTGCAGGACTTCGGTCAGCAGCCACAGGTCGTTCCACTTGGCCTTCGGGTGTTCGGTCAGGGCAAGGAAATGGCCGCTGACCAGCAGTGGCTGGTCGCTCTTGCCTTCGGCGAGCTGGAAGTCGCTGCGGTGACGTTCGAGGGCGCGTTTGGCCAGGTGCTTGCCGCGCTCGCGGTCGATGAAGCGGCCCGGGTAATCGTAGTCTTCGAGGTCGGGAAGGGCGTCGCCGCGGTTTTCGCTTTCCAGGGTCAGGCGCGGTTTTTCGAAGTCGTAATCGCGGCGCGTGGTACGGCTGGTGCGGGTTTCCAGGCGCAGGTCGAAACGCTTGATCACCGGGTTACTGGCGACCATGCCGGAGTCTTGCTGGTAGGCCACTGGCTTGAGTTTCGGGAACACCGTCTGGTCATCGCCGAACACCAGCTTGTGCGCCGTGGCGCTGTGCTGGAAGTGGTAGTGGATACCTTCTTCCTCGCACAGGCGCTGGATGAAATGCAGGTCCGATTCATCGTATTGCACGCAGTAGATGCGCTCGGGATAGATGGAACCGGTCTTGAATTCGTAGGCGTTGCTCTGGATGCCGTGCTCTTCGAGGACCATGCCGATGATTTTCGGCACCGTGAGGTTCTGGAAGATGCGTTGGTTGACGCGGTGCGCCAGGTACGACAATTGCGGGCGCAGGGTCACCGAATAGCGCGTCAGGCGCTTGCCCGAGTCACCTTGCGCGGCGCGGTAGATCTGGCCGTGGATGCCGCTGCCATCGGGCGACAGCTGCAGAAAGGCCGGTTTGTGCAGCAGGGTTTCGAGGTCCAGCGACGGCTGCTCACTGACCAGCTCCACCTCAAACACAAAAGGCTGGCTGATGGCTTCCCGGCCGGTCAGGGTAAAT
>NZ_JAFGZB010000033.1:0-1169 GCF_017947305.1 Pseudomonas sp. MWU347
GCCAGCAACTGGTCTTGTCGTCGGCCTGGCCTTCGCGGTCCCAGTGGAATTGCACTTTGACCCGACCGTACTGGTCGCAGTGGATCTCTTCACCTTTGGGGCCGGTGACCACGGCGCTCTGGCTGCCGAGGATGCGCGGTTTCGGGTGGCGCAGCGGTGGACGGTTCGGCACGTCCCACGGGGTCGCCTGGAAGCGGTTGCGATAGCCCTGATGGAAATCATCTTTGAGGGCGGTGGTGTCGCTGGTCACCGACTCTTCCAGCACTTGCGGCTGCTTGCCTTCGTGGAGGACTTCGGTGAGCAGCCACAGGTCGTTCCACTTGGCCTTCGGGTGCTCGGTCAGGGCGAGGAAGTGGCCGCTGACCAGCAGCGGCTGATCGCTCTTGCCTTCGGCGAGCTGGAAGTCGCTGCGGTGGCGTTCGAGGGCGCGTTTGGCCAGGTGTTTGCCGCGCTCGCGGTCGATGAACCGGCCCGGGTAATCGTAGTCTTCGAGGTCGGGAAGGGCGTCGCCGCGGTTTTCGCTTTCCAGGGTCAGGCGCGGTTTTTCGAAGTCGTAATCGCGGCGCGTGGTGCGGCTGGTACGGGTTTCCAGGCGCAGGTCGAAACGCTTGATCACCGGGTTACTGGCGACCATGCCGGAGTCTTGCTGGTAGGCCACAGGCTTGAGTTTCGGGAACACCGTCTGGTCATCGCCGAACACCAGCTTGTGCGCCGTGGCGCTGTGCTGGAAGTGGTAGTGAATACCTTCTTCCTCGCACAGACGCTGGATGAAATGCAGGTCCGATTCATCGTATTGCACGCAGTAGATGCGCTCGGGATAGATCGAACCGGTCTTGAATTCGTAGGCGTTGCTTTGAATGCCGTGCTCTTCGAGAACCATGCCGATGATTTTCGGCACCGTGAGGTTCTGGAAGATCCGTTGGTTGACGCGGTGCGCCAGGTACGACAATTGCGGGCGCAGGGTCACCGAATAACGGGTCAGGCGTTTGCCCGAGTCACCTTGCGCGGCGCGGTAGATCTGGCCATGGATGCCGCTGCCATCGGGCGACAGCTGCAGGAAGGCCGGTTTGTGCAGCAGGGTTTCGAGGTCCAGCGACGGCTGCTCACTGACCAGCTCCACCTCAAAGACAAAAGGCTGGCTGATGGCTTCCCGGCCGGTCAGGGTAAAC
>NZ_JAFGZB010000034.1:0-937 GCF_017947305.1 Pseudomonas sp. MWU347
AGTAATAGCCTTCGTGACTGATCAGGCGTGCCTGCTGGTCCAGTTCCATCACGCATGAGCCCAGGTGATCATCGAGGGTGTAACGCAACTGGTTGTCGGCGATGCCCGGCGGTTTGCCGCTGAGCCAATGCAGGCAACTGACATGGCCTGCGCCGGCGGCGAGGCTGATGACGTGCAGCTCCTCACCGTTGTCCTTGCTGCGGATCTCCAGTCCGGGCAGGTAGCGCACCTCGTGAAAATGCCGGTGGGAACCGCTGTAGGTGTCATGGCGTTTGTAGACGCGCGCGCCTTGGCTGTAGTGATAAAACTCGGCGTCATCCAGGCCGTTTTTGCGTTTGATCAGCGTCACTGCGGCCAGTTGATCACGGACATTCCACGCCAGTGACTGACCTGGTTGCAAGGTCGTCAGGTTGCCGTGGCGGTCGAACAGCTGATCGAAATCCGGTTCGGGATCACCCTCATTCCAGCGCACACCGCGATTGCTCGCAGGGTCGATACGCATCTGCCGGGTCTGACAGGCGCCGTCACGCACATGGCACAGTCGCGTCAGGTTGCCGCCACGATCGTAGCGGTAGGTCTGCAGGTAATTGCGTCGGTCGTTGGGGTCGCTCGGCTGCGGTCGGCCGGGGACGTCGCTGGGGGCCGCGTCGTCGTAACCGCTGGCGCTGATCAGCCGATACAGCGAGTCGTAACGGAACGCACGTTCGCCGTCGACCCGCTGGTTGGCGAAGTGGCTGGGCATGAACACGTTGTCGAGGATGCGTGTCGGGTTGCCGACCGGATCGTACTCATAGCTGATGTCCTGCAGGGGCGGCTGCGCACCTTTTTGCGCCCACTGCCGCTGCAGGCGCCCAGTGGATGGTTCGTAGTCCCAATAGCTGGCAATGCCATTGCCGGTCTGTTGTTCGATGATTTGTCCGACGGCGTTGAAGTGCGA
>NZ_JAFGZB010000035.1:0-937 GCF_017947305.1 Pseudomonas sp. MWU347
GGTAATAGCCTTCGTGACTGATCAGGCGTGCCTGCTGATCCAGTTCCATCACGCATGAACCCAGGTGATCATCGAGGGTGTAACGCAACTGGTTGTCGGCAATGCCCGCCGGTTTGCCGCTGAGCCAATGCAGGCAACTGACATGGCCTGCGCCGGCGGCGAGGCTGATGACGTGCAGCTCCTCGCCGTTGTCCTTGCTGCGGATCTCCAGTCCGGGCAGGTAGCGCACCTCGTGGAAATGCCGGTTGGAACCGCTGTAGGTTTCATGGCGTTTGTAGACGCGCGCGCCCTGGCTGTAGTGATAGAACTCCGCGTCATCCAGGCCGTTTTCGCGATGAACCAGGATCACCGAGGCCAGTTGATCGCGGGCGTCCCAGCGCAGTGCCTGTCCCGGTTGCAGGGCCATCAGGTTGCCGTGGCGGTCGAATAGCTGATCGAAATCCGGTGCGGGATCACCCTCTTTCCAGCGCACACCGCGATTGCTTGCAGGGTCGATACACATCTGACGGGTCTGACAGGCACCGTCGCGCACATGGCACAGTTGCGTCAGGTTGCCGCCGTTATCGTAGCGGTAGGTCTGCAGGTAATTGCGTCGGTCGTTGGGGTCGCTCGGTTGCGGTCGGCCGGGGAGGTCGCTGGGGGCCACGTCGTCGTAACCGCTGGCGCTGGTCAGCCGATACAGCGAGTCGTAACGGAACGCACGTTCGCCGTCGACCCGCTGGTTGGCGAAGTGGCTGGGCGTGAACACGTGGTCGAGGATGCGTGTCGGGTTGCCGACCGGATCGTACTCATAGCTCATGTCCTGCAGGGGCGGCTGCGCCCCCTTTTGCGCCCATTGCCGCTGCAGGCGCCCAGTGGTTGGTTCGTAGTCCCAGTAGCAGGCAATGCCATTGCCGGTCTGTTGTTCGATGATTTGTCCGACGGCGTTGAAGTGCGT
>NZ_JAFGZB010000036.1:0-872 GCF_017947305.1 Pseudomonas sp. MWU347
TCGTGGACGTAGGTTTCTTCGCTGCCATCGACGTAGTGCACCGCGACGCTGCCGTCATCGGCCCAGACGTAACGGGTGTCCATCTGCGCGAACGACGCCCAGTGCCGCACGCAACGCGCCGACTTGCCCGAGCGTTCCCATTCCCAGAAGAAACTCGCGCCGCCGGTCAGTTGCCGCTGCAGGATGACGTGCTGATCGTCGTAGTCGTAACGCTCGCTGTCACCGACCGCGTTGGTCGCAGCCAACAACCGCTGACGGGCGTCGTAGCAATAACTGACCAGCGTTTGCTCGGTGCGCCAGCCATCAGCCTCAAGCACTTGGTAATCAACCGCGACCAGATGCGCCCGGTCGTAGCGCAACAACAGCGACCGACCCGCGCCATTGTTCAGGCGGACAATCCGCTGCTGATGATCGCGAGAAACGCTCAGACGATTGCCATACGCATCACTGACCGCCACCAACCGCCCGGCACGAAAGTGATAAAACCGCGCTGTATCCCCGGCCAGCGCGAGGATCAGTTCCTCCGGTTCATCCCCGAGAAAAATCGCCGCCCGCGACAGGCTGTTGTGAATCTGCGGCCGCTCCACACTGGGCAACGGAAACCGCGTGCGGCGGTTCTCGTGATCGACCCAGATCACCGCCTCGCCATCGAACTCCAGCCGATGCGCCAGCGAATGACTCCAGCCAAACCCCAGCCCGACATCGATCTCCACCGCGCTGGTGCGGTACAACCGGGTGAACTCGAACGGCAGCAAACCATCGAGCGTGCCGTCGGTCAGGGTCAGCAATTCCTCGCCGGTAACCATCGACACCGGACAGCCGTTGGTGCAGGTCAGCGGTGCGCAATCGGCGCTGTCGCCGTTGGGGTTTTT
>NZ_JAFGZB010000037.1:0-816 GCF_017947305.1 Pseudomonas sp. MWU347
ACAGTCAGGCACCCACCGGGCGATTTCGCCTCCCGGGCACCCTAAATTTATCCGCAAGGAGAGCACCCCATGGCAACACCAGCGTACATGTCGGTTACCGGCGAAAAACAAGGCCTGATCACTGCCGGCGCCTTCACCGCCGACTCCGTTGGCAACACCTACCAGGAAGGCCACGAAGACCAGGTTATGGTTCAGGCTTTCAGCCACGACGTGATCATCCCGCGTGACCCACAGTCCGGTCAGCCAACCGGTCAGCGCGTTCACAAGCCAGTGATCATCACCAAGGTCTACGACAAGGCTTCGCCTCTGCTGCAAGCGGCTCTGACCTCCGGCGAGCGCATGAGCGAAATCGTTATCCAGTGGTACCGTACTTCGGCTCAAGGTACTCAAGAGCACTACTACACCACCAAACTGGAAGACGCGATCATCGTCGCCATCAACAACAAAATGCACAACTGCCAGGATCCAGGCAACTCGCACTTCACCCACCTGGAAGAAGTGCAGTTCACCTACCGCAAAATCACCTGGACCCACGAAGTATCCGGTACTTCGGGTTCCGATGACTGGCGTGCTCCAGTCGTTTAATTACGGCTGATCGTTACAAGCATCGACCAGCCCTGCTGGTCGATGTTGTTTACGCCCCTCCAGAATTTCGCGTGCGTTGAACCGCCTTGCGGTTGTCGACGAACGCCGCTGTACAGCACGAGGAACAAGGGATGTTCGCGCCGGCCAATGAAACCCACTTTGCCCTGACCATCGAAGGGCTCTCCGCCGATTTTCAGGTGTTTACCCTGACCGGCCGGGAAGCCATCAGGT
>NZ_JAFGZB010000038.1:0-775 GCF_017947305.1 Pseudomonas sp. MWU347
AGGTCTCGGTGTTCTATACCGTCGCCAATGATGATGAGGCGACACTCAACGTGCGCGAGTCGTTGCGGTTCGAAATGCAGGTGGGCGAAGTGCAACCGCTGTTCGTGACGCCGCGCGTGGAGGAGGCGGTGCCTGGCACGTCGTTGATCGATCCGGAAGCCGTCCCGCCGCTGGGCTGTAAATTGATTGTGACGTATCTGCAGACACAGCCCGAAGACTTGGTGAATTATCGCTGGCGCGGTACGGGCGGTAACGGCAGCACCAGTGGCTCACTGCGTCTTACAGCGCAAACTGCGGGTAAGGAAGTGCCGTTCACGGTGCCGAAACAGTTTGTGACCAACAACCTCAATCGCCGGATCGTCATCGACTATTTCATCGTGCGTGACGGCAAGACCCTGGGTTACTCCTTTCCACTGACCTTGCGGGTCGGCAATGCCCTGCTGGATTTCGATCCGCCCTCAATTGACGACGCGCGCGGCGACCAGATTGACGCGAGCGCGGTGCCTGCGGTAGGTGCAACCGTGCGTCTGGCTGCGGCGTATGGCCTGAGGGTGGGCGACAGCGGCGAGATCCGCTGGATCGGCGTTGCCGGAGGCGGTACCGCCATCGTGCCGTTTCGCGTGGAGAGCGGAGAAGCGGGGCGCGACAAACTGATCAGCGTGCCGCAGTCGGTGGTGTTGGCAAACGTCGGGCGGGAGATCTCGTTGGACTGCACCGTTGTGCGTCAGGCCGGTGGTCGCCAGTATTCGCGGGTGGCGGTTTATGACGTGCGTGC
>NZ_JAFGZB010000039.1:0-674 GCF_017947305.1 Pseudomonas sp. MWU347
CCTTTGCCGTCGAGCAGCGCCAGCGGGCGGAAGGTGCCGGGTTCGTAGACGTAGCTGCGGTGGTGGGTTTTGCTGCTTTCGGCGACGAGGTGGTCGCCTTGCCAGAAGAACTCGGTGGTCTGGCCGTCAACGGTTTTGCGGATGCGCCGGCCGAAGGCGTCGTATTGGTAGGTCGCGGTTTGGCCGTCGGCGCGGGTCAGGCTGATCAGGCGGTGTTGGCAGTCGTAGCGGTATTCGGTGACGAGTTGCTGGTCGCGGCCACGACGCTCGCGGATCAGGTTGCCGAAGGCGTCGTAGTCGTAATGGCGATCGCCCTGCATCAGCAGGCGGTTGCCCTTGATCCGCGTCGGGCCGGCGCGATCCTGCATCAGCAGGTTGCCGGCCGGGTCGTGGGCGAAGGATTCCGGTAGTTCGTCGCGCGAGTGACGCACGCGGATCAAGCGGTCGAGGGCGTCATAGCCATAGGTGCGCTGGCCATGGCGGCTGTCGGCGATGTGCTCGAGGTTGCCGTTGGCGCTGTAGGCATAATCCCGGCGATACAGCGAGTCGTGCTGATGACCTACAGCGTGGGCGAGTAAACGTCCCTGATCGTCGTAGGCATAATCGCTGCGCAGCAGGCCTTGCTGGCGTTGTTGTTCGCGACCGGACAGGTAGACGTGACTGGTCAACCGGAC